>NZ_JAOAOP010000077.1 GCF_030398335.1 Aquibium sp. A9E412
CCGGCCGGACCGGACTACTCGACCTGGCCGACCTCGGCGAACTCGTCGCCCTCGACCTCCATGCGCAGGATCACGCCGGGCACGTCGCCGTTGTCGTCGAACTCGTGGCTGCCCGAGGCGCCCTCGTAGTTGATGTCGGTGCCCTCGGCGATGAGCTGGCGCGCCTTCTCCCACTCGCCGGGCAGGATCATCTCGCCCGGCGCGCTCGCCACCGCGCGCAGCGCCTCCGACAGGCCCTCGCGGTCGCCGCTGCCGTTCTGCTGGATCGCCAGCGCGATCAGGAAGGCCGCGTCGTAGGACTGCGCCACATAGGTGCCGTTCGGGTCGACGCCGGCCTCCTCGGCGAGCTTGTTGAAGACCTCGGTGCCGGGCGTCTCGTTGCTGCCGGCGCGCGTCGCGATCATGCCGTCGAGCCGGCCCTCGCCGACCGCCGGGATCAGCGCGCCGCTGACCATGCCGTCGCCGCCGGCGAAGCGCGAGAAGTCGCCGCCCTCGATCGCCTGGCGCAGGATCGTCTGGCCCGAGCCGTCGGCATAGGCGAGCACGACCAGCATCTCCGCGCCGGCCGCGGCGAGCGAGCCGACCTCGGCGCGGTAGTCGGCCTTGCCGTCCTCATGCGCCTCGTTGGCCGCCACGGTGCCGCCCTGCGCCTCGAAGGCGCTCGCCAGCGCGTCGGCGAAGCCCTTGCCGTAGTCGTTGTTGACGTAGCTGATGGCGATGCTCTCCACCCCGTCGCCGCGCAGCGTCTTGGCCAGCATCTCGCCCTGATAGGCGTCGGACGGCGTGGTGCGGAAGACGAGGTCGTTGTCCTCCAGCTCGGTCAGCGCCGGCGAGGTCGCCGCCGGCGAGATCAGCATGACGCCGCCGGGGATCGCCGCGGTGTTGGCCGCCGCGATGGTGGCGCCCGAGCACAGCGGGCCGACCAGCGCCGTCACGTTCTCCGAATTGACCATGCGGTCGGCCGCGCCGGCGGCCGCCGTGGTGTCGGCGCAGGTCGTGTCGCCCTGCACGAGCTGCAGCTCGCCGTCGAGGATGCCGCCCTGCTCGTTGACGTGCGTCACGGCCAGCTCGGCGCCGTTGAAGATCGGCGGCACGAGGCTCTCGATCGGGCCGGTGAAGCCGCCGAGGAAGCCGATCTTCACGTCCTCCGCCTGCGCGGCCGAGGCGGCCAGCATGGCGGCGGCCGCGACCGAAGCGGCGAAGACCCTGCGTGTGTTGCGAACCATGGCGTAACTCTCCCTGTGATATGGCGAAGCCCGCGCATGGAACGCCGCGCGGGCAGGAAGTCCGATACTGGTCGGGCGCGCCCGCTTTGTAAAGAACCGCCGACTGGGCCAGCCGCCCGCCCCCGGGCGCCGCGCCGATGGCGATGCCGCCCGGCGGTCCGCAACCTGGAGCAAGAGCCGATCTGCTTTTCACGGCATCGCAGATCGGCTCCAAGCGATTGTCTTGACGCGTTTGCCAACGGCGAACCGGTTTCCACCTCGCCTGGAAACGCTAGAGCGACCGCACCTCGCCGATCAGCAGGCTCGCCGTCTGGCCCAACCCGGCGCCTTCCATCTTCAGAATGAGGCTTTCGGCATCGATCTGCGGCCTGTTGAACCGGGTCCGCATCCTGCGAAGCGCGGCGACCGCAGCGGGCGTGTCGAGATCGACGATATCAGCCAGGAACGCGTCTGCCGTCGAGGCGATGAGATTGAACGGGCCGATGCTCCGTTCGGGGAAGTGCTTGATGTTGTCGGTCACGATCACCGAGGCCCGCGCCTGGATCGCGGCCGCCAGCACATGACGATCGTCGTCGTCCGGCAGATCGCACGCGGCGATCAGCATCTGGTATCCCTCGGTGATCGCCTCGGGGAAGGCGCGTCGCATCGCATCGCAGTGGCGAGCCGCGATCGCTTCGGCGTCGGCGATGCCGCGCTTTGCGTGAATCGAACGGATCGCGCGTTCGGTTTCGGCGAGGATTCGTTCGGACCATCTGGGCCGGAAGAGACCCGCCTCCGCCAGGCTGAGCATCATGTTGCGCGTCAGCGCGCCCGCCAGGACGCATGCGTCGATCGTCGCGGTGTAGCGGTTCGGCGCCATTCTCCCGGAAGCGTCAGATCAGGTCCGCGTCCAGGCTCGCGAGCTCGTCCAGAGCCCGCTCGCGCTCGGCGTCGCGCCGCCGCGCGTAGTCGAACAGGTCCCTGGCGCGGACCCGCCTGTGCCGACCGACCATCGTGTGGGCGATCTCGCCCTTCTCGAGCAGCTTTATGAGATGCGGTCGCGACACGTTCAGCAGGTCGGCGGCCGCCTGCGTCGTCAGCATCTCCTCGGTCGGAACGATCGTGACCGCGCGGCCGCTCGCCACATGGCGCAGAAGCGTCATCAAGGACTGCGCCAAGGCCGGAGCGAGGACGACCTCGCCCCGCCTCTCGACGTCCAGGGCGAGCCTCAGGCGCGCCGGCTCACCGTCCTTCATGGTGTTCGCCAGCACCTGGCGAAGCTGGTTGGCACTCTCGCGCTCCTCGTTCGACGGCATGCGATCCTCGAGGAGGCGGGCTTTCTCGGCGGCCATGGTTCTCTCCCACACGCATCGGCGCACGATCCGTATATCGTCCATATTCGAAATAAACGCAACGACAGAACGCCATGCCGGCGCGTTTGTTCCGCGGTCCTCGCCCGTCCCCCATGGCCTGCCTGGTGCGCGCGCCGCACGGCTTCCGGCGCTGCGTCGGCCGCGACGCTGCGAGGCGGCGGCGAGCGACGCCCGGCGCCGATGGCGGCTTGCCAGCCGCGCCCCGGTGCTGGAATAATGCCGCCGACGATGCGGCCGCGCCGCCGGGCGCTCCGGCGCGCGGGTCCGCGCCCGCCCCTCCTCCCGGCCCGCGCCCGGGGTCACGCTTTCGGGGTCGACATGACCGGCAAGCAGCATTCACCGGCCGCCGGCGGCGGCGCCAGCGTCCATCCGCTTCCCAAGGCGTCCGGCACGGCGGCCGAGCCGCCGGCGGCGCGCAATCCCGGCCTGCCCTTCGATGCCGGCTGGCTGGAAGCGGCGCGCCACGTCAACCGCTCGGCGCTCGAGCGCCGCGTCGACACGCTGGGCAAGCGCCGCTCGGTGAAGAACGAGCACCAGGCGGCCTGGCTGCTGCGCGCCCTCGCGGTGATGGACCTGACGACGCTGTCGAGCGACGACACGCCGGGCCGCGTGCGCCGGCTGTGCGCCAAGGCGCGCAACCCGCTGCGCGCCGACATCGTCGAGGGGCTCGGCCTCGGCGACGCGGTGATCCGGCCGGCCGCGGTGTGCGTCTACCACCCCTTCGTGGCGACCGCGGCGGCCGAGCTCGCCGGCACCGGCATCCACGTCGCCGCCGTGTCGACCGCCTTTCCGCACGGCCTGGCGCCGCTCGCGACACGGCTCGCCGAGATCCGCGCCTCGGTCGCCGACGGCGCCGACGAGATCGACGTGGTGATCCCGCGCGGCCTGGTGCTGGAGGGCCGCTGGCAGGCGCTCTACGACGAGATCGCCGCCTTCCGCGAGGCCTGCGGCGCGGCGCATCTCAAGGTCATCCTGGGCACCGGCGACCTGGCGACGCTGTCGAACGTGACGCGCGCCGCGCTGGCCGCGATGATGGCCGGCGCCGACTTCGTCAAGACCTCGACCGGCAAGGAGAGCGTCAACGCCACGCTGCCGGTCGGCCTGGCCATGCTGCGCGCCATCCGCGCCTATCACGAGGCGACCGGCCAGCGCATCGGCTTCAAGCCGGCCGGCGGCATCTCCACCGCCAGGGCGGCGCTCGACTGGCTGATCCTGATGCGCGAGGAGCTCGGCCGCCGCTGGCTCGAGCCCGACCTGCTGCGCTTCGGCGCCTCCAGCCTGCTGACCGACATCGAGCGCCAGCTCGAGCATCACCTGACCGGGCGCTATTCGGCCGCCCACCGCCACGCCATGGCCTGACGGCCGCCGCAGGGAGCCCCGCGTGACCATTCTCGAACGCTACGCCGCCATGGACTACGGACCGGCGCCCGAATCGCGCGCCGAGGCCGACGCCTGGCTCGCCGGCCGCGACCTCGCCCGCACGCTGTTCGTCGACGGCGCCTGGCGCGCCGGCCGCGCCGGCCGCCGCTTCGCCGTCGAGGAGCCGGCGAGCGGCCGGCCCCTGGCCGAGATCGCCGAGGCTGACGCCGACGACGTCGCCGACGCGGTCGCCGCCGCGCGCAAGGCGCTGCCGCGCTGGCGCGCCGCCTCCGGCTACCGCCGCGCCCGCATCCTCTATGCCATCGGCCGCGCCATGCAGCGCCACGCGCGGCTGTTCGCGGTGCTCGAATCGATCGACAACGGCAAGCCGATCCGCGAGAGCCGCGACATCGACGTGCCGCTCGCCGTGCGCCACTTCATCCACCACGCCGGCTGGGCGCAGGAGATGGCGCGCGCCTTCCCCGGCCACGGGCCGGTCGGCGTCGTCGGCCAGATCATCCCGTGGAACTTCCCGCTGCTGATGCTCGCCTGGAAGATCGCCCCGGCGCTGGCGGCCGGCTGCACGGTGGTGCTCAAGCCGGCCGAGTACACGCCGCTGACGGCGATCCTGTTCGCCGAGATCTGCGCCCGCGCCGGCGTGCCGAAGGGCGTCGTCAACATCGTGCAGGGCGGCGCCGAGACCGGCAGCGCCATGGTCGCCCATCCCGGCGTCGACAAGATCGCCTTCACCGGCTCCTCCGAGGTCGGCCGCATGATCCGCCGCGCCACCGCCGGCAGCGGCAAGGCGCTGTCGCTCGAGCTCGGCGGCAAGTCGCCCTTCGTCGTCTTCGACGACGCCGACCTCGACAGCGCCGTGGAAGGGCTGGTCGACGGCATCTGGTTCAACCAGGGCCAGGTGTGCTGCGCCGGCTCGCGGCTTCTCGTGCAGGAAAACGTCGCCGAGACGCTGCTTGCGCGGGTGCGCGCGCGCATGGGCCGGCTGCGGCTCGGCGACCCGCTCGACAAGAACACCGACATCGGCCCGCTGGTCGCCGCCGTGCAGCTCGCCCGCGTGCGCGACCTGGTCGCCGAGGGCGCCCGCCAGGGGGCGGAGTGCTGGCAGCCGGCGGTCGACCTGCCGGCGGCCGGCCACTACCACCTGCCCACGCTGGTCACCGGCGTGGCGCCGGCCAACGTGCTGATGCAGGAGGAGGTGTTCGGCCCGGTGCTGGCGGCGACCACCTTCCGCACCACCGAGGAGGCGGTGGCGCTCGCCAACAACACCCGCTACGGCCTCGCCGCCTCGGTGTGGAGCGAGACGGTCGGCCGCGCGCTGCACGTCGCCCCGCAGCTCAAGGCCGGCGTCGTGTGGATCAACGGCACCAACCTGTTCGACGCCGCCTGCGGCTTCGGCGGCTATCGCGAGAGCGGCTTCGGCCGCGAGGGCGGGCGCGAGGGGCTGCGCGAATACCTGGCGCCGGCCGGGCCGGCGCGGCGCCGCGCCTATGCGCCGATCGCCATGCCCGAGGCGACGGGCGAGCCCGACGCGGCCATCGACCGCACGCCCAAGCTGTTCGTCGGCGGCCGCCAGGTGCGGCCCGACGCGACCTATGTGCGCGCCGTGGCCGATGCCCGCGGGCGGCTCGCCGGCGAGGCCGGCATCGGCAACCGCAAGGACATCCGCAACGCCGTCGCGGCGGCGCGCAAGAGCGCCTGGCCGTCGGCCACCGCCTACAACCGCAGCCAGGTGCTCTATTATTTCGCCGAGAACCTCGCCGTGCGCGCCGACGAGTTCGCCGCCCGCATCGCCCGGCTGACGGGCGCCGGCGCCAGAGCCGCGCGCGCCGAGGTCGACGCCGCCGTCGAGCGCCTGTTCGCCTGCGGCAGCCTGGCCGACAAGGTGGAGGGCCGCGTCCACCAGCCGCCGATGCGCGCCGTCACCCTGGCGCTCAACGAGCCGGTCGGCGTCGTCGGCCTGGTCGCGCCCGACGCCGCGCCGCTGCTCGGCCTGGTCGCCATGCTCGGCCCGGCGCTCGCCATGGGCAACGCGGTGGTCGCCGTGCCGTCCTGGCGCTACCCGCTGGTCGCCACCGACCTCTACCAGGTGATCGAGACCTCCGACCTGCCGGCCGGCGCCGTCAACATCGTCACCGGCCCGGCCGACGCGCTGGCCCGTGTGCTCGCCCGCCACGACGACGTCGACGGGCTGTGGTGCGTCGCCGACGCAAAGACCTGCCGCGCCGTCGAGCTCGAATCCGCCGGCAACCTGAAGCGCGTGTGGACCGGCAACGGCCGCGCCGTCGACTGGCATGCCGAGGACGCCGACGCCGCCGCCTTCGCCGCGCGCGCCATCGAGGTCAAGAACGTGTGGGTGCCCTACGGCGACTGACGCCGGCGGCGCGGCCGGGCGGGCTCACTCGCCAGGCGCCGCCCGCTCAGCCTGGGCGCGCAGCCGGGCGAAGCTCATCGCGATGTGGGCGCGCCGGATGGCGCCGACATTGGCCAGGTCGCCGGCTTCCAGCGCCGCCAGCACGTCGGCCACCTCGCGGCGGAAATGCGCGATCTCCTCGGCCAGAAGCCGCTCGTAGGCGGCCAGCCGGGCGGCCGTCTTCAGCCAGATGCGCGTCGTCTGGTAGTAGAGCCGCTCGCTGATCTGGCGCAGCGGCGCATTGGCCGTCAGCGTCGCGATCAGCGCGAAGAACTCCATGTTGAGCCGCGCGAAGGCGCGCGCGTCGGGCCGCTCGACCAGCGCGTCGCAGCCCGAAAGCACGGCGCGGAAGCGGTCGAGGCCGGCCCCGTCCGGCGCCACCGGCGCCAGCCGGCCGTAGAGCTCGGCGAGCGCCACGCGCAGCTCGTAGACCTCGGCCAGCGCCGCGATGTCGATGTCGGTGACGATGGTGCCGACGCCGTGCACCGAGCGCAGCAGCCCCTCGTCCTCGAGCCGCGCGAGCACGCGGCGGATCGGCGTGCGGCTCGCCGCGAACTCGGCCGCCAGGTCCGCCTCGCGCAGCCGGTGGCCGGGCGGGTAGTCGAGCAGGCAGATGCGCAGGCGCAGCGTCTCGTAGATGCGCAGCAGGCGTTGCCGCCCGTCGCCGCGGCGGCGCTGCGGCGCGGACGTCATGTCAGCCGGTCGGCGAGCCCGTCGAGCATCGCCAGGCACGCCTCGAGCTGGTCGGGGGCGACGTATTCGTCCGGCTTGTGCGCCTGCTCGATCGAGCCCGGCCCGCAGATCACGGCCGACATGCCGATCGCCTGGAAGAGGCCGGCCTCGGTGCCGAACGACACCGCCTCGGCCTCCTGCCGGCCGGTCAGCTCGGCGACGATGCGGCGCGCCTCCGATTCGCTCGCCGGCGCTAGGCCGGCGACCTCGCCCACCACATGGGTGACGATGTCGGCCTCCGGCGCCGTGCCCTGCATGGCCGGCCGCAGCACCTCGTCGACATAGGCGCCGATCGCCGCCTTGACGTGCGCGGCATCGGCCGGCTGAACCGGGCGCATCTCCCAGTCGACGCTGCAGTGGCTGGCGATCACGTTGTGCGCCGTGCCGCCGGCCATGCGGCCGATCTGCAGCGTCGTCCAGGGCGGCCGGAACGGGCTGTCGACCGGCGCCCGGCCCTTCAGCTCCTCGGCCAGCTCCATCAGCCGCGTCGCGTAGCGCACGGCGTATTCCACCGCGTTGACGCCGCGGTCGGGCTCCGAGCCGTGGCCGGCGCGGCCGTGGAAGGCGACGGTGTATTCGTGGCAGCCCTTGTGCGCCTCGATGATGCGCATCGCGGTCGGCTCGCCGACGATCGCGGCGGCCGGCCGGATGCCGGCGCGCTGGAGGTCGGCGACGAGATGGCGCGCGCCGAGGCAGCCGACCTCCTCGTCATAGGTGAAGGCGAAGTGCAGCGGCCGGGCGAGCGGCACGGCGGCGAAGCGCGGCGCCATCGCCAGGCAGCAGGCGATGAAGCCCTTCATGTCGCAGGTTCCGCGGCCGTAGAGCCGGCCGTCGCGCTCGGCGAGCGTGAAGGGATCGCTGGTCCAGTCCTGGTCGACCACCGGCACCACGTCGGTGTGGCCCGACAGGACGATGCCGCCGTCGCCCTCGCCGCCCAGCGTGGCGAACAGGTTGGCCTTGGCGCCGCTGTCGTCGCGCGCCATGGAGAGCTGCGCGCCGAGCCCGCTCAGGATGTCGCCGGCATAGGCGATCAGCGCGAGATTGCTGTCGGCCGAGACCGTCGGGAAGGCGACGAGATCGGCCAGGATGTCGCGGGCGCGCGCCAGATCGGTCATGCGGTCAGCCTTCGCAAGCGCCTAGTCCTTGACGAGCAGCTTGCGCGGCCGCTTGCACAGGCATTCGGCCGGCCCGCTGTCGCGGATGAGGATGCTCTCGGTGATCTCCAGCCCCCAGTCCGACATCCACAGCCCCGGCATGAAGTGGAAGGTCATGCCGGCCTGCAGCTCGGTGTCGTCCTCCTTGCGCAGCGAGATCGTGCGCTCGCCCCAGTCGGGCGGATAGGAGATGCCGATCGGATAGCCGCAGCGCCCGTCGCGGCGGATGCCGGCGCGCTCCAGCGCGCCGTAGAGCGCCTCGGCCACGTCGCCGGCCCGGTTGCCCGGGCGCGCCGCCTCGAGGCCCGCCTCGAGCCCCTCGCACAAGGCCTTCTCCGCTTCCAGCATGAAGTCGGGCGGCTGGCCGAGGAACACCGTGCGGCAGAACGGCACGTGATAGCGCCGGTAGCAGCCGGCGATCTCGAAGAACGTCGCCTGGCCCTGCTCGAAGCGCCGGCCGTCCCAGGTCAGGTGCGGCGCGGCGGCGTCCGAGCCGCTCGGCAGCAGCGGCACGATGGCCGGATACTCGCCCCAGTCGTCGTCGACGCCGCGGATCGCGTCGCCGTAGATCTCGGCGACCAGCTCGTTCTTCTTCATGCCCGGCTCGACGCGCTCGAAGATGCCGTCGACGATCTTCTCCGAGATGCGCGCCGCCCGGCGCATGAAGACGATCTCCGCGTCCGACTTGACCGCCCGTTCCCAGTTGACCAGCCCGGTGGCGTCGACGAAGCGCGCGTCGGGCAGCTCGTGCTGCAGCACCATGAACGCCTTGGCGGTGAAGTAGTAGTTCTCCATCTCGACGCCGATGCGCCGCGCGTCGTAGCCGTGCGCGCGCACGATCGCCGCCAGCATCTCCATCGGGTGGATGGTGCTCGCCTGGACGTAGTGGTCCGGATAGCTCATCACCCGCTCGTCGGGCATGTAGACGGTGCGCACCGCGCCGTTGGCGTCCTGCGCCCGGCCCCACCACATCGGCTCCTCGTCGAGGAACACCAGCACGCCCTGGTGGACGTAGAACGACCAGCCGTCATAGCCGGTCAGCCAGGCCATGTTGGACGGGTCCTCGATGAACAGCAGGTCGATGCCGCGCGCCACCATGGCGTTGCGCACCTTGGTCAGTCGGTCGGCGTATTCCTGGGGGCTGAAGGGAAGCTGCGAGGCGGGCATGGCGGTTCCGCAAAGACGGCCGCAGGCCGGAGCGCCGGCCGGCGTGGCGATGGCAAGATGTATCCCTCTATCGCACTTGGGCGGAGCCGGAAAAGAGATTCCTTCAGCCCGCCCGCGACCGCGCCGCAGCACCCCGCGGCGGGCGCCCGGGGCAGGCCCCGGGAAAGGCATTGACAGCCTCTCCGGCCGCATGATGATGTATACATCCTTCCGCTCAAGCCTGCGAAATAGTTCAAACCGTAACAGGGGATAGGCCTATGAGACGCACATTTCTGAAGGGCATGGCCGCACTCGGCGCCGTCGCTCTGACCGCCGGCGCCGCTGCCGCGCAGAGCACGCTCGAGCGTGCCAAGGAGCAGGGCTACATCCGTGTCGGCTTTGCCAACGAGGCGCCCTACGGCTACGCCACGCCCGCCGGCGAGCTGACCGGCGAGGCGCCCGAGGTCGCCAAGGCCGTGCTCGCCAAGATGGGCATCGACGAGGTCGACGGCGTGCTCACCGAGTTCGGCTCGCTGATCCCCGGTCTCAAGGCCGGCCGCTTCGACATCATCGCGGCGGGCATGTTCATCACGCCGCAGCGCTGCGAGCAGGTGCGCTTCTCCGAGCCGTCCTACGGCATCGGCCAGGCCTTCCTGGTGCAGGAGGGCAACCCGAAGAACATCGCCGACTACGGGACCATCGCCGAGAACGGCGACCTCAAGCTCGCCGTGATGGCCGGCGCCGTCGAGGCCGGCTATGCCGAGGACGCCGGCGTCGACCAGGGCCAGCTCGTCGTGCTGCCCGACCAGGCGAGCCTGGTCAGCGCGGTCAAGGCCGGCCGCGCCGACGCCGCCGCGCTCACCGCGCTGTCGATCGCCCGCATGGCCGACAACAACGAGGGCGTGGAATCGACCGAACCGTTCGGCGAGGTCGCCGGCGAATCGGTCAAGGGCCATGGCGGCTTCGCCTTCCGGCCCGAGGACGAGGACCTCTACCAGGCGTTCAACGCCACGCTGAAGGACTTCGTCGGCACCGAGGAGCACATCGCGCTGGTCTCCGAGTTCGGCTTCGGCGAGGGCTACCTGCCGAACAAGACCACCGAGGAGCTGTGCGCCGGCGAGTGACCGGGCCGCACGGCTGACCATGCCGCCGCGGTCCGCCGCGGCCACGGACGGGCGGGTGCCGGCGGCGCCCGCCCTCCCGGATAAAGAGCACGGGGGACAGGCCGCTCCGGCACCGGCGCACCAGCCGGGGCCGGATTTTCGGCCCTAGGCGGAGAACGGGGATGCAGCTTCGGTCGCTGGCGATCTGCGCCATCGTCTTCTTCACCGCCGGGCTCGCCGTCGCCAGCTTCGCCGGATTCCGCGAGTTCATCCCGGGCCTGCTCGAGGGCGCCCTCGTCACCATCCAGATCACCATCGGCGGCTGCGTGCTGGCCGTCGTCATGGCGCTCCTGGCCGCCATGGCCAAGATGTACGGCCCGGCGCCGCTGCGCTGGCTGGCGGTCGCCTACATCGAGGTGTTCCGCGGCACCTCGGCGCTGGTGCAGCTCTTCTGGCTGTTCTTCGTGCTGCCGCATTTCGGCATCCTGCTCGAGCCGCTGACGGTGGCCATCGCCGCGCTCGGCCTCAATGTCGGCGCCTACGGGGCGGAGGTGGTGCGCGGCGCCGTCAACGCCGTGCCGCGCGGCCAGTGGGAGGCGTCGGTCGCGCTCAACATGCCGCGCACGCTGGCGCTGCGCCGCATCATCCTGCCGCAGGCCTTCATCGCGATGATCCCGCCCTGGGGCAACCTGTTCATCGAGCTGCTCAAGGCGACCGCGCTGGTCTCGCTGATCACCATCTCCGACCTCGCCTTCAAGGCGCAGCAGATGAACCAGACCACCTTCCGCACGATCGAGATCTTCACCATCGTGCTGGTGATGTACCTCGCCATCTCCATCCTCATCACCGTCGGCATGCGCTGGCTGGAAAGCATCGCCGCGCGCGGCATCGCCCGCGGAAGGAGCCAGTGATGTTCTGGGACTGGGGCTACACGCTGGAGATCATGCCGACGCTGCTTCGCGCGTCGCTCATCACGCTGCAGGCCACCGTTCTCGGCTTCCTGCTCGCCGCCTCGCTCGGCCTCGTCCTCGCCATCCTGCGCATGTCGCAGAGCCGCTGGGTCTCGCTGCCCACCGGCGCCTTCGTCGAGTTCGTGCGCTCGACGCCGGTGCTGATCCAGATCTTCTTCATCTTCTTCGTGTTTCCCGAGTTCGGCATCGTCCTGCCGGCCATGGTGGCCGGCGTCATCGCGCTCGGCCTGCACTACGGCGCCTATTGCTCGGAGGTCTACCGCGCCGGGCTGGAGAACATCCCCAAGGGCCAGTGGGAGGCCTCGGTGGCGCTCAATCTGAGCCCCTACGTCACCTTCCGCGACATCATCATCCCGCAGGCCATCCCGCCGGTCGTGCCGGCGCTCGGCAACTATCTGGTGGCGCTGTTCAAGGAGACGCCGCTGCTGTCGGCGATCGCCGTTCTGGAGCTGATGCAGACGGCCAAGATCCTCGGCTCGCAGAGCTTCCGCTACGTCGAGCCGATCACCATCGTCGGCCTGTTCTTCCTCGTCTTCAGCCTCATCGCCGCGGCGCTGATCCGCCAGGTCGAGGCCTGGCTCAACCGCTCCCTGCGCAACCCCGGAGGCGCGCGATGACGACCCCCATGGTCAAGTTCGACAAGGTGACCAAGCGCTACGGCTCGCTGACGGTGCTCGATTCGCTCGACCTCGAGATCGCCGCCAACGAGAAGGTGGCGATCATCGGCCCCTCCGGCTCCGGCAAGACCACCGTGCTGCGCATGCTGATGACGCTCGAGCGCATCAACGAGGGCATCATCTATGTCGACGGCGAGCCGCTCACCCACATGGAGAAGAACGGCACGCTGGTGCCGGCCGACCAGCGCCACCTGCGCCGGGTGCGCGGCAACATCGGCATGGTGTTCCAGCACTTCAACCTGTTCCCGCACATGTCGGCGATCAGGAACTGCATGGAGGCGCCGGTCAACGTGCTCGGCATGCCGAAGGCCGAGGCGCGCGAGCGCGCCGCCGAGCTGCTCGACATGGTCGGCCTCGGCGACAAGGTCGACCAGTATCCGAGCCAGTTGTCCGGCGGCCAGCAGCAGCGCGTGGCGATCGCCCGCGCGCTGGCCATGCGGCCCAAGGTGATGCTGTTCGACGAGGTCACCTCCGCGCTCGACCCCGAGCTCGTCGGCGAGGTGCTCAACGTCATCCGCAAGCTCGGCTCCGAGCACAACCTGACGATGCTGATGGTCACCCACCAGATGGGCTTCGCCCGCGAGTTCGCCGACCGCGTGTGCTTCTTCTACGGCGGCAAGATCGCCGAGGAGGGCGCGCCCGACGAGATCTTCTCCAACCCGGAGAACGAGCGCACCCGCCAGTTCCTGAGCGCCGTGCTGGAGGCCAACTGAGCCGATGGAGACGCTGGCGCTGTCCGACATCCTGGCCGCGCGCCGGGCGATCGCCGGCGTCGCCGCGGCGACGCCGCTCGTCCCCTCCCCGTTCCTCGAGCGCGTGGCCGGCTGCGAGGTGCTGATGAAGCTCGAGCTCGCCCAGCCGGTCGGCGCCTTCAAGCTGCGCGGCGCGGCCAACGCGATGGCCGCGCTGCCGGCCGGCACCGCCGGCGTCACCTGCTGCTCGACCGGCAATCACGGCCGCGCCGTCGCCTACGCCGCCCGCCGGCTCGGCCTGCGCGCCGTCATCTGCATGTCGCGCCTGGTGCCGCAGGCCAAGGTCGACGGCATCCGCGCGCTCGGCGCCGAGGTGGCGATCGTCGGCGACAGCCAGGACGAGGCCGGCGCCGAGAGCCGCCGCCTCGCCGCGCGCGACGGGCTGGTCGAGATTCCGCCCTTCGACCATCCCGCCGTGATCGCCGGCCAGGGCACCATCGGCCTCGAGCTGCTGGAGGAGCGGCCCGACCTCGCCGCCGTCCTGGTGCCGCTGTCGGGCGGCGGCCTCGCCGCCGGCGTGGCGCTCGCCGCCAAGCGCATCAAGCCGTCGATCCGCGTCGTCGGCGTCACCATGCAGCGCGGCGCGGCCATGCACGCCGCGCTTGCCGCCGGCCGGCCGGTCGCCGTGCGCGAGGTGGCGAGCCTGGCCGATTCGCTGGGCGGCGGCATCGGCCTCGACAACCGGCTCACCTTCGCGCTGTGCCGCGACCATCTCGACGCGACCGTGCTCGTTTCGGAGGCGGAGATTTACCGCGCCATGCAGGCGCACTATTACGAGGACAGGCTCATCTGCGAGGGTGCCGCCGCCGTCGGCGCGGCCGCCCTGATGACCGGCCGCGCCGGCCGGCTCGACGGGCCGGTCGCCACGCTCCTGACCGGGCGCAACGTCGACATGGCCGTGTTCACCGACATCGTCGCCGGCCGCGACGTCGCGCTCGGCGACACCACGCTGGAAGGACGCCCCTATGCCGCATGACGTGCTCGTCGTCACCGAGGCCGACCTGCGCAAGGCCGTCGCGCTCGACCGCGAGGCCGTCGACACGGTGGAGAACGCCTTCGCCGCGCTCGCCACCGGCCGCGTCGTCATGCCGCCGATCCTGTCGATGGCGCTGCCGGAGGCGAATGGCGAGGTCGACGTCAAGACGGCCTTCATCCCCGGCTTCGACGGCTTCGCCATCAAGGTCAGCCCCGGCTTCTTCGACAATCCGAAGCTCGGCCTGCCGAGCCTCAACGGGCTGATGATCCTGTTTTCCGCCCGCACCGGGCTGGTCGAGGCGCTGTTCCTCGACAACGGCTACCTGACCGACGTGCGCACCGCCGCCGCCGGCGCCGTCGCCGCGCGCCACCTGGCGCCGGCCGCCGTGGACACCGCCGGCGTCATGGGCACCGGCGTGCAGGCCCGCCTGCAGATCGCCGCCGCGCATCTCGAGCGGCCGTTCGGGCGCGTCCTGGTGTGGGGCCGCGACGCCGACAAGGCGGCGCGCTGCGCCGCCGACATCGCCGAAACGCTCGGCATCGAGGCGAAGACCGAGCGCGACCCGGCGCGCCTCGTCGCCGAGAGCCAGCTCGTCGTCACCACCACGCCGGCCGAGCGGCCGATCCTCGCGGCCGAGTGGCTGCATCCCGGCCTGCATGTCACCGCGATGGGCTCCGACCAGGCCGGCAAGAACGAGATCGCCGCGCGCGCCGTCGCCGAGGCCGGCCTCTACGTCGCCGACCGCGCCAGCCAGTGCGAGGCGCTCGGCGAGCTGCGCAGCGCCATCGCCGCTGGCCTGTGGCCGGGCGGCGCGCCGGTCGAGCTCGGCGACGTGGTGGCCGGCCGCCACCCCGGCCGCACCGCGGCCGACCAGGTGACAATCTGCGACTTGACCGGCACCGGCGCGCAGGACACCGCCATCGCCACGCTGGCCCTCGCCAAGGCGCGCGCGGCCGGCGCCGGCGCGTCGATCGCGACCTGACCGGCCGTGCCGCACATGGCTCGCATCCCGCGAGGCGCCCGGCCATGCTGAAGCTCGACGACCGCGATTTGAAGATCCTGTCGATCCTGCGCGCCGAGGGCCGCATCTCCAAGGCGGCGCTGGCCGAGCGCGTCAACCTGACGGCCGCGCCCTGCTGGGAACGCCTCAAGCGGCTCGAGAAGGCCGGCATCATCACCGGCTACCATGCCGACGTCGCGCTGCGGAAGATCGCGCCGCACATCGTCGTGTTCATGGCGGTCGAGCTGGAGGGCCACCGGGCGGAGAACTTCCAGGTCTTCGAGCGCGCCGTGGCGCGCATCGACGAGATCGTCGGCTGCTGGGCGGTCGGCGGTGGCTTCGACTACATCGTCCAGGTCGTCACCACCGACATCGACGCCTACCAGCGCCTGGTCGACGAGCTGCTGGAGGCCGGCATCGGCCTGTCGCGCTACTTCACCTATGTGGTCACCAAGCCGGTCAAGCAGTCGAAGGCGCTGCCGCTCGGCCGCCTCGTCGCCGGCGCGCAGAAGGATTGAGCGGCCGGTCGCCGCCACTTCCGACGATTCATCGCCGCGCGCGCCCCGCGACAGAAGAACAATCGCCGCCGCCGGCCGCATGATGGCGCCTGTCCCGGTTTCAGGAGCCCCGCCATGACCGCCATCGCCGCCCTGGAGA
Organism: Aquibium sp. A9E412; assembly: GCF_030398335.1. Lineage (GTDB taxonomy): Bacteria > Pseudomonadota > Alphaproteobacteria > Rhizobiales > Rhizobiaceae > A9E412. Next base: position 15,534 of record NZ_JAOAOP010000077.1, read on the forward strand.
AGACCTCCCTTTCGGCCCTGCGCGACCCCCGCCTCTTCCGCGAATACGCCTATGCCGACGGCCACTGGATCGCCGCGCCCGGCGACGCGGTGATCGACGTGCACGACCCGGCCGACGGCAGCCGGCTCGGCTGCGTGCCCGCCCTCGGGCCGGTCGAGGTCGAGGCGGCGGTCGCCGCCGCCCACCGCGCCTTCGCCGGCTGGTCCGCCGCCCTGCCGCAGCAGCGCGCCGCGCGGCTCGCCGCCTGGCACGCGCTGATCCTCGAGGCGCGCGCCGACCTCGCCCACCTGATGGTGCTCGAGCAGGGCAAGCCGCTGTCCGAAGCGCTCGGCGAGATCGACTACGCCGCCTCCTTCGTCGCCTTCTATGCCGAGGAGGCGCGCCGGGTGAACGTCGAGAGCGTCACGCCGCACCTGGCCGACGCCGAGATGCAGCTCGTGCGCGAGCCGGCCGGCGTCGCGGCGCTGGTCACGCCGTGGAACTTCCCCTCCGCCATGCTGACGCGCAAGGCCGCCGCGGCGCTGGCCGCCGGCTGCACCGTCGTCGCCCACCCCTCGTCGGAGACGCCGTTTTCGGCGCTGGCGCTGGCCGAGCTGGCCGAGCGCGCCGGCCTGCCGGCCGGCGTCTTCAACGTGCTGACCGGCCGGCCCGACCGCGTCGTCGGCGCGCTGACCGCCTCGCCGCTGGTGCGCGTGCTGTCCTTCACCGGCTCGACCGAGATCGGCCGGCTGCTCTACGGCCAGAGCGCGCCGACCATCAAGCGCCTGATCATGGAGCTCGGCGGCCACGCGCCCTTCGTCGTCTTCGCCGACTGCGACTTCGAGCGCGCCCTCGACAGCGCCATGGCGGCCAAGTTCGCCACCTCCGGGCAGGACTGCCTGGCCGCCAACCGCTTCTATGTCGAGCGGCCGATCTACCAGCGCTTCGTCGCCGCCTTCGCCGAGCGGGTGCGCGCGCTGCGCCTCGGCCCCGGCCTCGCCGATCCCGACATCGGCCCGCTGATCAACGGCCGCGCGGTGGCCAAGCAGGCCGCCCATGTCGCCGACGCGCTCGACCGCGGCGCCCGGCTCGTCGCCGGCGGGTCGACGGCGGCCGAAGGGCCGCTGTTCTTCGAGCCGACGGTGCTCGCCGACGTGCCGGAGGACGCCCGCATCTTCCGCGAGGAGACCTTCGGCCCGGTCGCCGCCTTCGCGCCATTCGACGACGAGGCGGCGGTTCTCGCCCGCGCCAACGACACCGAGACCGGCCTCGTCGCCTATCTGCACACGCGCGATGCCGGCCGCATCGCCCGCCTGTCGCGCGGCCTCGCCTTCGGCATGGTGGCGGTCAACCGCACCAAGATCACCGGCGCGCCGGTCCCCTTCGGCGGCATGCGCCAGGCCGGTCTCGGCCGCGAAGGGTCGCGCATGGGGTTGGAAGCCTATACCGACGTCAAGTACATCTGCCGCGACACGTTCTGACGGCAGGCAGGAAGGCGCCATGTTCGACAACCCGTTCGCCGACGCGGAGCTGGGCGACCGGCTGGCGGCGGTGCGCGC
>NZ_JAOAOP010000078.1 GCF_030398335.1 Aquibium sp. A9E412
ACGCGCACATCCACCGCCGCGTCTTCCTCAACGGCGACCGCACCGTCGTCTTCCCCGCTTCGCCCGGCAGCTACGCCTCCGAACGCATGGGCTGAAACCGGCCCGCCGGCAGGGCAGGGCTCAGGCGGCGCGTGCCTCGAATGTGACGACCGTCGCGGCGCCGTCCGGCGGCGTGTCGGCCCGGTAGTCGCCGCACACAAGGATGTCGGCGAAGCCCGCCTCGCGCAGCGCCAGCTCGAACTCCAGAACGCCCCAGAAGCGCAGCGCGAACAGCTCGAGCTCGCTCGCCGCCAGCCGGCCGCTCCGCCACTGCTCGTAGCGCAGCAGGGAGACGCTGGTCTGGCGCACGAAATCCGTCTGCGCCCGGCTCTCGTGAAGCACCAGCAGGTCGTCGCCGCTCTCCCAGAAGCGCGGCGGCGACGGCGGCTCGGCGAGGCAGCCGAGCGGATCGAGGTCGAGCAGAAGCCGGCCGCCGGGGGCGAGCGCGTCGCGGAAACGGCGCAGCACCGCGCGCGGCGGCCGGATCGACGAGAAGCTGGAACGATCCCGCCGGAACGACGATCGCCGCGAAGGCGACCGGAGAAACGAAGCTCTCGAAGCCCTGCCGGCTGAGCGTCGCCGTCACGCCATGCGCGCGGCACGCCTGGCGGCACCGCTCGAGCATCTCCGGCGAGGTGTCGAAGCCGTGCACCGCGTGCCCGTCCTGCAGCAGCGGGATCATTACGCGGCCGTTGCCGACGGCCGGCTCGAGGATCGGCCCGTCGCATCCCGCCAGCCGCTGGCGATAGAAGGCGATGTCGCCGAAGGAGCGGCCGACGGGCTTGTCGAGCTCGTAGACCCAGGCGGCGAGGGCGCCGTAGCGGTTGGTCGGCTGCATGTCCCGTTCCGTGGCTGGAGCCGCTCTGCCTTCGCGGCAATCGCGCGGCGGCTCTCACGTGTTGTCGCGTCGCGCTGCCGGACGGGCCGTCCCGTGGATTTCGCCGCATGGCCGCGCGGCCGGGCGGCTCCGCCCGGCGGCAACAGCCTGTAGCAGACCGCGAGCGCTTTGCCAGCGCCTCAGGAGCGTCGTGCGGCACGCGCCGGCGGCGCGTCGGCGGGATCAGTGCGGCGCTGCAGGGCCGCGACGATCTCGGCGACCGCGCGGGCGACGTCGTTGCGGCGATAGCCGAGCAGGGCGGTTTCGACCGGGTCCGGTTCGTAGGCGAGCACCGTGCCGCGGCCCGGCACGATGAAGGCGTCGGGCAGCAGCGGGTGCTCGGCGTCGCGCTCGACGAGCCGCCGCGGGCTGCCGGCGGCGTCGAACACCATCTGGAAGAAGGCGCGGAAGCTGAGGTTGCGGTCGCCGATCAGATAGGCGCGGCCGCTTTCGGCGCCGGCCAGCGCGCCGGAGATCGCCTCGCACAGCGAGCGCACCGACATGTAGTTGGTGCCGCCGGGCGGCGCATGGTCGGGAAGGTCCGGCCGTTCGCCGCGCGCCGAGGCCGTCAGCGTCTCGTAGCGCGGCGCCGGCACGCCCGGCAGCACGCCGACGATCGACGGCGGATTGAGCGTCGACACGTTGAAATCGGCGTCGGCCAGCGCCCGCGCCCCCGCGTCGGCGAGCGCCCGCGCCCGCACATAGGCGTTCTGCGCGACGAGGTGCGGCATCACCTGGTGGTAGTAGCTGCCGAGCTGGACGAAGCGGCCGACGCCGGCGCGCCTGGCGGTGGCGGCAAAGGCCGGCACGCCGCGGATCTGCGTGCGTTCCCAGAACGCCGTCGCGTCCGCGTCGGCGGGGATGTGGCGGATGTCGTTGCCGGCGGCGAACACCACGGCGTCGAAGGGCGCGAGATGCGTCTCGCGGAAGTCGCCTTCGGTGTAGTCGCCGAGGAGGAGCGGAAAGGCCGCCAGCGGCCCACCGGCCAGCGGCGGCTTGCGGGCGGCCAGCGTGACCGCGTGCCCCTCGGCCTCGAGATGCAGCGCGGCATGGCCGCCGATCATGCCGGTGCCGCCGACGATCAGGACGTTCATCGGGCGTCTCCCTTGCGCGCGCCATGGCGCTTTGCGGCCGGGGCCATGCCGGTCAGCCGTCGGCGGGGCCGAGCCGCACCGCGCGGGCGTCGCCCGACACGCGTCGGCGGTCGGCCTCCGGCTCGGCGAGCGGCGCGCATGCGGCGAAGTCGGCGAGCGACTGGCGCGCCAGCCGCTGATAGGCGCCGTCGCCGTCGTTCTTCCACACGATCGCCTCGGCCGGCAGCGTGCGCACCAGCCGCGCCGGATTGCCGGCGATCAGGCTGCGCGCCGGCGCCCGCATGCCCGACTTGACGAGCGACAGCGCGGCGACGAGGCATTCCGCGCCGATCACCGCACCGTCGAGGATCACCGCGTTCATGCCGACCAGCGCGTTCTCGCCCACCGTCGCCCCGTGCACGACCGCGCCGTGGCCGACCGTCGCGCCGCGGCCGATCACGCAGTCGCTGTCGGCGCCGGTGTGCAGCGTGCAGCAGTCCTGGATCGAGCTGTCGCCGGCGACGACGATGCGGCCGAAATCGCCGCGCAGCGAGGCGCCCGCGGCGATGTAGCAGCCGGGGCCGACGATCACGTCGCCGATCAGCGAGGCCGTCGGATGCAGGAAGCTCGTCGGATGCACGACGGGGCGGATGCCCTGGAAGCCGTAGCAGGGCATCACGGCCGCCCGCTGCCGGCCGCGCCGGTGCCGGCCATCGCCGCCGCGTCGGCGAAGGTGTGCTCGGCGCCGAGCGGGTGGCCGAAGACGCGCTCGGCGACGCGTGCGCGGTGGACATGCGCGTCGCCCCACCAGCCGGCCAGCGCAAGCGCGCGCTTGAGGAAGAAATGCACGTCGACCTCCCAGGAATAGCCCATCGCGCCGTGCACCTGGACCGCGGTGCGGCAGGCGAGATCGGCGGCGTCGGCCGCGGCGAGCTTGGCGTGCGAGACGCGGGCGCGGGAAACGACGTCCGACGGGTCGAGCCGCGCCGCCGCCGCATGCACCACCGGCCGGGCGAACGCGATCTTCACCTGCGCCGTCGACAGCAGGTGCTTGACCGCCTGGTTGGCGCCGATCGGCCGGCCGAACTGGGTGCGCTCGCCGGCATAGCCGACCGCCAGGTCGACGGCGCGCTGGGCGATGCCGAGAAGCTGCGCGGCGGCAAACAGCGCGCCGCGCTCGAACGCCGCGTCGGCGGCCGCGCGCAGGCCGCGGCCGGCGGTCAGCGCGGTGTCGGGGGCGGGCGGCCGGCCGAGCGAGAAGAGCCGGCGGAACGGGTCCGCGCTCTGCTGGCGCAGCGGCGCCGCCGCCTCGGGCGCCACGAGGTGCAGCCGGTCGTCGTCGAGCACGAGCAGCGCGCCGGCCGTGTCGGCGTCGGCCACGAACGGGTTCGCCGGGTGCTTGAGCGCCACGGTGATCTCGCCGGCGAGCGCGCGCGCCAGGACCGGCGCGGCGCGCGCGTCGTCGGCGACGGCGGCGAGCAGCGGCAGCGCCACGCCGGCGTTCTCGACCAGCGGCTCGGGCAGGGCGGCATGGCCGCAGGCCTGCGCGATCAGGACGAAGTCGACCGGCGCCAGGCCGAGGCCGCCGCTGTCTTCCGGCACCAGCGCGCCGGCAAGTCCCATCTCGACGATCGCCGCCCAGCGCGCCGTGTCGCGCGGCGCGCCGGCGCGCATCAGGCGGCGCAGGTCGGCCGGCTGGCAGAGATCGGCGAGCAGCGCCCGCACCGTTTCGGCCATCATTTCCTGCTGCTCGGTGAAGCGGAAGTCCATCGTCACCTCGGCAGGCCGAGCATGCGCTCGGCGATGATGTTCTTCTGGATCTCGTTCGAGCCGGCGTAGATCGGGCCGGCCAGCGAGAAGAAATAGCCGTCGAGCCAGCCCGCGTCCGCGCCGGCCGCCGGCGCGTCGCGCACGAGTTCGGCGCGCGCGCCGAGGATCGACAGCGCCGTGCGGTGCAGCGCGATGTCCATCTCCGACCAGAAGATCTTGTTGGTCGAGGCTTCGGCGCCGATCGCGCCGCCGGCGTCGAGCCGCGAGGCCGTCGCGTAGATCGACAGCGCGTAGGCATCCGCGTCCATGACGGCCTGCAGCACGGCGGCGCGCGTCTCCGGCCCGCAGGTCTCGCGATTGGCCCGGTAGAGCGCGACCAGCCGCGCGGCGGCGACCTGGTAGCGGGCCGGCGAGCGCAGCATCAGGCCGCGCTCGAAGCCGGCCGTCGCCATGCAGATGCGCCAGCCCTCGCCGTCGCCGCCGAGCCGGTTGAAGGCCGGCACGCGCACGTCCTCGAGCAGGATCTCGGCAAAGCCCGTCTCGCCGTCGATCTGCGCGATCGGCTGCACCCGCACGCCCGGCGCGTCGAGCGGGAACAGGATCAGCGACAGGCCGCGATGGCGCTCCGACGCCGGGTCGCTGCGGAACAGGCCGAACGCCCAGTCGGCGAAGACGGCGCGCGACGACCAGATCTTGTGGCCCGACAGCACGTAGTCCGCGCCGTCGCGGCGCGCGGCGGCGCGTACGGCGGCGAGGTCGCTGCCGGCCTGCGGCTCCGACCAGGCCTGCGCCCAGATCTCCGCGCCGGAGGCCATGGCCGGCAGGAAGCGCGCCTTCTGCGCCTCCGTGCCGAACTCCATCAGCGTCGGGCCGAGCAGGAAGATGCCGTTCTGGTTGACGCGCAGCGGCGCGCCGGCGCGCCAGTACTCCTCCTCGAAGATCAGCCAGCGCACGAGATCGAGCCCGCGCCCGCCATAGGCCTGCGGCCATGTCACCATGCCCCAGCGGCCGGCGTTGAGCGTGCGCTCCCAGGCGCGGTGCGCCTCGAAGCCGGCGCGCGAGGCGTCGAAGGAGGGCAGCGGCGCGGCCGGCACGTTGGCCTCCATCCAGGCCCGCACCTCGGCCCGGAAGGCGCGCTCCTGCGGCGTGTAGGTCAGATCCAAGGTCGCCGCTCCGCCGTCAGCTCTCGCCGGCCTGTTTCTTGTTCGCCGCGGCCATGCTCCGGGCGTCCTGTCCGGCCAGCATGTTGCCGGTCGTCAGGTCGTTCTGGGCGTGCGCGAAATGGTGCATGTGGTACTGCGCGTCCATGGCGGCGCGCTTGCCGCGCAGCTCCTCGACATGGTTGATCGCCTGCTTGGACAGCCACAGGCCGAGCCGCGGCTGGGCGGCGAGCCGTTCGGCCATCGCCTGCACCTCGCGCGTCAGCGCCTCGCGCGCCACCAGGCGGTTGACCATGCCGAAGCGGTGCGCGCGCTCGGCCGGCATGCGCTCGCCGAGCATCAGGAACTCCTTGGCCACGCGCGGCGGCAGCTCGAAGGCGTGCGCGAAATACTCGACGCCGGGAATGCCCATGCGCACCACCGGGTCCTGGAAGAAGGCGTCCTCGCTGGCGACGATGAAGTCGCACACCCAGGCGAGCATCAGCCCGCCGGCGATGCAGGCGCCCTGCACGGCGGCGATGGTCGGCTTCGGCGCCTCGCGCCAGCGCCGGCACATGCCGAGATAGACCTCCTGCTCGCGGGTGTAGAGCATCTCGGCGGCCGGCTTGTTGACGTGATCGGCCCACAGGAGCCGCCGCTCGAAGGATTTGGCCACGTCGCGGCCGGGCGTGCCGATGTCGTGGCCGGCCGAGAAGTGCTTGCCGGCGCCGGCCAGCACGATGACCTTGACCGCGTCGTCGTCGACGGCGCGCCGGAAGGCGTCGTCGAGCGCGTAGGTCATCTGCGAGTTCTGCGCGTTGTTGTATTTCGGCCGGTCCATCACGATCCAGGCGACCGGCCCCTCGGTCTCGTAGCGGACCGGCGCCTCCGTCTCGTAGGTGATGTCCGCCGTGCGCGGGGGAACGAGATCATCCATTGCCTTGCCTTTCGAAGCGCCACGCTAGGCGCGGCATCGCGCGCTGCAATCGTCCGAAGGGACTAGCAGACCGCGCGGGGCCGGCCCCGCACCCGGACGATTGACGCTTTCGATGAATTTTCGACGCATCGTCGAAAATATTTGACGGTGCGTCGAAATAGTGACAACAATGTCAATCAAGGTCGCAGCCGGCGGCCGGGAGGAGGCCCGACGACGGTCCGTCGAGGGGCGGCGGGACGGGGCTGCGGCACATCGCCGGCGGGCGCAGACTGGAGGACACGCGATGACTTTCCACCCCCGCTCCGTCGTGGAGTTCGGCCTGTTCTTCACGCGTGTCTCCGACAGTCTGCTGTCGGGCGCGCCGCTGCAGCATTCGGCCGAGCTCATCCGCACGCAGATGGCGGCGTGCGCCGTGGCGATCCGCATCGAGGACCGGACCGGGCCGGGGCTGGCGCTGCTGGTGGTCGCCGAGGAGGGGGCAGGGGAGGTCGCCGCCGGCGACCGCGCGCCGGACGCCGGTTGCGAGGAGGCGCGGCTCGCCGAGCTGCTCGAGACGCACCACCATGCCGGCGCCGCGACGACCAGCGAGGCCAACGGCACGCGCTATGCGCTGCATGTCTTCCGCCCGCTGTCGGCCTCCGGCTTCGACGAGGAGGAGGCCTCGGTCTGCGAGATCCTGGTCTCGCAGCTGCGCCGCGGCATGGAGCTGTCCGCCCGGCTCGGCGCCAGCGAGATCGAACGCGCGCTCTATTCCAGCGTCATGGACCGGCTGTCGGTCGGCGTGGTCATGCTCGATGCGGCCGGCCGCATCGTGCGCGGCTCGGCGCTCGGACAGGAGGCGCTCGCCGCGCGCGACGGGTTGCAGGTGCAGGCCGGCAAGCTGCGCGCGACCTGCGCGCGCGAGGACCGCGCGCTGCAGCAGGCGATCCGCGGCGCCGCGCACGGCGAGACGCCGGTCTCGCGCGGCCTGTCGCTGAGCAAGCGGTCGGGCGGCCGCGACCTCGGCGTGATCGTGCAGCCGATCCCGGCCGAGCGGCGCGCCGGACCGGCGACCGCCGCCGCCGTCGCCGTCTACATCCGCGATCCCGAGGCGCACGCCGAGGTCGAGGGCGAGCTGGTGCGCCAGCTCTTCGACCTGACGCCGGCCGAGGCCGCCGTGGCGCGGCGGCTGACGGCCGGGCTGTCGCTCGAGGACGCCGCCGCCTCGCTCGACATCTCGCGCAACACCGCGCGCGCCCATCTGCGCTCGATCTTCTCCAAGAGCGGCATCACCCGCCAGACCGAGCTGGTCCGCCTCGTGCTCAACAGTGCCGCGGTGCTCGGCGAGCGGCCGCGCGGCATCGCCTGACGGGCGACGTTCGCATCCTCCCGGGCGAACGGCGGCCCGCGTCCGGCATGGGCGCGGGCCGCTTGCACGCGGGCCCGACGGTTCAGAAGTGAAAGCGGCTGATGATGTCGGCGACGCAGCCGGGCTTTTCGGCGCCGGCGATCTCGACGGCGATGCGGCAGGTGGTCTGCACGCCGTCCGGCCCGACCGGCGCGGCCCTGACGAGCGTGCCGGCGGCGCGGATGCGCGCGCCGACCGGCACCGGCGCGGGAAAGCGCAGCCGGTCGGCGCCGTAGTTGATGGCCATCCGGGCGCCGCGGGCGACGATCAGCTCCGGCAGGAACAGGTTGACCAGCGACAGCGTCAGGTAGCCGTGAGCGATGGTCCGGCCGAACGGCCCGCATGCGGCGCGCTCGGGATCGACATGGATCCACTGTTCGTCGCCGGTCGCCCGGGCGAACAGGTCGATGCGCTGCTGGTCGACGGCGAGCCAGCCGCCCGGCCCGAGCGCCCGCCCCACGCCGGCGACCGCCTCGGCGGGGCAGGAAAACGCGAACGGTCCGCTCACGCGTGCTGGCTCGACACCGAGACCACCTCGCCGACCATGTAGCCGGCATAGTCGGAGGCGAGGAACATCATCACGTTGGCGACCTCCCAGACCTCGGCGGCGCGGCCGAACGCCTCGCGGCCGGCCAGCCGGTCGAGCTCTTCCTGCGGCGAGGCCTTCTTGAGGAAGTCGTGCATGGCGATCGACGGCGACACGGCGTTGACGCGGATGCCGTGCTCGGCCGCCTCGACGCCGCTGCACCTGGTCAGCGCCATCACGCCGGCCTTGGCCGCGGCATAGTGCGCCTGGCCCTTCTGCGCCCGCCAGCCGAGCACAGAGGCGTTGTTGACGATGGCGCCGGCGCGCCGCGGGATCATCACCTTGAGCGCGGCGCGCGTCATGCGCATGGTGCCGGTCAGCGTGACGTCGAGCACGCGGTGCCACTCCTCGTCGCGCATCTCCACGACGCTCGACAGGCCGCCGAGCCCGGCATTGTTGATCAGGACGTCGATGCCGCCGAGCGCCGCCTCGGCGGCGCCGACCAGCGCCTGCACGTCGTCCTCGCGCGTCACGTCGCACACCTTGTGGTGCACCGCGGCGGCGGGCGCCAGCGCGCGCAGCGCCTCGGCCGCCTCGGCCAGCCGGCGCGCATGGATGTCGGAGATCATGATGGCGCGGCAGCCTTCCTCGACGGCCTTCTTGGCCGCCGCGAAGCCGATGCCGGCGCCCGCGGCCGCGGTGATCAGCACGCTCTTGCCGGCGAGCAGGCCGTGCCCCGGCACGTAGGGCGGAACCGGTTGTGTCATCGAGGGTCCTTACGTCTTGCGGCCGAAATCGGCGTCGCGCTTTTGCACGAAGGCGTCGCGCGCCTCCTGGCTCTCGGCGGTGAGATAGGCCTGCGCGGTGAAGCCCTGCTCCCAGCGGTAGTGGCGCTCCAGGTCGCCGTCCTCGACGCCGTTGAGCGCCTCCTTGGCGAGGCGGATCATCGTCGGGCTCTTGGCGGCGATCCGCCGGGCGAGCTCCAGCGCTTCCTCGCGCAGCCGCTCGCGCGGCACGACGCGTTCGACCGCGCCGAGCCGGTAGGCCTCCCCGGCATCGACCGTCTCGCCGGTGAAGTACATGCGGCGCACCTTCTGCAGCGGGAACATGCGCTGCAGATGCGCGCCCGCGCCGAGCGCCCCGCGGTCGACCTCCGGCACGCCGAAGCGCGCGTCGGGCGCCGCCAGCACGATGTCGGCCGAGCCGCAGATGCCGATGCCGCCGCCCAGCACGTAGCCGTGCACGGCGACGATCGCCGGCTTCAGCCCGCGGTGCAGCGCCCGGAAGGTCTCGTAGTTGCCGGCGTTGACCTCGACGATGCGGCCGGGATGCGCCTGCAGCTCCTTGATGTCGACGCCGGCGCAGAAGCCCTTGCCCTCGGCGCGCACGACGATGACGCGCACCTCCGCGTCGCCGTTGAGGCGGTCGATCTCCACGCCGAGCGCCCGCCAGCCGGCCGAATCGAGCGCGTTGACCGGCGGGCTGTCGATGATCAGCTCGGCCACGCCGGCCGAGACATGCGTGCGGAACTGCTGCTTCAATGGGGTCTCCCTTGGCTGGCCGCCGGCGCGGCGCGCAGCGCGGCGAGCGCGTCGAGCCGCTGTTCGGCGTCGCGCATGATCGCCGCGATCAGCGCCTCGCAGCTCTCCAGCGCGTCGATGCGCGCGGCGACCTGGCCGGAGGGCAGCAGCCCGCGGTCGGGATCGCCGGCAACGATGCTGCGCTGGACGAGGGCGGGCAGGTTGGCCGCCATCGCCGTCTGCCGGAAGCCGCCTTCGTCGCCGGTCATCAGCCTGAGGCCGAGCCGGGCCATGCCGAGCGGACCGAGGCCGGCCTGCCTGCCCCACTGGCGGGCGTAGCGGGCGCTGACGGCGAGCTTCGCCGGCAGGCTCATGCGCTCCAGCCGCTGCAGCGCCCGGTTGTCGATGAAGCGCTGCGGCAGGCCGTCGACCGCGGTGGACACCTTGATGGCGCCTGGATCGCGGGTTTCCAGATAGCGCTGCAGCGTCGCCCGCGGCACCGGCGAATCGCTGGTCAGCAGGAAGCGCGTGCCCATCGAGATGCCGGCCGCGCCATAGGCGAGCGCGGCGACCAGGCCGCGCCCGTCGGCAAAGCCGCCGGCGGCGACGACCGGCACATGCACCGCGTCGAGCACCTGCGGCAGCAGCACGGTGGTCGGCACGGCGCCGGTGTGGCCGCCGCCTTCGCCGCCCTGCACGGTGACGACGTCGGCGCCGAGCGCGACCGCCTTCACCGCGTGGCGGAGCGCGCCGACGGTCGGCATGCACACGACGCCGGCATCCTTCAGCCGGCCGATCGTGCGCGCGTCGGGACCGCGGCCGTAGGAGACGGCGCGCACCTTGTGGCGGATCACCGCCTCGAGCACCTCCTCCGCATTGGGCTGGAACATGTGGAAGTTGACGCCGAAGGGCCGTGCGGTGCGCGCCTTGACGTCGCGGATGGCGGCCTCGACGCCGCCCGGCTCGATCGTCGCGCCGGCCAGGAAGCCGAAGCCGCCGGCGTTGCAGGTCGCCGCCGTCAGCCGCGCGTCGGCGACCCAGCCCATCGCCGACTGCACGACCGGATGGCGGCAGCCGAGCAGGTCGCAGAGGGGCGTGTGCAGGGAGGCGGCCATGGCGGGACGGTCTTTCTCTTCGCAGTCGTTCTAGCGTGATGCGCGCCGCCACTCCAAGCCGCATCGTCCGAACGGGGGATGCCGGCGGGCCGCCCGCCACCGAGTCTGCCGCGGCATTCGGGGAGGAAGGCATGAGACGGTTCGACGGCAAGGCGGCGCTGGTCACCGGCGCGGCGCACGGCATCGGCCGCGCCACCGCCGCGCGGCTCGCCGGCGAAGGCGCGCGGCTCGTGCTGGCCGACCGCGATGCGGCCGCGCTGCAAGCGGTGGCGCGGGAGCTTGCCGCCGTGCACGGCGCCGACGTGGTGGACCTGACCTACGATGCGGCCGACGGCGCGGCGTCGGCGGCGATGGCGGATCGGGCGGCCAGCGCGTTCGGCGGGCTCGACTGCGTGGTGTGCAACGCCGGCATCTACCGCCGTGGCCATTTCGCCGCCATCGCGGCGGCCGAATGGGACACGGTGCTGGCGGTCAACCTGACCAGCGTCTTCCGCATCGTCCAGGCGGCCCTCCCGGCGCTCAGGGCCGCGCGCGGCAACGTCGTGACCACCGCCTCGACGGCCGCCGTCCGGGGCATCGCCTATGCCGCGCACTACGCTGCGGCCAAGGCCGGGCTGGTGGCGCTGACGCGCTCGCTGGCCGTCGAGTGCGCCCCCGACGGCGTGCGCTTCAACGCCGTCTGTCCGGGCCGGGTGAAGACCGGCATCGCCACCGGCCAGCCGCCGCTTGCCGGTGCCGATGCCGCGCTTGTGGTGCGTCCGCCGCGGCTCGCCGGGCGCACCGACGGCGGCGCGCCGGACGACATCGCCGCCGCGATCGCCTATCTCGCCTCGTCCGACGCCGCCTATGTCAGCGGCAGCGTGCTGGTCGTCGACGGGGCGCAGACCATCGGCTGACGGCCGGTATCGTCCGAACGGGGTATGCCGGCGGCCGCGCCGCCTGACAGGTTCGCCGGCACGGCATTGCCGCTGCGGCCGGCGGCAAAGAGACTGTGGCAAAAGCGCCGGCGTGGATTCCATGCTTGCGCCTTATGGGATAAACGCCTGTGGAGACAGCGCGCTGACGGGCAAGGAAAGCGTGATGCGATGGCCAGAATGAAGCCCGCCGCCCCGGCAGACGGCCGCCGCCGGACCGCGCGCGCCGCGCCGGCGCCGAAGCAGCCGACCAACCCGCGCAAGGAGCTGGTGCGCGAGCAGCTGATCGACATCGCCGCCCGCATGTTCGACGAGAAGGGCTACGCGCAGACCGGCATGGGCGACATCGCCCAGGAGATCGGTCTCGGCCGATCGGCGGTCTACCACTACTTCCGCAACAAGGAGGAGATCCTCGCCGCGCTCGTCGAGGCCGAGGCGCTGATGCCGTCGAACCAGCTTCAGGCGCTGATCGACGACACCAGCCTGACGGCGAGCGAGCGCCTGCGCCGCGCCGTCACCGACGGCATCGTGCGCCGCCTGTCGTCGGGCTCGCGCTTCCTCTTCTTCACCCGGCTCGAGGCGCAGATCCCGTCCGATCTCGGCGGCCTCTACAACCAGAGCCGGAGACAGATCTACGATTTCTACGTGCGCTGCATCAGCGACGGGATCGCCGCCGGCGAGTTCCGCGACGTCGACCCCAAGATCGCCGCCTTCGCCGTCATCGGCATGGCCAACTGGACGTCGCGCTGGTACTCGCCGTCCGGTCCCAAGACGCCGCAGGAGATCGCCGAGGCGATCGCCGACATCGCCATGCAGGGGCTGCGCAAGCCCGAGGGCGTCAACGGCGACCTGGCGACGCTGCGCCAGACCATCCAGTCGCTGCGCGGCCAGATCGAGGCGCTCGAGCAGCTTCTGCCCTGAACGCCCCGCCGGCCGCGCGGTCTCAGCCGTAGATCTCGAACAGCCCGGCCGCACCCATGCCGCCGCCGATGCACATGGTGACGACGCCGTATCGCGCGCCCCGCCGGCGCCCCTCGAGGAGCAGGTGACCGGCGGTGCGCGCGCCGGTCATGCCGAAGGGATGGCCAAGCGCGATGGCGCCGCCATTGACGTTGAGCCGGTCCGGCGCGATGCCGAGCGCGTCGCGGCAGTGGAGCGCCTGGGCGGCGAACGCCTCGTTGAGCTCCCACAGGCCGATGTCGTCGATCGCGAGCCCGTGCGTCTTCAGCAGTGCCGGCACCGCGCGCACGGGGCCGATGCCCATCTCCTCCGGCGCGACGCCGGCCACCGCCATGCCGCGATAGGCGCCGAGCGGCTCGAGCCCGCGCCTTTCGGCCAGTCCCGCCTCCATCAGCACCAGCGCCGCCGCGCCGTCGGAGAACTGCGAGGCGTTGCCGGCCGTCACATGCGTGCCCTGCCTGACCACCTCGCCGTCGGCGAACACCGGCTGCAGCCTTTCCAGCCCGTCGAGCGTGGTGTCGGCGCGCACGCCCTCGTCGCGCTCCAGAACGACGTCCTCGCGGCGCGTCTCCCTGGTCTGCCGATCGACGACGATCTTGCTGGTCGCCAGCGGCACGATCTCCTCGTCGAAGCGGCCTTCCTGCTGGGCGGCCGCGGCGCGAAGCTGGCTCGCCAGGGCGAACTCGTCCTGCGCCCGGCGCGTGACGCCGTATTTGCGCGCCACGATCTCGGCCGTCTCGATCATGCTGACATACATGTGCGGCCAGCGCGCCACGACCGCTTCGGAGCGCGCCCGGTGGGCGTTCTTGTGCTTGTTCTGGGTCAGGCTGATCGATTCGACGCCGCCGGCCAGGACGACGTCCATGCCGTCGACCATGATCTGCTTGGCCGCCGTCGCCAGCGCCATCAGACCGGAGGCGCACATGCGGTCGATGGTCATGCCCGGGACGCTGTCGGGCAGGCCGGCGGTGGCCGCCGTCAGCCGGGCGATGTTGTAGCCCTGCGTGCCCTGCTGCGCGGCGCAGCCGAAGACGATGTCGGCGATCTCGGCCGGGTCGACGCCGGCCCGCTCGACCGCGTGCCGCGCGGCGTGGCCGGACAGCACCGGCGCCTCGGTGTCGTTGTAGGCGCCGCGGAAGGCTTTTGCGACCGGGGTCCGGGCGACGGAGACGATGACGGCTTCTCGCAAGGCGGGGCTCCTCGTGCTTGGGACCCCGAGCCCTAGGCGCCGTGCCGCGGTGCAGCATCGTCCGGCCGGACTACGCCGGCCGCCGGCGGCCGCCGCGCTCAGGCGGCGCGGCGCACGCCGGGCGGATTGCCCTTGATGACGGAGGCGCGGATGCCGGTCGGGTCGAGCCGGCGGATGATGGCGAGCTGCTCGGCGTCCGGTACCGGCGTCGTCGTGCAGGTGTCGGCCTCAAGCAGCGGAAAGCCGGTCGCCTTCTGCACCTGCGCGAAGCGCACGCCGGGATGCAGCGAGACGACGCGCGCGGCATGGTCCGGGCCGTTGAAGTCCATCACGCACAGATCGGTGACGACGATGCCGATGTCGACCGGCAGCTTCGCCACGCCCCGCGGCCAGCGCCGGTCGGAAAAGCCGACCGAGGCGACGACGTCGACCTCGCCCGCGACGAAGGCGCGCGGCGAATGGGCGGGCAGGAACATCGAGTTGCGATGGCTGATGCTGTTGCCGGGAAAGCCGCGCACGCCGAGAAGCTGCACCTTCGGCCGGTCGAGCTCGGGGCCGAGCGCGGCGATGTTGGCCTGGCCCCAGCGGTCGAGCTGCACCGGCGTGACCATCGCATGGCGGCGGCCGCACCAGGTGGCGTCGAACACGCGATGATAGGGCATCCAGCCGGAAGGGCGCGGCCGGTCGCCGTTGCGCGGGCCGAGCGGCACCGGCTCCTCGACGAGGAAGGCCTCGCCGTCGGTCATCAGGATCTCCGGCGCGAAGGTCAGCTTGGCGAGCCCGGCCGCCAGGCGCGGCACCGGGCCGATGCCGGTCGCCAGCACCTCGCCGCCGCCGCGCCAGGCCTCGGCCGCCGCGCAGATGGCGAGCTCGGCGAGGGTGAAGTCGGTGGTCTCGGTCATGGGCCTGCTCGCTCAGAAGGTCGGGATCGGAAGGTCGCGGATGCGCTCAGCACCGCCGACGCGTTCGGCATAGCCGGCTTCGCCGCCGGCGACGTAGGTCTCGAAATAGCGCTGCCAGCCGTCCTCCTCGGTCGCCAGCCGGGCATACTCCTTGAGGTGGTCGGCGTCCCAGCCGTAGGCGTCGTGCGCGGTGGTGGGGTGGGCACCGAGCGGCGCCTCCACCACGCCGGTGACCAGCGAGCGCTCGAAGAGGCTCGCCTTCGCGCCTTCCGGGCAGGCGAGGTCGATGCGCTCGACCAGCGCCTCGGTGGTGACGTAGCAGTGCTCCGCGGCGCGCGCGAACAGCGCGTCGAAATAGGGGTCCGGCCCGTCGGTCTGGGTGTTGCCCAGCCGGTCGGCGCGGCTGACATGCAGCAGCGCGGCGTCGAGCGCGATGGCGGGCATGGCGAGCAGCGTCTCGCCGTCCTCGTAGGGCGAGGTCACCGTGCGGAAATGCGGATTGATGGCGGTCACGTCGGAGCCGAGCCCGACCCGCGTCGGCAGGAAGGGCAGGCGGTGCCCGGCCGCCTGCAGGCCGAGCAGCAGCAGCCCTTCGTCGAGCTCGCTCGCCGCGATGCCGCCGGCCTGGCGCGCCTTGCGGAAGAACGGCTCGATGGGAATGAAGTCGAGCGAGACGAAGCCGTAGACGAGCCGCTTCACCTTGCCGGCCGCGCACAGCATGCCGATCTCCGGGCCGCCATAGGCGACGACGGTCAGGTCCTTCAGGTCGGAGCGCAGGATCTCGCGGATCAGCGCCATCGGCTTGCGCCGCGGGCCCCAGCCGCCGACGCCGATCGTCATGCCGTCACGCAGCGATGCGACGACCGCGCCGAGGTCCATCTGCTTGTTCATCTGTGCCCAGTCCGCTTGGTTGTTTCGGTTGCGGCGGGCCGCCCGGGCGGGCGGCGGCCGGTCGGGCGATGAATGCGACGGCGGGGGGCCGGCTGCATCGTCTGATGGGACTAGGATCCGCCGCAGCCGGCCGCCGCGCGCCGTCCGCGGCAAACTGCCGGCCGGACGGCGTCTTCCATAGTCTGTTAGGACGATGTTGTTTGCGCTCGCCGCTGCGAACGTTCGTCGGGCTGCAAGGCGCCCGCGCTTCCCAGGGCAAGGGAAGGGCAGCCGCCGGCACACCTTTTTGGAACCCCGGGAGGAGAAACCATGAAGAAGATTTTGCTGGCGACGACCGTTCTGGCCTCGGTCGCCCTTGCCGGCCATGCGGTGGCCGGCGACGACGCGGTCAAGATCGGCGTGCTCAACGACCAGAGCTCGTCGTTCTCCGCCCTCGGCGGCACCGAGGTCGTCCATGCCGTCGAGATGGCGATCCGGGATTTCGGCGGCGAGGTGCTCGGCAAGCCGATCGAGCTGCTGTCGGCCGACCATCAGAACAAGCCGGACGTCGGTCTGGCGATCGCCCGCGAATGGCTCGAGCAGGACGACGTCGACGTGATCGCCGACGTCACCAACTCGGCCATCGCGCTCGGCGTCAACACGCTTCTCGGCAAGCACGGCAAGATCGGCCTGTTCGTCTCGCCGATCACCGACCGCCCGACCGAGGGCGACTGCAACGGCTATGTCGTCGCCTGGGCCTACGATGCCTACTCGACCGTCGGCACCACCGTGAAGGCGCTGCTCGAGGGCGGCGGCAAGTCGTTCTTCATCCTGTCGCCCGACTACGAGGCCGGCAAGGTGCAGGAGGCCTGGGTCGAGACCGCGGTCACCGAGGGCGGCGGCGAGATCAGCGGCAAGATCCGCGCCCCGCTCGGCACCACCGACTTCTCCTCCTACCTGCTGCAGGCGCAGGCGTCCGGCGCCGAGGCGATCATCATGAACCTCAGCGGGCCGGAGCTGG
The DNA here is from genome assembly GCF_030398335.1 of Aquibium sp. A9E412. Taxonomy (GTDB): domain Bacteria; phylum Pseudomonadota; class Alphaproteobacteria; order Rhizobiales; family Rhizobiaceae; genus A9E412. The sequence goes on from NZ_JAOAOP010000078.1 coordinate 16,240, forward strand.
TCAACGCGCTCAAGCAGGCGCAGGAGTTCGGCATCATCGATGCCGGGCAGAACATCGCCGTCACCTTCCTGCACCAGTCGGACGCGCGCGCCATCGGGCCCGAGGCGCTGCAGGGCGTGCGCTTCTCCGCCCCCTGGTTCTGGAACAAGGACGACGCCTCGCGCACCTTCGGCAACGCGATGAAGGAGATCACCGGCAACGCGCCCGGCTGGGTGGCGGCCGGCAACTACTCCGCCGTCACCGCCTATCTCAAGGCCGTCGCGGCCGCCGGTACCGACGATCCGGACGCGGTGCTCGACGAGATGCGCAGCATGGAGATCGAGGACTTCTTCGTGCAGAACGGCGAGCTCTATCCGAACGGCCGGCTGATCCACGACATGTATCTGCTGGAGGTCAAGGCGCCGTCGGAGATCGAGGAGGGCGACGACTACTTCAAGCTGGTCCACACCGTGCCGGCCGAGGAGGCCTTCCGGCCCCACTCCGAGACGACCTGCGAGCTGCCGGAGTAGCGCGCCTCCCGGCGGGGCGGGAACCGGTTCGCCGTCCGCAATCGCCTCGGAACGACAGCTTGGAGCCGGTCTGCGGTTCGGTGAAAGGCAGACCGGCTCCGC
>NZ_JAOAOP010000079.1 GCF_030398335.1 Aquibium sp. A9E412
CAGGCGAAGTGGAAACCGGTTCGCCGTTCGGAAACGCGTGAAAACAATGAGTTAGAGCCGATCTGCGATTCCGTGAAACGCAGAACGGCTCTAGAGCCTTTCACGGTTTGACGGAAGCGTACCCGGCGTTTGCGAAGTAGTTTTCGCATTCGCCGTTTCCGATGGTTGAGACGAGGTGGCCGATATGTCGCCAGGTCTCCTCGATTGTTCGCTTCTGGGCCTGCCGCATCCAGTGTTTGATCTTTGCGAAGGCCTGTTCGATGGGGTTGAGGTCGGGCGAGTAGGGCGGCAGGAACCAGAGCCTGGCCCCGGCTGCCTGGATCATCTGGCGTACGGCGGCCGACTTGTGGCTGCCGAGATTGTCCATGACAACGATGTCGCCGGGCTCGAGCACGGGCACGAGCTGTTGCTCGACATAGGCGCGGAAGTACTGGCCGTTGATCGGTCCGTCGAACACGCAAGGTGCGGCGAGCCGGTCGAGCCGCAGCGCGCCGAGGAAGGTCAACGTACGCCAGTGGCCGTGCGGGGCGAAGCCACGCAGGCGTTTGCCTTTTGGCCCCCACCCCCTGAGCGGCGCCATGTTGGTCTTGATCCACGTCTCGTCGATGAAGACCAGCTTGCGCGGATCGAGATTGGGTTGAAAGGACCGCCAGCGCTGCCGGCGCCGCGCGATATCGGCGCGCGCCTGCTCAAGGGCGAACAGTGTTTTTTTTTTACCGAAGTCCCTCGCGGCGCAGAAACAGCCATACTGCGTTGTGCGACACCTTCACCCCGCGCGCCGCCAGTTCCTCTTTCAACCCATGCAGGGTCAGATGCGGCGTCTGGTTGATCCGTTCGATGATGAAGTCGCGATGAGGGTCGAGCACGCGCTTGCGATGCCCGCCCATCTTGCCGGGCGCGACCGAACCGGTCTCCCGATAGCGCTGCGACCACTTCACCGCCGATGAAACCGCAATGCCAAAACGCGCCGCCACTGACCGGCAGCTCTCGCCGGCCTCGATCGCACCGACCACACGCTCACGAAGATCATTGGATAGAGGTGCTGTCATCAGATGCTGGCCTCCTCTCCAGCCAGCATCTTGAATCACAAAACAACACCAACGGGAATCCCTAAAGCGATTCAGCTATTCAGTGAACCGCTCTAGCGCAGGGCCTCGGCCAGCCGTCGGTCGGGGAAGCAGGTCGGGGCCAGGCCGTTGCGCGCCTGCCAGTCGCCGATCGAGCGGCGCGTCTTGAAGCCGGGCAGGCCGTCGACGCCGCCGACGTCGTAGCCCATCGCCACCAGCCGCGTCTGCATGGCCGCGATGTCGCCGCGCGTCATGGCGGCAAGCCGGTCCCAGCCGGCGGCGAAGCGGATGTCGCCATAGGCGATGCGGTCGGCGGCGTGGCCGACGAACAGCGCGTAGAGGTCGCTCTCGTTGTAGTCCTTGAGCACGTAGAAGTTCGGCGTCACCAGGAAGGCGGGACCGTGCCGGCCGGCCGGCATCATCAGATAGCCCTCGCCGGCGCGTTCGTGCGCGGGAAACGCCTTGCCGCCGACGCGGCGGATGCCCATCTCGGCCCATGCGGCGATCGGCCGACCCCGGTCCGGTCCCTCGAGCGCACAGGAAACCGTCTCCGGCACCACCACCTCGAACCCCCAGTCGCGGCCGGCGACCCAGCCATGCGCGGCGAGGTAGTTGGCGATCGAGGCGAGCGTGTCGACGCTCGAGCCCCAGATGTCGCGGCGCCCGTCGCCGTCGCCGTCGACGGCGTATTTCAGGAAGGAGGAGGGCAGGAACTGCGGCTGGCCGAGCGCGCCGGCCCAGGACGACTTCATCGCGCCGGGCCGCACGGCGCCGCGCTCGACCATCTCGAGCGCCGCCAGCACCTCCTCGCGGAACATCGCCTTGCGCGTCGCCAGGAACGCCTTGGTGCCGAGCACCTCGAAGGCGTCGTGCGGGATGCGCGCGGTGCCGAAGGCGGATTCGCGGCCCCAGATGGCGACGAGGATGGCACCCGGCACGCCGTAGCGCCGCTCGATCGCCGCCAGCGCGCCGGCATGGCTGCGCGCCCGCGAGCGGCCGCCGGACACCACGCCGTCGATGTGCCGGAAATAGGCCGCCGGGGCGCGGAACTCGGCCTGGTGCTGCACGCCGCCGGGCGCGGCCGACTGGCCGGGCAGCACGAGGTCGGGCAGGTCGAGATTCGGCGCGACGCCGGCAAAGGCGGCGTTGAAGGTGTCGGCCGAGACGCCGCGCGCCCGCGCGTCGGGCCACAGGTCCTCGGCGAGCCAGGTGCGGAAGCGCTCGGCCACGCCCTGCGCGCCGGCCGTCGCGGCGAGCGCCAGCATCGCGGCCGCGGCGAGAAGGACGAGAAGGCTCGGTCTGCCGGTCATGCGTGCCACTCCCTGTGCGCGGGACCCCCTGGCCATCAGAAGGCGGTGCGCGACTTCAGCGCCGCCGCCAGCGTGCCCTCGTCGAGATAGTCGAGCTCGCCGCCCACCGGCACGCCGTGCGCCAGCCGCGTCACGCGCACGTCGAGCCCCTGGAGCTGGTCGGTGATGTAGTGCGCGGTGGTCTGGCCCTCGACCGTGGCGTTGACCGCCAGGATGATCTCCTTGACCTCGCCCTCGGCCGCCCGGGTGACGAGCTGGGCGATCGTCAGGTCCTCCGGCCCGATGCCGTCGAGCGGCGACAGCGTGCCGCCGAGCACGTGGTAGCGCACGTTCATCACGCCGGCGCGCTCCAGCGCCCACAGGTCGGCGACGTCCTCGACCACGATCACCGTGGCCGGGTCGCGCCGCGGGTCGGTGCACAGCGTGCACGGGTCGATGGTGTCGACATTGCCGCACACCGAGCACTCGCGCACCGTGGCCGCCGCCTCGCCGAGCGCCGCGGCCAGCGGCACGAGAAGCTGCTCGCGCTTCTTGATGAGATGCAGCGCGGCGCGCCGCGCCGAGCGCGGCCCGAGCCCCGGCAGCTTGGCCAGGAGCTGGATCATGCGCTCGATTTCCGGTCCGGCGATTCGCTTGGACATGGCAGCAGGTTTAGAGCGAAGCGCGCCGGGCGTGAAGCCGCTGCCGCGCGCCGGCCCGCCGCTCAGCCGTCGCCGAGCCGCTTGAGCTCGTCGAGCGTCGGCATCGAGGTGATGTGGAAGCCGGCGTCGACATAGTGGATCTCGCCGGTCACGCTGGCCGACAGGTCGGACAGCAGGTAGAGCGCCGAGCCGCCGACGTCGTCGATGGTGACGCTGCGCCGCAGCGGCGCGTTGCGGCTCTGGTAGGAGAACATCTGCCGCGCGTCGGCGATGCCGGCGCCCGACAGCGTGCGCACCGGCCCGGCCGACAGGCCGTTGACGCGGATGCCGCGCGGGCCGAAATCGTTGGCCAGGTAGCGCACGCTCGCCTCCAGCCCCGCCTTGGCCACGCCCATCACGTTGTAGTTGGGCATCACCCGCACCGAGCCGGCATAGGTCAGCGTCAGCATCGCGCCGCCCTCGCCCATCAGCGCCGCCGCGCGGCGCGCGGCCTCGGTGAAGGAGAAGCAGGAGACGACCATGGTGCGCACGAAATTGTCGCGCGTGGTGTCGGCGTAGGCGCCCTTCAGCTCGTTGCGGTTGGAAAAGCCGATCGCGTGGACCAGGAAGTCGAGGCCGCCCCAGTTCTCGCGCAGCCGGTCGAACACCGCGTCGACCGACGCGCCGTCCTCGACGTCGCAGGGCATCAGCTCGGCGTCGATCTGCTCGGCCAGCGGCCGCACCCGGCGCTCGAAGGAATCGCCCTGATAGGTGAGCGCCAGCCGCGCGCCCTCGCCGGCCAGCCGCTTGGCGATGCCCCAGGCGATCGAGTGGTCGTTGGCCACGCCCATCACCAGGCCGCGCTTGCCCTTCATCAGTCCGTCCATCGGCGGAGTCCTCGCATCCCGCTGTTGTCGTAAGGGGTGGCGTTGCGCCGACGGCACGGCGGCGGCACGCATGCCGCCGCTCCGGCTGCCGCGTCCGGCCCGCTCACGGGCTAGGCGGCGTAGCGCTGGAAGACCAGCGTCGCGTTGGTGCCGCCGAAGCCGAAGGAGTTGGACAGCACGGTGTCGATCCTGGCGTCGTCGATGCGCTGGCGCACGATCGGCACGCCCTCGAACTCCGGATCGAGCGTCTCGATATGCGCGCTCTCGGTGATGAAACCGCCCTGCATCATCAGGATCGAGTAGATCGATTCCTGCACGCCGGCAGCGCCCAGCGAGTGGCCGGTCAGCGACTTGGTGGAGCCGATATGCGGGATCTCCTCGCCGAACACCTCGCGGATCGCCTGCACCTCGCGCGAATCGCCGACCGGCGTGGCGGTGCCGTGCGTGTTGATGTAGTCGACCTTGCCCTCGACCGACTGCAGCGCCTGGCGCATGCAGCGCACCGCGCCCTCGCCGGAGGGCTGCACCATGTCGTGGCCGTCCGACGTGGCGCCGTAGCCGACGATCTCGGCATAGATCTTGGCGCCGCGCGCCTTGGCGTGCTCCAGCTCCTCGAGCACCAGGACGCCGGCGCCGCCGGCGATGACGAAGCCGTCGCGGTCGACGTCATAGGCGCGCGAGGCGACCGCGGCGCGGTCGTTGAACTTGCTCGACATGGCGCCCATCGCGTCGAACAGGTTCGACATCGTCCAGTCGAGGTCCTCGTGGCCGCCGGCGAACACCATGTCCTGCTTGCCCCACTGGATCAGCTCGTAGGCGTTGCCGATGCAGTGCGCGGACGTCGAGCAGGCCGACGAGATCGAGTAGTTGACGCCGTGGATCTTGAACCAGGTGGCGAGCGTCGCCGAGGCGGTCGACGACATCGCCTTGGGCACGGCGAAGGGGCCGATGCGCTTCGGGCTGCCCTTCTCGCGGGTGGTGTCGGCGGCCTCCACGATGGTGCGCGTCGACGGCCCGCCCGAGCCCATCACGATGCCGGTGCGCTCGTTGGTGATGTCGCCCTGCTCGAGCCCGGCATCGGCGATCGCCTGCTCCATGGCCACGTGGTTCCACGCGCCGCCCTTCGACAGGAAGCGCATGGCGCGGCGGTCGACCATCTCCGCCGGATCGAGATCCGGCGCGCCCCACACCTGGCAGCGGAAGCCGTGCTCCGCGAACTGGTCCGAAAAGCTGATGCCCGAGCGGGCGTCGTGCAGCGACGACTGCACCTCTTGCGCATTGTTGCCGATCGACGACACGACGCCGAGTCCGGTCACCACGACCCGTCTCATGTTCTGCTCCCTTGGCTGCGGCCGGCCGGCCGCTGTCATGCGTTGCGGGCGATGCCCTGCGACCTAGGGCACGGTGCGGCCATGTGGAACCCGGCCCCGTCTGCCGGCGGCCCGACAGGCCGTCCGGTCATCCGAAAGCCGCTGCGCCCCGTTCGGCACCATGGTCTAGGCCTGCTCCTGCTTGAACAGGCCGACGCGCAGATCGCTCGCCTTGTAGATCGTCTCGCCGTCGGCCTTGAGCCAGCCGTCGCCGGTGCCCAGCACGAGCCGGCCGCGCATCACGCGCTTGAAGTCGACGCCGTACTCGACCAGCCGGTTCTTCGGCGTCACCATGCCGCTGAACTTCACCTCGCCGGTCGAGATCGCCCGGCCCTTGCCGGGCTCGCCGAGCCAGCCGAGGAAGAAGCCGGTCATCTGCCACAGCGCGTCGAGGCCGAGGCAGCCCGGCATCACCGGATCGCCGATGAAGTGGCAGTCGAAGAACCACAGGTCCGGCTTGACGTCGAGCTCGGCGCGGATGAAGCCCTTGCCGAACTCGCCGCCTTCGTCGCTGACGGCGGTGATGCGGTCGAACATCAGCATGGGCGGCGCGGGAAGCTGCGCGTTGCCCGGCCCGAAAAGCTCGCCGCGGCCACAGGCCAGAAGGTCTTCGTAGTCGAAACTGGAGCGCGCTCGCGCGGTGGAGTCCATCCGTTCGTCCCCGTTGCGGCGCACCGGTCGCGCCGTCCTGATTGCGCAACCTCCTATCACAGCTTGTTTCCCCGTGGGAACAGCCCAGCGTGCGATATCGCACCGCCGCGTGCGCCGCCGTTCCGCCACTATTGATTGCGACGGGGGGAGGCAATATATCTTGAAGGCCCGCAACCGCGCTCCGCGGCGTGCGGGTGCGGCGACACGGTGCGACGGCCACCGTGCGACACGGTCACGGCGGCAGCAGACGGGCAGGGTCCTTGACGGCAGCGGCGACTTCCACGGTGAGCGGCAGCATCGAGCAGCGCGTGCGCGCGTCCGGCCTGCGTCCGACGCGGCAGCGCGTGGCGCTCGCCTCGCTGCTGTTCGGCCATGGCGACCGCCACATCTCGGCCGAGGAGCTGCACGAGGAGGCGGCCGCCGCCGGCGTGCGCGTGTCGCTCGCCACCGTCTACAACGCGCTGCACCAGTTCACCGAGGTCGGCATGCTGCGCATCCTGCCGATCGAGGGCGCCAAGACCTATTTCGACACCAACACGTCGGACCACCACCACTTCTTCCTGGAAGACGAGAACCGGCTCGTCGACATCCCGGAAGGGCCGGTGACGGTGGCCAACCTGCCCGAGCCGCCCGAAGGCATGGAGGTCGCCCATGTCGACATCGTGGTCAGGCTGCGCCCCAGGCGCCCGCGCTGACGGTTCCCGGCCGGCGGCCGGCCGTCCCTATTCCTCGATCGTCTCGCCCGGATAGGCGCCCCAGACCTGCGCCTGGTCGATCCAGCCGTCGGTGCCGGCGAAGGTCATCTTGCACCAGTCGCCGTTGCACAGCCGGATCGTGCCGATGGCGCCCGGCTCGACCTGGGCGACCGGCGGCGCGCCGCGCTCGGGCTCGGAAAGCAGCGGGATCGCCGCCTGCTTGCCCTTGAACCAGGGCGCCGCGACGGCGGTGCGCCGGCCCGACAGCAGCGCCTGGTTGATCCAGCCCTCCGCCCCCTCGGCATCGCGCACCCGGCGCCAGTTGTCGTATTCCTGGACGATCTCCATCGGCAGCCCGGCCTTGAGATAGAGCCAGTCGACGGCGTAGCTGAGACCCGGTCCGACGCGCATGTTGACGCGGCTCGACTTCAGGCTGACGAAGCGCGGCAGCGGCAGGCCGCTCGGCCCGCGCGCGCTCTGGCCGGCCTCGGCCGCGGCCAGCGTCGGCGCGGGCATGGCGGCCAGCGGCACGGCGGCGAGGCCGGCCAGCGCAAGGCGGCGGACAAGGGCGACAAGCGACATTCCAGCCCTCCTCGAACGATGTGAACAAGCCCCGCATGCGGCCGCGGCGGGGCCTTTTCCTTTGTCATCGACAGCCCCCATTGATACACAGGCCGGGGGTCGATATCGGTTTTCCAGTGTCGCCTGTCTTGGTTAAAGAGGTCTCAACAAGGGACCCGAGTCTGAGGAAGCCATGCCCGGCAGGAAGAAGCCGCTCGTCGTCATCACACGCAAGCTGCCCGACCAGGTCGAGACGCGCATGCGCGAGCTGTTCGACACGCGGCTCAACATCGACGACAAGCCGATGACGCAGCCCGAGCTCGTCGCCGCGGTGCGCGAGGCCGAGGTCCTGGTGCCCACCATCACCGACCGCATCGACGCCGCGCTGATCGCCCAGGCCGGCGACCAGCTCAAGCTGATCGCCAATTTCGGCAACGGCGTCGAGCACATCGACGTGGCCGCGGCGGCCCGGCGCGGCATCACCGTGACCAACACGCCGAACGTCCTCAACGAGGACACCGCCGACATGACGATGGCGCTGATGCTGGCGGTGCCGCGGCGCCTGACAGAAGGCGCCAACGTGCTGACGTCGGAGACCAAGTGGGCCGGCTGGTCGCCGACCTGGATGCTCGGCCGGCGCATCTGGGGCAAGCGGCTCGGCATCGTCGGCATGGGCCGCATCGGCACCGCCGTGGCGCGCCGCGCCAAGGCCTTCGGCCTGTCGATCCACTACCACAACCGGCACCGCGTGCCCGCCGCCATCGAGGACGAGCTGGAGGCGACCTACTGGGACGGCCTCGACCAGATGCTGGCGCGCATGGACATCATCTCGGTCAACTGCCCGTCGACGCCGGCCACCTTCCATCTCCTGTCGGCGCGCCGGCTGGCGCTGATGCAGCCGAGCGCCTATCTGGTCAACACCGCGCGCGGCGACATCGTCGACGAGGACGCGCTGATCGCGATGATCGAGGGCGGCAAGCTGGCCGGCGCCGGGCTCGACGTGTTCGAGCACGAGCCGGCGGTCAACCCGCGTCTCGTCAAGCTCGCCGCCGCCGGCAAGGTCGTCATCCTGCCGCATATGGGCTCGGCCACGGTCGAGGGCCGCATCGACATGGGCGAGAAGGTGATGATCAACATCCGCACGCTGTTCGACGGCCACCGCCCGCCCGACCGGGTGCTGCCGGCGCGCAACTGAGGCCGCGGGCCGCCCGCTCAGGCGGCGCGCGGTGCGATGGCGGCCAGCCTTTCGCGCCGGTCGGCGATGCGGCGAGAAGCAGCACGGCGCTATAGCGTTTCCAGGCGAAGTGGAAACCGGTTCGCCGTTCGGAAACGCGGGAAAACAATGCGTTAGAGCCGGTCTGCGATTCCGTGAAACGCAGACCGGCTCTAAGCGTCCGCCTCGAGCGCGCCGTCCGGTGCCACGCGCACGTGCCGGCCGGCGAAGGCGGCCTGCGCGGCGCGCGGCAGGGCGAGCGCCGGCGGCGCCGGCCAGCCCATCTCGCGCGCCACCACGAGGCCGAGCAGCAGGATCGCGTCCGGCCGGTCGAGCACCAGCGCGGCCGGCGCCCGGCCGGCATGGACGAGCTCCAGGAGCACCGCTGCGGCCGACGACGAGCCGACCGTGGCGGGCACGAACAGAACGGTGCCGGCGAGCGCGGCGCCGTGCTCGGGATGGCGCGGGTCGGCGATCCGGCCGCGCGCCGGATCGACGCCGCCCCAGAAGCTGATCGGGGCGCTGAGCACCAGCGCCGGCCCGGCGACGGGGCCGCCGTCGCCGGCCAGCAGCACGCGCGCCGTCGCCCCGCTCATTCCGCCCGCCCCGACAGCACGGGCCGGCCGGCGACCGCGCTTTCCACGCAGGCGGCGAGCGAGCCGTAGAGCACCGCCCAGCCGGTGTTGCCGGGCGCATAGTGGGCGAACTTGCCGGAATTGGTCATCAGCACCGCGCCGGGCCGCTCGGCCAGGATCGGCGTCACCACCACGCAGGTGTCGGCCACGACGACGACGCCGGCCGCCTCCAGCGCCTTGCGGCGGCCGTCGCGCGCGAGCGGGCCGAGCACGTGGCGCCCGGTGCAGGCGTAGAGCGGCACCGCCAGCCGGCGGCCGGCGATCAGCGCCTCCAGCCGGTCGAACTCGGCGAGCGACAGGTGCGGGCTGCCGACCGCCACCGCGTCGATCCGGGCCGGGCGTTCGGCCGTCGACAGCCGTGCCTGCGTGGCCGCCACCATGGCCGGCGTCACGACGATCGTGCGTTCCGGCGGCTCGTGGCCGAGGGCGGTGGCGGCGTCGGGCGCCTCCGGCGTCACGCCGGCGACGTGGAACAGGCCGACCGCGCCGGTCGAGGCGGCGGCCGCGCCGAACGCCTTGAGCGCGTCCTCGCCGGGATCGAAGCCGAGCCCGGTGACCACGCCGACGGCGTCGCCCGCCTCGCGGCCGAACAGGCTGCCGAGCACTGGCCAGGCGATCTCGTCGGCGAGAAAGGCGGGGTCGAGGCCGCCGACGTCGAAGACGAAGCGGGCGCGGCGGTTTTCCGCCCGGTGCAGGCCGTAGTCCGGCGCCCGGCCGACGATGGCGCAGGCGATGTCGAGAAAGTCGCCGTAGCGGTTGGTGCGCGCGCCGAGCACCGAGTTGCAGAACACCACCGCGTTCGATTCGCCCCAGGCGACGTCGCTGCCGGCCGCCGGCCGGTGGCCGGCCTGGTAGGGCGCGCAGGTCCACGTCGCCTCGCAGCCGAGCGCGCGGTAGGCCTCCATCATGCGCCGCGCCATCGTGTGCCGGTGCGGGTCGAGCCGGGTCCGGGCGCAGCCGGTCAGGTCGAGCGCGCCGACGTTGAGCGTCGCGCGCACCGCCACCCGCGCGCCGTCGGCGACGAGCCGCTCGGCGAACAGCGTGCCGGAATCGCCGTGATAGAGCGCGCCGTCGATATGCGCCGAGGCGATCGGGATCAGCCGCCCGGCGCCCATCAGCCGGGCCGTCGTCGCCACGATGCGCATGGCCATCGCCGCGCCCGGGCCGTCGCGGCCGGCGGCGACGGCGCGCGCCTCGGCGTCGAGCGCCAGGCTCATCGGCGCTGCCGCGGCGGGCCGGCGCGGTAGCGCACGGTCTCGAAGCGTGCGCCGAGCGCGTCGTACATCATCAGCCGGCCGACCAGCGGCTCGCCGATGCCGGTGACGAGCTTGATGACCTCCATCGCCTGCAGGCTGCCGAGCACGCCGGTCAGCGCGCCGAGGATGCCGGCCTCCGCGCAGCTCGGCACCAGCCCGTCGGGCGGCGGCTCGGGAAACAGGTCGCGATAGGATGGGTAGGGCGCGCCGTCGGCGTCGCGCTCGAACGGCTTGAGCACGGTCAGCGTGCCGTCGAAACGGCCGACGGCGGCCGTCACCAGCGGCCGCTCCATCGCCTGGCAGGCGTCGGCCACCGCGTAGCGGGTGGCGAAGTTGTCCGACCCGTCGGCCACCACGTCGTAGCCGGCGACCAGCGCCGGCGCACCGGCGGCGTCGAGCCGCTGGCGGTGGCCGACGACGGCGACATGCGGGTTGAGCCGGGCGAGGGCGGCGCGCGCGCTGTCGACCTTGGCCTGGCCGACGGAAGCGGTGTCGTGGATCACCTGGCGTTGCAGGTTGGACAGCGAGACGGTGTCGTCGTCGACGATGCCGAGCGTGCCGACGCCGGCGGCCGCCAGGTAGTGGAGCAGCGGCGCGCCGAGGCCGCCGGCGCCGATCACCAGCACCCGCGCGCGCTTCAGCTTCTGCTGGCCGGCGCCGCCCACCTCGGGCAGCACGATGTGGCGCGCGTAGCGCTCGAGCTCTTCGGGCGACAGCGGATCGGCGGGACGGTTCATGGCCCGAGCATAGAGCATGTTGCCGCCGAGGGGAGCCACCCCACGCGGCCCGGCGCGGCCGGCGCGGCCGGTCGCAGGGGTGGGCTCCGTCTCATCCGCCGGGCGCGACGGCGCCGTCGGCGACGGTGAGGAACTGGGCCCGGCCCTCGAGGCTGGCAAACAGCGCCCGCTCGGTGCCGGTCATGAAGGACTGGCCGTTCATCTCCTCCAGGATGTCGAACAGCGCGGCGCGGCGCTCGGCGTCGAAATGCGCCGACACCTCGTCGAGCAGCAGCACCGGCGCGCTGCCCGACAGCTCGCCGACCAGCCGGGCGTGGGCGAGCACCAGGCCGATCAGCAGCGCCTTCTGCTCGCCGGTCGAGCAGCGCGCGGCCGGCATCGCCTTGGGCGCGTGGAAGACGGCGAGGTCGGTGCGGTGCGGCCCGTCCAGCGTGCGCCCGGCGGCGCGGTCGCGCGGCCGGCCGGCGGCGAGCGCGGCGCGCAGCGTCTCTTCCACGTCGACCGCCGGCCGGGCGCCGATCTCGGCCTCCACCGTGCCGTCGAGCGCCAGCTCGGCGGTCGGGAAGGGCGAGCCGCTGCCCGCGCCGGCGCGCGCGGCGATCAGACGCACCATCTCGGCCCGCGCGGCGGCCATGGCCACGCCGGTCTCGGCCATCTGCGTCTCCAGCGCGTCGAACCAGGCGGCGTCGCGCGAGTCCTCGGCAAGCAGCCGGTTGCGCGCGCGCATCGCCCGCTCGTAGTCGAGCACGCGCCGGCCGTGGCCGGGGTCGATGGTCAGCACCAGCCGGTCGAGGAAGCGGCGCCGGTCGCCGGCCGGGCCGGTGAACAGCGCGTCCATCGCCGGCGTCACCCAGATCAGCCGGATCCAGTCGAGCATCTCCTCCGCCGCGCGCGCCGGCGCGCCGTTGATGCGCACCCGCCGGCCGCTCTCGCCGGGCGCCGCGCCGGCCGTGCCGGTGCCGATCTCGCAGCGGCCGAAGGGGCCCTCGATGCGGGCATGCACGGCAAAGCCTCCGGCGCTGCCGGCGCGCGCCACGTCGTCGTAGACGGCGCGCCGCAGGCCGCGGCCCGGCGCCAGCATCGACAGCGCTTCCAGGAGGTTGGTCTTGCCGGCGCCGTTGGCGCCGGTCAGGACGACGGCGCCGGGTTCCAGGTCGAGCGCCAGGCGCGCATAGTTGCGGAAGTCGGTCAGCGCGAGGCGGGCGACGTGCACCTGCGCCGGACGGTCCGCGCGCTCCGCCGTCGATGTCGCCTGCGGCACGCTAGACGCGCATCGGCATCAGGACATAGAGGGTGCGCTCGTCGGCGGCGTCCTGGATCAGCGTCGGCGAGCCGGCGTCGGCCAGTATGAAGCGCGCCTCGCTGCCCGAGATCTGGCCGGCCACGTCGAGCAGGTAGCGGGCGTTGAAGCCGATCTCCATCGCCTCGGAATCGTATTCGGCCGGCAGCTCCTCGGTGGCGCTGCCGGAATCCGGGTTGTTGACGGTCAGCGTCACCTGGCCGTCGCCGATCGTCAGCTTGACGGCGCGGCCGCGCTCCGACGAGATGGTCGAGACGCGGTCGACGGCCGCCGCGAAGCTCTGCCGGTCGAGCACCAGCTTGCGGTCGTTGCCGGTCGGAATGACGCGCTGGTAGTCGGGGAAGGTGCCGTCGATCAGCTTCGAGGTCAGCACCACGCTGCCGATGGTGAAGCGGATCTTGGTCTCCGACAGTTCGACGGTCACCGCCACGTCGGGATCGTCGACCAGCTTCTGCAGCTCGCTCACCGTCTTGCGCGGGATGATGATGCCGGGCATGCCCTCCGCGCCGGCCGGCGCCTCGATCTCGGCGCGCGCCAGGCGGTGGCCGTCGGTCGCCACCGCGCGCAGCTTCAGCGTCCCGTCGGCCTCGTGCGTGTGCAGGTAGATGCCGTTCAGGTAGTAGCGCGTCTCCTCGGTGGAGATGGCGAACTGGGTGTGCTCGATCAGCTCCTCCATCGCCGTGGAGTCCATGCGGAAGCTGTGCGTGAAGCTGCCGGCCGAAAGCTCCGGGAAGTCGGCCTGCGGCAGGCACTGCAGGCGGAAGTTGGAGCGGCCCGCCGTCACCGCCATGGTGGTGCCGCTCTCGTCGGTCGCCAGCATCACCTCGGCGCCCTCCGACAGCTTGCGCACGATGTCGTAGAGCAGGTGCGCCGGAACGGTGGTGGCGCCGGCCTGCTCGACATTGGCGGCCACCGCCTCCGTCACCTCGAGGTCGAGGTCGGTCGCCTTCAGCTCCAGGCTGCCGCCGTCGGCCGACAGCAGCACGTTGGACAGGATCGGAATGGTGTTGCGCCGCTCGACGACCCGGTGGACGTGCGCAAGCGATTTCAGGAGGTTGGAGCGTTCGAGGATTACACGCATGACCGGGTCGATCTCATCGGCTGAAGAGCGCGCCCGGGCAGCGCCGCTGCCCGGCAAAAGCGCGCCATGGCGGGTGTCGCAATCGCCGCAGACTGACAGGAAATCGGCCGCGAAGGCAAGTCTGCGCGGCGTCCTGCCGCGCCCCGGCGCGGCCATCGCTGGGGATAACCGCGCCGGTCGAAGCGGCGGCGGCGGCCGCCGCCGGCCGGGCCTACGCCTGCTCGTTGATCAGCCGCTTGAGCAGCTCGATCTCCTGGGCAAGCTTGCCGTCGTCGCCCGACAGGCCCTCGATCTTGCGCACGGCGTGCAGCACGGTGGTGTGGTCGCGTCCGCCGAAGCGGCGGCCGATCTCCGGCAGCGAGCGCGGCGTCAGCACCTTCGACAGATACATGGCGATCTGCCGCGGCTTGACGATGGTGCGCGTGCGCCGGTTCGACAGGAGCTCCGTCTTCGACACGTTGAAGTGGCGCGCCACGATGCGCTGGATGTCCTCGATGCGCACGCGCTTGGGCTCGCCCGAGCGGTAGATGTGGCCGAGGATCTCCTCGACCCGCTCGAGCGTGATCTGCTCGAAGGAGTGGCGGAACAGGAGCTGGTTGAAGGCGCCCTCCAGCTCGCGGCCGCTGCCGATCACCGTGCGCGCGACATGGCCGAGGATCTCCTCGGGAATGTCGAGCGAGGCGTCCTCGGCCTGCGCGGCGGCCAGCCGCTGCCGGAGGATGCCGAGCCGCATGTCGTAGTCGGGCGTCGCCATTTCCAGCGAGACGCCGCCGTTGAGGCGCGACTTGACCCGCGGCTCGAGCGATTCCAGCTCCGACGGCGGCCGGTCGGCGGCCACCACCACCTGGCGGGCGCTGTCGAGCAGCATGTTGAGCAGGTGGCAGAACTCGTTCTGGATCGACTTGCCCTGCAGGAACTGCATGTCGTCGATGATCAGAAGGTCGATGTCGCGGAGCTGCTCCTTGAGGGTCAGCGCGTTGTTGTCGCGGATCGCGGTGGCGAAGCGCCACATGAAGTACTCCGCCGTCAGGTAGAGCACGCGCGACTGCGGGTTGCGCTGCAGCGCGGCCGCCGCGATGGCCTGCAGCAGGTGGGTCTTTCCGAGGCCGACCGAGGCGTGCAGGAACAGGGGATTGAAGCGCACGGCGCTGGAGCCCGATTCCGCCACGCTGCGCGCGGCGGCATAGGCGACGCGGTTCGACGCGCCCTCGATGAAGGAATCGAAGGTGTAGCGGCTGTCGAGCGGCGAGCCGAGCACGGAGGAGCGCATCTCCGCCCGCTCGGGCTGCGCGGCGCAGGGCGGCGCGGTGCGCTCGGCCAGGCCGCCCAGCATGGTGCCGGTGCGCAGCGGCGTCGGTGCGGTGACGCGGCGCGCCGGCGCCGGCTCCTCGCCCGCCGGGCGGCTGCCGCGGGTGGCGGTGCGCACGACCACGTCGACCCGCATCAGGTCGGGATCCTCCTGTTTCCAAAGCTCGGTGATGAGGTCGAGATAGTGACCGCTGATCCACGAGCGCAGGAATGCGGTGGGAACGGAAAGGCGGACGCTGCCCTTGGAGGCCTCTGCCAGCTTCATGCGGCCGAACCAGCTCGAGTAGACCTCGCTGCCCAGTCGCGCCTTGAGCTGCGTGCGCACGCGGTCGAACGCCTCGGCCGATCTGCCCGCTTCCGTCATCCCCCGCCCCTCGGTCTTTGTCGTGTTGTGGAAAGGAAGGTCCCCCGTGACCGTCCTTTCAGCGCCGCTTTGCATTGCCTGTCCTGCCTCGTCCTGCATTCTTTTGTCTCGCCGGCTCTGCGGCCGGCGGCGGTCCGCCTCGTCATGTCCGGTCCGTGCCTCGATCCGCCCCCCTTTTTGCTCGTCCAGTCTCCGTGCTGCGGCTGCCAAACGCCGTCCCGCCGGCCGGCGTTGCGTGCCACAGCGATGTCGTCCGTCGGCGTCTGCGGCTGAAATCGGCGCAACGCGGCACCCGGCCAGGAGCTTGTCGCGGCCGTTACGCGTTGCGGAAAATCCCACTCAGATCGCCCCCGAGAAGACAAGGCCCGACCATTCGCGAACCACGGTTCGCGTTGAAATCGCTGCCGATTTTGGCTGGCGCTTCAGGCCGTTGGGCCCGCCCTCTCGATGGCCAGACATTACCGAAATCGGGGCCGCGAGGGCAAGGCCGCGCCTAACGCTTTTTTTACGAATCGGGCCGCCGAAACCCTCGCCGCCGCAACGCCATGTCGCACCCCGCGCGATAAGCCGTTTTGATTCAAACTCTTTTCCGCGGTGTGCCGCGCCGGCCTCTGCGCGGAAAAAAATGCAAAAAAAACCGCTTGACTCGCAGCCCTCCGGAGAGGGCCGTCCGTGACGGGAACAAGATGTGGATAAAGATTCGCAACGAATTGAAATCGCCAGCGAATTCGCGGTGGCGGGACTGCGGCGACGAGGCCGCGTGTGACGCTGCGAAAGGGAATCTCGCCCGATTGTGCCGGCAAATCAACCGGCTAGGTGCGGAGGGCCGTCGCGGCCCTGGCGGGCGGCTTGCCGCACAAGCTGCGGACACGAAAAAAGCCCGGTGCCGGGCACCGGGCCATTCGCTGTCGCTCGGACGGCGCGCTCAGGCGTTGAGCGTCTTCAGCCGGCGCGCCAGGCGCGACACTTTGCGCGACGCGGTGTTGCGGTGCAGCACGCCCTTCGAGGCGGCGCGCATCAGCTCGGGCTGGGCCGCCTTGAGGGCGGCCTCGGCGGCCGCGCGGTCGCCGGCGTTGAGCGCCTCCTCGACCTTGCGCACATAGCTGCGCACGCGCGAGCGGCGGTTCTTGTTGATGGCGGTGCGCCGGGCGATCCTGCGCACGGCTTTCTTGGCCGAAGGCGTGTTGGCCATGGGTCCTCTCTCGTGTCCGTCGAATGCGGCCCGGACCGCGGCGGCGCGGGCAAAAACAAAACGGGCGGCCGTTCGGGCCACCGCTGTCGCGCGGCTTATAGTCAAGCTTGCCGCCGGCGTCAACGGCCGCCGGCAGGCCGCACGGCAGTGAACTCGGGTTAACGGTGTTTCGAACTTGCTTGGATTCTGATTCGGTTGGTGGCGGTGATTCGGAGACCGCTGCCATGCTTGAG
>NZ_JAOAOP010000007.1 GCF_030398335.1 Aquibium sp. A9E412
CAGGTGGACGTCGTGGGCGTGCCGGTGGTGGTCGTCGGCGTGCCCCAGGTGGACGTCGTGGGCGTGCCGGTGGTGGTCGTCGGCGTGCCCCAGGTCGAGGTCGTCGGCGTGCCCGTCGTCGTGGTCGGCGTGCCCCAGGTCGAGGTGGTCGGCGTGCCGGTCGTCGTCGTCGGCGTGCCCCAGGTCGAGGTGGTCGGCGTGCCGGTCGTCGTCGTCGGCGTGCCCCAGGTGGAGGTGGTCGGCGTGCCGGTCGTCGTGGTCGGCGTGCCCCAGGTCGAGGTCGTCGGCGTGCCCGTCGTCGTCGTCGGCGTGCCCCAGGTGGACGTCGTCGGCGTGCCCGTCGTCGTGGTGGGCGTACCCCAGGTTGTCGTCGTCGGCGTGCCGGTGGTGGTGAATGGCGCGTTGTAGTACATGGCTTGTCTTCCTCCCCCTTGTGCGTCGAGCGGATCGAATCCGACGCAGATGTTGACCCCGGACGGCGTCGCGAAATGGGCGCCGCGCACCTCGAACTCGTTGGGTCCGAGCTTCTTGATCTCGAAGCGCAGATGCGCCGGCTCGCGCACCTGATAGAGCACCGTCTCGCCGAGCTCGGCCTTTTTGCCGGCATCGTCGAGGAAGTCCTCGAACACGCCGGAGTAGAGGCCGAACAGGCCGTTGACGAACGCCTCGACGGAGTTGACGTGATAGGTGCGCGACCAGTCGAGATCGGCCGCGTCCTTCTGCCGCGTGGTGACCGGCGGACGCCAGCCGGGCGGCGCGGCGCCCGTTGCGGTGTCGTCGTCGCGGTCGGCGCTCTTCCTGGCGCGCGCACCGCCCTGCTTGTTCCCGCCCTTCGCCATGCGAGCCTCCCTGACTGTCGGAACGGACAGGCAGAGTACACCGGGGCGTATTCAACGTCCAGTTGTATTTGACGTTACGGCAACCTTTCGGCGATCCGCGCGGCGGGTTTCAGCCGCCGCGCTTCGGCCCGAGCAGGCGAAAGAGCGCCGGCGCGAAGGCCATGACCATGATCAGGCGCAGGATGTGATGCACGGTGACGAAGGCGATCTCGACCTGCAGCGCCAGCGCGATCAGGCCCATCTCGGCGACGCCGCCGGGCGAATAGGCGAGCACGATCGGCGCCGGCCGCATGCCGGTCAGCCAGCCGAGCGCGAAGGCGAAGGCGAGCGTGAAGGCGGCGAAGATCGCCGTGGCGCCCAGCGAATAGGCGAGCACCACGACGATGCGGCGCGCCGGCGTGCCGAGGAAGCGGCAGCCGATCGTGGTGCCGATCACCACCTGGGCCGTCGCCACCAGGCTGTCGGGCGGCACGAAGGTGGTCAGCCCCGCGCCGTGCGCGGCCGCGCTCAGGATCAGCGGCCCCATCAGCGGTGCGGCCGGCAGCCGCAGCCGCCGGCCGAGCCACAGCCCGCCCGCCGCGCAGCCGACGAGCCAGGCGAGATCGGCGAGGCCGAAGCCGCCCGGCTCGAGCTTGGAGAAGCCGCCGCCGCGCGGCAGCCCGCCCTCCAGGATGCCGACGAGAAAGGGAATCGCGAAGACGATGAGGAAGACGCGCGCCGAATGGATCAGCGCGATGGTGCGCGTGTCGCCGCCGCGGTCCTCGGCCGCCAGCACCATCTCGACCAGCCCGCCGGGCATGCCGGCGAAATAGGCGGTGGTCCAGTCCATGCGCGCGACGTAGCGGAAGTAGAGCGTGGCGGCCGCGCCCGCCGTCGCGACGAAGACGGCGAGGCCGGCGATCGTCGGCCCCCAGCGCAGCACCTGCGAGAACAGCTCGGGCGTGAAGGCCGCGCCGAGCAGCACGCCGAGCACCGCGCTCATCGGCGGACGCACGGCCATCGGCGAGGAGACCGGCAGCGACAGCAGCGCGGCGAGCGTCGACAGCGCCATCGCCCCCAGCATCCAGGGCAGCGGCATGTCGAGCCAGGCGAAGGCGGCGCCGCCCGCCGTGCCGAGCGCCAGCGCCAGCGCCGCGCGCAGGAGCGGCCGCCGCCGCTCGGCCAGCGCACGCAGGGGGCGGCGCCGTTCCGCCGACGTTCGGTCTCCAGACATGGCAAATGCTTCGGATCGAGAGGCCCCTCCTTAGACCATGATGCCGAAACGTGTGAAGCGTTTTTGCCCGCCGTCGCGACCTATCCAGTTGATTTTGCCGCAAGTCTGCGTCGCCGGGCGAGGCCGCCCGCCGCACCTTGCCGCCGCGGCCGACGCGGAGGCGGCAGACCTCCGCGCCGCCGGCACCGGCGGCGCGGGCATCCCCGGCCCGGCGTTTCAGGCGGCGTCGGCCGTCGCGCCCGCCGGCATCTCCTGCCAGGCGAGGTCGCCGGCATAGCGCCAGGCGAGGCGGCCATCGCCGTTAAGCGCGAAGAGGTGCAGCCAGCCGTTGTCGACCAGCGCGCGCACGCCGGGATGGCGTGCGATCACCGCGCTCATCGCCTCGCGCGGCGCCTCGATGGCGACCGTCAGCCGCAGCGGCTCGTGCACCAGCCGCTCGCCGTCGTGCAGCGACTGCCAGGGCAGCCCGGTGCGCAGGTCGCCGCCATTGCCCTCCAGCACGCCGACGGTGCCGACCACGTTGTGCAGCACCTTGTTGCCGCTGCCGAAGACGCGGTTGTCGACCGTCGAGCCGTAATATTGCAGGCTGATCCAGCTCGCCACCACCATCGGCGCGGTCATGATCAGCTCGAGCGTGGCGAAGTCGCGGTCCTGGCGCCAGTCGTAGCTGTGCAGGAAGGCGCGGCCGCCGAGATCGCGCCCGGCGGTGCGCGCGCGCGGCGCGGCGATGAAGGCGGCGCAGCCGGCCAGCCCCCATTCCGGCCGCACCTCCGACCAGTCGCGGCTGCGCGCCAGCACCTGCGGGTCGACCGGCCGCCCGGCCCGCAGGTTGAGCAGCGCCGCGCGCTCGGCGCGCGCCAGCCGGCCGGCCGCGTCGAGCCGCGCCTGCAGCGCGCCGACGTCGGCGGCGTGGCCGGCCGGCAGCGCCTCGGTGTCGAACAGCCGCACCGTGTCGGTGGTCGTGTCGTGCAGCGCGGCGACGAAGACGGTGTCGTCGGGCACCGCGATGCCGCGTTCGCGCAGCCCGTTGCGCACGGCCGGATCGTTGAGCACGGCCGCCGCGACGCGCGCGTTGGCCTCGCCCGTGTGGCCGCCGCAGGCGCCGCAGTCGAGCCCGCTGGCATGCGGATTGTTGACCGTGGTCGAGCCGTGCCCGGCCAGGAGCACGAGGCGGGCGAAGCCCGAGGTCAGCGACATCGCCTTGAGCACCGCCTCGGCGGCGTCGAGTCGGGCGGCCGGCGCCATGCCGGTGGCGCGGCCGGCCAGCGCGCCAGGCTCCAGGCGCGGCGCCAGCCGCGACCGCACCGCCGGGTCGAGGCCCTCGGCCGCCGGATGCGGCACGGTGCGCGAGAAGCCGAACGCGTCGCCCACCAGCTTGCCGAGATAGGCAAGCCCGGTGCTTTCCACGAAGGCGAAGGAGGAGACGCCGGCCAGCTTGAACGCCTTCCAGGCGCGGCCGGCGCGCCGCCGCACCAGCCTCAGGCGCAGGATGCCCGCCTCCTCCGGCGCGTCGGCGTCGCGCACGCTCTCGCACACGGTGAAGGCCGGCGTCAGCAGCACCGGGCATTGCGCCCCGCCCTGCCTCTGGCCGAGCGGCACGTACTCGATCGGAAAGCCGAAGAAGCCGGCGAAGCCGATCGTCTCGATCTCCGGCGCCACGCTTTCCAGCGCCCGGCGGAACACCTCCGAGCGCACGTCGATGCAGAACGCCGCCTGCACCGCGGCGCGGCCGGCCGCCGCCGGCGCGGCCGGCTGGCCGAGCCGGTCGGCGAGCCGGCGCTGCCACGCCTTTTCCAGCGCGCGCTGCAAAGCCGCGTCGACGGCGAGCGCGCGCGACGGCGCCGCCGGCTCGGCGGCCCGCGCGCGCGCCGAGCGCCAGGTCTCCGCAAAGCCCGGCCGGTCGGCGAACAGCGCGTGCAGCACCGCCTCGTGCGCCAGCCGCACGGCGAGCAGCGCCGTCAGCGCGCCGTCGCTGCCGCCGGCCAGCTCGGCCTGCCAGACGCGGCAGCGCGCATAGGCGGCCCAGCCGCCGACGCTCATCAGCAGGCGGTGGAAATAGCGCTCGAGGCCAGCCGGCGGCAGGCCGAGCCGGCGCACCGCCTCGACCAGCAGCGCATCGGCATCCTGCGGCAGCCGCGCCACCGCCGCGCGGAAGCCGGCAAGGCCCATCACCTCCGGCGTGCGGTCGACGAGAGCCCGCCGCCGCCACGCCCGGTAGAGGTCGCCGTCGCGGTCGGGCGTCACCCAGGCCGCCTGCCCCTCGTCGAACTGCTCGGCGGCGAAGGCCGACACCTGGTCGACGACGAAGCCCGCCCAGTCCTTGCCGGCGAGCGCGCCGGCGACGTCGGCGACGGTCTGGATCGGCGGCGGCGGGGCGGCGTCGGCCTCGTTCGCGGCCGCCGCCAGCGCGGCGGCGTCGCGCGGCAGGCCGGGCAGCTCGCGCTCGGCCAGCGCCGCGGCGAGGTCGTCGGCGGTGATGCGGCCGTCGGCGATCGCCGCGCGATAGAAGGCGCGCGGCATCGTCAGCCGCGCCCCGGCGGTGGCGGCTAAGGTCTCGGCGGCCTCTTCGAAGCGCTGCCCGGCGAGCCCGAGGAAGGGGTTGACGGCGACGAAGGTCCGCAGCGGCCACACCGGCGCGATGCGCCGGCCGGCCGCCTCGGCCGCGGTGTGGATGGTCGGGGCCGAGGGCGCGGCCGCTTCGGCCGCCCGGGGATGCGAAAAGGGCGCGTTCATGGCGGGGTTCCTCACTTGGGGCTGGCGGCGGGGCGGTCGAGCGCGCCGATCAGGCGGTCGAAGGCGGCGTTGACGTAGAGGCCGTTGGCGAGATGGATGCGGGCAGCCCGCCAGAACGGCGCGGTGGCGCGCGACGGCTCGACGATCTGCAGCACGGTCACCGCCGCGAAGGAGACCACGGCCAGCGCCATGATCGCGTAGCCGAGCGCGTCGGCGGCGGGCGGCGGCGGCACGACGCCGGCATAGAGCGCGCCGGCGCCGGCATGCAGCGCGAAGTAGGCGACCGACACCGCGCCGGCCGCGGCCGCCGTGCGGCCGATCACCGGGCCGCTCGACGCGCCGGCCGCCGCCTGCGACAGGAGCAGCGTGAGCGCCATCACCAGGATGGCGCCGAGCGCCAGCGCCTGCGGCGCGGCCGCCGGCGACAGGCCGAAGGTCCAGCCGACGCCGGCATAGAGCGCGACGGCCAGCGCCAGGCTGGCGAGCGTCGCGCCGAGACCGGGCGGCGTGCGGTCGGGCACGAAGGAGGCGCGGGCGATCTCCACCACGCTGCCCGACGACAGGAAGGCGTGCGCCTTGTAGAGCGAGTGGGCGACGATGTGCAGCAGGGCGAGCGCAAACAGGCCGAGGCCGCACTGCAGCAGCATGAAGCCCATCTGCGACACCGTCGACCAGGCGAGCGAGACCTTGACGCTCGTCTGGGTGAGCATGACGGCCGCGCCGAACAGCGCGGTGAAGCCGCCGACGAGCGCCAGGATATGCAGCGAGGCGGCCGACAGCACCATCACGTCGGCGAAGCGGATGACCAGGAAGCCGCCGGCATTGATGATGCCGGCATGCAGCAGCGCCGAGACCGGCGTCGGCGTCTCCATCACCTCGGGCAGCCAGCCATGGGCGGGAAACTGCGCCGACTTCACCAGCGCGGCGACGGCGACGAGCACGGCGGCGAGGCCGACGCCGGCCGGCGCGCCATCGGCGGCCGCCGCGCGTTCGAGGATCGTGGCGATGTCCGTGGTGCCGAACTGCACCCCGATCACCACCGCCGCGACGATCAGCGTGGCGTCGGCGAGCCGCGCGGTGAGGAACTTCTTGCGCGCCGCAAGCGCCGCCTTCGGCCGCTCGCCGTAGAACAGCAGCAGCCGGTGCAGCGCCGCGCTGGTGGCGATCCAGGCGGCGACGAGCTGGACGAGGTTGCCCGACAGCACCAAGAGCAGGACGGCGGCGAGCGTCAGGCACAGATGCCCGGTGAAGGCGCCCTGGCGCGCCTCGCCGTCGAGATAGCGGCGCGAATAGGCGACGACGATCGCGCCGAGGAAGCCGACGAGGGCGAACAGCGTCGCGCTGAGCGCGTCGAGCCGGACCGACAGGCCGATGCCGCCGGCGCCGATCAGCGCCGAGGTGGCCGGCCCGGCGAGCAGCAGGCCGACGGCGGCGGCGACGGCGAGCGCCAGCGCGGCGAGCGCCGCCCCCTGCGCGGCTGCCAACGCACGGCGCGGACGCGGGCCCGGCGAGGCATAGGCCAGGAGCGCGGCGGCGACCAGCAGCGCGGGCGCGGCAAGCGGAACGAGGGCGACGATCGGGCTCATGCGGACCTCCGGCGTGAACGAGCGGTGCGGCGGAGATAGCAGCCGAAATTCGATCTATAAAATTCATTGTTTGGATGGTATCGTTCTCAAAAAAGGAACGAACCGTCATGGCCGCGCTCAACTACAACCACCTGCGCTACTTCTGGGCGGTGGCGCATGAGGGCAACCTCACCCGCACCGCCGCGCGCCTCAACGTCTCGCAGTCGGCGCTGTCGACGCAGATCCAGAAGCTCGAGGCGCAGCTCGGCCACGCGCTGTTCGAGCGGCGCGGCAAGAGCCTTGTGCTGACCGAGGCCGGCCGCATCGCGCTCGACCATGCCGACGCCATCTTCGCCGCCGGCGACGAGCTCGTCGGCACGCTGCGCGAGACCGGCAGCGGCGCCCGGCGCGTGCTGCGCGTCGGCGCGCTGGCGACGCTGTCGCGCAACTTTCAGATCGCCTTCCTGCGCCCGGTCCTCGGCCGCGACGACGTCGAGGTGGTGCTGTCCTCGGGCGCCTATGGCGACCTCCTGCAGGCGCTCGAGGCGCTGCGCCTCGACGTCGTGCTGGTCAACCGCGCGCCGCCGGCCGACGGCGCCGCGCCGTGGATCGCCCACCGGCTGGCCGAGCAGCGCGTCAGCCTGGTCGGCGTGCCCGAGCGGGTCGGCTCCGACCGCGCCCTGGCCGAGCTGCTGGCTCGCGAGCCGCTCATCCTGCCGACGGCCGAAAGCGGCGTGCGCGTCGGCTTCGACGCGATGGCCGACCGGCTGGGCGTGCGCCCGCGGGTCGCCGCCGAGGTCGACGACATGGCGATGATGCGGCTTCTGGCGCGCGAGGGCGTCGGGCTGGCGGTGGTGCCGCCGATCGTGGTGCGCGACGAACTGGCCTCCGGCCGGCTGGTCGAGGCGACGCGGCTGCCGGGCCTCTCGGAAGCCTTCTACGCCGTCACCCAGGCGCGCCGCTTCCCCAACCCGCTGCTGCGCGAGGTGCTGAGCGCCGACGGCGCCGCGGCGTGAGACGGTGCTCGCCAACCGCCGATGGGTGGAGCACCGCTCGCGCGCCTCACCAGTCGCGTCCGACCAGCCGGTCGTTGCGCACCAGCCGGCGGCCGTCGATGCGCAGCGCCAGCGGCGCGCCGGCGACCGGCGCGCGGGTGGCCGACAGACGCTGGGCATGCAGGTGCAGGTGCGGCTCCGACGTGTTGCCGGAATTGCCGACGCGGCCGAGCAGCGCGCCGCGCGCCACGGTCTCGCCGGCTGCCACGCCCACGCTGCCCTGGCGCAGATGCGCGAAGAGCAGGACGGCCTCCGCGCAGCGCAGCAGAACGTGGTTGCCGAGCAGGTTCTCCGCGTCCATGTCCGGCACCGGCATGTCGGGCAGGTCGTTGCGCGCGCCGATCACCTTGCCGGCGCAGGGCGCATGGACCGGGCGGTCGAAGATCGCGTAGCGCGCCGGGTCGCGCGGCCGCCAGCCGTCGGCGCGCAGGCCGAGGCGGTCGACGGCGAACAGGTCGACCGCGTAGGCCTGGCCCCGCCACTCGGCATGGCGCGCGACGGTGGTGTCGAGCACCTTGAGATGGGCGTTGACGATGCCGCGCGAGCCGCCGTGGCCGACGACGTAGCGGCCGGGGCCGAGCGGATTGGCGATGTCGACCGTGGCGACGGGCGGCGCGGCGCGTGCCAGCACGGCCATGCCGGAGAACCAGCCGCCGAACACGGCGAGCGCCAGCGCCAGCCCGGCGCCCGCCCAGCCCCAGGCGGCCGACGGCCACAGCGGCCGCGCCGCCAGGCCGCCGGCCGCCACGTGCCGGAGCACGATCAGCAGCCACAGGATGCCGTAAAGATAGGGCGTCCACCACGGCGGCACCGTCCACATCGCGATGCGCGCCAGCGCGAGCAGGAACAACCCGACGCCGGCCGCCTGCAGCGCCAGGCCGGTCAGGCTGGCGGCCGGCGCGAAGGCCAGCCAGACCAGAAGGGCGAGCGGCAAGACGATCTGCAAGGCGATGACGAAGACCGTCAGCATCGGCCCTTCTCCCGGCGCTTGGCGGCAGACCGGCAGCCGCATGCGGCCGGTCCGCGTGTTCCGCCGTCTGGGGCACGTCGCCGCCGCCGGGGCTCACCGGCGTCGCAGACATGCGGCGAAATCGACCAGATGGACCATCCGGTCGAGCGCGAACCGCTTTCCCTTTCGGCGTCGTGACCTAACGCGGCGGAGGCGGACGCGTTGCACGCGGTGTTGGGGCATCGGCCGGGGTCGCGTCAAGCCGCCGCCCGCCGTCGCGCTGCACCAGCGCGATCCCGGCGACGACCAGCGCGGCTCCCGCCGCCTCGGGCAGCCCGAGCCGCTCGCCGTAGAACGCCGCGCCCATGGCGAGACCGAGGATCGGCACCAGGAAGGTGAAGGCGTTGGCACGGTTGAGCGGCACGCGCCGCAGCGCCGCCGCCCACAGCCAGAAGGCGAGCGCGGAGCCGAACAGCGCCAGCGTCAGGACGACGAGCGCGAACTCGCCGCTCCATGCGAGCGCGGCCGGCCGTTCGGTCAGCCCCGCGAGCAGCGCCAGCGCCACGGCGCCGACGAGAAGCTGCGCGCCCATCGCCATCGCCGGATCGCTGCGCCCGGCCAGGCGCTTGATGGCGATGTTGCCGACCGATACGCCGGCGGCCGCCAGCATGACGTAGCCGAGGCCGAGCACCGCGCCTTCCACGCCGGCCGCCAGGCCCGGCCACGCGATCAGCGCGATGCCGGCGAAACCGGCCGCGAGGCCGAGCCAGCCGGCCGCGCCCAGCCGCTCGCCCAGGACGGCGTGCGCCAGGACGGCGGCGAGGATCGGCTGCGTGTTGGCGACCACCGTGGCGATGCCCGGCGCGACGAACTCCGCGGCGTGGAACATGCCGAGAAAGCCGAGGCCGGTGGCGCCGAGCCCGGCAATGGCGACCAGGCCCCAGGCGGCACGGCCGGCCGGCAGCCGGCGGCCGAGCGCGAGGCCGAGCGCGACGAGCACCGCGCCGGCGATCGCCGCGCGCAGCGCGGCGAAGGTGACGTGCGGCGCCAGGTCGAGGCCGGCGGCGATCAGCGGGTAGCATGCCGCCCACAGCACCATGACGGCGACGAGCCGCAGCGCGTCGCCGGGCGTCATCGCCGGCGCCACCGGGCGGCCGCGCGCCGCGCCGTCACGGCCCGTCGGCCGGCGCCAGCGCCTCCACCCGCACGGCCGCGTAGAGCCGGGCGATGTCGGCGGCCTGGGCGAGATCGGTGCCCGGCGTCAGCAGCGCCGCGCTGCCGGCGGCCACGCCGTAGCGGAAGGCGTCCTCCAGGTCGCCGCCCTCGGCCAGCCGCCAGACCAGGCCGGCCAGGAAGCTGTCGCCGGCGCCCACCGCGCTCGCCACGTCGACCGCCGGCGCCTCCGCCCGCAGCCACCTGTCGCGCGTGACCAGCAGCGCACCGCGCTCGCCGAGCGTCAGCGCGACGACCGACGCGCGGCCGCAGCGCACGATCTCGGCCGCCGCCGCGCTCCAGTCCGCCTCGCCGTCGAGCCGCCGGCCGGTCAGGTCGGCGAGCTCGCGCAGATTGGGCTTGACGAGATAGACGCCGTAGTCGAGCGCCTCGGCGAGCGCCGGCCCCGAGGTGTCGAGGATGACGCGGCTGCCGGCCGCGTCGGCGGCCTCGGCGAGCCGGGCATAGAAGTCGTCCGGCACGCCGGGCGGCAGGCTGCCGCTCGCCACCAGGAAGGCCGGCGGCGCCGCGCCCGGTGCGGCGAGCTGCGCCAGGCAGGCCTGCCATTCGGCCTCGGCCAGCTCCGGCCCCGGCAGCACGAAGCGGTACTGCTCGCCGCTCGCCGTCTCGAGCACGGTGAAGCTTTCGCGCGTGTCGGCCGCCACCTCGACGGTCAGCCCGGCGATCTGCTCGGCCTCGACCAGCCGGTTGAGCAGACGGCCGGTCGGCCCGCCCGTCGGATAGAGCGCGCTCACCGCGCCGCCGAGCCGCTTGACGACGCGCGCCACGTTGATACCGCCGCCGCCCGGATCGCGGCGCACGTCGCTGCAGCGCAGCTTGCGCACCGGCGCCACCGTCTCCGTCGCCGCCGAGACGTCGATGGTCGGGTTCATCGTCACGGTCAGGATCGCGGTCACCGTTGCTGCTCCTCTGCATGCGGCCACGCCGAGGCGGCCGCGGACCGGGCCGGCATACGCCGCGCCCGGCGCGCGGTCAAAGCCGCGCCCGCCGTCATGCGAAGGGCCGGCCGACGCCGAGCGCGGCATCGGTGGCGGCGATCGAGGCGGCGGCGTCGCGCTCGCGGCCGGTCAGCGCGCGGATCGCGTCGACCGTCTCGGGAACGACGATCGCCTGGTTGTCGACCATGTAGACGTAGAACGCCTCGTCGCCCTCCACGGTGACCAGGTCCTCCCACAGCGCCACCTCGTAGAGGCTGTCGCGCGGCCGGCCGACGTCGGCCATCATCTCCCTGACGGTGTTGATGGCGGCGTGGCCGTCGGCCATGCGCACCATGGCGATGCGCGATGAGGCGCGCAGCGCCGCCAGCACCTCGTCGCGCTCCGCCGGCCGGCTGAGCTGCACCGACCAGGCGTGCAGATGGGCGAGCGTCTCGGGCACCTTGATCGCCATGGTGACGACGTCGAGCGCCGGGTCGACGGTGCGCGCGTCCGGCCCCTGATGGCTGGGGATCGTGTCCTCGGGCACCAGCGTGTTCATGATGCCGCCGCGATGGCTCTCCCACGGGTCGGTGGCGCGGCGCATCAGCGTGCCGCGAGCGCGCGCCAGGAGGCCGGCGCGCTTGAGCGCAGTCAGCGTGCGCACCACCGACGTGGTGTTGCACGAGACGACCCGCGTCGCCGCGCGGTCGATGGCGCCCGCGTAGCTGGCCTCGGCGACGAAGGAATGGCCGGTCACCGCATGCGCCTCGCCACCCTGCACGACGAACTTCACGCCGCGCGCACGATAGGTCTCGGCATTGGCCGCGCCGACGCCCTTCGGCGTGCAGTCGACGACCACGTCGGCGACGCCGAGCAGGTCGTCGAGCGTGCCGGCGACCGGCAGGCCTGCCGTGCGCATCGCCGCGGCGCGCTCGCCGGCGGCGGCGAACAGCGCGTGGCCGCGCGCGGCCGCCACCTGCATGCGCCAGTCGGTGCCGACGTCGGCGACGCCGGCCACCTGCATGTCGTCCTGCGCGGCGACGGCGTCGACCACGCGCTTGCCGATCACGCCGTAGCCGTTGACGGCGACCCGGATGCGCTCCCTTGGCATGGCTGGCTCTCCCCGTTTGCTGTGCTCAGGCCGGCGCGGCGCCCGGCGGCGCGGCGGCGACCACGTTCTGCGGATGGCCCTCGAGGAAGGCCGCGATGTTGTCGCGCGTGGTGCCGGCGATGCGCGCCACCGCCTCGCGCGTGTTGAAGGCGCTGTGCGGCGTCACCACCACGTTGGGCATGCGCAGGAGGACGTGACTCGCCGCCAGGCTCTTCAGGTCGTGCCGGTCGCAGTAGATCGAGCAGATCAGCTCCGCCTCCTCGCGGATGCCCGGCTCGTCGGGCAGCACGTCGAGGCCGGCGGCCGCCAGCCGGCCGTCATTCAGCGCCGCGATCAGCGCATGCGGGTCGACCAGGCTGCCGCGCGCCGTGTTGATCAGCACCGCGCCGGGCTTCATGCGCGCCAGCGCCCTGCCGTCGATCAGCCCGTCCGTCTGCCGCGTCGCCGGCACGTGCAGCGTGACGATGTCGGCCGTCGCCAGCACCGCATCGAGCGCCGCGTAGCGGAAGCCGAGGCGGCGGGCGAGCCAGGCGTCGGGCGCGGCATCGCAGGCCACGACGGTCATGTCGAAGCCGCGCGCGATGCGCACCACGTGGCGGCCGATGCGGCCGGTGCCGACGACGCCGAGCGTCTTGCCGGCCAGGTCGAAGCCGGCCAGCCCGCGCGGCGAGAAGGGGCCGTTGCGCGCCCGTTCCGCCGCCTCGCGCATGCGGTGGCTGATCGTCAAGAGCAGCGCGAAGACGTGCTCGGCGACCGTCGCCTCGCCATAGCTCGGCACGTTGCTCACCACGATGCCGCGCGCCCGGCAATAGGCGAGGTCGATGTGGTCGAAACCGGTCGAGCGCGTCGCGATCAGCCGCAGGGCGGCAAGCCGCTCCAGCACGCGCCGGTCGAGGCTCGAATGGAGGAAGGTGGAGATGATCTCGGCATCGGCGAAGCGCGCCGCATTGGCCGCGCGCAGCGGCTCCTCGACCAGCCGCACGGCATGACGCGCCTCCAGCCCGGCCAGCAGGCCGGCCTCGTGCGGCTCGGTCTCGAAGGCGACGACCTTCATCGCCGACCCGCCGCGCGGCCGTCCGCCGCGTCCTCCTCCGGCATCGCGGTGCCGCGCGTCCGCCTGGCGCTTTCCGGCTGCGGCCGGAAGCCGCCGTCGGCCAGATGGCAATCGAAGGTCAGCACGTCGCCGCCCTGGAAATCGAAAACCCGGTTGCGCACGCCGATGCGCGCCGGCCCGCCCCAGCCGTTCGGCGCGGCGATGCGCACCTGCTCGCAGCCGATGTCGAGCTCCAGCCAGAAGCCGCGATAGAGCAGCCTGAGCCGCAGGCCCTGCAGGTTCTCCGGCAGGCACGGGCTCAGCCACAGCATGTCGTCGCGGATCTCGAGCGCCGTCTGGCCGCGCTGCACCAGGTCGACCGTGCCGGCCATGGCGCCGAGATGGATGCCTTCCGCCGTGGTGCCACCCTGGATGTCGGACAGGTCGCTTTCCAGCGCCTCGGCGAGAAGCTGCAGCGAGCGCGGCCGGTCGCCGCGCGCCAGCACCCAGGAATGGATGATGCGGCTCAGCGTCGAGCCGTTCGAGGTGCGCCGCACATAGTAGTCGATGTTGCGGGCGATCGACTCGGGCGCGAAGTCGTAGCCGAGCCAGGCGAACAGCGCGGCGAGCTCGTCGGAGGAGAACAGGTAGAACAGCATCAGCACGTCGGCCTGCTTGGAGGCCTTGTAGCGGTTGATGGTGTCGCCCTCCGCCTCGAGGATGCGGTCGAGACGCTGGATGTCGCCATATTTCGCCCGGTAGCCGTCCCAGTCGAGCTCCTCGAGCCGGTCGTAGCCGTCGAACTGCGCGATCAGCCCGTCCTCGCGCATGACCACGCGCATGCGCCGGCCGATCTCCAGCCAGCCGGCCATCTCAGCCTCGTCGAGCGCGAGCAGCGCCATCAGCTCGGCGCGCCGCTCGGCGCCGACATGGTCGAGCACCCCTGCCGCCTGGCGCAGCACCCATGCCGCCATCACGTTGGTGTAGGCGTTGTCGTCGACGCCCGGCGTCTCGCTCCACGGATAGCGGTCGTGAAACTCGTCCGGCCCCATCACGCCGCGGATCCGGTAGCGCCCGGACGCCTCGTCGAGGGTCGCGATGCTGGCCCAGAAGCGGGCGATCTCGATCATCATCTCGGCGCCGCCGCACACCAGGAAGTCGCGGTCGCCGGTGATCTGCCAGTAGCGCCACACATTGTAGGCGATCGCCGCGCTGACGTGGCGCTGCAGGTGCGTGTTGTCCGGCGTCCAGCGCCCCGAGCGCGGGTTGAGGTGCAGCACCTGGCTCTCCTCGCGGCCGCTCGAGCCGCTCTGCCAGGGATACATCGCCCCGGCGAAGCCGGCGGCGCGGGCAAGCCGGCGCGCCTCCGGCAGCCGGCGGTAGCGATAGGCGAGCAGCGCCCGGGTGACCTGCGGGATGTGGTAGTTGAGGAAGGGAAAGATGAACAGCTCGTCCCAGAAGATGTGGCCGCGATAGGCCTCGCCGTGCAGGCCGCGCGCCGGCACCCCGACGTCGCGCTCCAGCGTGTTGGGCGAGACCGTCTGCAACAGGTGGAAGATGTGCAGCCTGAGCGCCATCTGGGTGCGCGCGCGGCCGTCGACCGCGACGTCGCAGCGGCCCCACAGGAACCGCCAGGCGCGCGCCTGCGAGGCGGCGAGTTCGGCGAAGCGGCCGGCCTCGCCGACGGCCTTAACGGCGGCCAGCCGCGGCTCCGAGATCGCCCGGTCGCGCCCGGTGAACAGCGCCACCACCTTCTCGACCGCGACCGGCTCGCCCGCCGCCACCGCCAGCGCGAGGTGCTCGGCGACGTAGCCCTCCTCCTCGGCCAGCGTCCGCTCGACCGCGACCGGCTCGCCGTCGCGGAAGACGCGGGTGCGCGCGGCCTCGGCGATGCGCAGGTGCGACTGCACGGTCTCGGCGACCAGCACGATCGCGTCGTCGCCGGCCGCCGCCGTCTCCAGCGGCCGCAGATGCTTGGCGTTGAGCTGGCGGTAGCGCTCGACGCCGGCATTGATGACGCGGCCGTCGATCGCCGAGCACAGCTCGATGGCGCCCGACCAGTTCTCCGCCGTCAGCGTCAGCTCGAGGGCCGCCAGGTGCGGCAGGCCCATATGCACCAGCCGGCGGCCGTGCAGCGTGGTGACCCGGCCGGCGCCGTCGCGCACGCGCATGCGCCGCTCCAGGCGCCCGTTCTCCATGTCGAGCACCTGGCGGTAGTCGAGCACGTCCATGCGCCGCAGGTTGAGCCAGTCGCCGCCCTCGGGCCGGAAGCTGAGCGGCAGCCAGTTGGGCAGGTTGACCAGATCCTCGTTCTCGATCGCCCGGCCGGCGATGTCGGTCGTCAGCCGGTTGTAGCCGCCGGCCAGATAGGTGCCGGGATAGTGGACCGCGTCGGCTTCCGCCTCCTCGGCCGCGCCGCGCGTGGCGAAGACGCCGTTGCCGAGCGTGCACAGCGCCTCGCGCAGGCCCTCGCGCTCCGGGTCGAAGCCCTCGTAGACGAGCGTCCAGTCAGCCATCGCGCGCCGCCTCCAAGGTGGCGCCGAGCCGGGCGAGGAAGCGCCGCGTCTCGGCCGTGTCGTCGAGCCGGTAGCGCGCCGCCGTCTCGCGCTCCGGGCAGCCGACCAGGATGCCGATGCCGCTCTCGCCGAGCGCCGCGAAGGCGTCCTCGTCGGTCACGTCATCGCCGAGATAGAAGGGCAGCACCGCGTCGCCGAGCCCCAGCGCCTCGATCAGCCAGGCAACCGCGCGGCCCTTGTCCCAGTCGAGCCGCGGGCGCAGCTCGAAGACCTTCTTGCCGTAGGTCTTGCGCAGCGCGGGCATCGCCGCCGCGGCGGCGTCGACCGCCGCCTCGACGGCACCGACGTCGCCGGCCGCCACCTGCCGGTGGTGCACGGCGACGGCGAAGCGCTTCGGCTCGACCAGCACGCCGTCGATGTCGGCGAGGTCCGTCTGGAGCCGCCTCGCGGCGGCCGCGATCTCCGCCTCGAAGGCCGCGCCCTCCTCGTGGCGGATGCGCAGGCCGTCCGGCCCGGCGATGTCGAAGCCGTGGCTGCCGGCATAGACGAGCCCGTCGAGCCCGACGAGGCGCTGCACGTCGGCGCGGTCGCGACCGCTGACGATGGCCACCGTCGCGACGCCGGCAAGCCGCTCCACCGTCGCGCGCATGGCCGGCTCCAGAACCGCCAGCTCGGGCCGCGCGACGATCGGCGTCAGCGTGCCGTCGTAGTCGAGGAACACCGCCGCCCGGCGGCCGGCGAGCCGCGCCGCGATGGCGCCGAAACGCTCGAGCGCGTGTTCCACCGTTTGCGCCATGCGGCATGGCGCGGCGGGCTTGTCGCGCACGTGCAGCCGGGCGACGTCGTCGACCACCAGGTCGGCGCCGGCCGCCTTCAGCGCGGCCGCGCGGCCCTGCCGGTCGAGCCCGACGACGAGGCCGAAACCGCCGGCCGCGCCGGCTTCGACGCCGCTGACGGCATCCTCGAAGACAATCGCGCGCCCGGGTTCGGCACCGAGCCGGCGCGCCGCCTCGAGGAACAGGTCGGGCGCCGGCTTGCCCTTCAGGCCGAGCCGGGCGAGGTCGTTGCCGTCGATGACGACGTCGAACAGATCTTCCAGACCGGCCGCGGCGAGCACCGCGCGCGCGTTGCGGCTCGACGACACGAGCGCGGTGCCGGCATGGCGCCGGCGCAGCCGCCCGATGAAGGCGACCGTCGTGTCGAACACCGCGACGCCGTCGCGCGCCAGCGCGGCGCGGAAATGCCGGTTCTTGCGCTTGCCGAGACCGGCGACGGTCTCGCGCTCGGGCGGATCGTCGGGCGTGCCC
This sequence comes from Aquibium sp. A9E412, assembly GCF_030398335.1. Lineage (GTDB taxonomy): Bacteria > Pseudomonadota > Alphaproteobacteria > Rhizobiales > Rhizobiaceae > A9E412. The sequence goes on from NZ_JAOAOP010000007.1 coordinate 16,472, forward strand.
GGCTCGAGCACGATGCCGCGTGACCGCAGGAAGGCGGCGACGCCGTCCTGCCGCGGCTTGCCGTCGACGTGGCGGGCGTAGTCCTCGACGAGATCGAAGGGGCGGAACGGCTCGCCGGTGCGCTCGGCCCGCTCGGCCAGATAGGCGTCGAACAGCCGCTTCCAGGACGCCGCGTGCAGCCGCGCGGTGCGCGTGACGACGCCGTCGAGATCGAAGATCGCGGCATCGAAGTCGGCCAGCCGCACGCCCGCGCCGCCAGGCACGGCGGCGGCTGCGGCGCGCCGCGCCTCGCCAGGGCCGGCCGGCGTCGTCTCAGCCATCGCCGCCGCCCTCCGCACGGCGCGGCGCGGTGCCGCGCGCGGCCGCCTCGGCCTCGGCGACATGCCGCTTGACGGCGAGGAAGCTGTCCGGGCTGACCGAGATCGAGCTGATGCCGCACTCGACGAGGAATTCGGCGAAGGCGGGGTGGTCGCTCGGCGCCTGGCCGCACAGGCCGACCTTGGTGCCGTGCCGGCGCGCCGACTCGATGACGCGGCGGATCATCCACTTGACCGCCTCGTCCTGCTCGTCGAACAGGCCGGCCAGCGCGTCGGAATCGCGGTCGACGCCGAGCGTGAGCTGGGTCAGGTCGTTGGAGCCGATGGAGAAGCCGTCGAAGCGCTCGGCGAAGGCGTCGGCGAGCACGACGTTGGAGGGGATCTCGCACATCACGTAGATCTCGAGCCCGCCGTCGCCGCGCTTCAGCCCGTTCTCCGCCATCACCGCGAGCACCCGGTCGGCCTCGGCCGGCGAGCGGCAGAACGGCACCATCACCACCACGTTGGCGAAGCCCATCTCCTCGCGCAGCCGGCGGATGGCGCGGCATTCCAGCGCGAAGCCGGCGCGGTAGCGCGGCGAGTAGTAGCGTGCCGCGCCGCGGAAGCCGATCATCGGGTTCTCCTCGGCCGGCTCGAACTCCGCGCCGCCGATCAGCCCGGCATACTCGTTGGTCTTGAAGTCGCTCATGCGCACGATGACTGGGCGCGGGTGCTGGGCGGCGGCGATCCGCGCCAGGCCGCGCGCCAGCCGCTCGACGAAATAGTCGGTGCGCTCCTCGTAACCGCGCGTCAGCGCCTCGATCTCGGCCTTGGCGGCCTCGTCGCGCAGCGCGTCGTAGTGGACGAGCGCCATCGGGTGCACCTTGATGTGGTTGCCGACGACGAACTCCATGCGCGCCAGCCCGACCCCGTCGGCCGGCAGCCGCCACCAGCGGAAGGCGGCGGCCGGGTTGCCCATGTTGAGCATCACCGCGGTGTCGGTGTCCGGCACGTCGTCGAGCGACAGCGCCTCGGCCGCGAACGTGGCCGTGCCCTCGTAGACGAAGCCCTCGTCGCCCTCCGCGCAGGACACCGTCACCTCCTGCTCGTCGTGCAGCAGCTCGGTCGCGTTGCCGGTGCCGACGACGGCCGGCAGGCCGAGCTCGCGGCTGACGATGGCGGCGTGCGAGGTGCGCCCGCCGTGGTCGGTGACGATCGCCGCCGCCCGCTTCATGATCGGCACCCAGTCGGGGTCGGTCGTCCCGGTGACCAGCACCGAGCCGTCGACGAAGCGGTCGATGTCGCGGGCGCTGCGCAGCAGGCTGACGCGGCCGGCGACCACCGCGTCGCCGATCGCCAGCCCCTCGACCAGCGTGCGCCCCTTGCCGCTGATGCGGTAGGTGCGCAGCACGCCGGCCTCCTTGTGCGCCTGCACCGTCTCGGGCCGCGCCTGGACGATGTAGAGCCGGCCGCTCTCGCCGTCGCGGGCCCATTCCATGTCCATCGGCATGCCGTAATGCGCCTCGATGGCGACGGCCCAGCGGGCGAGCTGCAGGATCTCCCGGTCGTCGAGCACGAAGCCGTTGCGCTCGGCGAGCGACGTCGGCACGTTGCGCGTCGCGCGCTCGCCCTGGCTGGCATAGATCATCTTGATCTGCTTGCCGCCGCGCTTCTTCTCGACGATCGGCACCAGCCCGGCGTCGCCGAGCAGCGGCTTGAAGACCTGGTACTCGTCGGGATCGACGGCGCCCTGCACCACGTTCTCGCCGAGGCCCCAGGCGGCGTTGATGACGACCACCTTGTCGAAACCGGTCTCGGTGTCGATGGAAAACATCACCCCGGCGCCGCCGGTGTCGGAGCGCACCATCTTCTGCACGCCGACCGACAGCGCCACGTCGAGATGGCCGAAGCCCTTGGCCTCGCGGTAGCTGATCGCCCGGTCGGTGAACAGCGAGGCGTAGCAGCGCCGGCACGCCTCGAGCAGCGCGCGCTCGCCACGCACGTTGAGGAAGCTCTCCTGCTGGCCGGCGAAGCTGGCGTCGGGCAGGTCCTCCGCCGTGGCGCTGGAGCGCACCGCGACGTCGGTGTCGGCCGCGCCCGCCTCGCGCGACAGCCGGCGGTAGGCCTCGGTGATCGCCTCGGCCGTGTCGCGCGGCCAGTCGCCGCGCAGCACCGCGCGGCGCACCGTCTCGCCGGTCTCCTTCAGGCTCGCCTTGCCGGCCTCGAGCGCGCCCATCGCCTCGGCGATCACCGTCTTCAGCCCGTTCGCCTCGATGAAGCGCCAGTAGGCGTCGGCGGTGGTGGCGAAGCCCGGCGGCACGGCGATGCCCTGACGGCCGAGATTGCGCACCATCTCGCCGAGCGAGGCGTTCTTGCCGCCGACGCGGGGCACGTCCTGCCGGCCGAGCTCCTCGAAGCGGATCACGGGGGTTGCGCTGTCGCTCATGTCGGTCTCCGTGCGGGGGATGTCGCGGCCGCCGCCGGCGGCCGGCGGAGGACTGGCCGCCATCCTGGCCGGCCGGCCCGCAGGGGTCTTTGATCTCGGTTAAGGGGGCGGCATTCGCGCTCCCTGCCGCGCTCCCGGCGCGCCACCGCACGGGCCGCGCGCGCGGACCCGCCGCGGCTCCCGCATGGCCGCACGGGCCGTCCCGGCGATCCTGCCGCATGCGGGCGGCGGCGGGCGCGCCCGCCCGGCCGCCCCGCGCCCTACAGCGCCCGGCGCGCCGCGTCCGTCCGCGCCTCGGCGCGTCCGTCGCCGCGGCCCTGCCGCGAGAAGGCGAGCACCGGCACCTGCCGCCGCGCCGGCACCGCGCGCGCCATCCCGGCGGAGACGAGGGCGGCGAGGAAGTCGCGCCGCCAGCGGTGCACGTCGTGCGCGCGCAGCTCTGCGATCATCTCGGCCCAGCGCGCGCGCCGCTCCGCGTGCGGCATCGCCAGCGCCCGGCGCATCGCCCGGGCGAGACCGTCGACGTCGTAGGGGTTGACCAGCAGCGCCCCCGACAGCCGTTCGGCGGCGCCGGCGAACGTCGACAGGACGAGCACGCCGGGATCGGCCGGGTCCTGCGCGGCGACATACTCCTTGGCGACCAGGTTCATGCCGTCGCGCAGCGGCGTCACCAGGCCGACCCGGCTCAGCCGGTAGAGCGCGGCGAGCCGCTGCTGGCCGAAGGCGCGGTTGATGTAGCGCACCGGCGTCCAGTCGAGCTCGCCGAAGCGGGCGTTGAGGCGGCCCGACTTGATGTCGAGCGCGCGCTTCAGCTCGGCATATTCGGGGATGTCCTCGCGCGAGGGCGCGGCGATCTGCAAGAGGAAGATGCGGCGGCGCAGCTCCGGCGCCGTCTCGAGCAGCCGCTCGTAGGCGTCGAGGCGCTGCGGCAGCCCCTTGGTGTAGTCGAGCCGGTCGACGCCGATCATGCCGAGCCGCTCGGCGAAGGCCGCCCTGAGGGCGCCGTCGGCGCGGCTGTCGCCGGCTTCGGCGGCCAGCTCGGCGAACCGCGCCGTGTCGATGCCGATGGGAAACACGCCGACCGAGAAGCGGCCGTCCGGCGTATGCACCGTGCCGTCGGCGTCGACCCGCCAGCCGAGCCGCTGCCCGACATAGGCGGCGAAGTTTCGCCGGTCGTTCTCGGTCTGGAAGCCGACCAGGTCGTAGGCGGCCAGCGCCTCGACCAGCGCGCGATGGCCGGGCAGCGCCTCGAGCACGTCGGGCGACGGGAAGGGAATGTGCAGGAAGAAGCCGACCGGCACCGTCATGCCCAGCCGGCGCAGCTCGCGCGCCAGCAGGAAGAAGTGGTAGTCGTGCACCCACACGCAGTCGTGGTCGGCCGCCGCCTCCACCACGGCGCGGGCGAAGCGCGCATTGACGGCGCGATAGGTGGCGAACTCCTGCGGGTCGTAGCGCAGAAGGTCTGTGCGGCCGTGGAACAGCGGCCAGATCGTGCGGTTGGCGAAGCCGAGATAGTAGCCGTCGCACTCCGCCTGGCTGAGCGGCAGCGCTGCGACCTTGTAGGCGCCCGCCGTGTGGAAACGCAGCCGGTCGCCGGCCGCGCAGTCCGGCCGGCCGTCCCAGCCGATCCAGGTGCCGCCGAGCTCGTTCAGCGCCGCCCCCAGCCCCGTGGCGAGACCGCCGGCCGACGCCTTGGCGCGATCGATCGGCGGCAGACGGTTCGAAACGATCGCGACGCGGCTCATGGCTGCTCCTCCTCGACAAGGACATGGGCTGCGGGCGGCTTCGTTGCGGGCATGGCCCGCCTGCCGCCTCTCGTGCATCCCTATCCGTCCGCGCAGCCCGCTGCCTTGATCTCGGTTAATGATATCACGGGTTGCATCAAAAAACGCGCGGCAGGTCCACTTCGTTCCCGCGCCGGCTCAACCGATGCGCAGCCGCGCCTCGCCGGAAAAGCCGTAGGGCGGCAGATCGAGATTGCGCGGCGCCGGGCCGCGCCGTACCCGCCCGGCCAGATCGTAGACGGACCCGTGGCAGGGGCAGAACCAGCCGCCGTGCCGGCCGAGCGGATCGCCGTCCTTCTGGCCGAGCGGGATGCAGCCGAGATGGGTGCACACGCCGATGACGACCAGCCATTCGGGTCGCTGGACCCGCTCGGCGTCTGTCGCCGGGTCGATCAGCTCGGAATTGTCGTCGTCGGCGCGCGCGCTGGCGATCTGCGCCTGCGTGCGCCGCACCACGAACACCGGCCGGCCGAGCCACACCGCCGTCAGCCGCTCGCCCGGCTCCATCGGCGTCAGGTCGAGCTCGACCGTCGACAGGGCGGTGACGTCGGCGCCCGGCCGCAGGCTGTCGACGAACGGCCACAGCGCCAGTCCCGTGCCGACGGCCGCGGCCGTGCCGGTGGCGAGATAGAGGAAGTCGCGCCGGCCGCGATCCTCCGGCGGCGCCGCGCCGCGAGCCGGCTCAGTCGCCGTCCGCCGCGTCATGATCGTCGTCCTCGCCGGCATCGTGCGCGATCAGGTCGCGGATCGCCGGCGGGATGTCGTACGCCGCGAACGTCGCCTGGGCGGCGGGGTCGTGCGCGAAGGCGATGATGTCGGCCAGTTCCTGGCCGCTCAGCTCGATCTGCGCGCCGAGCTCCTCGCGCTGCAGATAGACCATCGCCTCGGCGCCGCGCCACATGCGCGCGGCGAAGGCGAAGGGGTTCATCGGCAGCGCCATCCCGGCCGCGTCGAGCGGCGTGGCATCGTCGCCGCCGATCCCGTTGACCGCGTGGCACACCACGCAGCCCTTGCCGGCGAACAGCGCCGCGCCGCGCGCGGCGTCCATCTCCGGCATCACCAGGCCGGGACTGACGAGCAGCGGTGCGTCGGCGTGCCGGTCGGCGGCGGCCGGCGACCCGGCGAACACGGCCAGCACGAGCGCTGCCGCGCCGGCGAGCGCCGGTCGGCCGGCGGCGTTTCTGCGGCTGGGGGTCTGACTGGGGGTCTGCATGTCCGGTCTCCTTCGGCTGCGGCCCGGCGCGGCATGCACGGCACGCCGCAACCGGACCGGGCGGCCGGCCGTGCCGGCCTCATTCCGCCCACAGCACACTGCGCACCATGGGCGACAGGACGCCGACATTGTTCTCCACGCGCGTGATGCCGGCGGTGCGCTCGGCGGCGACCTGCACGGCCTGCTTCTCGGCGGCACTCTCCACCGCGCCCCAGATCTGCGCCACGCCGTCGCTCACCACCATGTTGAGGAACTCGCGCCGCACGCCGGTCTCGGCGATCGCCTCTTCCAGCGCCTGCCGGACGGCGAGGTCGTCGCCCGAGGGCGCCGCTTCGGAGCGTGCGCCGCCGGTCGCCGCGACCAGCCCGTGCAGCAGATTGGCGCGGCTGACGATGCCGACGAGCCGGCCGTCGGTCAGCACCGGCACGCGCTTGATGCGGTTGCGCTCGAGCAGCGTGGCGATCTCCGCCAGGTCGGTATCCTCCGCCACGGCGACCACGTCGCGCGTCATCACGTCGGCGGCGGTCGTGCCGTGCGTCTTGACGTAGTCGCGCGCCTGGTCGGCGGCATCGGCGACGAGGAACAGCCACCACGAACGCCGCCGTTCGGCGCCGGTTTCCGGCCGGCGCATCAGGTCGCCCTCGCTGACGATGCCGACGAGCCGGCCGTCGCCGTCGACCACCGGCACGGCGCTGATGCGCCGCTCGACGAGGCGCTGCGCGACCTCGCGCACCGGCGTCTGCGGCTGCACGGTCACCACCTCGCGGGTCATCACGTCACGCGCTTGCAGCATTCTCGGGCTCCCTGTCCGTTTCCGTCGGGCCGGTGCCGTTCGTGTCCGGCCCGGCCGTCAATCTGGCCCGAAACGACCGCGGTGTCTTTGACGCACGTTAATGTGCCGGCCGGATCGCCGCGCTAGTCTTGCCGGATCGACGGCGTTGCCGGCTCCTCGCCGGCCGTCGCCGCAACCCGAAAACCGGCAACGAGACTGGAAGGAGGCCCGCCATGGCCGTCGCCCTCACCCTCGCCATTGCCGCCATGCTGATCGCGTCGGCCTTCGCCTGGGCGCTGCTGCGCCATCTCGGCGGGCTGCGCCCGGTCGCGCTGCGCTACCGCGCGCGGCGCGGCGCCCCGCGCCGGCCGCCACGCGCCCCGTGAGGCACGCGCCGGCCGCCGTCAGGCGTGCGGCAGCTCGCAGAAGCAGGCGATCAGCGCGTCGACCGACAGCGTCGGCGTGCCGAGCCGCACATCGACGCCGGCGCTGGTCAGGCGCCGGCGCGCCGGCTCGGGGATGAAGCCGCACACCAGACCGCCGACCCGCAGGCGCACCACCAGCCGGCAGAGCGCTGCCGCCGTGCGCGCCTCGTTGGCGACATAGCGGGTCGGCCCGCCCGGACCCTCGACCAGGAGCAGGGCCTCGCACTTGCCGAAGAACGGACACAGCGTCGGCCCGGCGGCCGCCGTCATCACGGTGACGGCGAGCCGTTGGGGCGGGACATCCGGGACGAGGGGATCGGCCATGAGCATCGCAGCCTGTGGTTTCGCGCCGCGAGATTGCGCCGCCGGCCGCCCCCGCGCTTTAAGCTCGATCAAACAGGGCGCCCGCGCACCCTCATCCTTTCGCAGGGGCAGCCACGCGCCGCCCTTGACCTGGATCAATTGCGCTGCCGGTCCGTTCGCCTATCATCCACGTTCGTGCCAATGCCATCGTGCTTTGGCGTCACGCTCGGTGAAGGCGCATGATGCGATTGTTCGCTGCCCTGCTTCTGCTCGCGGCCGTCCTCACGGGACTGAGCCTGCAGGGCCCCGACTCCGGCCTGGCGCCCGAGGAGGGCACGACGGCGCTCTCGGCGGTCGAGGCGGCGCTGCTGCCCGCCGCTCTGGTCGAGACGGCCGGCAGCGAGCGCACGCCGCAGTGCCACCACCTGGTCTGCTCGCAGATTCCCGTCGCATCGGAAAGGACCGCGCTGCACCGCGCCATGGGCCGTCCGGCGACCGGCAAGCCTGCCAACGAGCGCGACCGGCCGATGATCGATCTGGAGCGCGATCCGCCCGTCCCCCGACCGGTCGCCTGAGCTGACCGATCGCCGGCGCCCGCGGGCGCGGCACGCCGTCTTTCGTTTCCGCCTTGCGGACCGCTCCCGCGGAGCGGACGGCCGGCATGCCGCATGCCGGACGACGGCTTCGGTCAGCCCGACAAACGAGGCTCATCCCATGTGAATGCGACCGACACCCCAAGGAGACGCGATATGGCGACTTCTCCCCCTCGCCCCACACCCCCGGCCGCGGACTGCACGCGCTGCCGCGCCCGCGTCGACGGGCTTTGCCAGACCGCGCGGCCCGGCATGCCGCCGGCGGTGGCCGCCTACAAGTCGTGCGACCGGCACATCGCCGCCGGCCAGGACCTGTTCGGCATCGGCCAGCGCAGCGACGCCGTCTACAACGTCGTCGACGGCTGGGTCTATCTCTACCACCTGCTTGAGGACGGCCGGCAGCAGATCCTGCATTTCGCCCTGCCGGGCGCCATGCTCGGCTTCCACCCGGTGCGCGGCGTGCCCGCCACCTATGGCGTGCAGGCGCTGACCGACGCGGTGGTGTGCGTCATCCCGCGCGACAATCTCGACCGGCTGTTCGGCGATCATCCCGCCGTCGCCGTCACGCTGGCCGGGCTGATCGCCCGCGACCGCAGCCTGACCTACGGCCATCTCACCAGCATCGGCCGCCATCGCGCGCGCGAGCGCGTCGCCCAGCTGCTGCTCGAGCTGTTCATCCGGGCGCGGGCGCAGTGGCCGGGCCATCGCGTGGAGGAGATGCAGCTGCCGCTGACCCAGGAGCACATCGGCGACGCCACCGGGCTGACCGGCGTGCACGTCAACCGCGTGCTGCGCGAGCTGCGCCACGACGGCATCGCGGAGTTCCACTATCGCCGCCTGCGCATCCTCGACCCCGACCGGCTGGTCGACGTGGCGGGCATCGACCCGCACCTGTTGATGCAGTGGACCGCGCAGGAGGGCATGGCGGACGACGGCTGGAGCGCGGCACTGGCGCCGCGCGTGCGCGCGGTCGCCTGAGCCGGAGCGGCGTCGCCCCGGCGGGCATGATGCCCGTCAGCGGGCGTCGCCGGCGCCGGCCTCGGCAACCACCCGGGTGCCGGCCCGGCCTTCGAGGATGGCGAGCGCGTCGTCGAGCGCACCGATGCCGGCCAGCCCGCCGGTCGCCGCCGCGAAGGCGCAGGCCGCCTCCACCTTCGGCCCCATCGAGCCGGCGGGAAAGTCCGCGCCGTCGAGCGCATCCGGCGAGGCCTGCGCGATCGGCCGCTGCCGCGGCGTGCCCCAGTCGCGGTAGACCGCATCGACATCGGTCAGCATGAGATAGGCGTCGGCAGCGAGCCCCTGCGCCAGCAGGCCGCCGACGCGGTCCTTGTCGATCACCGCCTCGACGCCGACCAGGCCGCCGTCGTCGCGGCGCACGACGGGAATGCCGCCGCCGCCGCCGCAGATCACGATCACCCCCTGCTCGACGAGCAGCCGGATGATGCCGAGATCGGGGATCGCCAGCGGCCGCGGCGAGGCGACGACGCGGCGGAAGCCGTCGCCGTCCGGCGCCACGATCCAGCCGCGCCGGTCCGCCAGCGCCTCCGCCTCGGCCTTCGGATAGACCGGGCCGATCGGCTTCGACGGCGCGAGGAAGGCGGCGTCGCGCGGGTCGACCTCGACCTGGGTGAGCAGCGTGGCGACGCGCGGCCCGTGCGGCAGCGCGTTCTCCAGCTCCTGCTCGATCAGATAGCCGATCATGCCCTCCGTCTCCGCCCCCAGGACGTCGAGCGGATAGGCCTCGTCGGGCCGGTATGCCGCGCCCTGCAGCGCCAGCAGCCCGACCTGCGGCCCGTTGCCGTGGCAGATGACGACGCGGTGGCCGGCTTCGACCACCGCGGCGATGGCGGCGGCGGCGCGGCGCACATTGGCGCGCTGGTTCTCCGCCGTCGGCGCCTCGCCGCGGCGCAGCAGCGCGTTGCCGCCGAGCGCGATGACGACCAGCATGCTCACGACCCCAGCGTGGCGACGAGCAGCGCCTTGATCGTGTGCATGCGGTTTTCCGCCTGGTCGAACACCACCGAGGCGGACGATTCGAACACCGCCTCCGTCACCTCCATGCTGTCCAGGCCGAACGTCTGGAAGATGTGCTCGCCGACCTCGGTGTCGCGGTTGTGGAAGGCCGGCAGGCAGTGCATGAACTTGGCGTGCGCGTTGCCGGTGGCACGCATCAGCTCGCCGGTCACCCGGTAGGGCTCGAGCAGCCGGATGCGCTCGGCCCACACCGCCTCCGGCTCGCCCATCGACACCCACACGTCGGTGTAGACGTAGTCGCAGCCCGCGACGACGGCTTCGGCGTCCTCGGTCAGCGTCACCTGCCCGCCGGTTTCCGCCGCGATCTGCCGGCAGCGCGCGACGAGCGCCTCCTCCGGCCAGCAGGCGCGCGGCGCGCCGAGCCGCACGTCCATGCCGATCAGCGCCGCGCCGATCATCAGCGAGGTGCCCATGTTGTTGCCGGCGTCGCCGACGAAGGCGAAGGCGACGTCCGACAGGTGCTTGTGGGTGTATTCGCGCATGGTCAGCAGGTCGGCGAGGATCTGCGTGGGATGGAAGTCGTCGGTCAGCCCGTTGTAGACCGGCACCCCGGCATGGGCGGCGAGCGCCTCGGCGCGGTCCTGGCCGAAGCCGCGATACTCGATGCCGTCATACATGCGGCCGAGCACGCGGGCGGTGTCCTTGATCGATTCCTTGTGGCCGATCTGGCTGCCGGTCGGCCCCAGATAGGTGACGTGCGCGCCCTGGTCGTAGGCGGCGACCTCGAAGCCGGTGCGCGTGCGCGTGGAATCCTTCTCGAAGATCAGCGCGATGTTCTTGCCCTTCAGCCGCGGCTGTTCGTAGCCGCCATACTTGGCCTGCTTGAGGGCGGCGGCGAGCCGCAGCAGGAAGCGGATCTCGTCGGGCGAGAAGTCGAGCAGCTTGAGGAAGCTGCGTCCCTTCAGGTTCACGGGCATCGGTGCTCTCGTTTCGGCTGGCGGGTCATGCGGGGTCGCGGATCAGCGGGCAGGTCATGCAGTGGCCGCCGCCGCGGCCGCGGCCGAGCTCGGCCCCCGGCACGGTGATGACCTCGACGCCGGCCTTGCGCAGCAGCGTGTTGGTGTGGACGTTGCGGTCGTAGCCGATCACCACGCCCGGCTCGACCGCCACCACGTTGTTGCCGTCGTCCCACTGCTCGCGCGCGGCCTCGTAGGCGTCGCCGCCGGTGCGCACGACGCGCAGCCGCGACAGGCCGAGCGCCTCGCCCACCACCTCGAGGAACGGCCGCTCCTCGGCGCGCGTGTCGACCGTGCCGGCGTGCTCGCCCGGCCGCAGGCTGTAGGCGCGGATGCCGTCCACCACCTCCGAGAACACCGTCACCAGGTCGCGGTCGCAGAAGGTGAACACGGTGTCGAGATGCATGGTGGCACGTGCCCGCGGCAGCTGGCAGGCGATGACCCGCTCGGCCGCGTCGGCCTCGAACAGCGCCCGCGCGATCTGGCCGACCGCCTGCGGCGTGGTGCGCTCGCCCATGCCGATCAGCACCGTGCCGTTGCCGATCGGCATGACGTCGCCGCCCTCGCAGGTGGCCAGCCCGTGGTCGCGGTCGGGGTCGCCCCACCAGACCTGGAAGCCGGCGTCGCGGAAGTCGGGGTGGAAGCGGTAGATGGCAGCCAGGTTGAGCGTCTCCAGCCGCCGCGCGTTCCAGCGCATCGGGTTGAGCGTCACGCCGCCGTAGATCCAGCAGGTGGTGTCGCGCGTGAACAGGTGGTTGGGCAGCGGCGGCAGCACGAAGTCCTGCGCGTCGAGGATCGGCGCCAGGACGCCGTTGCCGGCGACCGGCAGCTCCGCCCGGCTCATGCCGCCGACCAGGCTCGACGACAGCGTTTCGGCGTCGATCTCCATCAGATGCGCGTGCAGCTCGCCGGCCAGCCCGACGCCGACGGTGTCTTCGTTGACGCGCCGGTCGAGGAGCCAGCCGCGCGCCTGCCGGTCGCGCAGCGTCTCCTCGAGCAGTTCGCGCAGGAACACCACCTCGACGCCGCGATGGCGCATCGCATCGACGAAGGTCATGTGCTCGACGCGCGCCTGCTTCACCCAGATGATGTCGTCGAACAAAAGCGCCTCGCGGTTCGCCGGGGTGAGGCGGGCGAGCGCGGTGCCGGGCCGGTGCACCAGCACCCGCCGCAGCCGGCCCACCTCGGAATGCACTCCATAGGTCAGGGACATGGTTTTTTCCTCGCGGTTCGTGCGTTTCAGAGCGGGCTGATGGCGCCGGTCCACATCAGCCAGGCGGCAACCAGCGCGGCGACGAGCAGGCCGGCGGCGATGGCGCCCTCCACGGCGGTGAACGGCCGCTCGCCGCGCTCGCGCTTGACCATCCAGTAGAAGATCATGCCCGGCGCGTAGAGCAGCGCGGCCATCAGCAGGTAGGCCGGGCCGGCGGCATAGACGAGCCAGATCCCGTAGAGCGTGGCGATCAGGCCGATCCACATGTCGCGCGTGCGCCGATCGCCGGCCGCGTAGCTCTCGCCCGACAGCGCCAGCTTCAGCGCATAGGCGCCGGAGAACACGTAGGGCACCAGGATCGCCACCGAGGCGATGTAGAACAGCGCCGTGTAGGTGCTCTCGGAGAAGTAGGTGACGATCAGGAAGATCTGCACCAGGATGTTGGTGATCCACAGCGAGCCGGCCGGCGAGCCCTTGTCGTTGGCCTTGGCGAACAGCTTCGGCATCATCCCCTCGCCGGCCGCCACCGACGGGATCTCGGCGGCGAACAGCGTCCAGCTCAGAAAGGCGCCGGCGACCGAGATGACGAGGCCGACGCGGATCAGCACCGAGCCCCACGGGCCGACCACGCGCTCCAGCACGTCGGCCATCGAGGCGGCGTCGGGCAGGCCGGCGAGCTCGGGCTGGCTCATCACGCCGAACGACAGCAGCGACACCAGCACGTAGACGCTGAGCGCCGTCAGGAAGCCGATCACCGTGGCGCGGCCGATGTCGGCGCGGTTGGCCGCGCGCGCCGAGACGACGCTCGCCCCCTCGATGCCGATGAACACCCACAGCGTGACCAGCATGGTGCTCTGCACCTGGGCGAGCACGCTGCCGAGATCGGGCGTGCCGAGCTCGGGAATGCCGGCGCCCCAGAAATCCAGCGTGAAGTTGCGCGCGTTGAAGGCGAACAGGATGGCGACGATGAAGATGAGGATCGGCACCAGCTTGGCGATGGTGGTGATGACGTTGACGATCGCCGCCTCGCGCACGCCGAACATGATGAGCGCGTGCACCAGCCACAGCATGACGGAGGCACCGACGATCGCCTGCCAGGTGTTGCCGTCGCCGAAGGTGGGGAAGAAGTAGCTGAGCGCGCCGAAGATCAGCACCGCGTAGGAGACGTTGCCGATCCACGCGCTGAGCCAGTAGCCCCAGGCGCTGTTGAAGCCGATGAAGTCGCCGAAGCCGGCGCGCGCATAGGCGTAGGGCCCCGAATCGAGGTTCGGCTTGCGCGTCGAAAGCCCCTGATAGACGAAGGCGAGCGCCAGCATGCCGACCGCCGTGATCAGCCAGGCGATCAGCACCGAGGCCGGCGCGGCGCCGGCGGCCATGTTCTGCGGCAAGCTGAACACGCCGCCGCCGATCATCGAGCCGACGACGAGTGCGATCAGCGCGGTGAGCCCGAGCTTGGCCGAGCGCGATTGCACGGCCGCCGGGGCGGAAACGGTTTGATCGGTCATGGTGGCAACTCCCCTTCATGACGGACTTCTCGCGTCGGGCGGGAGTAGACGGCAGTCGCGCGGCGCCGTCTTTGACGGAGATTAAGAGGAACGAAGATCGGCACGGACGCTGCGGCGCCCGCGTCGCGACTCTTTAACGCCGGTTAAGGCGGGCGCGGCGCGCGCACGCTTGACTGCCCGGTGACAGCCCTCGTGGCCCGGCCGGCCGAGACCGGCCGCACGGGGCGGCCAAACCGGGAGTTCCGCCGATGACCTGTCGAACCAAGACCACCCTCGCCGAGCGGGCGTCCGCCGCGCTTGCGCCGTCCGCCGCGGACACGGCGACCGGCGACGCGCTCGTCAAGCGCATCCGCAAGCTGCGCTGGATCGGCATGGAGGCCGAGGCCCGCGCCCTGGAGCGCCGGCTGCGGCCCCGCCTGCCGGCCGGGCCGGTGCTGACCGGCCGCTTCGACACCGACTGAGGCCGCCGCGCCGGCGGCCCGAACCGCAACCCGCAACGAAAGGACCGGACCCATGGCCGAGAACGTCCACACCGGCACGAGCAAGTCCGCCGCCGCGCCGCGCATTCCGATCTATGCGCTCGGCAACAGCCTCGGGCTCTTCCTGCTCATCACCTACCTGCTGTGCGTCGCCTTCGACCTCGTCTTTCCCGGCCAGGCGATGTACGAATCCTGGCTGCAGCTCCTGCCCGGCTTCACCTGGCTGACCTGGCCGAGCTTCCTGCTCGGGCTCGTGCTGAGCTATGCCTATGGCTGGTACATCGCGCTGGTCTTCGCGCCGCTCTACAACCTGTTCGCGGCGCGGTGAGCGCGATGGCTGCCAACCGCAAACCGGCCGATGCGGCCGCCGCCGGCCGCGAGGAAAAGGCGAGCGACGCCGGGCACCAGACCCATGCCGGCCACGAAGGCCGGCATGGCGCGACGAGCGGCAACGACCGTGGCGGAGGCGGCCATGGCGGCCACGACCACGCCGCCATGATCGTCGACTACCGCCGGCGCTTCTGGGTCTCGCTCGCCCTCACCGTGCCGGTGCTCGCCCTGTCGCCGATGATCCAGAGCTTTCTCGGGCTGGAAGAGGCGCTCGCCTTCCCCGGCTCGATCTACGTGCTGTTCGCGCTGTCGGCGGTCGTCTTCTTCTACGGCGGCTGGCCGTTCCTGAAAGGGCTGTTCCGCGAGCTCGCCGACCGCCAGCCGGCGATGATGACGCTGATCGCGATCGCCATCTCGGTCGCCTTCTTCTATTCGAGCGCCGTCGTCTTCGGCCTGTCCGGCAAGGTGTTCTTCTGGGAGCTGGTGACGCTGATCGACGTCATGCTGCTCGGCCACTGGATCGAGATGAAGTCGGTGATGGGCGCCTCCGGCGCGCTCGAGGCGCTGGTGCGCCTGCTGCCGACGACGGCGCACCGCGTCGCCGCCGACGGCAGCGTCGAGGACGTCCCGGTCGACACGCTTCGGCCGGGCGACCGGCTGCTCGTCAAGCCGGGCGAGAAGGTGCCGATCGACGGCCTCATCGTCGAGGGCCGCTCGAGCTTCAACGAGGCGATGCTGACCGGCGAGTCGCGCCCCGTCGACAAGGGCGCCGGCCGGGAGGCGGTCGGCGGTGCGGTCAATGGCGAGGGATCGGTCACGCTCGAGGTCGAGAAGACCGGCGACCAGACCTATCTCAGCCAGGTCATCGACATGGTCAAGCAGGCGCAGGAATCGCGCTCGCGCACCCAGGATCTGGCCAACCGCGCGGCCCGCTGGCTGACCTATATCGCGCTCGTCGGCGGTGCCGGCACGCTGGCGTTCTGGGTCGTCGCCGACCAGGGCTTCGAGTTCGCGCTGGAGCGCATGGTCACGGTGATGGTGATCGCCTGTCCGCATGCGCTCGGCCTCGCCGTGCCGCTGGTCGTTGCGGTGAGCACCCGGCTGACCGCGCAGAACGGGCTGCTGATCCGCGAGCGGGCCGCCTTCGAGCGCGCCCGCAACCTCAACGCGGTGCTGTTCGACAAGACGGGCACGCTGACCGAGGGCCGCTTCGGCATCGCCGGCATCGTGGCGCTCGGCGGCTTCGACGCCGGCGAGGCGCTGGCGCTGGCCGCCGGCGTGGAAAGCCGCTCGCAGCATCCGATCGCCCAGGGCGTGGTGCGCGGCGCGGCCGACCGCGGCGTCGCGCCGGCCGCGGTGACGGAGTTCCGCTCGATCACCGGCAAGGGTGCGGAGGCGCTGAGCGACGGCCGCACCGTGCGCGTGGTCAGCCCCGGCTATCTGCGCGAGCACGGCATCGCCGTCGACGATCCGGACGTCGCGCGCCTGGCCGAGGAGGGCAACACGGTGGTGCATCTGCTGGTCGACGACGTGCCCGCCGCCGCCATCGCGCTCGCCGACGTGGTGCGGCCCGAATCCTACGAGGCGGTCGCCCGGCTCAAGGCGCTCGGCCTGCAGTGCATGATGGTGACCGGCGATGCCGGGCCGGTGGCCCGCGCGGTCGCCGGCAAGCTCGGTCTCGACGACTACTTCGCCGAGGTGCTGCCGCACCAGAAAGTGGAGAAGGTCAAGGAGGTCAAGGCACGCGGGCTTGCCGTGGCGATGATCGGCGACGGCGTCAACGACGCGCCGGCGCTGGTCGAATCGGATCTCGGCATCGCCATCGGCGCCGGCACCGACGTGGCCATCGAATCGGCCGACGTCGTTCTGGTGCGCTCCGACCCGCGCGACGTGTTCGCCATCCTCGCCCTGTCGCGCGCGACCTACGGCAAGATGGTGCAGAACCTGCTGTGGGCGACCGGCTACAACGCCTTCGCCCTGCCGCTGGCCGCCGGCGTCGCCTATCCCTGGGGGCTCCTGCTCACGCCGGCCATGGGTGCGGCGCTGATGTCGCTCAGCACGGTGATCGTGGCGGTCAACGCGCAGCTCCTCGAGCGGGCGAAGAAGCTGGTCGCCAGCACGGCGGCCGCGGCCGACGCCGAGGCGGCCGCGGCCGCGCAATCGCCCGAAAGGAGCATCGCATGAGCGACCGCGATCCGCCTTCCGGCCGGCGCCCGCCGCCGGCCGGGGGGCCGCTGCGAACGCCGGGCGGCGTGTTGCTGCTCGCGTTCGTCGCCGCGGCGGGCCTGCTGCTCGCCTACGAGCACCGGGTCCACCTGCTGAGCGCCGACGGCCTGCTGATCGCCGTGCTTCTGGCCTGCGTCGGCATCCATCTCTTCATGCATCGTGGTCATGGCGGCGGCCATGGCGGCGGCCGGAGCGGACGGTGAACGCCGCGCCGCAGGCCTACGGTCTGTGGCTGCTGGTCGCCGTCAACACGGCGGTCTTCATCCTGTTCGCCTTCAGCTTCTTCCGGCCGCGAACGGGCCGCGACTGGCGCTCCTTTGGTGCCTTCAGCGCCTTTCTGGTGGCGCTGTTTGCCGAGATGTACGGCTTTCCGCTCACCCTTTACCTCCTGTCGGGCTGGTTGCAGAGCCGGCAGCCCGGCATCGACTGGTTCGCGCACGAGTCCGGCCACCTCGTCGAGATGCTGTTCGGCTGGACCGCCAACCCCCATTTCGGCCCGTTCCACTTTCTCAGCCTGGCGCTGATCGGCGCGGGCTTCTGGCTGATCGCGGCCGCCTGGCGCGTGCTCTATGCGGCACAGCGCGCCGGCAGGCTCGCCGTCGGCGGTCCCTACGCCCATCTGCGCCATCCGCAATATGCCGGCTTCGTGCTGGTGATGCTCGGCTTTCTCGTGCAGTGGCCGACGCTGCTGACGGTGCTGATGTTTCCGGTGCTGGTCGTCATGTACGTGCGGCTGGCGCGCAGCGAGGAGCGCGAGGCCGAGGCGCGCTTCGGCGCCGCCTATGCCGACTATGCCCGGCGCGTGCCCGCCTTCCTGCCGCGGCTCGCCGGCCTCGCCAACCGCCCTGGCTGACGCGAACCTAATCTGTGTCAAGGACGGCGCCGGCCGCCCGGCTAGACTGCCCCGATCCGCGCCGCGGATGACAGCCAAAGAAAGGATCGAAGCCATGAGCAGGATGTTCGCCACCGCCGCCCTCGCCCTTGCCGTCAACGTCGCCGCGGCCGCCCCCTCCCTCGCCCATTCCGGGCCCGGCGGCGGCGGCTTCGGCATGGGCATGGGCATGGGCATGGGCATGATGGGCGGCGGCTGCCCGATGATGGGCATGATGATGGGCCCCGGCATGATGGGCGGCTACGGCGGCTACGGCATGATGGGCAACCAGGCGATGGGCGACCGGGCGGCGGGCGGCCCCGGCATGATGGGTCGCGGCCCGGCCGGCCGCTTCGCGCGCATGGAGGCGATGGCCGACGGCCGCCTCGCCTATCTGAAGGCCGAGCTCGCCATCACCGACGCGCAGGCCGAGGCCTGGGACGCCTATGCCGAGGCCATGCGCGGCCGGCTCGACGCCATGCGCGACATGCGCGAGACGATGCTCGAGGCGATGGGCGACGGCAGCGCGGTCGAGCGCATGCAGGCGCGCATCGAGGGCATGGAGACGATGGTCGCCGCGCTGAAGGCGATGCAGCCGGCCACCGAAGCGCTCTACGAGACGCTGAGCGAGGAGCAGAAGGAGACCGCCGACCTGCTGATCGGCATGCACTGCGGCGCCATGTGAGCCCGCACCGGGCGGGGCTTCGCAGCCCCGCTCCAAGGCCGGAAGCCCGGCCCGGCAGCCGCCGCCGCCGGTCTTCCCGTCGACCACGACCGACAGCCCGAAAGGAGGCGCGAGATGACACGACGACCGCTTCTTGCCGCGCTGATGCTCGCCGCCGCGGGCGGCGCCGCACCCGCCGCGGCGGCCGACGCCGAAACCCTGGCGACCGGCGCGGCGCCCGGCACCGGCGTCGCGCGGACCTGCCTCGCCGACATGCAGGCCTTCGAGGACAAGCTCGCCCGCACCGGCTTCGGCGTGCTGCCGCCGGCCGGCTTCGCCGGCGCCGGAGAGCCCGGCGACCCCTATGTCTGGGGCCTCGAGGGCACGCCGCGCCAGAAGATGCGGGCGCTGCGCGAGGCCGCCTATGTCTATGCCTGGGAGGGCGACGAGGCGGCGTGCGGCCGTCTCCTCGCCTCGATGCAGCGCGTGTTCACCGAGCATCAGGCGCTCTACGGCAGCGAGGCCGACGATCCGATGCTGCGCACCGCCTGGCGGCAGGCGCATCTCGCCGCCGCCCGCCCGGTCGCCGGAATGGATCACCTGATGCGCGCGGACGTGCTGATCGGTGCGCAGGTGCGCAATCTCGCCGACACCCGGCTCGGCGAGATCGACGACGTCGTCTTCAGCCCCGACGGCGCCGACATCGTCTATGTGCTGGCCGCGCGCGGCGGCTTTCTCGGCATCGGCCGCAAGCTCGTCGCGCTGCGCTGGAGCGACCTGCGTGCGACCGGCGACCACCGCATCTACGTGCTCGACGCCAGCGAGGCGGCGGTCGACGCCGCACCGACGGTCGACCGGACCGGCTTCGAGGCGACGGCCGACGCGGCCTGGCGGCGCGCGCTGACGCGCTACTGGGACGACGCGCTCGCCGCCGACGGCGGCTGACACGCACGGCGGCGCCGGCAAGAGCGGCGCCGCCTCCGGCCCGCCGGCTGCGGCCTGTCGCGCCGACGGCGCCACCACACGAGAGCCGTTCTGCTCTTCACGGAATCGCAGACCGGCTCTGACTTGCTGTTTTGCCGCGTTTCCGGACGGCGAACCGGTATCCACCTCGCCTGGAAACGCTCGAGAGGCCGCGCCGTGCAACGATTGCTCGAGACCATGGTCCGGCGCCACCGCGCGCCGCTGCGCGAGGCGGAGCGCGCCGCGCTGGCCCTGCCGACACAGACGCTGCGGCTCGCGCCGGACGGCTCGCTGGTGCCGCTCGCCGCGGCGAGCTGGCTCGTCTGCTTCGTGCCGCCGATCGACCGCCAGTTCTGGCACCGTTTCGTGCACCGCCGCCACAAGCACGTCTTCGCGCTGCGCCCCGAGCCGACCGGCGAGTGGACGGTGTTCGAGCCGTGGTGGACCCGGCTGCTGGTCGCCACGGTGCCGCAAGAGGCGGCGGCCAAGTTCCTGCGCTGGGGTGCGTCGGGCGACGTGCTGATGGTGCGCGAGGGCGTTCCCGGCCATTCCAGCCAGCTTCGCGCGATGATGACCTGTGCCGCGCTCGCCGCGCACATGCTGGGGCGCACCTATCTGGTGTGGACGCCGCACCAGCTCTACCGCCGCCTGCTGCGCGAGCCGGGCGTGTGCCGGGTCGACGTGTCGGCGCTCCTGTCCGCCGATATCGGCGACATCGCCATCGCCGATTCGCGCGGCATCCGCTGTTGCGAGGCCTGCGCGCCCGGTCGCCGCCCGCGCCGGCCGGGCGCGGCGAAGCCGTTCTGCATGGGCTGCGCGCGCGATCTTTCCCCGGCCGAGCTGCCGGCCGCTTACCGGTCCGGCCGCTGAGCCGGCGTGCCCGCGGGCGGGGCTGCGGTCTTTCGCCGGCACGGCGGCGCGCCCAGAGCCGGTCCGCTTTTCGCGGAATCGCAGATCGGCTCCAAGTGGTTGTTTTGACGCGTGCGAACCGCGAAGCGGTTTCCACTTCGCCTGCAAACGCTCTATAGGGTGGCCCCGAAGGCCGGTGCCGCGGGCGGCCCGCCGCGCAGCCTCCGGGAGACCCGCTTGAACGACGGCCACGCACTCGGCATCCGCGCCAACCTGGCGATCTTCCTGCAGCAGCTCCTGCAGGTCTTTCTCGTCGGCCTGACGATCGGCCTGCAGCGCACCGTGCTGCCGGCGCTGGCCGAGAGCGAGTTCGGCGTGCCGGCCGGCTCGGCCACCGCGCTGGTCGCCTTCGTCGTCTCCTTCGGCGCCGTCAAGGCGGCGATGAACTTCGTCTCCGGCCACGTCTCCGAGCGCGTCGGCCGGCGCCGCGTGCTGATCTGGGGCTGGATCGTCGCGCTGCCCATCCCCTTCATGATCCTGTGGGCGCCGTCCTGGGGCTGGATCGTCGCCGCCAACGTGCTGCTCGGCGTCAACCAGGGCTTCTGCTGGTCGATGACGGTGACGGCCAAGCTCGACATCGTGCGCGCCGGCGAGCGCGGCCTGGCGACCGGCATCAACGAGTTCGCCGGCTATGGCGGCGTGGCGCTGGCGGGGCTGGCGACCGGCTACCTCGCCACCTGGTTCGACCCGCGCCTCAGCCTGTTCGTGTTCGGCCTGACGGTCGTCCTGCTGGCGCTGGCGGCCGCCGTCCTCGCCTTCGCCGAGACGCTCGGCTTCGCCCGCGCCGAGGCGGCGCGGCACGGCGCCGGCGCGGCCGACGGCGCGCCGCCCGTCTATGCCGAGGCGCCGGCAGCGCCGGGCGCGGCGACCGTCTTCGCGCTCGTCACCTGGCGCGACCGCACCTTCCAGGCGCTCGCCCAGGCCGGCTGCGTGGAAAAGTTCGTCGACGCGCTGATGTGGGCGCTGGTGCCCGTCTATCTCGTCGGCCGCGGCGCCAGCCTGATCGAGATCGGCTGGGTGACCGGCGTCTACGGCCTCGTGTGGGGCGCCAGCCAGCTGTGGACCGGGCCGCTGTCCGACCGCATCGGCCGCAAGCCGCCGACGGTGACCGGCTTCTTCGTCTGCGCGGCCGGCGTTGTCGCCTTCCCGCTCGTCGGCTCGCTCGCCGCGTGGAGCCTGATCGCCGCCGTCATCGGCGTCGGCATGGCGCTGCTCTACCCGACACTGATCGCGGCGATGGGCGACCGCGCGCACCCCGCCTGGCGCGGCTCCGCGCTCGGCGTCTACCGCTTCTGGCGCGACCTCGGCTACGCGGTCGGCGCGCTGGCGATCGGGCTCGCCGCCGACCTGTCGGGCGCGCTTGCCGCCGGCTTCTGGCTGACCGGCCTCGCCATGGCCGGCTCCGGCCTGTGGCTCGCGCTCGCCATGACCGAGACGCACACGCGCGGCTGACCCCTCAGCCGCCGGCCGCCGCGTCCTGCGCCTGCACGCCGGTCACCGCCATCATCGCGTAGACGTCGTCGGCGTCGCAGCCGCGCGACAGGTCGTTGGCCGGCCGCGCCAGCCCCTGCAGGATCGGCCCGATGGCGATCGCCCCGCCGATGCGCTGGGCGATCTTGTAGCCGATGTTGCCGGCCTCGAGGTTGGGGAAGATGAAGACGTTGGCCTCGCCGCGCGTCATCGAGCCCGGCGCCTTGGCGCTGCTGACGCCCGGCACGAAGGCGGCGTCGAACTGCAGCTCGCCGTCGATCGCCAGTTCCGGCGCGGCGGCGCGCACCTTCTCGGTCGCCGCGCGCACCCGGTCGATGCGCGCATGCGCCGCGCTGCCCATGGTGGAGAACGACAGCATGGCCACGCGCGGCGCCTCGCCGATCAGCGCCCGGCAGGAGCGCGCCGTGGCGAGCGCGATGTCGGCGAGCTGGTCGACGTCCGGCTCGACGACCAGGCCGCAGTCGGCGAACAGGAAGGCGCCCTTCTTCTTGTGCTCCGGCGCGCACAGCATCATCAGGAAGAAGCTGGAGACGAGCTTCGCCTCCGGCGCCCGGCCGATGATCTGCAGCGCCACGCGCACGGTGTGCGCGGTGGTGGCGACGGCGCCGCCCACCATGCCGTCGGCCTCGTCCTCGCGCACCATCATCGCGGCGAAGCCCATCGGGTCGGCCATCGCGGCCTGCGCATCGGCCTCGCTGGCGCCCTTGCGCGAGCGCAGGTGGAGATAGCGCGCCACGAAGCGCTCGGTGAGCGCGGAGTCCGCCGGGTCCTCGATGCGGAAGCGGTCGGGCCGCGCGCCGCGCGTCGCCAGCGCCGCCGTGATCGCCGTCCGGTCGCCGACGAGCAGCGGCTCGGCCAGCCCGTCGCGCTCGGCCCTGACGGCGGCCGCGAGCACGCGCGGGTCGGCGCCCTCGGCCAGCACGATGCGGCGCGGCGCCGCCTTGGCGCGTTCGATGAGACGGTCGAGCGGCTTCATGGCTGCCTCCCTCGGGTCACGGGCCGATCACGTGCAGCCCGCCGGCGATCAAGAGCGCGATGAACAGCGTCTCGGCGACGATCAGCACGATCGCCGCGCCGCCGACGTCGCGCACGCTCTTGAGCGACGTCTTCATGCCGACGGCGGCGATGCCGAACAGCAGCGCCCAGCGCGACAGGTCGACGAGCAGCGCGCCGATCGCCGCCGGCACCAGGCCGAGCGAGTTGAGCGCGGCGAGCGCAACGAAGCCGACGACGAAGCCCGGCACCAGCGGCGGCCGCTTGTCGCCGGCCTCGGCGGCCATGCCGCGCAGCGCCAGCGAGAAGACGATGACCACCGGCGCGAGCAGCGTCACGCGCATCAGCTTGACCAGCGTCGCCGTCTCGCCGGCGGTGTCGGAGATCGAGAAGCCGCCGCCGACCACCTGGGCGACGTCGTGAATGGTGGCGCCGATGAAGACGCCGGCCGCGCGGTCGTCCATGCCGAGCCAGCCGACCAGGATCGGGTAGACGATCATCGCCACGGTCGACAGCACCGTGACGCCGATGATGGTGAAGGTCAGGTTGCGCTCGGAATGCTCGTTGCGCGGCAGCACTGCGGCGATCGCCATCGCCGCCGAGGCGCCGCAGATCGCCACCGAACCGCCGGTCAACAGCGCCAGCCGCCAGCCGCGGCCGAGCAGCCGCGCACCGACGAGCCCGAACAGGATGGTCGCCGCCACCGCGCCGACGACCAGCGCGATGGTCGGCGCGCCGACGCCGGCGACGAGCTCGACGCTCATGCGCGCGCCGAGCAGCGCCACGCCGAGCCGCAGCACCGAGCGCGCGGTGAAGGCGATGCCGGGCGCCGGCCGCGCCTCCTCGGCCACGAAGTGGAAGGCGATGCCGAGCAGCAGCGCCATCAGCATGGCCGGCGCGCCGTAGTGGTCGGCCAGGAACTGCGCGGCGAGCGCCACCGTCGCGCACACCAGGAGGCCGGGCGCGATGCGCGCTGCGGGGCGCGCAAGCCGCGCCGCCGCGCGGCCGCGGTCTGGAAAGGGAGCTGTCATCGCACCTGCTTCGCGCATGGCCGCGGCGCGCCGGCGCGGGCCGGCGCCCGCCCCGGCGCGTTCCGTCCCGCTCAGAGCGGCATCTGCTCGCGCATGTCGGCCGGGTCGATGCCGGCCACCGGCACGGGCTTCTTCATGGCGTCGCGACGGAACGGCTCGCCGAGCTCCTGGTTGAGGATCACCTCGATGAAGGTCGTCTCACCCTTCGCCTGGTCCTCGATCGCCTTGCCGAGCGCGGCCGTCAGCTCCTCCTGGGTGCGCGCGACGGCGCCCTTGAGGCCGCAGCCCTCCGCCACCTTGGCGTAGGAGAAGCGCGGGTTGAGCTCGGTGCCGACGAAGTTGTTGTCGTACCACAGCGTCGTGTTGCGCTTTTCCGCGCCCCACTGGTAGTTGCGGAAGATCACCATCGTCACCGCCGGCCAGTCGTCGCGGCCGATCGAGGTCATCTCGTTCATCGAGATGCCGAAGGCGCCGTCGCCGGCGAAGCCGACCACCGGCACGTCCGGGCAGCCGATCTTGGCGCCGATGATCGAGGGAAAGCCGTAGCCGCACGGCCCGAACATGCCCGGCGCCAGGTATTTGCGGCCCTCCTCGAAGGAGGGGTAGGCGTTGCCGATGGCGCAGTTGTTGCCGATGTCGGTCGAGATGATCGCCTCGCGCGGCAGCGCCGCCTGGATCGCCCGCCAGGCCTGGCGCGGCGACATGCGGTCGGCGTCGCGCGCGCGCGCCTCCTGGTTCCACACCGTGCCGGGATCGTCCTCCTCGTGGTCGAGCGACGACAGCATCTGCAGCCAGGCCGACTTGCGCTGATGGATCAGCGCCTTGCGCTCCTCGCGGCCGGCGTCGCCGGCGGTTGGCGAGAGCTGGGCGAGGATCTGGCGCGCCACCTTGGAGGCGTCGCCGCAGATGCCGACCGAGACCTTCTTGGTCAGGCCGATGCGGTCGGCATTGATGTCGACCTGGATGATCTTGGCCTGCTTCGGCCAGTAGTCGATGCCGTAGCCGGGCAGCGTCGAGAACGGGTTGAGCCGGGTGCCGAGCGCCAGCACCACGTCGGCCTCGGCGATCAGCTCCATCGCCGCCTTGGAGCCGTTGTAGCCGAGCGGGCCGACGGCGAGCGGATGGCTGCCGGGGAAGGCGTCGTTGTGCTGGTAGCCGCAGGCGACCGGCGCGTCGAGCCGCTCGGCGAGCGCCTGGGAATCGGCGATGGCGTTGCCGATCACCACGCCGGCGCCGTTGAGGATCACCGGGAACTTCGCCTCCGACAGGAGCCGCGCCGCCTCGGCGATCGCCTCGCTGCCGCCCGACGGCCGTTCGAGGCGCACGATCTGCGGCAGCTCGATGTCGATCACCTGGGTCCAGTAGTCGCGCGGCACGTTGATCTGCGCCGGCGCCGAGCCGCGCCAGGCCTTCTCGATCACCCGGTTGAGCACCTCGGCCACGCGCGTCGGGTCGCGCACCTCCTCCTGGTAGCACACCATCTCCTCGAACAGCGCCATCTGGTCGACCTCCTGGAAGCCGCCCTGGCCGATCGTCTTGTTGGCCGCCTGCGGCGTCACCAGAAGCATCGGCGTGTGGTTCCAGTAGGCCGTCTTGATGGCGGTGACGAAGCCGGTGACGCCGGGGCCGTTCTGGGCGATGGCCATCGCCATCTTGCCGGTGGTGCGCGAATAGCCGTCGCAGATCAGCGCGGCGTTGGTCTCGTGCGCGCAGTCCCAGAAGGTGATGCCGGCCTTGGGAAACAGGTCCGACACCGGCATCATGGCCGAGCCGATGATGCCGAAGGCATGGCGGATGCCGTGCATCTGCAGGACCTTGATGAAGGCTTCCTCGGTGTTCATTTTCATTGCTGCGTTCCCTTGTCTGCGTTGTCGTGGCGGCGCGGAGCCGCCGTCAAAGCCGCTCGTCCTTGAGATGGTACCAGCCATACATCATGCGCTGGCCGATGCGCCGAAACGGCGTCAGCGGCCCGTGATGCGGCAGCGCGGAGGTGAAGATCGGCAGGTCCGGCACATCCGCGCCGGCGATCATGCCGGCCATGCGCCGGCCGGCCTGGGCGGAGTACATGACGCCGTTGCCGCCATAGCCCATGGCGTAGAAGATCGCCTGCGCCGGGTCGGGCCGGCAGATGCGCGGCATCATGTCGTGGCTGACGTCGACCCAGCCCCACCAGGAATAGTCGATGTCGACGCCGCGCAGCGCCGGGAACTTGCGGTAGAGCCCCTCGAGCAGCAGCGCCAGATGGCGCGGGTTCGCCGCATCGCGGCCGTGGACGGCGCTGCGGCTGCCGATCTGCAGGCGGCCGTCCGGCAACAGCCGGTAGTAGTGGCGCAAGGTGCGCGTGTCGGTCAGCACCATGTGGGTCTTGAGGCCGCACGCGGCGCGCTCCTCCGGGGTCAGCACGCGGGTGACGACGGAGTTCGACAGGATCGGCATCAGCCGGTGGCGCGTCAGCGGGTGCATGCCCGGCGCCGTGTAGCCGGCGGTGGCCACGCCGACGGCGCGCGCGCGCACCGTGCCGCCCGGCGTGGTCAGGTGGTGCACGCCGGCGCGCGTCTGCCAGCCGATCACCGGGCTTGCCGTGTGCACCCGGGCGCCGAGCTGCCGGGCGAGCGCCAGGTAGCCGAAGGCGAGCCGCGCGGCATGCACGCCGATGCCGTCCGGCTCGTGCATGGCGCCCGCCGCCTCGGCGTCGCCGAGATACTCCGCATGCAGCGCCTCGCGGCCGATGATGCGGGTCGGATAGCCGAAGGTCTCGTTGAGCAGCCGCGATTCGGCCTCGAGCGCCGGCATCATCGACGGCTTGTGGGCGATGTACAGATGGCCGCCGTCCTGCGGCTCGCAGTCGATCTCGGCGATCAGCGAGCGGAACAGCTCGAAGCCCTCGGCGACCTCGGCATGCATGCGCCGGGCGACGTCGAGGCCCCAGCGCGCGATCCACTGCGAGCGCTTCAGCCGGCCCGACGAGATCTGCGCCTGGCCGCCGTTGCGCGTGCTGCAGCCCCAGGCCACACCGTTGGCCTCGAGCACCGTCGCCTTGATGCCGTGCTCGCGCGCCAGGTGGATGGCGGTCGAAAGCCCGGTGTAGCCGGAGCCGATGATCGCCACGTCGACGTCGACGTCGCCCGCGATCCGGCCGTCGTCGGCCGGCGGCGGACCGGCGGTGTCGATCCAGTAGGTCGGGCAGTAGGCGCGGTTCTCGCCCGGCCCCCGGTCGAGCAGCGGATCATAGCCGGGATCGTAGGGCAGAGGCGCGACGAGCTGTTGCATTTGCATCGTAACCACCGGTTCCGTCGGGTCCGCGCCTCAGGCGCCGAGCGGCGGCCGCTGCTTGCGGAACGCCTGCTTGTGCACGATGCGCCCGTCGCGCACGCGGAACAGGTCGACGCCCTGCGCCTCGATGCGGCTGCCGTCGGCGGCCGTGCCGGAGAAGGTCCATTCCGAGACCGCCCGGTCGCCGTGCACGAAGTGGCCCTGCTGCGCCCAGTGCGCGTCCGCCATCGCCTGCCACACACCCTCGAAGGCGCGCGCGATGGCCGCCGCGCCCTCGTGGCGCGTGCCGTGCACCTCCGGCCCCGCCACCGTGTCGAACACGCAGTCCTCGGCGAAGTGCTTCATCACGCCGTCGATGTCGTGCCGGTTGAAGGCGTCGAACAGGTCGGTGAGGTCGCTCTCGGTCAGCGTGCGTTCGCTCGTGGCTGCGGTCATTGGCTGTGTCTCTGCTTCTTCGTGCGTGTTTCTTCGATCGCCGGACGCCGGCCCGGCACGCCGGGCGGCCCGCCCCGCAGGCGCTCGGCAAGGGGTGCCGGCCCCGCGCATTCGGGTGTCCGGCGGCGGGCCGACATTAGGAGGGGAGCGACGCTTGATTTATAGCCAGCTTGTGCTTGTGATATGTCCAGATTCCCCCGTGCCAGGAGAGACGCGTGCAGGCGATTTCGGAGGACGTGTTCCTGATCGACAAGGCGCGGCCGCGCGGACTGCAGGCGCAGATCCGCGAGGCGGTCGTGTCTGGCGTGCTGGCCGGCCGCTTCGGCCCCGGCGCCAGGCTGCCCTCGACGCGGCGGCTGGCGCGCCATCTCAACGTGTCGCGCCTGACCGTGTCGCTCGCCTACCAGGAGCTCGTCTCGCAGGGCTACATCGAGACCGCCGAGCGCAGCGCCTTCCGCATCTCCGCCACCGCGCCGGTCGCCCGGCTGGCGGCGGCGGCGACCGGCGGCCCCGAGCGCGATCTCGACTGGGCGGCCCGCCTGCGCGGACCGTTCGCGATCGCCAAGCCGATCCGCAAGCCGCTCGACTGGCGCAGCTATCCCTATCCCTTCCTGTACGGCCAGACCGACATGTCGCTGTTCGACCTGGCGGCCTGGCGCGACTGCACGCGCAGCGCGCTGGCGCGGCTCGACTTCGAGTTCATGGCCGGCGATTTCGCCGCCGCCGACGACATGCAGCTCGTCCACTACATCGCCTCGCACACGCTGCCGCGGCGCGGCATCCAGGCCGGGCCGGACGAGATCCTGGTCACCGTCGGGGCGCAGAACGCGCTGTGGATCGTCATCCAGCTGCTGCTCGACGGCACCCGGAAGGCGGCCTGCGAGACGCCGTGCCACCCCGACATCCACGCCGCGCTGCGGCTGAGCGGCGCCGACGTCACCATGGTCACCGTCGACAAGGGCGGCCTGCCGCCCGAGCGGCTGCCCGACGAGGTCGACGCGGTGTTCGTCACGCCGAGCCACCAGTCGCCGACCGCCGTGCGCATGCCGATGGAGCGTCGCAAGCGGCTGCTCGAGCTGGCCGAGGAGCGCGACTTCATCGTCGTGGAGGACGACTACGAGTTCGAGATGAGCTTCCTGGAGCCGCCCTCGCCGGCCCTGCGCTCGCTCGACCGGCGCGGCCGGGTGCTTTATGTCGGCAGCTTCTCCAAGTCGCTGTTTCCCGGCCTCCGGCTCGGCTATCTCGTCGGCCCGCCGGGGCTGATCCGCGAGGCGCGGGCGCTGCGCGCGCTGATGCTGCGCCATCCGCCGGGTCACCTGCAGCGCGCGGTGGCGAACTTCCTGGCGCTCGGCCACTACGACAGCCTGATGCGGCGCATGCGGCTGGAGTATTCCAGGCGCCACGCGGCGATGGCCAGCGCGCTCGACGCGCACGGCCTGACGGTGGCCGGCCAGTCGAGCTTCGGCGGCACGTCGTTCTGGATCGAGGGACCGCAGGGGCTCGACGCCGACGCCTTCGCCGACCGGCTGCGCGACCGCGGCGTGCTGATCGAATCCGGCTCGCCCTTCTTCGCCGAGCTCGACGGCCCGTGCCGCTATTTCCGCATGGCCTACTCGTCGATCCCCGCCGGGCGCATTGCCGCCGGCGTGCGGCTGGTCGCCGAGGCGCTGGAGACGGCCTGAGGCCCCGCATCCGCGACCGACAGCGACCGCCAGAGACGCTCGAGCGCGGCGGGGTCGAGCGCACCCGCCGCGCCGATCGCCACCAGCCGGCTGCCGACGGCCGCCGCGGCCGGCTCCACCGTCGCCCGGCCGCCCGCCTTCTGCACCAGCACCGTGCTGCCGTCGTCGAGGCCGACGAAGCCCTTGAGCCGGTAGATGCCGAGATCGTCGCGCCGCAGCAGACCGTCGAGCGCGGCGCGCGCGATGCGCCGGTCGCCGGCATAGCTCCAGCTCCGGTAGGTGGCCGGATGCGCCGCGTCCCCGGATGCGCCGGGCGCGGCGCCGCCGGCCTCAATCAGCCGGTCGAGCAGCACCTCGGCCGGCACCGTCCGGCCGGCCACCAGCACCGGCGCGCGCGCCGGCAGATGGCCGGCGGCCAGCGCGCAGGCCTGGTCGAGTGCCGCCGCGTCGCACAGCGCCGCCTTGGAGACGACGGCGAGATCGGCGGCGGCAAGCTGGCGGCGCACGGTGTCGGCGAGCAGCGCGTCGTCGA
The DNA here is from genome assembly GCF_030398335.1 of Aquibium sp. A9E412. Classification (GTDB taxonomy): domain Bacteria; phylum Pseudomonadota; class Alphaproteobacteria; order Rhizobiales; family Rhizobiaceae; genus A9E412. The sequence continues at coordinate 45,891 of NZ_JAOAOP010000007.1, forward strand.
GCGTCGCGGCCAGGTTGAGCGGATCGACCACGGTGACGGTGCCGTGCGCGGCGAGCATCGGCTCGGCGAGCGCGATCTGCGTCACGCGGCGCGGATCGGCCACGCCGCTCGTCTCGATGACGAGATGGTCGGGCAGCGCCGGCGCGCTGAGGATGCGGTCGAGCGCGTCGAACAGGTCGTCGCCCAGCGAGCAGCACAGGCAGCCATTGGCGAGCGCGATGGTGTCGCCGCTGCGCGACACGATCAGCGCCTCGTCGATGGCGATCTCGCCGAAATCGTTGACCAGCACCGTGATGCGCCGGCCGTGCGGCTGCGCCAGCAGGTCGTTGATGAGCGTCGTCTTGCCGGCGCCGAGATAGCCGGTCACGACGGTGACGGGCAGGCCGCCGCTCATGGCGCGAAGACCCGGCCGCCGAGCACCGTGCCGCGCACGCCGATGTCCTTGAGCGCGTCGACGGCGACGGCGGTCGGATCGTCGTCGAGCACGGCGAAGTCGGCCCGCTTGCCGGTCTCGATCGAGCCGATCTCGTGGTCGAGCTTCAGCGTGTAGGCGGCGCCCAGCGTGATGGCGTGCAGCGCCTCATCGACCGTGATGCGCTGCGCGGCGCCGAGCACGCGGCCCTGCGGCGTCCTGCGCGTCGCCGCGCACCAGGCGGTGAACAGCGGCGCCATCGGCGTCACCGGCGCGTCGGAGTGGATGGCCAGCGGCACGCCGTGGTCGAGCGCCGTGCGCGCGGCATCGATGCGTCCGGCGCGGTCGGGCCCGAGCGTGCGCTCGACGTGCTGGTCGCCGAAATACCACACATGGTTGGCGAACAGGTTGACGCACAGGCCGAGCGCCGCCATGCGGCGGAACTGCGCCGCATCGGCCATCTGGCAGTGCTGCAGCGTGTGCCGGTGGTCGCCGCCGGGATGCGCGGCGAGCGCCTTTTCCAGCGCCGCGATCGCCACCTCGGACGCCTCGTCGCCATTGACGTGGATATGCATCTGCACGCCGGCCGCGTTGAGCCGCTCGACCATCGCCTCGAGTGCCGCCGGCGGCGTGTTCCAGATGCCGTTCTCGCTGCGCTCGAGATAGCCCGGCCATTTGAGCCGTGCGGTGAAGCCCTGGATCGAGCCGTCGGTCATCAGCTTGACGGCGCCGAGCCGCAGCCGGTCGCCGCTGCGCGCCCGCAGCGCCAGCGCCCGCTCGGCGACGCGCTCGGGCGTGTCGCTCATGCCGTTCAAGGCCGGCACGATGCGCAGCGGGAAGTCGGCCTCGCCGGTCAGCGCGAGCAGCGTCTCCACGTCGTCGTCGGGCAGCTCGGCCATCAGGTCGGCCGAGGTCGTCACGCCGACGCGCTGCGCGGTGCGGGCGAAGGCGCGGACGCTGTCGGGCTGGCGCGACAGCGCGCGGAAGTCGATGCCGAGCCGCCTGAGCAGCGGGAACATCGCGGCCATCTCCTGCAGCTCGCCGGTCGGCGTGCCGTCGGCGCCCTTGAAGACGCCCTCCACCGCGGTGTCGCGGTCGTAGCCGACCAGCGCCAGCGCGGCGGAGTTGACCGTCATCAGGTGGAAGTTGGAATGCATGACGACGATCGGCCGCACGGTCGACACCGCGTCGAGATGGCGGCGGTTGAGCCGCTCGGTCGGCAGGAAGATCGGGTCGAAGCCCCAGGCGACGAGCGCCGCGCCGTCCGCGAGCCGCGCTTCCGCCTCGCACAGCCCGTCGATCACCGCCTCGATGGAAGTCAGCCCCGGCCACAGCACGCCGTCGGGGTCGTGCCGGTCCTGGTAGCCGGCATAGACGTACTGCCACATGGCGCCGGCCATCATGTGCGCATGGCCCTCCACGAAGCCCGGCATCAGCACCGCGTCGGCGAAGCGCGCGTCGTCGCGCGCCGCGCCCCACGGAGCGGCGACGTCCGCCCCGCCGACGGCGAGGATGCGCCCGTCGCGCACCGCGACATGCGTCGCCGCCGGGCGGTTGACGTCCATGGTGATGATCTTGCGCGCCCGGTAGACGACGGTCTCGCTCATGCCTCCCCCCTTCGCTGACTTGACAAAGCCAGGCTAGCGTGGGGCTACTTGCGTCGAAAAATGGAATTTTGGCGGCTGAAACAGCTATTTTCCTGCGCAAGGAGGGTGCGGCCCGTGCGGTTCACGTTGAAGCAGCTGCGCTATGTCGACGCCGCCGGCCGCACCGGCTCGATCGCCAATGCGGCGGGCGAGCTGTCGATCTCGCAATCCTCGGTGACCGCGGCGATCGACGCGCTGGAGAACGAGCTCGGTTTCGACATCTTCGTGCGCACCCCGGCCAAGGGCATCGTGACGACGCCCGTCGGCCGCGAGGCGCTCGAGCATGTGCGCGGCTTCCTGGAGCAGGCGCGCCACCTGGAGAGCGACCTGCGCTCGATCAAGGGCGATCCGCGCGGCAAGCTGCACATCGGCTGCTACGTCACCACCGCACCGCACGTGCTGCCGCTGATGCTGCGCAGCTTCGCGCGCGACTATCCGGGCGTCAGCATCGACATCCTCGAGGGCGACCTGATGACGGTCAGCGACTCGCTGCTTTCCGGCAAGGTGGACGTGGCGGCGACCTATTTCGGCATCGTCGGCGACCACAAGAAGACGTTTCCCTGCGACGTCGCCTTCACGCGGCTGTTCACGGCCCGGCCGCACGCCGTGCTCAGCGCCGACGACCCGCTGGCCGCGCGCCGGCGCGTCACGCTGGCCGAGCTCGCCGAGCGGCCGATGGTGCTGCTCGACCTGCCCTTCACCACCGACTACTTCCTCGGCCTGTTCCGCGCCCACGGGCTGGAGCCGCGCATCGCCCACTCGACACGCTCGTCGGAGATCGTGCGCGCGCTGGTGGCCGGCGGCTTCGGCTTCTCGATCCTCAACATCCGCGCGCTCGACCGCGAGGCGGGCTCGGGCTTCGTCTCGCGCCCCATCGCCGACAATGTCGGCAATCCCGACTACGGCCTCGTCACCCTCAAGGGCGTGCGCCAGCCGCGCATCGTGCGCGCCTTCCTCGACCACTGCCGGCGGCTCAAGGACGACGACGTCTTCGCGCCGCTGGTGCTGCCGGTCTGACGGCCGGGCGGCCTCGCCCGTCCTCGCGAAGGTCGTTCGAGATCGGGAGCATGACCCACGATCGCGTGGCCGGGCGGGCCCGCGTTCCGGCGCCGGCGCGCGCGGGCGGCAGAGCGCTCACACTATTTTTCTGAGCTTTTTCGCTCATAAAACATGTTTTTGCGATGTTTGGCCTTCCGATACATTGCCAGGCGGCAAACAAGACAAGAATGCCGGGAACCTGCACTTCGAACAATGGGATGGTCGACCATGCACCTCACCAGACGTCTGCTTCTCGGCTCGGTCCTGTCGGCCGCCGCCTCGCTCGGTGGCCTGCCGCTCGTCTCCGCTCCGGCTGACGCCGAGGAGATCACGCCCGGCGGATCGGTGGTCATCACCTCGACGCAGGCGCCGCGCCACCTCAACCCGGCCGTGCAGTCGGGCATCGCCACGGCCGTGCCCGGCACGCAGATCTTCGCCTCGCTCCTGAAATACGACGACAACTGGCAGCCGCAGCCCTATCTGGCCGAAAGCTGGGAGACCTCCGACGACGGGCTGTCGGTGACGGTGCGCCTGGTCGAGGGCGCGACCTTCCACGACGGCGAGCCGGTCACCTCCGAGGACGTGCGCTTCTCCATCGAGACGGTGCGCGACAACCACCCCTTCGAGACCATGTTCGCGCCGGTCTCCGCCGTCGAGACGCCGGACGAGCGGACCGCGGTGATCCGCCTGTCGCAGCCGCATCCCGCGCTGCTTCTGGCCATGTCGTCGGCGCTGCTGCCGATCATTCCCGAGCACGTCTATGGCGACGGCCAGGACATCCAGTCGCATCCGGCCAACTCCGCGCCGATCGGCTCCGGCCCGTTCCGCCTGGCCGATTTCGAGCCCGGCCGGCAGATCACGCTCGAGCGCTACGACGACTTCTTCATCGACGGCCGGCCCTATCTCGACCGCATCGTCATCCGCATCGTGCCCGACCCCAGCGCCATGGTGCTGGCGCTCGAGGCCGGCGAGGCCGACATCCTGCCCTTCCTGACCAGCTCGCAGAACATCCGCCGGCTGCAGGAGAACGAGAAGTTCGCCGTGACGGACAAGGGCTACGAGGGCATCGGTGCGCTCAACTGGCTCGCCTTCAACACCGGCGAGCCGCCGCTCGACGACGTGCGCGTGCGCCAGGCGATCGCCTACGCCGTCGACCGCGACTTCATCGTCAACGCGCTGCATCGCGGCGTGTCGAAGGCGCAGCGCGGCCCGATCATCGAGTCGAGCCCGTTCTTCAACCCCGGCATCCCGGCCTATGACGTCGACCTCGACAAGGCGCGCGCGCTGCTCGACGAGGCGGGCCATCCGGAGGGCGCCGACGGCACCCGCTTCAGCCTGACCGTCGACTACATCCCCGGCAGCGGCGAGCAGCAGAAGAACATCGCCGAGTATCTGCGCTCGCAGCTTCCCAAGGTGGGCATCGGCATCGAGGTGCGCGCCTCGCCCGACTTCCCCACCTGGGCGCAGCGCGTGTCGACCTACGACTTCGACCTCACCCTCGACAGCGTGTTCAACTGGGGCGACCCGGTGATCGGCGTGCACCGCACCTACCTGTCCTCGAACATCCGCGAGGGCGTCATCTGGTCGAACACCCAGCAATACGCCAACCAGACGGTGGACGACATCCTGGCGCGCGCCGCGCTCGAGCAGGACCCGGAGAAGCGCAAGGCGCTCTACGACGAGTTCCAGATGATCGTGGCCGAGGAGCTGCCGCTCTACCCGATCAACGTGATCCCCTATCACACCGCCTACGACACGCGGCTCGGCAACATGCCGGACAGCATCTGGGGCGTCATCCAGTCGATGGACGAGCTCTACTGGAAGGAAGCGCCCTGAGCGGCCGGACGATGACGGCCGCGCCGCCCGGGCGGCGGCCGTCACGCGCCGCCGCGCGCCCGCCAGCCGACCGCCAGACGAGGCCGCCGTGCTGTTTGTCCTGAAGCGTCTCCTGTTCGGCCTGGCGCTGCTCGTCGGCGTCGTGGTGCTCAACTTCCTGCTCATTCGCCTGGCGCCGGGCGACGCCGCGGCGGTGATCGCCGGCGAGATGGGCGGCGCCAGCGAGGAGATCCTCGCCCGCATCCGCAGCGAGTACGGCCTCGACAAGCCGATCCTGGTGCAGCTCGGCATCTATCTGGCCGACGTGCTGCGCGGCGACCTCGGCCAGTCCTACTACTTCAACCAGCCGGTCACGGCGCTGATCGCCGCGCGCATCGGCCCGACCATCCTGCTGGTGCTGACCGCGCAGCTCTTCGCCATCGGCCTCGGCGTCTTCATGGGCGTGCTGGCGGCGCGCCGGCCGCAGGGCTGGCTGTCGGCCACCGTGGCGGTGCTGTCGACGGTCGGCTACGCTGCGCCGGTGTTCTGGACCGGCATCATGCTGACCATCCTGTTCGCCTCGATGCTGCCGCTGTTTCCCGTCGAGGGCATGGTCAGCGCCCGCTTCGACGGCAACGCGTTCGACTACGCGCTCGACGTCGCCCATCACCTGGTGCTGCCGGCGCTCACGCTCGGCATCATCTTCCTGGCGCAGTATGCGCGGCTGTCGCGCGCCGCGATGATCGAGGTGCTGGGCGCCGACTATGTGCGCACCGCGCGCGCCAAGGGCGTGCGCGAGCGCAGCGTGGTCTTCAAGCACGCCCTGCGCAACGCCGTCCTGCCGATCCTGACAGTGGCCGGCCTGCAGTTCGGCAACCTGATCTCGGGCGCGCTTCTGGTCGAGACGGTGTTCAACTGGCCGGGCATGGGGCGGCTCGCCTTCGAATCGATCCTGCGGCGCGACTATCCGCTGCTGCTCGGCGTGCTGTTCTTCTCCGCCCTGATGGTGATCGTCGCCAACCTGCTGACCGACCTGTCCTATCGGCTCGCCGATCCGCGCATCGACCAGGAGGGCCGCCGCGCATGAGCGCCGTGACCGAACGCCCGGCCGCCGCGCCGGCCCGTCCCGTCAGCCCGTTCGGCGAGGCCTGGCGCATGTTCCGCAGCAACCGGCCGGCGCTGTTCGGCCTGGTGCTGCTCGGAGCGATCGTCGCCGCGGTGGGCTACGGCACGCTCTTCCACCCGGCCGATCCCTACGAGATCGTCTGGGCGCCGCTCGCCGCCCCCGGCGAGGCCGAGGGCGTGCCGCTCGGCACCGACTATATCGGCCGCGACATCCTCGCCGGCCTGCTCAAGGGCGGCGGCCCGACGCTCGCCGTCGGCGCCGCGGCCGCGCTCATCACGGTGGCCATCGGCATCACGGTCGGCGCCCTGGCCGGTTTCTTCGGCGGCTGGATCGACAACCTGCTGATGCGGCTGACCGAGTTCTTCCAGGTGCTGCCGGCGCTGCTGTTCGCCATGGTTCTGGTCACCCTGTTCTCGCCCAGCCTGACGACCATCGCGGTGGCGATCGGCGTCGTCTCCTGGCCGCAGACGGCGCGCCTGACGCGGGCGGAGTTCCTGCGCATCCGCGAGCTCGAATACGTCACCGCCGCGCGCGCGGTCGGCGCCCGCAACGGCCGCATCATCGGCCGCGTCATCCTGCCCAACGCGCTGCCGCCGCTGATCGTCTCGGCGACGCTGACGGTCGGCGTGGCGATCCTGTTCGAGGCGGGACTGTCGTTTCTCGGCCTCGGCGATCCCAACACCATGTCCTGGGGCCTGATGATCGGCGCCAACCGCGCCTACATCCTCGAGGCCTGGTGGCCGGTCACCTTTCCCGGCCTGGCGATCTTCCTCACCGTGCTCGCCGTCAGCCTGGTCGGCGACGGCCTCAACGACGCCTTCAACCCGAAGCTGAGGCAGCGATGAGCGCGGTTTCGCCGGACGGCGCGACGCCGCTGCTCCAGGTCGAGGACCTGCACGTCGCCTTCGACACCCGCCAGGGCGCGGTGACCGCGCTCGACGGCGTCAGCTTCTCGCTTGCCGCCGGCGAGACGCTCGGCATCGTCGGCGAGTCGGGCTGCGGCAAGTCGATCACGGCGCTGGCGCTGATGGGGCTGATCCCCGCGCCGCCGGGACGGCTGACCGGCGGGCGGATCGACTTTGCCGGCCGCGATATCGCGCGGCTTGCCGAATCCGAGCTGCGCCGGCTGCGCGGCCGCGACATCGCGATGATCTTCCAGGAACCGATGACGAGCCTCAACCCGGTGTTTCCCGTCGGCGCGCAGATCGCCGAGGCGATCCTGCTGCACCGCGAGATCGACCGCCAGGCGGCGCGCCGGGAGGCGGTGGCGCTGCTCAGGACCGTCGGCATTCCCGATGCCGAGCGGCGCGCGACGGCCTATCCGCACGAGCTGTCGGGCGGCATGCGCCAGCGCGTCATGATCGCCATGGCGATCTCGTGCCGGCCCAAGGTGCTGATCGCCGACGAGCCGACGACGGCGCTCGACGTCACCGTGCAGGCGCAGATCTTCGAGCTGATGCGCCGCATCCAGGACGAGTTCGGCGTGGCGCTGATGCTGATCACGCACGACATGGGCGCCATCGCCGAGATGGCCGACCGGGTGGCGGTGATGTATGCCGGGCGCATCGTCGAGCAGGGCCTGGCCGACGACGTGCTCGACCGGCCGCTGCATCCCTACACGCGCGGCCTGATCGACTGCATTCCCGTGCTCGGCAAGGCGGCGCCCGACGGCCGGCCGCCGGCGCTCAGCGAGATCCCCGGCGTCGTGCCGCCGCTGCACCTGATCGGCGACGGCTGCGCCTTCGCCGACCGCTGCTCCCTGGCCGAGCCGCGTTGCCGCCGCGAGCGGCCGCCGCTGACCGGCCGGCGGCACGGCGTCGCCTGCCACGTGACCGCGGCGCAGGCGACATGAGTGCGACCGTGCAGCCGATCCTCGACGTGCGCGACCTGGCGGTGCGCTTCGCGCTGCCGCGGCCGCGCCTGTTCGCGCCGCGGCCGCATCTGGAGGCGGTGCGCGGCGTCTCCTTCGCGCTGGCGCCGGGCCGCACGCTCGGCCTGGTCGGCGAATCGGGTTCCGGCAAGACGACGACGGCGATGGCCGCCATCCGCCTGACGCGCGCGGCCGGCGGCCGGGTGCTGTTCGACGGCACCGACCTGCTCACCCTGCCGCCCGAGGCGATGCGCCGGGCCCGCCGCCATCTGCAGATCGTCTTCCAGGATCCCTACTCCTCGCTCAACCCGCGCGAGCGGGTCGGCGCCATCGTGCGCGAGCCGCTCGACCTGATGGCGGTCGGCGCGGCCAGCCGCGAGCGCGACGAGCGGGTGCGCGAGCTGTTCCGCCTGGTGGGCCTGCGCGACGACCAGATGGCGCTGTTCCCGCACCAGTTTTCCGGCGGCCAGCGGCAGCGCGTGTCGATCGCCCGGGCGCTCGCCACCCATCCGCGGCTGGTCGTGTGCGACGAGCCGGTGTCGGCGCTCGACGTGGCGATCCAGGCGCAGATCCTCAACCTGCTGCGCCGCCTGCAGGACGAGCTCGGCCTGTCCTACCTGTTCATCTCGCACGATCTCGGCGTCGTGCAGTTCCTGTGCGACGACATCGCGGTGATGTATCTCGGGCGGATCGTCGAGCATGCCGGCCGCGCGGCGCTGTTTCGCACGCCGCGCCATCCCTACACCGCCGCTCTGCTGGCCGCCGCGCCGTCGCTGGCGCGACGCAAGAGTGCCGGCTACCGGCGCGATGCGGTGGTGCGCGGCGACCCGCCGAGCCCGGTGGCGATCCCGCCCGGCTGCGCCTTCGCCGCGCGCTGCCCGCGCGCGGCGGCGCCTTGCCGCGACACGGCACCGGAGCTGCGCCCGGTCGGCGACAGCCAGGTCGCCTGCCACTTTCCGCTATAGGGCCCATCTGCTTCTTCACGGAATCGCAGACCGGCTCCAACGTGTTGTCTTGCCGCGCTTGCGGACGGCGACCCGGTTTCCACCTCGCCCGGAAACGCTCTCGCTTTTCTTCCGGCGCGCCGCGTCCCGCGCCCGCGGGGTCAGGCGACGCCGGGCAGCACGCACAGCATCTCGTAGAGCAGGCTGGCGCCGATCAGCGCCGTGTTGCCGCTCGGGTCGTAGGGCGGCGAGACCTCGACGAGATCGCCGCCGACGACGTTGAGGCCGCGGCAGCCGCGCACGATCTCGAGCGCCTGCCAGGTGGTCAGCCCGCCGATCTCCACCGTGCCGGTGCCCGGCGCGAAGGCGGGATCGAGCGAATCGATGTCGAAGCTGACATAGACCGGCCGGTCGCCGAGCCGCTCACGCACCGTCTGCATCAGCGGCGCCAGCGAGCGGTGCCAGCACTCCTCGGCCGGCACCACGGTGAAGCCCTGCCGGCGCGACCAGTCGAAATCGTCGGGCGCATAGCCGGTGCCGCGCAGGCCGATCTGGTAGACCCGCTCGGCGTCGAGGCAGCCATCCTCCAGCGCCCGGCGGAACGGCGTGCCGTGCGCGATCGCCTCGCCGAACATCGCCTCGTTGATGTCGGCATGGGCGTCGACGTGGACGAGCGCGAGCGGCCCGTGCACCTTGGCCATCGCCTTGAGGATCGGATAGGTCAGCGTGTGGTCGCCGCCCATCGTCAGCGGCACCGCGCCATGCGCGAGGATCGCGTCATAGGCGCGCTCGATGATGCCGACCGTCTTCTTCAGGTCGAAGGTGTTGACCGGCACGTCGCCGATGTCGGCGACCTGCAGCCGCTCGAACGGCGCCGCGCCGGTCGCCATGTTGTAGGGCCGCAGCATGCACGATTCGGCGCGGATCTGGCGCGGCCCGTGCCGCGTGCCCGAGCGGTTCGACGCGCCGATGTCCATCGGCACGCCGACGAAGCAGGCGTCGAGACCGGCCGCCGTGTCCTGCGCGGGAAGCCGCATCATCGTCGCCGGGCCGGCGAAGCGGGGCATGTCGTTGCCGCCGAGCGGCTGGTTGAAGCGCGTCTGCATGGGCTGTCTCCGCCTTGGGGGCTGGCGCCGTTCCGCCTGTCGCGGCGTCGCCGACCGGCGCCGGCGCATTGTCTTCGACCCGTCTTGTAACCGGCGAACCGGTTCCCGCCTCGCCTGCGACGGCTATCGTCCGCCGGCTGCCTTGCCGCGCGCTTGCGCCGCGTCCGGCTCCGACGCGGCGGCGTGTCCCGCCGCGATCATCGCCTCGATCTGCTTCGCCGTATAGCCGCAGGCGGCCAGCACCTCGCGCGTGTGCTCGCCGTAGAGCGGCGCGGCGCGCTCGATGGCGGCCGGCGTCTCGGAGAACTTGACGGGAAAGCCGATCGTGTCGACCGCGCCGTGCAGCGGGTGGTCGACCCGGCGCACCATGTCGCGCGCCAGCGTCTGCGGGTCCCGCAGCATCTCGGCCACCGACAGGATGGGCCCGGCCGGCACGCCCGCCTCCTCGAGCGCGGCGAGCCACGCGGCCGACGGCCGGCCCCGCAGCAGCGGCACGAGGATCTCGTCGAGCGCCGCCTTGTTGGCCATGCGCCCGACATTGCTGGCAAAGCGCGGATCGTCGCGCAGCCGCGCGTCGCCGAGCACCGCGACCAGGCGCTGCCAGTTGGCCTGGCTGGCGCCGCCGATGTTGATCCAGCCGTCGGCGGTCTCGTAGGCTTGGTAGGGCGCGCTCAGCGGATGCGCCGAGCCGAGCGCGCCGGGATTGTCGCCGGTGGCGAAGCAGATCGCCGCGTGCCAGTAGGTGAACACGATGCCGGCCTCGAACAGCGAGGTCTCGACGAGCTGGCCCCGGCCGGTGCGGCCGCGCTCGTGCAGCGCCGCGCACACCCCCATCGCCGCCAGGATGCCGGCGGCGATGTCGGTGATCGGCGGTCCCACCTTGACCGGCGGCCGGCCCTCGCCCTCGCCGGTGATGCTCATCAGCCCGGACATGCCCTGGGCGATCAGGTCGAAGCCGCCGCGACTGGCATAGGGTCCGGTGCGGCCGAAGCCGGAGACCGCGCAGTAGATCAGCCGCGGATAGCGCCGGCGCAGCGTCTCGTAGTCGAAGCCGAGCTTCTTCAGCGTGTCGTGGCGGTAGTTCTCCACCATCACGTCGGCCCCGGCGAGCATCCGGTGCAGCGTCTCGCGGCCGCCCTCGGTCTTCAGGTCGAGCGCGATGCCCCGCTTGTTGCGGTTCATCATCATGAAGGCGAAGGAATCCTCGCTGTCCGGCTCGCCGGGCACGACGTCGCGGCGCGTGTCGTCGCCGCCGGGCAGCCGCTCCACCTTGACGACCTCCGCGCCCATGTCGGCGAGCATGCGCCCGCAGGTCGGTCCCGCCATCACATGGGCGAGCTCGATCACCTTCACCCCGGCCAGCGGGCCGTGCGAACCGTCCGCACTCATTGCATGTCCTCTTGCTTTCGTCAGCGGCCCTTGAAATCCGGGCGGCGTTTCTCCGCGAAGGCTCTCGATCCCTCGCGGTAGTCTTCGGTGTCGTAGCAGGCGAAGGCCTCGTCGCGCTCCGCTGCATCGAGCGGCGCGGGGTCTTCCAGCCGCCGCACGAAGGCCTTGTGCCAGCGGTTGACGCGCGGCGCCCCCGCCGTCACGCGCTCGACCGTCGCGGCGACGGCCGCCGCGAGCTCCGCCCGCGGCACGATGCGCGTGACGAGACGGTGGCGCAGCGCCTCCTCGGCGCCGAAGATGTGGCCCTCGAGCAGGATCTCGAGCGCGCCGCGGCGGCCGGCGAGATCGACCAGCATGGCGAGCTCGTCATAGTCGACGGTCAGGCCGAGCCGGGCGGCCGGCAGGCCGAAGCGGCTGTCGTCGGAGGCGATGCGCAGGTCGCACATGCTGGCGATCTCCATGCCGCCGCCGATGCAGATGCCGCCGATCGCGGCGACCACCGGATGCGGGCAGTCGCGAATCGTGCGGATCGCCGCGTTCGACCGCCGGGCGTACTCCTTGGCCTGCGCGACGCCGCTGCGCGTGTCGTCGAAATCGCCGATGTCGCTGCCCGCGCAGAAGGCGCGCTCGCCGGCGCCGCGCAGGATCACGCAGCGCACCGTGTCGTCGTCCGACAGCTCGCGCATGGCCGCGCCGAGCGCCTCGTACATGGCGAGCGTCAGCGCGTTGTGCTTGGCCGGCCGGTCCATCGTCACCGTCGCGACGGCGCCGTCGCGTTCGAGGCGGATCGCTCCGTCCATCTCAGTCTCCCTGGTTCGAGGCGGGTCGGGTGTCGCCGCGGCGGCCGGCGCGCAGCGCCAGAACGGCGCGGCTGATCCACGGGCCGACGAGAAGCGCGAGCGCGGCGAACAGGATGGTCGCGGCGAGCGGCTGCGAGACCACCGCCACGATGTCGAAATCCTCCATGATCAGCGCCCGGCGCAGCGACACCTCGATGATCGGCGCCAGCACCAGGCCAAGGATGACCGGCGCCAGCGGGTAGCCGCCGGCCTCGAGCGCCAGGCCGATGCAGGCGAAGACCAGCATCACCATCGCCGCGTCGGCGTCGCCATAGGCGAGCGAGCCGATGACGCAGACCGACAGGATGCCGGTCGCCAGCACCGGATAGGGCAGCAGCGCCAGCCGCGCGAACAGCCGCACCAGCAGGAAGGCGAGCGCGATGATGACGACGTTGACCACCGTCATGCCGGCGAACAGGCCGTAGACCAGCTCCGGCTCGCGCACGAACAGCATCGGCCCGGGCTGCAGGTTGTGGATCATGAAGGCGCCGATCAGCACGGCGGTCGTCGCGCTGCCGGGAATGCCGAGCGACAGAAGCGGGATCATCGCGCCGACGGCGGCGGCGTTGTTGGCCGCCTCCGGCGCGGCCAGCCCCTCGTCCTTGCCCTTGCCGAAGCCGGCCGGGTCGCGCGACAGCTTGCTCTGCAGGCTGTAGGACAGGATACCGGCCGTCGTCGCGCCGGCGCCCGGCAGGATGCCGATGAACAGGCCGACGACGCTGGAGCGCAGCACCACCCAGCGCAGCCGCAGGAAATCGGCGATGCGCGGCAGCGCCAGCACGATGCGCCGCTGCGGCGCGCCCGGCGCCGTGCGCACCAGGTCGGTGTCGCGCTGCAGGACCCGGCGCAGCACCTCCGAGGCGGCGAACAGGCCGATCGAGGCCGGCACCAGCGGGATGCCGTTGAGCAGCACCGTGGTGCCGAAGTCGAAGCGCTTGGCGCCGGTCAGCGAATCGAGCCCAACCGTGCCGAGCAGCAGGCCGATGAGGCCGGCGGCCAGCCCCTTGAGCTGGCTGCCGCCGGAGATGCTGGAGATGCAGCTCAGCCCCAGAACGCCGAGCGCGAAATACTCCGCCGGGCCGAACCGCAGCGCCGCCTCGGCCAGGATCGGCGTGGCCAGGTAGAGGCCGACGCAGGCGACCAGGCCACCGATCGCCGACGACAGGACGGCGATGCCGAGCGCCTGGGCGGCCTCGCCGCGGGCGGTGAAGTGATGCCCCTCGACGGCCGTCATGATGGCCTCGGTGGAGCCGGGAATGCGGAACAGGATGGCGGTGATCGAGCCGCCGAACACCGCCGCCGAATAAAGCGCGGTGAAGAAGACCAGCGCGTTGAGCGGGCTCAGCGCATAGGTGATCGGCAAGAGCAGCGAGATGCCCACCGTGGCGTCGAGGCCCGGCAGCGCGCCGAGCATCAGCCCGACGAGCACGCCGAGGGCGAGCACGAGCAGGATGTCGACCTGAAGAAGGGTCTGCCAGCCTTCGATGAGTTCCATGGCCGCCGCTCAGTAGTAGAGGAACCGGCTGAGCTCGCGGAACACGCCGCGGCCCTGCGGCAGCGGCAGCTCGAGCAGCCTGAGGAAGATGACGTAGTAGAGCGCCGTCAGCAGCGCCGGCAGGTAGACCAGGCCGCGCCGGTCGCGCATGCCGAAAACGAGCGCGAACAGCGCCGCCTGGAAGACCAGCGTCGCCGGCAGGAAGCCGACGAAGCGCATCGCCACGACGTAGAGCGCGGTGGCGGCGAGCGCCACCAGGAAGCCGGCGACGTCGGGCCGGCCGGCCGCCGCTCCGCCCGGCACCGTGCCGGCGCGGTGGCGGCGCACCGCGTCGACGATCTGCAGCAGGCTGACGAGGATCAGCCCGCCGAGCACGAGGCGCGGAAAGAAGGCCGGACCGAAGAGCGCGCTGGCCGCGTAGGCCGACGTCATGTCGGCCGTCTGCCAGAGCAGGAAGCCGCAGGCGGCGATCATGCCGCCGGGCGGGGCGATGGTCCTGATCATGCGCGCTCTCCGGCCGTGCCCGTCAGCCGCCCTGCGCGGCGTGCTGGGCTTCCTTGAGCGCGCGCTCCTCGGCGATCGCCTCGGCGAAGGCGGCCGCGCCGAGCTTGCCGTCGGCCTTCAGGTCGAGCAGCCGCTCGTTCTCGTAGCGGGCGTAGTCCTCGTCCTTCGAGGCCGCCATCAGCGCGTCGCTCAGCTCCTGCACGATCGCGTCGGGCGTGTCGGCATGGGCGGCCAGGCCGCGCCAGTTGGACGGCGTGATCTCGTAGCCGAGCTCGCCGGCAGCCGGCACGTCGGGAAACTGCTCGATGCGCGTCTCGTTGAAGACGATCAGCGGCTCGATCTTCTCGCCCTCGACCATCGCCATCACCGAGCCCATCTCGTCATACATGCCGTCGAGCCGGCCGCCGAGCAGGTCGGCGTGCATCTCGCCGGTCGAGTTGTAGGGCACGTAGATGAAGTCGCTGACGCCGGCCTCGGCGAGCGTCGTCTCCAGCGCCGTGCGGTCGGTGCCGACGGCGCCGGCGCCGCCGACCTTCAGCTTGCCGGGGTTCTCCTTGGCCCAGGCCACCATCTCGTCCCACGAGCCGAACGCGCCGGCCCTGGCATGCAGGAAGCCGATGTCGACATGGCCGCGGAACACCGGCACGAGATGCTCCTTGAGGGTGATCGAGGTGGTGCCGTCGACGGCGGTGGTGATCGTGTCGGGATCGACGGAGACCAGCGAGCAGCCGTCGGCCGGCCGCGAGATGAGCTGCTGGCGGGCGATCTCGCCCATCGAGCCTTCCATGTTGATGACCTTGACCGGCACGCCGAGTTCCGCGCTCAGCGGCTTGGCGATGTTGCGCAGGAAGGTGTCGGTGCCGCCGCCGGCGCCCCAGGCCGAGATCAGCTCGACGTTGGAGCATTCGAGCGCCTCGGCGCGGTCGAGCGCGAAGGTCGACGAGGCCGCCAGCACGGCGGCAGCCGTCACGGTTCTGAAAAGATGCATGGTCCCTCCGTTCGGGTGCGTTGCGGATGGATGTCGGCCCGGATGGGCCCGCCGCGACCGGACGTCGCGAACCTGGTGTCAGCAGCCGGCTTCGCCGCCGGCCTGCCGTGCGGCCGAGGCCGACAGAATCGCCTGCAGCTCGGCGCCGGTCGCCCGGGCGTTGGCCTTGGCGATCGCCTCGGCGCGCTCGCCATCGCCGGCGCGGATCGCAGCGACCAGCCCGTCGTGCCAGTCGGCGATGTCCTGCGGGGCGTTGTCGCCGCGGTCGGCGAGCGCGACATACATGCGCAGCGCCGGCTCGATGCTGAGATAGTGGGCGGTCAGCCGGCTGTTGCCGGCGAGCTGGAAGATCGTCTTGTGCAGCGCCAGATCGCTGGCGACGAGCACCTTGTGGTCGCCGTCGGCGGCGGCCCGCTTGAGCGCGTCATAGGCGCCGTCGAGCACGGCGGCGGCTTCCTCGGTCATCGCCTCGGCGGCCAGCCGGGCGGCGAGCCCCTCCAGCGCGCCGCGCAGGGCGGCCAGCTCGGCCGCGTCCTCGGCCGTCAGCGTGACGACCGACCAGCCGCTGTAGGGGCGCACTTCCGTCAGGCCCTCGTGGGAGAGCTCGCGCAGCGCGGTGCGGATGGTGCCGCGGCTGAGCCCGAGCTCCTCGGCGAACTGCTGCTCCGTGATGCGGCTGCCCGGCGCGCAGACGCCGGTGACGATGCGCTCGCGGATGGCGTCGGCGGCGCGGTCGGCCAGGCTGCGCCGCTCCACCCCGAGACTGGAAACACTCCCCTTGTCGCGCATGCGTCGTCCTTGCCGCCGTTGAAAGTCGCCATCAGCAGACCATCGGCCTCGGCATCCTGTCAACAAATAATTGTCAACAATTGTCCAGACGCGCCTGCAGGCCGCGCAATCGAGCGGCGGCGAACGCTGTGCCGCAACGGGCTGCAAGGCCCGGCGGAAGCGCGTTCGTCCTGCCGGTTCCGCCGTCCGGCCGGCGGTCACTTGCGCGCCGCTTCCCGCCGCCGCGGACCGCCTGTGGATCGACTGGTCGGGAACGCTGCAACCCGGCGGTCGCGGCCGTTCCGTGCGGCCCGCACCGCCGGCCGGCGCCCGCTTTCGACAGGCGGCCCGACGACCGGGCGACCGCGCGCGCCGCGCCGCGGAGAAGCAGCCCCCGGCCCGCCAGCGCGATCAGGGTCTATGTGCTTGATTTCCCGCATGTCTGCGGCGCCGGGTGGCTTCCCTTGGCTGCCGCATGCTTTATGCTGCGGCGCCTGCTGCGCACGCATCTCCGCCGGTCGCGGCGGATGCCCCGCGACGACGCCGGGAGGCCGCACGCCGATGGAACACGCCCTGCATCTCTTCGCGCTGCTCGTCGTCACGCGCCTGTTCGGCGAGTTGCTCGAGCGCCTGCGCCAGCCGGCGGCGATCGGCGAGATCCTCGCCGGCGTCGCGCTGGCGCTCGTCGCCGCCAGCGCGCTGCCCGTGCCGCTGCTCGCCGATCTGGCCGACAGCCCCTTTCTCGGCGTCGCGGCGGAGTTCGGCATCTTCTTCCTGCTGCTGCTCGCCGGCATCGAGATGCGGCCGAAGGAGATCGCCGACCATTCCGGCACCTCGCTCGCCGTCGCGCTCGGCGGCGTTCTCGTGCCGCTGGCGCTCGGCTTCGCGCTCGCCTGGATCGCGCTGCCGGAAAGCCCGCTGAAGTTCGCCCAGGCGCTGCTGATCGGCGTCGCCCTGTCGATCTCGGCCGTGCCGGTCGCCGTCGGCATCTTCATGGAGCTCGGCCTGCTGCACACCCGCGTCGGCCAGACGGTGGTCTCGGCGGCGATCTTCGACGACGTGATCGGCCTGATCCTGCTCGCCGTGCTGACCGGCGTGATCCAGACCGGCGCGATGCCGGGCCCCGCGGCGATGGCGATGCTGCTCGCCAAGGTGGCGCTGTTCTTCGCCATCACCGTCACGATCGGCCTGTTCGTCTACCGGCGGATCTCCGCCCTGGTGGCGCGCATGCGGGTGCCGGCGCCGCATTTCAGCGCGCTGATCGCGCTGTCGCTCGGCTTCGCCGCGCTCGCCGAGGCGCTGGGCATGGACTTCATCCTCGGCCCCTTCATCGCCGGGCTGTTCTTCTCGCCCGAGACCGTCGGCCGCAAGGCCTACGAGCGCATCAAGAAGAGCGTCGGCGACGTGACGGACGGCCTGCTGGCGCCGCTCTTCTTCGCCTCGATCGGCGTTCGCGTGGAGCTCGGCGCCTTCGCCGCGATCCCGACCTTCCTCGCCGCGCTGATCGCCGTGGCGGTGATCGGCAAGCTGCTCGGCGCCGGGCTGCCGGCGCGGCTGGCCGGCCTGTCGCGCCGCGAGTCGCTCGCCGTCGGCATCGGCATGAGCGGCCGCGGCGCCGTCGAGCTGATCATCGCCAGCATCGCGCTGGAGGCCGGGCTGTTCGCGCTCGATGACCCGCTGGTGGAAAACCTGTTCTCCGCGCTCGTCATCATGGCGGTCGTCACCACCGTCCTGACGCCGCTCGGCCTGCGCCGGGTGCTCGGCGGACGATCCGCCGTCGGCCGGCGGGTCGCGCGGGACGACGGGTGAGGCGCCGCGCCCTCAGCCGGCGTCCTTGCGCACCATGCCGCGGAACAGCTCGGTGACCAGCGCCGGCACCTCGGCCACGTAGCGCGCCCGCACGCGGCCGTCGCCGAAGATCAGCCGGCGGAAATAGTGCTCGCAGATGGAATCGAGGATCTTGGCCTGCGCCTTGACGTTGACCTCGGGGTCGATCAGCCCGCGCGCCTTGAGCGCCTGCAGGAACTCGACCGCCTTGCGCAGGTAGAACACCTGCAGCCGGTCGAGGAAAGGGCCGAGATTGTCGTCGCCCAGCCCGGTCTGGTAGATCGAGCGCCAGACCTCGCGGTCGAGCGCCTCCAGCGCGCCCTCGGTGACCAGCTTGATCCAGCCGCTGGTGGCGCGCACCGGGTCGTCGCGGATCTTGGTGGCGATGAAGCGGTCGAGCTTTTCCTCCATGCCCTCCTGCTTCTCGACGGCGATCTCGAGCAGCAGGCTGCTTTTGGAGCCGAAGTAGTTGTAGATCGTCGGGATCGTCACCTCGGCGCGCTCGGCGATCTCCTGCAGGCTGCTTTCGGCGTAGCCCTTCTCGACGAACAGCGCGAAGGCGGCGTCGCGGATCTTCTGACGCCGCATCGTCTTCTGTCTTGCGCGCAGGCCGGCCACTCGTCACCCCAAGCCGAAGGAATCGTCGGTCGAAACCTATAACCGATGAAAAGCCGAACGGACCAGCCGAGCGCCGCGACGGCCGCCGCTCAGACGACCCGGCCGCCGTCCAGACGGTCGAGCAGGCCGTAGAAGCCGGCCGCCCACGGCAGCACCGCCACCTTCGTGCCGTGCAGCCGGATCGGCGCCAGCGGCCCGACGGGCAGCGGCATGGCCTCTTCCGGCCCGCCGCTCAGCCGCCGCGCCAGATGCGGGCCGAGCGCGACGCTGAGCGCCACGCCGCGGCCGTTGAAGCCGACCGCCGCCAGCACCCCCGGCGCCGGCTCGGCGATGTGCGGCAGGTGGTCCTCCGTGACGCCGACCATGCCGCCCCAGCGGTGCTCCCAGCGCACCTCGGCGAGCCCGGGAAAGATGCGCTGCGCGACGCGCCGCAGCTCCGCATAGGCGCCCTCCATGCCGCGCGCGCCATAGGCGCCGCGCCCGCCGATCACGAAGCGGCCCTCGGCGTCCTTGCGGAAATAGTAGAGCGAGCGGTGCGTGTCGGACACGTGATGGCCGCCCGGCAGCACGGTGGCGGCGAGGTGCGGCGGCAGCGGCTCGCTCGCCACCTGGAAGGTGCTGACCGGCAGCAGGTCGCGCCGCAGGCCCGGCACCTGCGGGCCGGTATAGGCGTTGGTGGCGACCAGGACGCGGCCGGCCGTCACGCGGCCTTGCGGCGTCACCAGAACGGTCTGCGTGCCGTCGCGCTCGAGCCGCTCGACCGGCGAGCGGGCATGGATCGCAGCGCCCTGCGCCGCCGCCGCCGCGGCCAGGCCGCGCACCAGCTTGAGCGGCTGCACGGCGCCGCCATGCGGGTTGAGGATGCCGCCGACATAGGCCTCGCTGCCGGCGATCTCGGCCGCGCGGCCGGCCGTCAGCGTCTCGACCGCCACGCCGCGGGCGCGCCATTCCTCGGCCCGGCGCTCGAGCCCCGGCAATGCGCGCGCCGTGTGGGCGAGCTGCAGCCAGCCCGCCTGGCTGGCGTCGCAGTCGATGCCGTGCCGGCGGATCGTGGCGAAGGTCTCGTCGGCGACCGAGCCGGCGAAGGCGACCAGCGCCTCGCCGCGCGCCGCGCCGAAGCGGCGGACGGTGTCCTGCGGGTCGATCTTGAGGCCGGGATTGACCTGCCCGCCGTTGCGGCCGCCGCTGCCCCAGCCCGGCTCGGCCGCCTCCAGCACGACGACCGAGGCGCCGCCTTCGGCCAGATGCAGCGCCGTCGACAGGCCGAGCAGCCCGGCGCCGATCACCGCCACGTCGCAGCGCACCTCGCCGGCGAGCGCGGCGAAGTGCGGTGCGGCGCCCGCCGTGCGCACCCACAGCGATTCCTCGATCAGCCGGTCCTGAAACGCCTTCTCCGCCATCGCATGCTCCCCCGCGCGTTGCAGCCGCCTCAGCCGAGGACCGGAATGCCCCCGTCCGTCTGCGGCCCCTTGTAGGTCAGCGCCTCGAGCGTCGCGCCGTCGCGCCGCAGGTGGTCGGGATCGACCGCCATGAAGCACTTTCTCAGCCGCTCGCTGCGGACGTTCCAGATAACCGTCTCGCCCTTCTCGCAAAACCAGGAATCGCCCGGCCCGTAGGTGACCGCGTTGCCGGCCTCGTCGACCAGCTCGACCTCGCCCTCCAGCACGGTGGCGAGCTCGTGGAAGGCGAAGGTGATGGTAAAGCGCCCCTTCGTCACCTCGTAGACGCCGCTGCGGATCGGTCCGCCGCCCGCCGCGTCGACGACGCGCGCGCTCGCCTCGACCGGATCGCCCTCGAGGATCTGCGGTTTCACCGAAAGCGGTGTCAGAGCGACCTTCGAGCCGCCGGGCTTGTACGCGATCATGCCTGTCCCTCGCAATTCGTTGCCGGTCGCGGCCGCCGCCGGGCGGGCGCCGCCCCTGCCCCTCTTCTAGCGGCTCACGCCGGCCAAGGGAACAATTTTTTATTGTCATAAAGTTTTTTATGGAATATAAGTTATTGCGAATGGGAGCCGCGGCAGGCGGCCGGTCTCCGGCCGATCCGCGCCGGGCGCCGGGCAGCGTCCTTTGCCGCCTGACGGACGGGGGGAGCCAACGTGCAACGGCAAACGCAGGCGGACGGCGCGTCCGCGACCGCGTATCGCGACGAGGTCTATTTCTCCGCCCGGCCGGAGCAGGAGATCGCGTTCACCCGCGAGGAGTATCGCGGGCGGCTGCAGCGCGTGCGCGCCCTGATGGCCGAGCGCGGCATCGACTGCCTCTACCTGACCTCGCCGGAGAGCATGTACTATCTGACGGGCTATCAGGCCGAGTGGTACCAGGCCGAGAGCCCGAAGCAGTGGCCGCCGTGCTCCGGCGTCGCGGTGCATGTCGACCACGACCGCTTCATCCTGTTCGAGGGCGAGCGCGAGGCGGTTCTCACCCGCATCTACACGATCTCCGACGACACGCGCTTCTTTCCCCGCGATTCCTACCGCGACGGCATCGCCTTCATCGCCGAGACGCTGAAGAGCGAAGGCTGGCTCGGCCGCAACATCGGCCTGGAGTTCTGGAGCCACCGGCCGAACCGCGCCGTCAGCGCACGCTTCGAGGCCGCCTTCGGGGCGGCCGGTGCCGAGGTCGTCGACGGCAGCGACATCCTGCGCACCGTGCGCTGGGTGAAGTCGCCGGCCGAGATCGACTGCCTGCTCGAGGCCGCCCGCATCGCCGACATCGGCCAGCAGCGGGCGCGCGAGGTGCTGCGCCCCGGCATCAGCGAGCTCGAGGTCTATGGCGAGGTGGTCTGCGCCATGGCCGCCGCCGGCGGCGAGAACCCGGGCATCACCATGCCGGTCCTGTCCGGCGGCAAGGCCAACTGCACGCACGCCCTGGCCGGCCGCCGCAAGATCCGGCCCGGCGAGATCGTCACCGTCGACGTGTGCGGCGTCTACAACCGCTACCACATCAACCAGGCGCGCACCTATTCGATCGGCGAGCCGTCGCCCGACACCGCCGAGGTCTGCCGCAAGGCCGCCGGCTCGATGGACCTGGTGCGCGACATGCTGCGCCCCAACCTGCCGGTGCGCGCGCTCAACGAGGCGCTCGTCGCCTATTACGAGGACGCCGGCCTGTGGGACCGGCGCGGCTGGATCGGCGGCTACGAGATGGGCATCGCCTTCCCGCCCGACTGGGTCGGCAACTTCGTCTTCGACCCGTTGTCGGAGATCAACCAGGACCGCGTGTTCGAACCCGGCACCGCGGTCAACTACGAGAACCAGTTCTTCCTGCCGCGCCACGAGGGGCTCTACTTCATGATCGAGTCGTTCCTGTTCACCGAGCAGGAGGGCCGGCTTCTGTCCGGCGTCCCCTACGATCTCACCGTCATCGCATAGCATGGCCGCGACGAAGGCCCCGGACAGCGCCGATCGCCAGCGCTTCCTCGCCCTGGAGGGCATCGGCAAGCGCTACGGACAGGTCACCGCCCTGGCCGACGTCGGTTTCGAGATCGGCCGCGGCGAGTTCGTCACGCTGCTCGGCCCCTCGGGCAGCGGCAAGACGACGACGCTGATGACGATCGCCGGCTTCGTCGAGCCGTCGGCCGGCCGCATCCGCCGCGACGGCGTCGACATCTCCGCGCTGCCGCCGGAAAAGCGCAATTTCGGCATGGTCTTCCAGGGCTATGCGCTGTTTCCGCACATGACCGTGCGCGGCAACATCGCCTATCCGCTGAAGATCCGCCGCTGGCCGAAGGCCCGGCGCGAGGCGGCGATCGAGCGCGTCCTCGCGCAGGTCGACCTGACCGATTTCGCCGACCGAAAGCCGAGCCAGCTTTCCGGCGGCCAGCAGCAGCGCGTGGCGCTCGCCCGCGCGCTGGTGTTCGACCCCGACGTGCTTTTGCTCGACGAGCCGCTCGCCGCGCTCGACAAGAACCTGCGCAAGCAGCTCCAGTCCGAGCTCAAGAAGCTGCACCGTGACGTCGGCAAGACCTTCATCTTCGTCACGCACGACCAGGAGGAGGCGCTCGCCCTGTCGGATCGCATCGCGATCTTCAACAAGGGCCGGCTGGAGCAGGTCGACGCGCCGGAGGTGATCTACAACCGGCCGACCAACCAGTTCGTCGCCACCTTCCTCGGCGAGACCAACCTGCTGCCGGCCGATCTCCTGGCCGAGCACGGCGCCGCCGTCGCGGGGCTGCGCCCCGGCGGCCTGGTGTCGGTGCGGCCGGAGCTCGTCACCGTCTCGGCGACGCCCCCGGGAGAGGGCGTCGTGTCACTTCCCGCGACCGTCAGCGAACGGCTGTTCCAGGGCAGCCAGGTGCAGCTCTCGCTGGCCGGGCCGGCCGGCCTGCCGCTGATCGGCCGCGTGCGCGCCGACGACGAGGCACTGCTTGCCGTCACCGGTCGCGGCGAAGCGTGCTGGGTCTCCTGGCCCGTGGGGGCCGGGGTGCCGCTGCACGATGCATGAACAAGGACAACCCCGAGGGAGAATGACACCATGACCATACGCAGACCTCACGGCCCCGGCGGCGCGCTCGCCGCCCCGCATGTCAACCGTCGCCTCTTCCTTGCCGGCGCCGGCTCGCTCGCCGCGGCAGCGGCCGGCCTGCCCGTGCGGCCGGCGCGCGCCGCCGAGCGCCTCGTTCTCGCCAACTGGGGCGGCGACGCCGTCGACGCCTACGACCGCGCCTTCGCCGAGGCCTGCCGCGAGGCCACCGGCCTGCCGCTGCAGATCGACGGCAGCGGTCCGCTCGAGGGCACCATCAAGGCGCAGGTGGAAAGCGGCGCGGTGCGCTGGGACGTCTGCGACACCGAGCTTTACTCCGCCTTCCGGCTCGCCGGCGACTACCTGCAGCCGATCGACTACGACATCGTCGACAAGGCGCGCATCCAGCCCGACACCTTCGACCATGCGGTGCCCTACGCCTACTACAGCACCGTGATCGCCTACGACCACGAGCGTTTCGGCGACGACCCGCCGAAGTCCTGGGCCGACTTCTGGAACGTCGAGAAGTATCCGGGCAAGCGCTCGCTCTACAAGTGGATGTCGGGCAACCTGGAGGCCGCGCTGCTGGCCGACGGCGTGGCGCCGGAAGACCTCTACCCGCTCGACGTCGACCGGGCGCTGGCCAAGATCGAGGAGCTCAAGCCGCACATCCTCACCCACTGGGGCAGCGCCGCCGAATCGCAGCAGCTTCTGCGCGACCGCGAGGTCTCGATGGTGCAGATCTGGCACACCCGCGCCATCCTTCTGGAGGAGGACACCGGCGGCCGTGCCCGCTTCACCTACGACCAGGGGCTGCTCAACCTGTCGAACTGGTCGGTGCCGAAGAACAACCCGGCCGGCCGCGAGAACGCGATGACGTTCATCAACGCCTCGCTCGCCCCGGAGCCGCAGCGCCTGCTGATGGAGCACTACCGCTACGGCCCGGTCAATCCGGAGGCGACGGCCTCGCTGCCGCCCGAGCTGGCCCGCCTCAACCCCGCCGATCCGCAGAACATCGACCGCCAGGTGATGACGGACAACCGCTGGTACGCCGAGCACTACGGCGCCGCGCTCGACCGCTACACCGCGCTGATCGCCGGCTAGGCCCGCTCCCGCCGTGCGCCCGCCGCGGGCGCACGGCGGCCGGGCCGGCCGCCTCGACGACGGCAACCAGGGGACGCCGCAAGGCGCAGCACACATCGTGAAGACGACGCTCAAATGGTCGCTGCCGGGGCTGCTTCTCGCGGTCTACGCCCTACCCTTCCTCGGCGTGGTCTACTGGAGCGTGAGCCGGCCGGACCCCGGCCTCGCCAACTATGTGCGGATCGCCCAGGACGGCCATGTCCAGGGCATCCTGCTCGACACCTTCCGCATCTGCGCCATCACCACCGCGCTGTCGGTCGTCATGGCCTATGTCATCGCCACCGGCTGGGCGTTCGCCTCGCGCACCGGCCGCATCCTGATCGAAGTGTTCGTGCTGATCCCGTTCTGGGTGTCGCCGCTGATCCGCGCCTTCGCCTGGATCCTGGTGCTGCGCGGCGACGGCGTGCTCAACAACTGGCTGATGGACGCCGGCCTGATCGACGCGCCGCTGCCGCTGGTGCGCAACGAGCTCGGCGTCGTCATCGGCATGGTGCACTTCATGGTGCCCTATGCGCTGTTTCCCATCATGTCGAGCTTCTCGCAGCTCGACACCCGGCTGCTGCTCGCCTCGCGCGGGCTCGGCGCCGGCCGGCTGCGCACCTTCTGGCAGGTGCTGTTCCCGCTGACGCTGCCGGGCACGATCGGCTCGACGGTGATGGTGTTCGTGCTGTCGCTCGGCTTCTTCGTCACGCCGGCCATTCTCGGCGGCGGCCGCGTGGTGATGATCGCCGAATACATCTACCAGCAGCTCTTCCAGCTCTCCGACTGGGGGCTCGCCGCCGCGCTCGCCGTCGTCATCGTCGCCGTCGTCGCGGTGCTGCTGTGGCTTCTCAACCGGCTGGGCGGCACCGCCCTGCCGCAGGAGCGCTAGATCATGGTGCTGCGTTCGTCGCCCTACATGCGCGTCCTGCTGGTCGCCGTCCTCGGCTTCCTGACGGCGCCGCTGCTGCTCGTCTTTCCGGTCTCCTTCACGCCCAACCGCTATCTGTCGATGCCCGAGGGCGCGTGGTCGCTGCGCCACTACGAGAGCTTCTTCACCGACCCCGCCTGGCTCGGCTCGACCGGGTCGAGCCTGACGATCGCGCTCGCCACCGCCGTCATCTGCACGGTGCTTGCCACCGCCTTCGTGGTGGGAAGCTGGCTCGACGAGAGCCGCTGGAACAAGCTCCTGTTCGCCGTCGTGCTGCTGCCCATGCTGGCGCCGCAGATCGTCTCCTCGGTGATCCTGTTCTTCCTCGAAGGCCGGCTCGGACTGATCGACAGCTTCGCCGGCCTGGTGCTCGCCCACACGGTGATGGCGGTGCCCTACAGCGTGCTCGCCGTCTACGTCTCGACCGTGCGGCTCGACCGCTCGATGGTGCTCGCCTCGCGCGGTCTCGGCGCCGGCACCTGGCAGACGGTTCTGTTCGTCATCATCCCCAACATCCGGCTCGGCATCGTCAGCGCCGCCTTCCTCGCCTTCATCCTGTCGTGGGAGGAGATCGTGGTGACGCTGTTCATCAGCGGCATCAACGTCGTCACGCTGCCCAAGCGGATCTGGGACGGGCTGCGCTACAACGTCGATCCGGTGATCGCGGCGACCGCGGTGCTGCTGATGTCGCTGACCATCCTCGTGGTGATCGTGCGCGCCCTCTTCCTGCTGCATCAGGCTCGCCGCGGCGGCGGCTGACGCACCCGGCCGGCGGCCGGTCGAGAACCGTCCCGCAATCTCCGAAAGCCGAACGAAAACGGCCGGCAGCGCAAGGCTGCCGGCCGTTCCGGCTCGGGAGGAGCTGTGGCGCCGGCTCAGCCGCCGACGGCCACCAGGTTGCGCGGCATCTCGGTGAGGATCTCGAGGCCGGACTCGGTCATCAGGTAGGAATCGATCCAGCCACCGCCGGAGCCGCCGGGCCAGCCGTCGAAGACGTCGTACTGGACCTCGAAGTTGAACACCATGCCGGGCTTCATCGCCGGATCGTCGGCCGGCTCGAAGGGCTCGGGCCGGTGGCGGTGCACCCAGTCCGGCGGGAAGGCGATGCCCAGCGTGTAGCCGCCGATGAACCACTCGTAGCGCGCCCGGTCGACGCCCGATTCGGCGATGAAGGCGTCGGCCGCCTTCTGCACCCGGCTGAACGGGTCGCCCGGCCCGACGCCCTCGACGATCGCCCGGCTGCAGTCGGCCGAACGGTCGAACAGGTCGTGCCAGCGCCGGTCGATCTCGCCGACGGCGAAGCTGCGCGAGATGTTGGCGTGGTAGCGGTGCAGGCTGGCCGAGAAGTCGACATGCACGACGTCGCCCTGGCGCAGCCGGCGGTGCGTCGCCGGGCTGTGGTGGCAGCCCGAGCGCGGCCCGCTGCCGAACATGTTGCGGATGCCGGGGTGGCCGCAGCCGCGCTTCATCAGCTCGTAGCACACCACGGCGTCGATCTCGGTTTCGGCCACGCCCGGCCGCATGAAGTCGCGCGCCGCCTGCATCGCCGCAACCGAGATCGCCGCCGCCTCGCGGATCACCGCCACCTCGCGCGGGCTCTTGTAGAGCCG
The DNA here is from genome assembly GCF_030398335.1 of Aquibium sp. A9E412. Taxonomy (GTDB): domain Bacteria; phylum Pseudomonadota; class Alphaproteobacteria; order Rhizobiales; family Rhizobiaceae; genus A9E412. Next base: position 72,399 of record NZ_JAOAOP010000007.1, read on the forward strand.
CACGTCCTCGATCAGGTCGGAATCCTCGACGATCTCCGCCCCGGCCGCCGCGAAGCGCCGGCCGATCGAGCGCACGTGGTCGGGATGGCAGCCATAGCCCCAGGTCTGGATCGCCACCCGGCCGCGGCCCCAGCCGCGCGCCAGGATCTTGTCGGCCAGCTCGACCGCCTGCTCGGCCGCCGGGATGCTGCGCGAATGGTAGAGGATGTCGGTGATCTGCGGCGTGTTGGAGATCAGCACCTTGTGGCTGGTGTTGTCGAAGAACACGAAGCCGCCGCTGGCGGTGTCGAAATAAAGCCCGATCACCGCATGGCGGTACTGCCAGATGTGATCGTGCCCCGTCAGGTAGTGGTAGTCGCGCGGCGCCGTCACCAGCATGCCGTCATAGCCGGCGCGCTCCAGCGCGCGCTGCACCCGCGCCCGGCGCTCCGCATACTCCTCGTCGGGAAACGGCTGCTCCCAGTCGATGCCCTCGCGAATGCCCTGATCCATGCTGTTCTCCCGTTGTTGCGCGCCCGTGCGACGGGCATCTTTTTATAATGTAATAAAAAATATTATCCCAATAATTTTTTCGCTCTCGCATCGCCGCGCCGCGTGCGCGGTCGCCGGTCCGGCGCCGTGCGCCGGAGACCCCACAGGAGCAAAGAACGAAATATGAAGAGCGCTAGCCGGCAGCGGTGAACACGCCGGCCAGCGCCGCCAGCCCGGCGCCGATCGCCAGGAAGCCGAGCGTGCGCTGCCGGTCGAGCCGCGAGGCCGCGCCGGCGGCATAGTCGAAGCGCTCGTAGACGACGTGCGCGGCCGGCACGCCGAGCGCGAGCAGCGTGTCGCAGACCGCCGTCACCATCGGCCCGGGGCCGCAGATGAAGCAGACGGTGCGGGCGGGGTCGAGCCCGTCGAGCATGGCCTCCAGCCGCGCCCGGTCGAGCCGGCCGACGACGCCCTGCCAGCCGGCCGCCGCTTCCTCGCTGGCGAGCGTCGTCTGGATGTCGAGAACGGCGCCCGCCGCCTCGATCTCCGCCAGGCAGGCGAAGTTCTGCGGCCGGCCCGCCGCATAGCCGAGCCGCACCGGCCGCCGCTCGCCTCTCGCCACCATGTCGCGCAGCAGCCCCATGATCGGCGCGATGCCGACGCCGCCGGCCAGCAGCAGCACGGCGTCGCCGTCATGCGCCTCGAGCGTGAACTCGCCATAGGGCCCGTCGATGCCGATCGGCGTGCCCGGCGCCAGCGTGCCGACCGTGCGGGTGAAGTCGCCCGCCTCCTTGACGATCAGGCTGAGGCCCGGCCGCCGCGGGCTGTCGGCGATCGAGAAGGGATGGTCGAACAGCGGCATGCGCCGCCGCCCCTCGGTCATCCAGACGAACTGGCCGGCGCGGTAGCGCCACGGCGGCGTGCCGGGCGCCGGCTGGATGTCGAGCTCCCACATGCGGTCGGCCAGCCTGACGGTGCGCGCGAGCCGCCACGGCCGGCGGTGCAGCCTCAACCAGCGCCAGCCATAGAGCACGGCGACGACGAGGGCGACGCCGAGCCCCACCGCCCACCACAAGCCGAGCAGCGGCCCGTCGGCGCTGAAGCGGCCGACGGTCGCCGCGTGGTGCAGCCCGCCGCCGACCGCGACCAGCGCGAGCGCCACATGGCTCGCCCGCCACGCCTCGTAGCGCCACGGCAGCCGCTCGCGCAGCGCCGAGCTCGCCACCAGCAGCGCCAGCGCCGCCAGCGCCGCCACGCCGCTGCGGTAGTGCGGCAGGGTGAGATAGGCGACCAGCCGCTCGCGCCCGAGCGCGGCGTCGTCGGCCCAGGTCGGCAGCACGTAGAAGAGCGGATGCAGCACCAGCCCGACGAGCACCCACCAGGCGGCGATCTTGTGGAACGCCATGATGCGGTCGATGCCGAGCCGGCCGGAGACGGTCTGGAAGCGGCCCGAGGTGACGAACTGCACCGCCATCGCCGCCAGCGCGACGAGACCGAGCGCGGCGCCGGCGCGTTCCCAGGTGGCGAGCGGCGCGACCGCGGCGGTGGCGGCCAGCGCCAGCGCCGCCCCGGCGAAGCCGAGATAGGCGACGGCGAGCACGCGGCCCGACGGGCGCAGCCGGCCGTGCCGCCCGCGCGCATCCTCCACGTTCGTCTCCTCGCCCGGTTCGCTCATGGCTTTCGCGCTCGCCTCCGCGCCTGCATAATCCCGTCTTGCGGCGGTCATGTCTTGATCGAGATCATGGCGCCGGACTGGCCCAGCGCAAAGCATGGCCGCCGGTCCGGTCGCGAAACGGGCGGCAAACGGGAGGCGACGCCATGCGGGGCAGCGGGTTCTTGCGCAGGATGCTTGTCGCGGTGCTGGTCATGGCCTGGCCGGCGGCCGCGGCCGCGGCCGAGGACGATCCGCTGGCCGCCCTGGTCGAGGCGTGGCTCGCATCGCCGCACGGCGACTACCACGCGCTGTCCTTCACCTACTGGAACGACGACGGCCAGGTGCCGGAGGCCTGCGCGGCGTGCCACTCGCAGCCGGGCTTCGTCGATTTCCTCGGCGCCGACGGCAGCGCGGCCGGCCGCGTCGACGCGCCCGCGGCGACCAACGCGCCGATCGGCTGTGCCGCCTGCCACACCGGCGCCGCGCACGCGCTCGACCGCGTCACCTTCCCTTCCGGCGTCGCCGTCGACGGGCTCGGCGCCTCGGCGACATGCAACGTCTGCCACCAGGGCCGCAGCGCGGGCGACGCGGTCGCGGCGGCGACCGACGGCCTCGGCGAGGACACGGTGTCGGCCGATCTCGCCTTCATCAACGTGCATTACGGCGTGGCCGCCGCCGTGACCCAGGGCGCGCAGGTGCGCGGCGGCTACCACTATCCCGGTCGCAGCTATGCCGGCCGCTTCGGCCACGTGCCGAGCGCCAGCACCTGCACCGACTGCCACGAGCCGCACGCGACCACGGTGGCGACCGACGGCTGCATGGCCTGCCACCGCGGCGTCGACGACGTGCGCGCAATCCGCACCCGGCACACCGACTTCGACGGCGACGGCAATGCCGCCGGCGGCATCCACGGCGAGATCGCCGGCCTGCGGGCGCTGCTCGACCGGGCGATCCGCGCCTACGCGGCGGAGGTTGCCGGCACGCCGATCGTCTATGCCGACGCCTTCCCCTATTTCTTCACCGACGCCGACGGCGACGGCGCCATCGCGCGCGAGGACGCGGTGATGGCGAACCGCTACCGCAGCTGGACGCCGCGCCTGCTCAAGGCGGCCTACAACTACCAGCTCGCCAGCAAGGACCCGGGCGGCTACGTGCACAACCCGACCTATGTGCTGCAGCTCCTGCACGACAGCATCGACAGTCTGGCCGATCGTGTCGCGCTCGACCTGCCGCCGCTGCAGCGCCCGTGAGGCACCGGGCGCCCGGGCGGGGATAGCGAAGGAACACGCATTCCGGGCGCCGGACCGCGGGCGCGGCATCGGCCGGCGATCCGCGATCGCGTGCGGTCATCGCCCGGCGGGCGCGGGCCTCACCAGCGGATCGACTGCGCGTTCGCGCTGAGCCGCCGCAGCAGCCCGCACAGGGTGCGGTACTCCTCCTCGGAGAAGTCGCGGAAGAGCTGCAGGCGCAGCCGCCGCACGCCCATGTCGGCGGACTTCAGCAGCGCCCGTCCGCGTGCGGTGATCGCCACCATCGACACGCGCTTGTCGTGCGAGAACGCCTCCTTGCGGACGAGGTCGTCGGCCGAGAGCTTGTCGACCAGCCGGCTCGTGACCGTGCGCTCGATCACCGAGAGCTCGGCCAGATCGAGCAGCGACATCGGCCCGCGCTCGTCGAGGCACGACAGGATGCGCCAGCTCGTCAGCTTGAGCCCGGACCGGCGCAGAACCGATTCCATCTGATCGCGGTTGAGCCGCTGCAGGAACGAGATCAGGTATTCCGGGGCGTCGACCAGCGGCTCGTCGAGCCGTGGCACGCAGGCCGCGGCCTCGGCCTCCAGGACATCATCATCCGTCTGACGCGTCATATCCGTCACCCTCGATCGCTGAAGCCCGCCCCGGAGCCGTCCGCCTCTCGCGCAACCGCAGACCGGCTCCGGCGCATCGCTTTCAACGCGTTTCGGACCGGCGAACCGGTGACCGCTTCGCCTGCAAGCGCTCTAGCACGCGCGCGGCGTGGTTGACAAATGAGTGCGGAATATGCGCAATAGCACGTAATAACAAAAACGAATTTGAGGGAACGCTCTTTCATGAAGATCACCGTCATTGGCGGCGGCCCGGGTGGGCTGTATCTCGCGCTTCTGACCAAGAAGGCCAGGCCCGACTGGACCGTCGAGGTGTTCGAGCAGAACGGACGCGACGACACCTTCGGGTTCGGCGTCGTCTTTTCCGACGAGACGCTGGACGAGTTCCTCAGCCGCGACAGGCCCGTCTTCGAGGCGATGGGGCAAGAACTCGCCTACTGGCAGGACATCGCCATCCACTTCAAAGGCGAGGAGATCCGCGTCGGCGGCAACGGCTTCTGCGGCGTCTCGCGCCAGCGGCTGCTCAACATCCTGCAGACGCGCTGCGCGGAGCTCGGCGTCGCCCTCACCTTCGGCGCGACGATCGATCCCGACGCGCTGCACGCGCGCTTCGCCGACAGCGACGTGATCGTCGCCAGCGACGGCATCAACTCGCGCATCCGCGAGGCGAACCACGACGGCTTCCTTCCCCGGACGGAGCTCAAGCAGAACCGGTTCTGCTGGATGGGCTCCACCCGGCCCATGGATGCCTTCAACTACTTCTTTCGCGAGACCGAGCACGGCATCATCTGCGCCCACTGCTACCAGTACCAGCCCGACCGCTCGACCTGGGTGTTCGAGATGGACGAGGCGTGCTGGCAGGGGCACGGCTTCTGCGAACACGACGAGGAGGATTCCAGGCGGCGGCTGGAGGCGATCTTCGCGGACGAGCTGGAGGGCCATCCGCTGCTGCTCAACCGGTCCTTCTGGCGCCGCTTCCCCCGCGTCTTCTGCGAGAAGTGGTGGACCGGCAATGTCGTCATCCTCGGCGACGCCAAGGCGTCGGCGCATTTCTCGATCGGCTCGGGCACAAAGCTCGCCATGGAGTGCGCCATAGCGCTTTCCGACGCGCTGGTGGCGCATGGCGAGGACAGCGTCGAGAAGGCTTTCCAGGCCTACGACGCGGCCCGGCGCACGCCGTGCCAGGTCACTCAGCACAACGCGGACGTGTCGCTCGCCTGGTTCGAGCACATGGACCGCTCCTGGGATCTCGATCCGCTGCAGTTCGCCATGGTGGTGATGTGCCGTGCCAAGTCGGTCACCTACGACAATCTGCTTCTGCGCGACCCCGCCTTCGTGCGGCGCGTCGACGACGCCTGGTACGAGCGGCACCTGCGCGAGACGGGCGAGGACCTGCGCGAGAGCCGGCCGACGCCGATGTTCAGCCGGTTCCGGCTGCGCGGCATGGAGCTGGCGAACCGCCTGGTGATGAGCCCGATGGCGCAGTACAGCGCCGATCCCGACGGCAACCCGACCGAATGGCACAAGGTGCACTACGGCTCCCACGCGATGGGCGGCATGGGGCTGATCTTCACCGAGATGACGTGCCCGTCCGCCGACGCCCGGATCACCGAGGGCTGCACCGGCCTGTGGACCGACGAGCACGAGCGGCGGTGGAAGGCGATCGTCGACTTCGTGCACGCGCATTCGGGCGCCCGCTTCTGCATGCAGCTCGGCCATGCCGGCCGCAAGGGCTCGACCCAGCTCGGCTGGGAGAGACCGGACGTTCCGATCGCCCGGCCTGAGCGCAACTGGCCGCTCGTCTCGGCCTCGCCGATCGCCTATGTCGAGGGCGTCAACGCCATCCCCGCGGCGCTCGACCGGCAGGGGATGGACCGCATCCGCGACGATTTCGTCGCCGCCACCCGGCGGGCGGCGCGCGCCGGCTTCGACATGCTCGAGCTGCACTGCGCGCACGGCTACCTCCTGGCCTCGTTCCTCTCGCCGCTCACCAACACGCGCGACGACGGCTACGGCGGCTCGGTGGAGAACCGCGTCCGCTTTCCCCTCGAGGTGTTTTCGGCCATGCGCGAGGCGTGGCCGTCCGAGCGCCCGATGTCGGTGCGCCTGTCGGGCACCGACTGGAAGGAAGGCGGGCTGAGCGAGGACGACCTTTTGGCCATCGCCCGCGCCTTCCACGCGGCCGGATGCGACCTGATCGACGTGTCGGCGGGGCAGACGGTGGCGGACCAGGCGCCGGTCTACGGCCGGATGTTCCAGACCCACCTGGCCGAAGCGATCCGCAACGTGCCGAAGATCGCCACCATGGCGGTCGGCGCGATCACCGAGCCGGCCCAGATCAACACGATCCTGCACACGCGGCGCGCCGATCTGGTGGCGCTCGGCCGGCCGCATCTCTGGAACCCGTTCTTCGGTCATCAGGCGGCGGCCTGGTACGGCGCGCGCAACGAGGCGATGTGGCCGAAACAGTACCTGTCCGGCGCCATGCAGGCCTTTCGCGAGCAGGAGAAGAGCCGCGAGCGGCTGCTCGAGCTGCAGACCAAGGCCGCGCCGGGCCGCCACAACCTCGTCGAACAGACGCAGGCAGGCTGAGGAGGACGCCGCGATGCCGACGACCGAACTTGGCACCCTGCCCGCATGGCTCGCGCTTCATCGGCGCGAGCGCGCCGACGCCATCGCCCTGTGCGGCGACGGCGAAGCGGTGAGCTACCGGCAACTGGCCGACGACACGCAGCGGCTGGCGGCCGGCCTGGCGCGGGCGGGCATCGGCAAGGGCGACGTCGTTGCCGCCCAGCTCGCCAACACGCGGGCCTTCGTCACCGCCTTCCTCGCCAGCGCGACGCTCGGCGCGGTGTTCCAGACGCTGCACATGCCCTACCGGCAGAAGGAGCTGCGCTATCTGCTCGAGCACTCCGGCGCCAGGGCCGTCTTCGCGGTCTCGACCGGCGCGGCAGACGCCCCGGTGCACGAGATGCTGCGCCTGCGCGACGCGCTGGCGAGCCTCGACACGGTGATCGCCGTCGGCGCTCCCGTCGCCGGCGCGACCTCCTATGACGCGTTGTTCGACACCCCGCCGGAAACCCGGTTCCCGGCGGCCGATCCGCAGACGACCTATCTGCTTCTCTACACCTCCGGCACGACGGCGGAGCCGAAGGGCGTTCCCCACAGCGCCGAGGCGTTCCTCGGCAATGCCCACCGTTCGGCGGCCGAGCTGGGCATCACGGCGGACTCGCGCATCCTGTCTCTCGCCGCCTTCTCCCATCTCTACGGCCTGTTCACCATTCATCTCGCGCTCGCCGCGGGAGCCACGATCTGCCTGCTTCCGGCCTATCGGCCGCCCGCCCTGCCCGACGATCTGGCGCGCCTGCGCCCCACCCATGTCTTCGCCGCGCCGGCCCACTTCGCGCCCGTCGTCGCCGACGGCGGCCTCACGGCCGCGCACACGCGGACGATCGAGGTGGCCTGCCTTTCGGGAACGACGGTGCCGCCGTCGCTCGCCCGCGCGCTCGACGGCTTGCTCGAGAACGGCGTCGTCATCCAGCTCTGGGGCATGAGCGAGTTGCAGGCCGGCACCTTCGGCAGACCGGACGACCCGCTCGACACGCGGCTCGCCACGGCCGGGCGCGCCTCGCCCCGGACGGAGCTGCGCGTCGTCACCGATGCGGCGGAGCCGGTCGCGCCCGGCGCGGAGGGGCAACTCGAGGTCCGCGGACCCTCGGTCTTTGCCGGCTATCTGGGAAACCGCGAGGCGAGCGAGGCGTCCTTCCGCTCCGACGGCTGGTTTCGCACCGGCGATCTGGCGCGGATCAGCGCCGAGGGTTTCCTGACGCTGACCGGCCGGACCAAGGAGATCATCAACCGCGGGGGCGTGAAGTACAATCCGATCGAGGTCGAGCTGGTCGCCCTCGGCCATCCCGCGGTCCTGCAATGTGCGGTCGTGCCCTATCCCGATCCGGTTCTCGGCGAGCGCGCGTGCCTGTGCGTGGAGGCCCGGCCGGACGCCGCGATCGGCCTGGACGAGGTGTGCGCGATGCTCGAGGAGCGCGGCATCGCCAAGTTCAAATGGCCGGAACGGCTGGAGATCTTCGAGCAGCTGCCGCTGACGCCGACCCGCAAGGTGATGCGCGGGGCGCTCGCCGAGATGCTGAAAGCCAGAAGCTGAACCCAGAAAGAGGATATTGCATGCAGTACGAACTCTTCGCGCCCGAAGGGGCTCCCGGCGATGCCGGCGAACGTCTCGCCGCCGTTCGGGAGAAGATGGGCGGCCTCCTGCCCAATCTCTACCGGCAGATGGCCGGGGCACCGATCGTCCTGGAAGCCTATCTGACGTTGAGCGACATCCTCTCCCGGTCGTCCTTCAGCCCGGCCGAGCAGCAGCTCATCCTGCTGACCGCCAGCGCCCGGAACGGCTGCCGCTATTGCGTGGCGGCGCATTCGTCCGGCGGACGCATGGCCAAGCTCGACAAGCAGGCGATCGCGGCGGTGCGCGACGGCGCTCCGGCCGACGACGCGCGTCTCGAGGCGCTGCGCCGCTTCACCGAACGCGTGCTGGAGGTGCGCGGCAAGGTCGGCAAGGCCGATCTCGACGCCTTCACCGGCGCCGGCTTCACCCGCGAGCAGGCCGCCGAGCTGCTGGTCGGCGTCGCCATGAAGTCGCTGTCCAATTACTTCTCGCGCCTCGCCGATACCCCCGTGGACGACTTCCTCGCGCGGGTGGAGTGGGCCGGCAACGAGCACGTCTGACCCGCAACAACCATTTTGGGAGGAATGGCATGACAACGAAAACCGGAATCGCCGCGCTTGTGGCCCTGTCCCTCGGCGTGATCGGCGCCCAGGCGGAGCCGTTGAAGATCGGCCTGATAACCACCCTGTCGGGCGGCGGGGCCGGCCTCGGCATCGGCGCCCGCGACGGCTTCATGCTGGCCATCGAGCAGTCGGCCAACAAGGACGTCGAGGTGGTCATCGAGGACGATGCCATGAAGCCGGAGCTGGCGGTGCAGATCGCCGACAAGATGATCCAGAGCGACAAGGTCGACATCCTGACCGGCATCATCTGGTCCAACCTGGCCATGGCCGTGGTGCCGGCCGCGGTCAACCAGGGCCTGTTCTACGTCTCGCTCAATGCCGGCCCGTCCGCGCTCGCCGGCGCGCAATGCCACGAGAACTACTTCAACGCCGCCTGGCAGAACGACAACCTGCACGAGGCCATGGGCTCGTACGCCAACACCGCCGGCTACGAGAAGGTGTTCATCATGGCGCCGAACTATCCCGCCGGCTCCGATGCGCTGACGGGCTTCAAGCGCTTCTACGAAGGCGAGCTCGCGGGCGAGCTCTACACCAAGCTCGGGCAGGGCGACTACGCGTCGGAGATCGCCCAGATCCGCGCTTCGGGGGCCGATGCCGTCTACTACTTCCTGCCGGGCGGCATGGGCATCTCGTTCATGAAGCAGTACGCCCAGTCCAATGTCGGGCTGCCGATCATGGCGCCCGGCTTCGCGCTCGATCAGGACGTTCTGGCCGCGGTCGGCGAGTCCGCGCTCGGCATCTACAACACCGCCCAGTGGTCGCCCGACCTCGACAACGAGGCGAACCGGGCCTTCGTCGAGAGCTTCAAGGAAAAGTACGGGCGCCTGCCCTCGATCTTCGCGAGCCAGGGCTACGACACGGCCAATTTGATCCTCTCGGCCGCCGCCGAGGCCTCCGTCGACGATGCCGACGCCTTCCGCGCCGCGCTCAGGGAAGCCGACTTCGCATCGACGCGCGGCGCCTTCCGCTTCGGCCCGAACAACCATCCGATCCAGGACATCCATGTCCGCCAGGTGGTCAAGGCCGAGGACGGCACGCTGACGAACGCGGTGGTGGGCACGGCGTTCGAAGACCACCAGGACGCCTACGCCAAGGACTGCGACCTTTAACAGGCTGTTGAAGAAGTCCCGGCCGGAGCGGCGACCGGTTCGCCGCCCGCAAACGCGTTTCAACGATGCGTCGGTGCCGCTCCGCAAGTCGCCGGAAGGCAGGGCGGCTCCGCTCGCACCGCCGGCCGCCCGGCCGGTCCGGACCGCTACAGCGGCAGGTCGAGGGTGAAGGTCGAGCCGACGCCGTGCCGGCTTTCGAAGGAGATCTCGCCGCCCAGCATGCGGGCGAGCCGGCGCGACAGGTGCAGCCCGATGCCCACGCCGTCCGCCCTGGCCGCCGTGCTGGCGCGAAAATAGGGCTGGAACACGCTGTCCTTCTCCGCCTCCGGAATGCCGACGCCGCGGTCGATGACGGCGATCAAGAGCCGGCCGCCGCGCGCCCGGGCGCGGAGCGTCACCGGCTCGGTCCTCGGCGAATGGGCGAGCGCGTTGGCCAGCAGATTGCCGAGGATCTGCTGCAGCAGCAGCGGATCGGCGGTGAAGCGGGCCGGCACCGCGTCGCCGATGTCGATGGCGACGGTGCGGCCCGGCCATGCCTCGAGCTGGCGCTGGCGCGCCGCCTCGAGCTCGGCCGCGATGGCGCAGTCGGCAAGGGCGATCTCGATGCGCCCGGCGTCCAGCTTCATGGAATCGAGCGTCGCCTGCATCAGCGCCGTCAGCCGGCCGACCGCGTCGCGCACGCGCCGTGCGCGCTCGGCGATCTCGGTGCGCGGCATCGCCTCGCCGCGGCGCTGGATACGCTGCATCGAGGCGTCGATCACCGACAGCGGCGTGCGGAACTGGTGCGAGACCAGCGCCACGAAGCCGCGATAGGCCTCGCGGATCTCCTGCTCGCGCAGCAGCGACATCTGCGCCCGCTGTTCGGCCTGCAATGCGGCCAGCATGCGCACCGACAGGAAGGCGCCGAGCGCCAGGACGACGATGCCCGCGGCGATCACCTGCAGGATCGCGCCGCGCTGCCGGTCGAGCTGCGCGCCGGTCTCGTCCCACTGCGCGACCATGGCGCCGTTGGCGGCCCGGCCGAGCTCGGTCGCCAGCCGCGCCAGCAGCTCGTGCAGCGCGCTGCCGCCGGTCGCGCCGGCCGAAAGGAACGCGCCTTCGCGCGCATAGACCTGCGCGGCGAGCGCGCGGATCGGCGCGTCATGGCCGAGCGCGGCGAGATAGCGGCGCTGCGGGCCCGCCTCGAGCAGGTCGAGACGGCTGTACAGCACGTCGTAGCGCAGGCGCAGCGCCTCGGCGTCGGCCTCGCCCAGCCGCGCCCGGCCAAGCGTCGCGTCGAGCTGCCGGGCGGCGACCTGGGCCTGCGAGATCGCCCACAGCATGTTGTCGCCCGCCTGGTTGCGCAGCGCCGCCTCGGTGTCCGACAGGCGCCACAGCGCGAAGGCGAGCAGCCCGGTGAAGGCGAGGATGGCGGCGAGGCTGAAGGGATAGGCCAGCACGCCGCGCCGGCCGCTCATCGGACCTCCAGCCGGTCGAGCTGCCACACCCAGCGGTAGTCGTAGCGCAGGTCCTGCAGCTCGGCGTGGTCGTCGCGCGGATAGACGATCCACAGCGGCCCCTTGCCGCGCGGCTCCAGCCGCTCGCCGTCCATGTGGGTCGCCACCACCACGTCGAAGCGCATGAAATCCGTGATCGGGATGTCGATCGCGTAGTCGTTGAGGGCGCTCGCCCGCACCGTCTCGCCCTGCGCGCCGAGCCGGTCGAGCAGGTCGCGCATGTAGAAGCCGTCGAAGCGGCGCACGCCGTCGGTCACCACCGTCGTCGTCTCCAGCCGCGCCGGCGGCAGGGCCTCCAGCATCGCCCGGTCGAACGCCGCCGCGCCCTCGCGGTTGGTGCGTTCGATGCGCCCGGCGACCTCGAGAACCACCGCCCCGTCCGGCTGGCGCAGATCCTCGCCGACGGCCGCGGCGGCGCTCGCCACCGCCAGCGCCAGAGCGAGCCCCGCCGCGCGGCCGGCCCGCGCGACAGGTGATGGACACCGGCGATCTCCGGTCATGCCGTCGCCCCCTTACCGTTTTCCCGAGCGCCGTGTCGCGGCATGCGGCCTGCCCGTTGCTTCGAACGGGGCCGCCGGCGCGCGGCGCGTGCTAGCCCTTCTGTCGCAAAGACGACGACAGAAGGAAAGATGCGCGATGACCGCTCGACGAAACAGCATGCAAGGATGGCGCGGAGCCGGCATCGCCGCGCTGGCACTGGCGCTCGCGCTCACCGCCGCGGCCGGCGCGCAGGCGGGCGGCCGGGACGCCGGGCGTCCGCCCGCCGCCGGGTCCGGGCCGGGGACGACGCCGGCCACGGAGCAGGACGTGACGGCGGCGGCCGAGCGGCTGGTCGAGCGGCTCTACCGCGAGCATCTGGACGCGGTCGGCGGCGAGGGCGTCAGTCCGCTGCACCCCGGCCGCGCCGGCGACTTCTTCATCGCGCCGATCGCCGAGGCGATCGCCCGCGACGGGCTGCAGGCCGACCCGCTGTTCGACGCGCAGGACACCGACATCACGGAGCTGGCGATCGCGCTCGACGCCGAGCAGCCGATGCTGCGCGGCATGATCACCGTCAACGCCGATTTCCGCAATTTCGGCGAGCCGCGGCGCGCCGTTCTGCGGCTGCGCTTGCGGGACGGCGAGCCGCGCATCATCCGCATCGAGCACCCGGACTGGCACTTCGAGTAGCCCGGGCGCCCCGGCGGCCGGCGCACCGGCCGCCGGATGCCGCATCATTCGACGCGGATCGTCACCCGGCTGAGCACCTTGCGCCCGGCGACGTCGAGCAGCCGGAACTCGTAGAAGCCCGGCGCCTCGGGCAGCGTGAAGGCGAGCGGCCCTTCGACGGCCTTCTGCGCCTCGATCCAGGTGAAGTCGGCCTGGTCGGCGCCGGCCAGCGTGACGCGCCGGTCGCCCGTGCCGCCGTCGGCACTCCAGCGCACCTCGACCGTGGCGCCCGGCGCGCCCGTCTCCGGCGCCTGCAGCGCGCCGCCGTCGTTGAGCGCGGCGGTCTCGCCGACCACCTCGAGCGTGTGGCGGGCGAGCACGCGCTTGCCCGCATCGAGCACGTAGCGCACCTCGTAGAGGCCGGTCTCGGCCGGCGCCTCGAGCTCCGCCCCGTCGCGGTTGCCGATCCGCGCATAGTCGCCGTCGGCGTCGTCCGGCGCGCCCATCGGCACCAGGGTGACGTAGTCGCGCGCATGCGGCGGCGTGCCCGACCAGGTGACGGCGACCGGCGCGCCGGCGCGCACGGTGTCTGGCCCCGACAGCTCGATGTCGGCCTCGACCACCTCGACCGTGGCGGCCGCGAGCGTCCGGTCGCCCTCCTGCAGCACGTAGCGCACCTCGTAGAGGCCGGGCTCGGCGGGCGCGCGCAGGCTGCCTTCGCTGGCGTTGCCGACGCGCGCATAGTCGCCGGATTCGCCTTCCGCCGCGCCCATCGGCACGATGGTGACGTAGTCGCGCGGGTGAATGGCGCGCGACCACCGCACCGGGAACGACGCGCCGATGACCGCGCTTTGCGGCGCCTGCACCGAGGCTTCCGCCGCGACGATCTCGATGTCGGCGGAGGCCAGCGTGCGGCCGCCTTCCTCGAGCACGTAGCGCACCTCGTAGAGGCCGGGCTCGGCGGGCGCCTGCAAGCGGCCTTCCGTGTCGTTGCCGACGCGCTGGTAGTCGGTGTACGCGCCCTCGGCCGCGCCGGCCGGCACGATGGTGACGTAGTCGCGCGGATGCACCGGCTGCGACCAGGAGACGGCGAAGCGCGCGCCGGCCGTCGCCGTTGCCGGCGCCTCGACGGAGGCCTCGGCGGCGACGATCTCGATGTCGCCGGCCGCCAGCGTCCGGCCGCCCTCGTCGAGCACGTAGCGCACCTCATAGAGGCCGGGCTCGGCGGGCGCGCGCAGGCTCGCCTCGCTGTCCTTGCCGACGCGCTGGTAGTCGCCGTACTCGCCGTCGGCCGCGCCGGCCGGCACGATGGTGACGTAGTCGCGCGGGTGCACCGCGCCCGACCAGGACACGGCGAAGCGCGCGCCGGCCGTCGCCGTTTCCGGCGCCGTCAGCGTGGCCTGCGCCGCAACGATCTCGATCGTCGTCGCGCCGCGCGTCGCGTCGTCCTCCTCGCGCACGTAGCGCACCTCGTAGAGCCCGGTCTCGGCCGGCGCGCGCAGGCTCGCCTCGCTGTCGTCGCCGACGCGCGCATAGTCGCCATAGTCGCCCTCGGCCGCCCCCGCGGGCACGATGGTGACATAGTCGCGCGGCGCCTGCGCGTCCGCCTCCCACGAGACCGTGAAGGCCGCGCCGACGACGGCGCTGTCGGGCGCGGAGAGCGCGACCGCGGGCGCCGCTTCGGGCTCGGGCGCCGGCTCGGGTTCGGGCGCCTCGGCCACCGCCGTCGCCACCTCGCCGAGCGCCGCGCTCAGCTCGTCGGCATTGCCGGCGGCGACGAAGCGGCCGCCGGTGCGCTCTGCCATGCACGCGACCGCCGCCTGCTCCTCGCCCTTCAGGTCGAAGCCGACGACATGCGCGGTGAAGCCGACGCCCATGCGCTCCAGCTCCTCGGCCAGCGCGCACGGGTCGCGGCCGCAGCTCTCGATGCCGTCGGTGATGACGACCACGGTCGCCGGCCTGTCGCGATAGGCGAGCGCCTCGGCCGCCTGCTCGACGGCCGCCGTCAGCGGCGTCTTGCCCCTCGGCGAGATGCCGCCGACGCGCGCCATGAAGCCGGCGCGGTCGAACGGTCCCGGCGCGATCATCGTCTCGATGTCGCCGCAGTCGCCCTCGCGGCGGTGGCCGTAGGCCATCAGGCCGACATTGGTGCCCTCGGTCCAGCCGCCGACCAGATCGCCGATCGCCTCGCGCGCGATCTCGATCTTCGCGGTGCCGTCGATCTGGCCCCACATGGAGTTCGATCCGTCGAACACCACCATCACGTCGTCGGCCGCCAGCGCCGGCCCGGCGCCGAGCGCCAGGACCGCGGCCGCCGCGATTGCTTTCGCCTTGCGCATGGGTCGTTCCCCTTCCCGTCCTTCGATGTGGCTTTGGCCGGCCGGCCGCGGCCGCCGGCTCACGATAGCGTCATCCCGCCGTGCCGGCGACCGGCGACGGGCCGGAGGGCGCCGCCGATCCCGCTCCGGCCGCCTTCTGCTTGAGCTCGCGGAACTTGCCCGACAGGCTCTCCAGCTTGGCGTCCCAGGCCGGGTCCGGCGTCTGGCCCTCGATGGTCCTGAAGTAGACCTGCATCATGCAGGTGATGGCGAAGGGCTCGAGCAGCGCCACCTTGACGCTCCACGCGAACAGCAGCGCGAACACCATGCCGCCGGCCGACCACGCGCCGGGGATCAGGTAGACGGCGAGCCCGGCCGGGGCGAGCATGACCAGGAAGACGACGAAGGCGAGGCCGTAGACGATCAGCGCCAGCCAGGCGGCGTTCTTCAGCATCGGCTTGTAGTTCTGCCCGTAGAGCACCAGCCCGGTGCGCGCGGAGTCCCAGGCGTTGGTCGCGCGTGTGCGCATGGCATAGGCCAGGATCACCTCGTCGACGAAGCCGACCGCGACGCGCAGGAAGGCGTGGACGATGCCGACGAGCTGCTGCGCGCCGGGGATCGGCAGCACGGTGAGCACGCCGCGCACCAGACCGGTGATCGCCCGGATGACGCCCTTGACGAGCTGGTCGATGGCGAACAGCACGCTGGTCTGGGCGAAGCGCTCGGTGACCTCGCGGCGCGCATGGGCGATCTGCGAGCGGCCCTGCGGCATCGGCCGGCCGTCGAGCAGCTCGACCAGCACGGCGATATGGCCGGCCTTGACGATGTAGAGCGTGTATTCGCGCAGGAAGTACATCACCGCGCCGACGATGGTGAAGCCGGCCACGCCGCCCCAGAAGGTGGCGCCGGCGCGGAAGCCGGCGTCGCCGAAGCCGCCGATGCCCCAGCCGACGCCGGCGCCGACCCCGGTCATCAGCACATAGGCGATGGCGACGCCGAAATAGACGGCGATGCGCAGCAGGATGAAGGGCATGGTGCGCGCCATCAGCCCGAGCGCCTGCCCGATCGAGAAGTCCCACATGGCCGAATCTCCACACTACCGCTCGGATGGCCCGCCTGTAGGGCAATTCGCCCCGCCCGCCCCCCTGCAAACGGAGGGGGCGGCCGCCCTGCGACGGCGACGACGTTGCCGAGCGGCCTGCCGATCGGGCACCATAGGCCGCCTTGCGGGAGATGCGACATGACACAGCCACCACCGGCGGCCGGCGAGCGGCACGTGATCCTGTGCGTGGAGGACGAGGCGGAGTTCCGCGACGACATCGTCGAGGAGCTGCGCGCCTGCGGTCACGCCGCGATCGGCGCCGGCGACGGCCGCGCGGCGCTGGCGATGCTGGCGACGGTGCGGCCGGACCTGATCCTGTGCGACATCTCGATGCCGGGAATGGACGGCTACGACCTGATGGAGACGGTGCGCCGGGAACGCGCCGACCTGGCCGACGTGCCGTTCGTCTTCCTCACCGCGCTCAACGACCGCGAGGCGGTGATCTGCGGCAAGCGGGCCGGCGCCGACGACTATCTCGTCAAGCCGGTCGATTTCGACCTGATGCTGGCCAGCATCGAGGCGCGCCTGGCGCAGGCCCGGCGCGTGCGCGCGCACTACCGGCGGTCCGACGCCGCGTCCGGCGCAGCACGCGGTCGCGCCGGCGATGCCGCCCGGCCCGGCAGCGCGGCGGCATCGGGCGTGCTCGACATCCTCGGCTTCGGCGTCGTGCTGGCCGATGCGCGCGGCGGCGTGCGTTTTGCCAACGCCTTCGCGCGCGCGCTCGCCCGCGACACGCAGAGCCTCTTCGTGCAGGAGGCGCTGCGCGCGGCGACGCCCGAGCTGACGCGGCAGCTTCTCGCCCATGTCGCCGAGGTCGCCGGCGCGGCGGCCGAAGGCGGCGACGCGATGCGCGGCATGGCGCTGCCGCTGCACGGGACCGGCGGCGAGCTGCTGCTCGTCATCTGCGCGCTGCCGCCGGCCGGCGACGACGGCCCGGGCGCGGCCGTCTTCATCTCCGACACGCGGCGCCGCCCGGTGCCGCCCGAGCACGTGCTCGGCGCGCTGTTCGGCCTGACGCCGAGCGAGGCGCAGATCGCGCACGGGCTGGTCAGCGGGCAGCGCAGCGCCGACATCGCGCGGGCGCTCAACGTCAGCCAGACGACGGTCGCCTTCCACCTGCGCAACCTGTTCGAGAAGACCGGCACCAACCGCCAGGTCGACTTCGTCGCCCTGGTGCTCGGCACGCTGGGCGCCTTGCGCTGACACGGCAGGCCGTTCGCTCGGCCGACCGCGCCGCGCGCGGGCGGTGCCGGCGCGCGAGCGCCGCGACCCGAGCCGCTTTTTCGGACCGTCGGACCGGCTTTGACCGCGCCGCTCGGGCTTAAGAACGGCTGCCCGCGATGGCCGCAAGCGCCGTCTCCTCTCCGCGCAGCGGCGCGAGACGGGCGTTCCTATGAATGTTCATCCGGACCCTCCGGGGAATCTGAAGCGCGGCAACGCCAGCCTTCCCGGTCGGCTCCGAATGGACAACCTTCCGAAAGCGCACAGCCAGAGCCGCTCTGCTCGCCACGGACTCGCGGATCGGCTGCAACGCGTTGTCTTGACGCGTTTGCGGATGGCGAACCGCTTTCCACGTCGCCCGGAAACGCCTGAGAGCCGTTCCGCGTTTCACGGAATCGCAGATCGGCTCTAACTCATTGTTTTCACGCGTTTCCGAACGGCGAACCGGTTTCCACTTCGCCTGGAAACGCTTTAGACGAACGCCATCACGAGGACGGCGCCGATCACGATCATGAGCAGGCCGCCGATCAGCATGGGCAGGAGCGTCGCCTCGCCCTCGCCGCGCACCCCGTCAGCCGGTCGCTCGATGCTCGCGTTGCGTTCCGTCATGGCTGCGCTCCCTTGGTCCAGTTTCGACATGGGGTCCGGTTTCGACATGGGGTCCGGTTTCGGGATGGGCGGGCGATGCCGGCGAGCGCGTCCGCGCCGTTGCGGCTGCCTCGCCGCGCCCTGCCCGCTGCGCGGCGGCCGGGCGGTCGGCGGGGGCCGGCGCGCAGGCCCGCTGCCACGCCATCGCCGCCATCAGCCAGTCCCGCAGCAGACCCTTGTCCTCCTTGGAGAAGACGGCCCGCCGCTTCAGGTCGTCGAGCGTCTCGCCGGGATGGCAGCGCGCATAGGCCGCGCCGATCAGCGCCTCCAGCTCGCCCCTCCGGCGCGCGCCGAGCCAACGCGTCGCATCCTGCATCACGGCCCGAATCCCTGAGCGTCCAACGGCCGCGAGGCACCGCCACACGGCCAAGACAAACGATAGCCGATAAAAGATGCATTCACAATACATCTTTTATCGCGCGCGTTATGATCCGCCCACGGACGGATCTCCGGCAGGAGCGCGTCCGACCGGTTCAAACGCCCGTCGCCGCAGGCGCGGCGTCGTTCTTCCGTTGCCGTTCAGAGCGCCGCGTCGAACAGCGCGCGCGTGGTCTCGCGCGTCAGCGGCACCGGGTTGCCGCCGCAGCTCGGGTCGTCGAGCGCCATCGTCACCAGATCGTCGATCCGGTCGCCGGCCACCCCCAGCGCCGACAGGCGGCGGGGGATCGCGAACCGCTCGAGCATGCCCTCGACATGGGCGAGGAAGCCGTCGAAGCCGCCGGCGATCTCCAGATAGGCCGCCGCCCGTGCGATCCGCTGCTCGATCGCCGGCCGGTTGAAGCGCAGCACCGCCGGCATCACCACCGCGTTGGTCGTGCCGTGGTGGGTGTTGTAGAGCGCGCCGACCGGGTGGCTCAGCGCATGGATCGCGCCGAGCCCCTTCTGGAAGGCGACGGCGCCCATCGCCGCCGCGCTCATCATGTGGGCGCGCGCAGCGATGTCGCCGCCGTCGGCAAAGGCGGTCGGCAGGTGGGTCAGCACGAGCCGCATCCCCTCGAGCGCGATGCCCTGGCTCATCGGGTGGTAGTGCGGCGAGCAGTAGGCCTCCAGGCAGTGGGCGAAGGCGTCCATGCCGGTGCCCGCGGTGATCGCCGGCGGCATGCCGACGGTCAGCTCCGGGTCGCAGATGACGACGGACGGCAGCACCTTCGGATGGAAGATGATCTTCTTCACATGGCTCTGCGAATTGGTGAGCACGCCGGCGCGGCCGACCTCGGAGCCGGTGCCGGCGGTCGTCGGCACGGCGACGATCGGCGCGATGGCGTCGGCGTCGGCCCGCGTCCACCAGTCGCCGATGTCCTCGAAGTCCCACACGGGCCGCGTCTGGCCGGCCATGAAGGCGACCAGCTTGCCGAGATCGAGGCCCGAACCGCCGCCGAAGGCGATCACGCCGTCGTGCCCGCCGGCCCGGAAGGCGGCGATGCCGGCCGCCAGGTTGACCTCGGTCGGGTTGGGGTCGACCTCGGCGAAGACGGCGCGGCCGAGCCCGGCGGCCTCCATCAGGTCGCGCGTGCGCGCGGTGATCGGCAGGCCGGCCAGCCCGCGGTCGGTCACCAGCAGCGGCCGTGCGATGCCGGCCGCCGCGCAGGCCGCGCCGATCTCGGCGATGCGTCCCGCGCCGAAGCGGATCGCGGTGGGGTAGGACCAGTTCGCGGTCGGTGCGGTCGTCATCGGCTCACGCCTTCTTCAGGTGATAGGATTTGGGCCGCGTCAGCCCGTGATAGCCGAGCACCGACAGGCCGGCGCCGCGGCCGGTGTCCTTGCAGCCGGTCCAGCACAGCGCCGGGTCGAGATAGTCGCAGCGGTTCATGAACACGGTGCCGGTCTCGAGGCGCGCGCCGATCGCCTCGGCCGCCGCGGCGTCGGCCGTCCACAGCGAGGCGGTGAGCCCGTAATGGCTGTCGTTCATCAGCGCGACGGCCTCCTCGTCGTCGCGCACCGGCATGATGCCGACCACCGGGCCGAAGCTCTCCTCGCGCATCACCGCCATCTGGTGGTCGACCCCGGTCAGCACCTGCGGCGTGAGATAGGCGGCGCCGTCGTCTGCGGGCGCCGGCGCGATGTGCGCCGTCGCGCCGGCCCTGACCGCCGCGTCGATCTGCGCGCGCACGGTCTTGGCGAAGCGCACATGCGCCATCGGGCCGATCGTCGTTTCGGGATCGAGCGGATCGCCGAGCCGGTGGCCGCCAACGAGCGCCACCGCCTCGTCGACGAAGCGGTCGAAGAGGCTCTCGTGCACATAGATGCGCTCGATGCCGCAGCAGCACTGGCCCGAATTGAACATCGCGCCGTCGATCAGCCCGGCGACCGCCGCGTCAAGGTCGGCGTCGGCCCGCACATAGCCCGGATCCTTGCCGCCGAGCTCGGTGTTGACGGCGGTGAAGGTGCCGGCCGCCGCCCGCTCCATCGCCTTGCCGCCGGCCACCGAGCCGGTGAAGTTGACCAGGTCGAAGGCGCGCTCGCCGATCAGCGTCGCGGTGGTCTCGTGGTCGAGGGCGAGGTTCTGGAACACCGCCTCCGGCACGCCGGCGGCATGGAAGGCCTCGGCCAGGTGCTCGCCCACCAGCAGGGTCTGCGTGGCGTGCTTGAGGACCACCGCACTGCCCGAAATCAGCGCCGGCGCCAGCGTGTTGATCGCCGTCATGTAGGGATAGTTCCACGGCGCCACGATCAGCACCACGCCGACCGGCTCGCGCTTGATCTTGCGCACGAAGGCGTCGCTCTCCTCGACGACGATCGGCGCGAGCGCCTGTTCGGCGATGTCGGCCATGTGATGCGCCCGTTCGGCGAAGCCGCCATACTCGCCGCCGTAGCGCACCGGCCGGCCCATCTGGTGCGCCAGCTCGCGCGCCATGCGCTCGGTCTGGCCGCCGATGATCTCGACCGCCCTGCGCACCAGCGCCACGCGCTCGGCCAGCGGCCGCGCCGCCCAGGCCGGCTGCGCCGCGCGCGCGCGCGCCGCCGCGGCGCGCGCGGCGTCGGCGGTGAGCGCCGTGCGGGTCGCGTAGACCGACCCGTCGATCGGGGAGATGCACTGCAACTGGGTGGGCATGTTCAAGACCTCTCGAAACCGCGCGCGATCTCCCAGTCGGTGACCACGCGATCGAACTCTTCCTGCTCCCATTCGGCGCAGCGCGTGTAGTGCTCGACCACCGCGTCGCCCATCGCCGCGCGCAGCATGGCCGACCCGCGCAGCGCCTCGGTCGCCTCGCGCAGCGTCGCGGGGATCTCCGGCGCGCTGTCGTCGCCGTAGAGGTCGCCCGTCGAGGGCGGCTCGAGCGCGAGCCCCTCCTCGAGGCCGGCGATGCCGGCCGCCATCATAGCCGCCTGCGCCAGGTAGGGGTTGAGGTCCGACCCGCCGATCCGGCATTCCAGCCGCACCGCCGGCGTGCCCTCGCCGCACAGCCGGAAGCCGGCCGTGCGGTTGTCGACCGACCAGG
The DNA here is from genome assembly GCF_030398335.1 of Aquibium sp. A9E412. GTDB lineage: Bacteria > Pseudomonadota > Alphaproteobacteria > Rhizobiales > Rhizobiaceae > A9E412. The sequence goes on from NZ_JAOAOP010000007.1 coordinate 93,677, forward strand.
CGATGCGGGTCGGCGCGAAGGTGCCCCTGACGAAGCGCTTGTAGCTGTTGACGTAGGGCGCGAGGAAGACGGTGTAGTCGCGCGCGTAGCGGATCACGCCGGCGAGGTAGGCTTTCATCGCCGCCGACATGCCGAGCGCCGCATCGGGCTCGAAGAAGGCCGGCGCGCCGTCCTGCCACAGCGACTGGTGGATGTGCGAGGCGCTGCCGACGCGGCGGTGGTCCCATTTCGGCATGAACGTCGCGGCGACGCCGTTCTGCCAGGCGATCTCCTTGACCGCGTGCTTGGCGATCGTGTGGTAGTCGGCGCACAGCAGCGCGGTGGCGTAGCGGATGTTGAGCTCCTCCTGACCGGCCTCGGCCTCGCCCTTGGAGTTCTCCACCGGGATGCCGGCGGCGAAGAGGTGGTTGCGCACCGGCCGCATCACCGCTTCTTCCTTGGTGGTCTGGAAGATGTTGTAGTCCTCGTTGTAGCCGGAGATCGGCAGCAGCGGCCGGTAGCCGCGCTTGCGCAGCGTGTCGTAGCTGTCCTCGAAGAGGAAGAACTCCAGCTCGGTGGCCGCCATCGCGTCGTAGCCGAGCGCGGCCAGCCGCTCGATCTGCCGCTTGAGCACCGCGCGCGGATCGTGCGGCACCGGCTCGTGCGTGCGGTGGTCGAGCACGTCGCACAGCACCATGGCCGTGCCGTCGAGCCACGGCACCGGGCGCAGCGTGGCAAGGTCGGGTTTCATCGCATAGTCGCCATAGCCCTTCTCCCAGCTCGTCGCCGCATAGCCGGGCGGCGTCGCCATCTCGAGATCGGTGGCCAGCAGGTAGTCGCAGCAGTGCGTCTCCTTGTAGCCGGAGGCGACGAAGTGCCGGGCGTGGAAGCGCTTGCCCATCAGCCGGCCCTGCATGTCGACCAGGCACACCAGCACCGTGTCGATCACGCCCGATCCGGCGAGCTCCGAGAGCTCCTCGAAGGTCATGGCGGGCGGTGTGTCGGTCGTCATGGGCGGTCTCTCCGGTCGTTGTCGGTCGGCAATTGTGCCATGGCGCGTTCGATCAGGGCATGCAGCCGGCGGGCCATCTCGTCCTGGTCGGCCGCGCTGGCGATCAGGTCGTTGCGGATCTCGAGCATGACGTTCGGCCAGCCGCGCGGAAGCGCGTGGCGGACGAGCGTGTGGGTGACGCCGTCCTGCGGACCGTAGGGCCGGTTGCGCTCCGCGCGCAGGCCGGGCACCGCCGGCGCCAGGGCGAGCATGCGGTCGGCCAGCCGCGCGTCGGCGTCGTGCAGGATGCCGATCTCGGTGCTGCGCGGCCGGCCGTGAAAGACCGGGGTGAAGCTGTGCACGGTGACGAGCACGCCGCTGCCGCGCGCCTCGAGCAGCCCGGCGAGCGCGCGCTCGAACGGCCGGTAGACGCACGCGACGCGCGCCGCCCGCTCGGCCGGCGCGAGGCCGCGGTTGCCGGCTATCTCGAACCGCTCGGACCGCGCCGGCATCGCCGATGGCGCCTCGGGCGGGCGGTTCAGGTCGTAGACGAGGCGCGACACCGTGCCGGCGACCAGCGGCGCGTCGAACAGCGCGCTCAGCCGCTCGGCCACCGGCAGCGCGCCGGGATCGTAGGCGGCATGGCTGGCGCGCGCCTCGGCGTCGAGGCCGAGGTCGCCATAGACGGCGGGAATGCGGTTCGACGCATGCTCGCAAACCAGCACGACGGGCGAGGCGCCATCCCGGTTGACGACACGCACCGGCCCATCCACGGGCTGATCGCTGAGGGCGGCTGGCACGGATTTTCCCTCCCGAACGCCGGGCATAGCGCAGGCCGCTGGCTCTGCCAATCGCGGCCTGGCGGGCGCATCGCTCATCGCCGGGCGGCCCCGCCCGCCATGGCCGCGCCGAACGCCTGGACGGCCCGACGCGCCGCCTCGAACCCCTTCCGATAGGCCTCGGGCTGGCCGCGCGGCTCGACCAGCGTGCCGCCGGGCGGCCGCGCGATCTGCCTGCCCGCGCCCTCGGCGGCCAGCATCGCCGTGCCGAGCGCCGACAGCTCGGGATTGTCGGACACGCGCAGCGGCCGGCCGAGCGTGTCGGCGAGAAAGCGGACGAAATGCGGGTTGGCGCTCATGCCGCCGTCGATGGAAACCGGTGGCGCGACCGGCTGCACCGCCTCGATCGCGCCGACGACCTCTGCCGTGCGGAAGGCGATGCCCTCGAAGACGGCGCGCACCATGTCGCGCTTGTGCGTGTCGAGGGTGAGGCCGAGCCAGCTCGCGCGCGCGGTGCGGTCCCAGTGCGGACAGGCGAGCCCGGCCAGCGCCGGCACGAAATAGAGGCCGCGCGCGGCGGCCGGCGGACCGTCGAAGGCCGCGACGTCCTCGAAGGCGTCGAACAGGCCGAGCGAGCGCGCCCAGTTGGCCGCCGCCGACACGGTGTAGACGCCGCCGTCGAGCGCATAGGCCGCCGCCTCGCCGGGCTTGCGCCAGGCCACGGTGGGCAGCAGGCCGTCGCCGGTCGGCGGCCGTTCGTGGCCGGTCAGCGTCAGCGCGAAGGCGCCGGTGCCGAAGGTGATCTTGAGGTCGCCCGGCCGCCGGCAGCCATGGCCGTAGAGCGAGGCCTGCTGGTCGACGACGCTCGCCGTCAGCGGCACGGTCTGGCCGCCGGCCGGCACGGCGCCGAGATCGCCGAGCGTGTCGCCGATCTCGGGCAGCGCCCCGAGCGGCACGCCGAACAGCGCGCACAGCTCGGCGTCCCAGCGGCAGTCGTCCAGCGCCATCAAGGCGGTGCGCGAGGCGGTCGAAACGTCGGTGGCGAAGCGGCCGGTCAGGCGGTCGCGGAAGAAGGCGTCGGTTGTGCCGAGCCGCAGCCGGCCGGCCTCGGCGAGCGCCCGGGCACGCGGCACGTGCGACAGGATCCAGCCGAGCTTGGAGGCCGAGAAATAGGGGTCGAGCGGCAGGCCGGAGCGCTCGAGCGTCAGCGCCTCGGCGCCCTGCGCCTTCAGCCGCGCCGTGTCGGCCGCCGTGCGGTCGTCCTGCCAGACGATCACCGGCGCAAGCGCCTCGCCGGTGCGCGCGTCCCAGGCGAGGCAGCTTTCGCCCTGGTTGGCGATGCCGGCGGCGGCGAGCGGGCCGCGCGCGGCCGCCGCCTCGAAGCAGCCGCGCACATTGGCCAGAAGCTGCTCGGGATCGTGCTCGACCCAGCCCGGCTGCGGATAATACTGCTCGTGCGCGGCCTGGAAGACGACCTCCGCCCGGCCGTCCGGCTCGAAGACGATGCCGCGCGTGCTCGTCGTGCCCTGATCGATGGCGAGAAAGCTCATCGCGGCCCGTCCTGCAGGGCGAGCTGCGCCTGGCCGGACACCAGCGGCGGCAGCCGGTCGAGCGGCACGGTGATGCGCCGCTCCGGCCGGCTGTCGATCCTGGCCAGCGCTCTGGCGTCCGTGCCCTGGCGCAGCGTGAGCGTGCCGTGCGCCGGGCGCGACAGGCGAAGCTGCAGGCGGCCGAGCGGGGCTGCCCGGCGGTCCGGCACCAGCACCTGCGGCAGCACGTATTTCAGCATGTCGCCCGACGTCTCGAGGCGCACCACCGCATCGCGGGCCGGCAGCAGGCCGGCCAGGCTGTCGGCGATCGCGTCGGCCACCGCCCGCCCTTCGCGCCAGCACCAGCCCGCTGTCTCGACCGGATGCAGCATGTTGCCGGCCGCGAAAAAGGCCGGATCGGAGCAGCGGCCGAACTGGTCGACCTCCGGTCCGCCGGTGCGCGGGTCGCGCACCAGGTGGCTGGCATCGAGCAGGGTGGCCTCGGGGCGGAAGCCGCCGGACACGATCACGCCGTCGGTGCCGATCGTCCGGCGCGCGCCGTCGGGGCCGCGGACGACCACGGCCTCGACCCGCTCGCGGCCGACGATCTCCTCGATCCGCGTGCCGAGCAGCAGCGGGATGCCGCGCAGCCGCGGGTACAGACCGGCCGGCCAGCGCGCCGTCGTCGCCGCGCCCGGCTCGATCATCGCCACCGGGCGGATGCCGAGATGGCCGCAGGTCATCAGCGCGGAGAACGCCACCAGCTCGGTGCCGAGCACCACCGGCCGTTCGAACGGCCTGAGCCCCTCCAGGTAGACCAGCCCCTGCAGCGCGCCGGTCGACAGCACGCCGCCCGGCTTGGTGCCGCCGATCAGCCGCTGCGCCCGGGTCGCCTCGCGCACGCCGGTCGACAGGAGCACGCGACCGGCCGCGATCTGCGACACGCCGTCGTCGCGCGAGACGGTGAGCAGCGGCCCGGCGTCGAGCCTGACGACCGTCGTGCGGGGGAAGATCGCGACGCCGGCCCGGCGCGCCGCCTCGACGTTGCGCCGCGCATAGGCCGGCCCCTTCATCAGCCGGCCGTACTCGCGGACGCCGTAGGGATAGTGCCCGCAATGGCGGGGGATGCCGCCCGGCTCGGCCTCGCGGTCGAGCACGACGACATGCCCGATCCCGCGCTCGCGCAGCCGGACCGCCGCGGCGAGGCCGGCCGGACCGGCGCCGATGATCGCCACGTCGGCCGTGGCCGGCAGGTCAGCCGGCATGCGCGCGCTCCGCCGGTTCGCCGGCCGCCGCGTCGCGGGCGGGCGCGCCGGCGATCGGCCGCGCGAAGCGGCCGGCGGTGATCGCCGCCAGTTCGGCCGTGCAGTAGAAGCCCTGGCAGCGCCCCATGGTGACGCGCGTGCGGCGCTTGAGGCCGGCCAGGCTCTGCGCGCGCAAGGGGCCGCGAAGCGCCTCCTCGATCTCGCGTCGGGTGACCAGCTCGCAGTGGCACACGATGCCGCCGTTGCCGGGTGCCTGCCAGTCGCGCGGCCGGCCCTCGGCGATGTTGCGCAGCGCCGGCCAGACCGGCCTCTCGGGCGGCGTGGCGGCGCCGCCCGCCAGCCCCTCGCACAGCCCGAGCACGTGGCGGGCGATGCCGAGCGCGGCGCTCAGCCCGGTCGAGCGGATGCCGCCGACGGCGACGTAGTTGAGCCCGTCGCGCGCCGCGATGCGGTAGTCCTTGCGTTCGGTGGCCGGCCGCAGGCCGGCATAGACCGCGTTGACCTCCTGGCCGGCGAGCGCCGGCAGGATCGCCTCGCCCGCCGCGCGCAGCCGCTCGAGCGTCGCCCGGTCCACCGCGGCGCGTTCGCGGTCGTCCTGCTCCTCGGCCGTCGGCCCGACCAGAAGATTGCCGTAGGCCGTGCGGCAGACGACGATGCCCTTCGTCGTCTCGCTCGGCACCGGCAGCAGGATGTGGCGGCAGAGCCCGGCGGCCGGCTTGTCGAAGACGACGAACTGGCCCTTGCGCGGCCGGATCGTGAAGCCGCTCTCGCCGGTCAGCAGCCGCTCGACCCGGTCGCCGTGTAGCCCGGCGGCGTTGACGACCAGCCGGGCGCGGATCTGCCCGCGGCTCGTGCGCAGCGTCCAGCGCGCGCCGTCGAACGCGCCGCCGGTCACCGCGCAGCGCGGCAGGAACAGCGCGCCGTTCTCGACCGCCTGCAGCAGGTAGGCATAGGGCGTCGACCACGGGTCGATGACGTGCTCGCCCGGCACCCGGAAGCCGGCCTTCACCGACGGCGCGAGCTCCGGCTCGAGCGCGCGCAGCGCCCGCGCCGACAGCGGCTCGACGTCGTCGACGCCGTTCCGGCGGGCCTTGGCCATCAGGTCGTCGAGCCGCGCCTCCTGCGCGTCGTCCCAGGCGAGCACCAGCGCGCCGGTCTCGATCAGCGGCAGGCCGAGCCGGGCATGGATGGCGCGGAACTCGGCGTAGCCCTCGGCGATGCAGCGCGCCTCGAGCGACCCCGGCGGCGCGTCGAACCCGGTGTGCAGGATGGCGCTGTTGCCCTTGGAGGCGCCGTCGAGGATGTCGGGCGCCTTCTCCAGAAGGCAGGCACGCCAGCCGGCCAGCGCCAGCCGCCGCACGATGGCGCAACCGACGACGCCGCCGCCGATCACCGCGACGTCGAGCGTTCCGTTCGCAACGGCTTGGTCAGCGGACATGTCGCCCAGGGCCTGCGCGCATCGGTCATTCCCCCCGAGCGAAGATTTGCACGCGATGCCCGTTCGGTCAATAATCTTCCCGAAACATGCCCGGAATGCCATTTTTCTGGACTATCCGTGTTGACACGGGCATGGCACTCCCGCTTAATCGGCTGCGGGAGGGCACATGGTGAAACTGAAGCAGCGCCATGGAGACATCGTCGACGCCGTCAACCGGCACGGCCGGGTGAGCGTCGAGCAGCTCGCCCACAGGTTTCAGGTTTCCGCCGAGACGATCCGCCGCGATCTGACCTTCCTCAGCGAGGAGGGCCGGCTGCAGAAGGTGCATGGCGGCGCCAAGCGGGCGCGGCTTTCCACCGAGGCCTCCTTCGCCGACCGCATGGGCGAGGACGCCGAGGCGAAGCTGGTGATCGGCCGCAAGCTGGCCGCGCTGCTCGAGCCCGGCGACACCTTCTTGATCGACACCGGCTCGACCACGCTGGCCTGCGCCAAGGCGCTGGCGACGCGCGGGCCGTTCACCGTCATCACCAATTCCGTGCACATCGCCGAGACGTTCGAGGCCGCCCGGACGAGCACGATCGCCTATCTGCTCGGCGGCCAGTTCAGCACCGGCAACGCGCAGACGGTCGGACCGATGGCGATCGAGCAGATCGGCGCCTTCCAGGCCGACCACGCGATCCTCACCGTGTCGGCGATCAGCGCCGAGATCGGCGCGATGGACGCCAGCTTCGAGGAGGCGCAGATCGCGCGCGGCATGCGCCGGCATGCGCGCAACACGATCGTCGTGGCGACGGCGGGCAAGGCCGGGCGGACGGCGGCGTTCCGCGTCTGCCGGCTCGACGAGATCGACGTCTTCGTGTCCGACAGGCCGCCTGGCGGCGCCTTCGCAAGGGCGCTGGCGGCGGCCCGCGTGGAGGTGAGATGAGCGGCGCTGCGGCACAGCCGTCGGGGGAGGCCGCCGTGACGGCGGGCAGCCGATGCCGGCGGCCGTGACCCGCGCGGCCAGGGCCTATGTCCGGTGGGTCGACCGGCTGTCCGACTATGTCGGCATCGTCGCCATGTACCTGATCTTCCTGATGATCGGCATCCTGCTTCTGGACGCGATCTGGAACAACGTCATCGGCTTCCCGATCCACTGGGGCATCGAGGCGACGCAGTTCGCGCTCGCCGCCTACTACTTCATGGGCGGCGCGATGACGCTGAAGAACAACGACCATGTGCGCATGGACCTGTTCTACGACCGGCTGTCGGTGCGCGGCAAGGCGAAGGTCGACCTGGTCACCATGGTCTGCCTGCTGTTCTATCTCGGGGTGATGCTGTTCGGCTCCATCTCGAGCCTGCAATACGCCATCGAGACCAACGAGCGGCGCTTCTCGATGTGGAATCCGTCGATGATTCCGATCAAGGCGCTGATGGCGGCCTGCATCGTGCTGATGATCCTGCAGACCGTGTCGCTCGTCTTCAAGCACATCGCCACGCTGCGCGAGAGCAAGGCGCCATGAGCTACGAACTGATCGCCATCTTGATGTTCTCGTCGATGATGGTGCTGCTGCTGACCGGCCAGCGCGTGTTCGCCGCGATCGGCTTCGTGGCCGCCGGCGCGGCGCTGCTGCTCTACGGCACCGGCGGCGTCGAGATGCCGTTCAGCCAGGCTTTCAAGCTGTTCAACTGGTTCCCGATGCTGACGCTGCCCCTGTTCATCTACATGGGCTACGTGCTGGCCGAATCGGGCATCGCCGAAGACCTCTACCGGATGCTGCACGTGTGGTTCGGGCGCTTCCGCGGCGGGCTGGCGATCGGCACGATCGTGCTGATGGTCATCATCTCGGCGATGAACGGCCTGTCGGTCGCCGGCATGGCGATCGGCGCGACGATCGCGCTGCCCGAGATGCTGCGGCGCGGCTACGACAAGGTGCTGATCACCGGGGTGATCCAGGGCGGCTCGTCGCTCGGCATCCTGGTGCCGCCGAGCGTCGTCATGGTGCTTTACGGCATGATCGCGCGCGAGCCGGTCAGCGCGCTGTGGCTGGCCGGGGTGGTGCCCGGCCTGCTGATGGCGACGATGTTCGGCATCTACATCGTCGTGCGCTGCCGCATCAATCCCGAGCTCGCGCCGCTCGTCTCCGACGACGAGATGGCCATGCCCCTGCGCGACAAGCTCAAGCTGCTGCGCGCCGGCATCATCCCGTTCCTGATCTTCTTCGCCATGACCGGCCTGTTCGTCACCGGCTACACGAGCCTGGTCGAGAGCTCGGCGGTCGGCGCCTCGGCCGCGACGCTCGCCGCGCTGGTCAAGCGCCGGCTGACCTTCGCCATCATCCACGAGACGGCGCGCAAGACGCTCGCCGTGTCGTGCATGTTCCTGTGGCTGATCCTGGCCGCGCTCGCCTTCGGCGCCGTGTTCGACGGCATCGGCGCGGTCAACGCGATCGAATCGCTGTTCCTGGCGCGCTGGGAGCTCACGCCCTGGCAGGTCATCCTGATGATGCAGGTCAGCTTCATCCTGCTCGGCATGTTCCTCGACGACACCGCGATGCTGGTCATCGTCGCGCCGCTCTACATTCCGCTCGTCGACAGCCTCGGCTTCGACCTGGTCTGGTTCGGCGTGCTGTACACGATGACCTGCCAGATCGCCTACATAACCCCGCCCTTCGGCTACAACCTCTTTCTCATGCGGTCGCTCGCGCCGCGTGAGATCAGCCTGATCGACATCTACCGCTCGATCTGGCCCTTCGTGGCGATGATGGCCGCGACGATCGCACTGGTGATGATCTTTCCGCAACTCGCGCTCTGGCTGCCCGAAACAGTGCGCGGGTGAGCGTTGCCAGACGCAGGCAGGTCAGCAGAGGAGACCAGTCATGACCGACCGCATCAAGCCTCCCTCCCACTCGCAGGCGATCCTGGCGAGCCGGCGCAGCTTCCTGAAGAAGGCGGGCCTCGGCGGCGCCGCGGCGGCGGCCTCGTCGCTCGCCGCGCCGGCCGTGCTCGCGCAGAACGGGCCGATCAAGTGGCGCCTGCAGACCTATTCGGGGGCACCGCTCGGCGCGCATGTCATCAAGCCGCAGATCGACGCCTTCAACGCCGCGGCCAATGGCGAGATGGAGATCGAGCTCTACTACGCCGACCAGCTCGTGCCGACCGGCGAGCTGTTCCGCGCGCTGCAGAACGGCACGATCGACGCCGTGCAGTCCGACGAGGCGACGATGGCCTCGCCCGTCGACATCTCGGTGTTCGGCGGCTACTTCCCCTTCGCCACCCGCTACAGCCTCGATGTCGCCTCGCTGTTCCGCTACTACGGGCTGCAGGAGATCTGGCAGGAGGCCTATGACGAGGTCGACAACGTCACCTGGCTGTCGTCGGGCGCCTGGGACCCGCTGCACATCTTCACCAAGGAGCCGATCCGCTCGCTCGCCGACATGCGCGGCAAGCGCGTCTTCGGCGTGCCGACGGCCGGCCGCTTCCTGTCGCGCTACGGGCTCATTCCGGTGACGGTGCCGTGGGACGACGTCGAGGTGGCGCTGCAGACCGGCCAGCTCGACGGCGTCGCCTGGTGCGGCTTCACCGAGGCCTACGAGGTGGGCTGGGCCGATGTCTGCAACTACGCGCTGACCAACTCCGTCACCGGCGCCTGGTTCGGCTCCTACTTCGCCAACACCGAGAGCTGGAACAAGGTGCCGCCGCACCTGCAGGAGCTGTTCAGGATCACCATCGACCAGTCGCACTACTACCGCCTGGTCTGGTACTGGGGCGGCGAGGCCAAGCTGCGCACCGAGGGCGAGAAGATGGAGCTCACCTCGCTGCCGCCGGAGGAGTGGGCGCAGGTGGTCGCCGACGCGGCCGAGTTCTGGGACGAGATCGCCGCCTCCTCCGAACGCGCCGGCCGGGTGGTGCAGGCGTTCAAGGACTACGCCGCGACGATGGAAGCGGCGGGCTACCCCTACCGCTGACCGGCGCACGAAACCGGCGGGCGCGGCCCCCCGCGCCCGCCGCGTATCTTTGCCCCGCCCGACGCAACCGGACGGCCGACAACCGTTGGCCGGGGCTTCACCCGAACCGGCTATAGTCGAACCGGCGGGTGAGCTCCGTCGGTCGTCGTGCAGCCATCGACTTCGCGATCTCTTCACCCGCCACCGCAGACAGCGTGAGGCCGAGGTGGCCATGGCCGAAGTTGAGCCAGAGGTTCGGGTTGCTTCGGGTCTGGCCCATCACGGGAAGAGAATCGGGAAGGCAGGGCCTTTCGCCGGACCACCGAGAGTGCGGCTCCTCCTTCAGTGCGGGCCAGGCCTGCCGGACGTGCCCGACCAGAGCATCGGCCCGCCGCATGTCCACCGCACTGGAAAGCGGCGTGATCTCGACCGTCCCGGCAGCTCTGACGCCCTGGCGCATCGGCGTGACGAAGACCTTCCGGTCGGCGAGAACAACGATCCTGCGGATGCCGATGCCCGATTCCTCGAACTCGACATGGAAGCCTCTCTGGTTGGCAAGCGGAAGCTTGACGCCGATCTTCCGGAGCAGGTCCCGCGACCAGGCCCCGCCGCACAGAACCACCTCTTCGCATTCGCGGGTCTGCTGGCTGCACACCAGGCGGACGGCGCGATCCCCGTCAAGTTCGATCGTCCTCACCTCGTCCGTTACAAGACGCACGCCGCCTTGCCGCAGCACGCTGCACAAACGCCCGACATAAGCGCCGGGGTCGACGATCATTCCCTGTTCGGGAAGGAACATGCCGGCCGTGTAGCGCGGCCCGATCGACGGTTCGATTTCGAGGATGCCCTCGCGGTCCAGTTCCTCGACCTGCACGCCATACTCTCTGCGAAGGTTCCAGCCGAAGCGGTCCCGTTCGCGGGCACGGATATCCGGATAGACATGCAGTTGCCCGGTCCGCTGCAGAAGGTCGAGCGAGCCGATCGCCTCGAGCAGATCGACATGCGCGCTCAGACTCGCGTCCAACAGCTTCGAGAGCGTTTCAGCGCTCGCCCTGATGCGGCGCTCCGACGATTCCATGAGGAAGCGGGCAAGCCAGAGGCTGTGATGGCGCAATCCCTCGACGGTCACACGCAGCGGCCCGGACGGGTCGAGGAGCATCCGCGGAATGTCGCGGATCATTCCCTTGTACGCAACGGGCACCACCGAGCCAGGGCTCACCGACCCCGCATTGCCGGATGATGCTCCGTCCGTCGAGAAGGACCGGTCGATCACCGTGACCCGCGCGCCGCGCTTCTGGAGGTGGAAAGCCGTGCAAAGTCCGACGATGCCACCGCCGATCACCGTGACCGACCGGTTCTCCATTTTCCGCTCCTGTCCTATTCGATCGACACGCCGGCCCGTTCGGCCACGTCGATCCACCGGTCGATCTCGTTGCTCACGAACGCGCTCAGCTCTTCCGGCGTCGAATGAACGAGCGAGACACCGCGATCGGCCAATTGGTCGCGTGTTCAGTCCCGACATAAGCTGGGTGGGCTCGCGTAGAAAGCGCTCTGGTTCTGATGCCCATGCCTTGCAAATGGCCTCGTAGGGCGTGAGGCCGTTTAGGGTCTTGAGCCGTTTGGCGAAGTTGTAAGCGTCGAGGAACGTGGCGAGGTGAGCGCTCAATTGATGGTGGGTGCTGTAGTGATAACGCCGGACGGTCGCCTCCTTGAGCGTCCGGTTCATCCTCTCAACCTGGCCGTTGGTCCAAGGATGATTGGGCTTGGTGAAGCGATGCTCGATGCCGTGCTCCAGACAGACCCTGTCGAACATATGCACGCGATAGCGGGCAGTCGGTCCTGAGCGATGCTGGGTGGCGTCGCCGAACTGGATGCCGTTGTCGGTGAGTACGGTGTGGATCTTGTAGGGAACGGCGTCGGCCAAGGCTTGTAGGAAGCCGGCGGCCGTCTTGACGTTGGCGGCTCGATGCAGCTGGGCAAAGGCGAACTTGCTGGTTCTATCGATGGCCACGAATAGGTGGAGCTTGCCCTCCTCGGTCCTGACCTCGGCGATATCGATGTGGAAGTAGCCGATAGGATAGCGCCTGAAGGCCTTCTTGGGCTTGTCGCCTTCCACGTCCGGCAGCCGACTGATGCCGTGGCGCTGCAGGCACCGGTGCAGCGAGGAGCGGGTCAGATGCGGGATCGTCGCTTGCAGGGCATAGAGACAGTCGTCGAGCGGCAGCAGCGTGTGGCGCCGGAAGGCGACAATCGCCGCTTCCTCCTCAGGTGTCAGCACAGTCGAGCGGACGACCTTCGGGCCCATCGGGGCATCGTGGACGAAGGCCCGCTTGCGCCACTTGGCGACGGTCTTCTGGTTGAGCCCATACTGCACCGCTAACTCTTTGAGCGGAGCCTTCGATCGCTGTATCGCAGCTCGGATGGCGTGCGTCGTCGTGGCGCTGCCGTGAAGTACCTGGCCCATACCTGATCCCTCCAAACAGCATCAGCTAAACTGATTCCATCACATGGTGGGACCAGACACCTAGAGTATCCGTTTTGGTCAAGCCAGCCTTGGCGTCCATTTTCGGCTGTCCCTGATCAGGGCGTTTGCGAGGACGATGAGCTTTCGCATGATGGCTGTGATGGCCTTTTTGGGTGGCTTTCCGACCGCGACGAGTTTTTCGTATTTTGCCTTTAGGTCGGGATTGAAGCGCATGGCGACGAGAGCGGGCATGTAGAGCGCTTGACGGACATTGGCCCGGCCGCCGCGAATGAAAGCGCGGCCGGTCCACTGGCCGGACTGCCGGGCGATGGGAGCCAGGCCAGCGAGCGATGCGGCCTGGCCGTTTTCGAGGGTGCCCAGTTCGGGCATGTCGATGATCAGCGCGAAGGCTGTGATGGCCGAGACACCGGGTATCGACACGAGGATGTCGAAGCGTTCGCAGAGGCCGGCGTTGGCCTTGATCAAGGTGATGATCTCTTTCTCGATCGCGGCCATCTGACGCTCGATCTGCCGCAGTTGCTCCGTGTTGTGACGCTTGAGGATGGACAAGCTCAGGTTCTTTGCCCTGTTTCTGGCCGCCGTTCGGTTCTTCACCAGCGCCTCGCGGGCCATGTGCAGGTCCTTGAGATCGTTGAGCATCGGACTGCGCGCCGGCCGCGGCTCGAGTTCGAGCAGCGCGCCCATGCGCGCCAGCATGGCCGCATCCAGCCTGTCGGTCTTGGCGAACGTGCCGGTGGCCTCCGCAAACCGCCTTGCCTGGCGTGGATTGACCTTGACCATGGCGCAACCCGTCTTTGCCAGCTTCCGTTCGAAGGCCCGGTGATAGGGTCCCGTCGGTTCGTAGACGATGCGCGGGCCGGTGTTCTCACCCACCCATGTCAGCAAGGCTTGGTGGCCGTGCCTGTCATTGGCGAAGCGTCGCGCTGCGCCGTCGCTCATGCGGTGGGCATCCAGATGGTCTTTCGAGATATCGACACCGATGGTATTGTTGGTCATCTTTCGCTTGTCCTGTGCTTGTCGTCCGCAGCCGAACTGCGGGTATCCATTCAGGCCTCAAGGGAAAGACGAGGGCGATCACACTCAAGCTCGACCCGTCAAACGGTCCGCGATCTTCCGATCCGACCCTCGCCGCCGGGAGCGGGCTGACACTCTCTCCCGGCGGTCCTGTCTTCGCCTGT
>NZ_JAOAOP010000080.1 GCF_030398335.1 Aquibium sp. A9E412
ACAGGCGAAGACAGGACCGCCGGGAGAGAGTGTCAGCCCGCTCCCGGCGGCGAGGGTCGGATCGGAAGATCGCGGACCGTTTGACGGGTCGAGCTAGGACACAAACTCATAAACGGGTAGCGGTTTGCGTTGAAGAATGATTCAAGCTCCGGAAGGAGTTTGGCATGTCTCAACGCCGCTACGAGCTGACCGATTTCGAATGGTCGATCATCGAGCCCCTGCTTCCCAACAAGCCGCGCGGCGTGCCGCGGGTCGATGATCGCAAAGTGCTGAACGGCATTTACTGGCGTTTGAGGACGGGCTCGCCCTGGGCCGACATCCCGGAGCGCTACGGTCCCGCCACCACGTGCTACAATCGCTTCGTGCACTGGCGGAAGCTGGGCGTGTGGGACCGCATCTTCGAGGCGGTTTCGGCCGCCTATGACGGCGATCTTCAATCCGTCGATTCCTCATCCATCAAGGTCCACCAGCACGCCAGCAACGTCCGGCGCCCCAAAAAGGGGGCGCCCAAACCACCGGCCTGGCACGATCCGGCACCGTCTGCATGGGGCGTTCGCGAGGCGGACTGACCACCAAGATCCACGCTCTCGTCGATGCCACTGGCCTGCCGGTGAAGCTGAAGCTCACCGCCGGACAGGCCCATGACGGACGCAGCGCCGCTGACATGCTGGGCGGGATCGGTCCGGGCCAGGCGCTGTTGGCCGATGCCGCCTATGACAGTGACGCATTGCGTCGGCAGATGAAGGCGCAAGGCGGTTGGCTCTGCGCCAAGCCGGTGTCCCACCGCCGAGAAAAGCCGCCTTTCAGCCGCTGGCTCTACCGTTTCCGGAACGTCGTCGAGCGCTTCTTCAACCGCATCAAACACTGCCGCGCCATCGCCAAGCGGTACGAAAAGCACGACGACAACTATCTCGCACCCATCAAACTCGCAGCAATCCGCCTATGGATCGCAAATAATGAGTCCGTGTTCTAGCTGACATTGAGGAACCGGTCGTGGAAGATTACGTGATTGAGATTGACGTTGCTCCGGAATCCGAGCCAAGTCTAACGGATAAAAATTCCTTTAGATGGTAGATTCGGGCGGAGGGGGCTTGGCGCGACGACCGGGAAATACGCTTGAGAAGTGGGAAGTGGCGCTCGTCAAGGCGATGCTTGCGAAGAAATATGTGCCGCAAGACATCCAGGCGTACTTCTCCCGCCCGACCCGTTCCATCAACCATGCCCGAATATCGGAAATTCGGGACGGGACAAAGCATAACGCTATAAAGGCAGCATCCGACGCCGAACTGGATGCCTTTCTGGAAGCGTGGCCTAATGTTGATCCAGCGACCGGCCTACATCTGCAAGGGGACGAACTGCTGGTCAAAGCTCGTGAGGCGATGATCGCGGCAGTACATACGTTCAACAGCGCCGGGCTGCACTTCCGCGCCGAGCTGTTCATCGTCACGTCCATCATCGCATGGACCTACCTGCTGCACGCCTACTACAAGCGAGAAGGCGTCGATTACCGCTACAAAAAGGGTGGCGTGGTACAGAAAACGCCGAGCGGCGCCGATAAGTACTGGGAGCTAGGACAATGCCTTGCCCATGGAAAGTGCCCGCTCGATAAAGGCGTCATCAACAATCTGAACTTTCTCACAGAAATCCGCCACGAAATTGAGCATCGCTCGACCAATCGCATAGATGACGCGCTAAGCGCGAAGCTCCAAGCCTGCTGCATCAATTTCAACGATGCGATCAAACAGCTTTTCGGCAAAGAATTTGCGCTGGAGAAAAGGCTGCCGATCGCGCTCCAGTTTGTCACCTTCGACGGCGCACAACGCGCCGGATTGGTCGGTGCGGAATTGCCGTCACACATCGCTACGGCGATGGATAATTTTCAGGATGCTCTGACGGAGGACGAGCAGAGCGATCCGAAATTCCGTTACCGGGTCGCGTTCGTGCCGAAGGTATCAGGCAAAGCATCAAAATCTGATCTTGCTGTTGAGTTCATCAAACCGGGCTCACCAGAAGCGGAAGCCGTCGAACGCGTCCTCCTGAAAGAGGTTGAGCGTCCGAAATTTCGACCATCAGAGATCGTCGCGAAGGTCAGGGCTGCCGGATACCCTGCCTTCAATATGCACGACCACACCCTGCTGAAGCGGCAACTGGACGCCCGGACACCGGGCAAGGGCTTCGGCGTGATGATTGCCGGCACCTGGTACTGGTACGAGCATTGGTTCGACAAGGTGCTGGAGAAGCTGGCCGAAGGCTGGACCCGCCCCTGATAGGAGCCGGTACAACCGTAGCGGATTGCGCTTTCAGAATTTATATAGCGCCCGCAATGACATAGCCGTTCCCAGTTTTATCCTCTCCGGCGCGCCATCTCTCGATAAGCTCAGATAAGCTCAGGAAATGACTGCCCTGTTTTTAAAGGAAGAGTTCGAACTTCGTTCGAACGGGCGCACCACTCTGCATGTCCCCTGCCCGCACCCGCTGAGATTGTCGTCGGCAACGATCTGGGCGCTCGACGCTACGATCAGGCCGGAGAACGCTGCCTGCCGGCGATCCACGCTGCGATGTGACGGGAGTTCGTCAGACGATCAGCCTGGAGACGTCCCAGCCGCGGGCTTCCCATTTGCGTGCCGTGACCCTTGCGCGCCATGAGGACACGAGTCGCGATATCGCATACGCCGTGCCCAAGACGGTGAGCACCCACAAGACCATGAAGACGGGGTACGACTTGGGAACGTATTGCCAGATCGGCTCGATGGCGCCGGGCGCCGCGAACAGGGCAACGGTGACGAGCGCGCCCGATGCCCAGAAGGCGAACTTGGCCAATGACCGGATGTCGTCGATGTCGTTGGCGATCCCGCGCATGGCATTTGCGATCAGGTCCTCGAGCTCGTTGTCCGACAGTCTCTGCAAGGCCTCATCGCCTTCGCGCCGGATATAGTCCCGGTACGCGGCGACGCGGGAGACGATGCGATTTTCCCGCTCGAGCCTTGCCTGCGACCTGGCGACCGCCTTGTCCGAACCGATCAGCCCCGCCGCCAGCGAGAACACGACGATGACGGCGATGATCGCGACAATCCAGATCATTGTCCCGTGACTCCCGTTTCGGCGTCCAGCACCGCCGAATCCTGTTCGAACACCGGCCAGCCATCCGGTTCGGCCGGCACAGAGGGTCCGAAGATCGCGCTCGTACGGCTCGCGCCGTCAGGGAAACGCGCGGCGCGCCCTTGCGGTCGCCAGCGTCTTGCCGCGCGCATCGAGCGCCCGAACGGTGAACTGATAGGTGTGCCGGCTCGGCGGACACGGCCCCTTGTAGCGGAAGGCGCCATAGGACAGCGACGTCTGGCCGGCGTACTTCACGCGCCCGCCGCCGTGGTTGTAGTTCGGCGCGTCCAGGTCGGTCATGCGGATGTCGAGCTGGACGGTGCCGGCCGGAACCCCGCTCAGCGTCATCGGCGGCGAGTTGCGGTCGAAGCACTTCTTCGTCTGTCCCCACTGGAACGAGACGCCCATGTCGGCATGGGCGACCGAGACGGACAGACCAAGAATCGCGCAGACAACAGCCAATCGCATCTTTCCATATCCTCCCTGATCGCGCCGCGTTGGTCTTGTCATACTAGGCAGCGGTGTTCGTCGGGTCATCGCGGAAATCGGCAAAACCGGACATTGCGGAAAAAGCGGCGGCAATAAGCTAGCTCCGCGAATGGGATAGCTCTAATCTGCGACTGTGGGGCGCATGTCCGGGGGACTGACGTGAGCAAGATCAGGCCGTGGCACCACTATCAGGAGTGGCATGAGCTGCTCGATGCGATCTGCGTCGACCAGGGCCATCTCGACGACATGGAGCTGGCCAGCGCGCTGTCTGCGGCCTCCGGCAACGGAAAGAGCGCCGCCTACGAGGCGGCGCTGAAGAACCTGCGCAACTGGCGCGCCGGGGCCCACGTCCCTCGGCGGCGCAACTTCCTGCTGCTCACAAAGGTGCTGCGCGTCGATTCCTACGAAGGGTTGCGCGATCACTGGATCGGTCTTTACGGCCGATCGTCCGCGAAGGCGCGGGCCGACGGCACGACCACGCCGGCTGATGCCGGCGCGTCTGCCCTGGCGGCTGCCGGGCATGCAGTGTCGGAAATCGGTCGGCGTCGCGCAACGACATGGCTGTTCGCATCCATCGTCCCCCTTGCGGTCGTGGCGGCCGGGTCGGCCTATCTGTTGACGGGCGGCCTGGAGATCTCCGCGAAGGACATGCCGGCCGCAGAGGTCGAGTACCGTCCATCGACGACGGTCGGCGTCGGCGAGTCGGCGGTGGTGCACGGCGCGCGCGGCGTCTGCGGCAAGGCCCCGCCCGAGTGGGACAGCGTCGTGCAAGGATTGCCGGAGCTCGATATCGGCACGTGGTCGGATGGCGGCGTGGGTGTCCGCTACAGCCGCCGCTGCAACGGCTTCACGCCTGCGCGCGGTGTTGTCTTCACGGCGGTGCGCCCGGGCGAGGCGGTGTTCACGCTCTTTGGCGATCCCGTGGCGATCCGGGTCAAGTAGGCCGCTCGGCCACGACGATCGCGCGCGGCGGCAGCACGCCGTCGCGCGCCAGGGCGGCGGCCGCCTCGTCCGGCGCGGCGTAGACCGTCCCGCCGTCCGCCGGCGGCAGCGCGCAGGGCGCGTCGGAAAAGTTGACGCGCAGCGCCAGGCGGCGGCCGGACAGCGTCCAGTCGACGGCCACCGCGCCCTCTGCCACCGCGCGCACGCAGCCGGTGCCGCCGGCGCCGCCGGCCAGAAGCGGCACGACATGGGCGCGGCGCAGCGCCAGCAGGCGCTTCAGCCGCGCGGCGGCTTGCCGGCCGGCCGCGCTGTCGCGGCGGGCGGCGTCGAGCCGGCTGCGCGCAAAGGTGGCCGGCGCGTTCGGATCGGGGATCGTGTCGGTGTGGCCGGCGAAGGCGGCGAAGCCGGCGAACTCGCGCCGCCGGCCCTCGCGCACCGCATCGGCCAGCGCGCCGGCGAAATCGGTGAAGAACAGGAAGGGCCGCGTCTCGCCGTACTCCTCGCCCATGAAGAGCAGCGGAATGTGCGGCGACAGCACGAGCAGCGCCTGCCACAACGCCAGATGCTCGGGCGCGACCAGCGTCGTCAGCCGCTCGCCGAGCGCCCGGTTGCCGATTTGGTCGTGGTTCTGCAGGAAGTCGACGAAGGCCTCGGGCGGCAGGTGCCCCGAGGGCGCGCCGCGCGGCCGGCCGCCGCCATGCGGCGACGGCTCGCCCTGATAGGCGAAGCCCTCGGCGAGCACCCGCGCCAGCTTGCGCCACGGCGCCTCGGCGAAGTCGGCGTAGTAGCCGTCGGTCTCGCCGGTCGCCAGCCGGTGGGCGACGTTGTGGAAATCGTCGTTCCATTCGGCGGTGAACCAGCGCACGGCGCCGCCGGGGCCGCGCTCGTGCAGCCGGGTGATGTTGCGGTTGTCCTCGGTCGTCAGGTGGATGTGGCGGCCGGGCAGGTCGGCGCGCACGCGCTCGGCGATCTCGACCATCAGCTCGCGCTCCGACAGGTCGTCGACGATGTGGTCGATGGCGTCGAAGCGCAGCCCGTCGAACTGGAACTCCTCCAGCCAGTAGAGCGCGTTGTCGACGAAGAAGTCGCGCACCGGCCGCCGCTCGTAGGCGATGGCGGCGCCCCACGGGGTGTGGCGCTCGGGGTGGAAGAAGTCCGGCGCATAGGCGGCGATGTGGTTCCCCTCCGGCCCGAAGTGGTTGTAGACGACGTCGAGCAGCACCATCAGGCCGTGGTCGTGCGCCGCGTCGACCAGCGCCTTGAGCTCGTCGGGCGTGCCGTAGGCGGGGTGCGGCGCGTAGGGCAGCACCCCGTCGTAGCCCCAGCCGCGGCGGCCGGCGAACTGGGCGACCGGCATCAGTTCGAGCGCGGTGACGCCGAGATCGGCGAGCCCGGCCAGCCGCTCGCCGAGCGCGGCGAAGGTGCCGGCCTGCGTGGCGGTGCCGACATGCGCCTCGTAGAGCACCGCCTCGCGCCACGGCCGGCCGCGCCAGCCGGCGTTGCGCCAGCGATAGGCGCCGGGGTCGACGAGCACGGAGGGGCCGTGCACGTCGTCGGCCTGGGCGCGGGCCGCCGGGTCGGGCACGGCACGGCCGTCGGGCAGCACGAAGCGGTAGGTCTGGCCCGGCGCGGCACCCTCCGCCACGCCTTCGAACCAGCCGTCGGCATGGCGCCGCATGGCCGCCTGCCTGCCGTCATGCTCGAGGGCGAGCGCGTCGAGCCCCGGCGCCCACAGCCGGAAGCGCGCCTGCCCGTCGCGCCCGAGCCGCGCGCCCCAGGTGAGCGGCACCTGCCGGCCGGCCGGCGCGCTCACCCGCGCCGCTCCAGGAGCTGCAGCGAATGGCCGGCGACCACGGCCTCAGCACCGGCATGCTCGTGCGCATGGCTGGAGGCGAGCCCGCGGGCGCTGTCGACCAGGCGCCGCCAGTCGGCCTTCTCGCCGCCCGGCAGCGTGAAGGCGACGTCCGCCTCGCCCGCGTTGAGCAGCATCAGCACGGCGCCGTTGAGCCCGTTGAGAAGCTGGCCCAGCGTGCGCGTCGCCGGGTCTTCCCAGGTCTCCTCGCGCATGCGCTCGCCGTCGGCGCGCAGCCACACGACGTCGGCGTCGCCGTTCGGCCCCGGCCGGCCGTGCAGAAACCGCGTCTGGCGCAGCAGCGGGCGGCTGCGGCGGATGGCCACGAGGCCGCGCACGAAGTGCTGGAAGGCGGCCTCGCGCGGCTCGGGCTCGCGCCAGCTCAGCCAGTTGATCTCGCTGTCCTGGCAGTAGCCGTTGTTGTTGCCGTTCTGGCTGCGGCCGATCTCGTCGCCCATCAGCAGCATCGGCGTGCCCTGCGAGAACAGCAGCGTGGCGATCATCGCCCGGCGCACGCGGTCGCGGCGGTCGCGGATCGCCGGGTCGTCGGTCGGCCCCTCGACGCCCCAGTTGCGGCTGACATTGTGGTCGTGGCCGTCGCGGTTGTCCTCGCCGTTGGCCTCGTTGTGCTTGCGCTCGTAGCTGACCACGTCGGCGAGCGTGAAGCCGTCATGGGCGGTGACGAAGTTGACGCTCGCCCAGGGCCGCCGGCCGCGCCTCTCGAACACGTCGCTCGAGGCGAGCAGCTTGCCGGCGAGACGGCCGACCTGGCCCTCGTCGCCGCGCCAGAAGCTGCGCACCGTGTCGCGATACTGGTCGTTCCATTCGGCCCAGCCCGGCGGGTGGTTGCCGAGCTGGTAGCCGTCCGGCCCGGTGTCCCACGGCTCGGCGATCAGCTTGACGTCGGACAGCACCGGGTCCTGGCGCACCGCCTCGAAGAACACGGCGTTGTGGTCGAAGGCGGCGCGGTCGCGGCCGAGCGAGCTCGACAGGTCGAAGCGAAAGCCGTCGACGTGGCATTCCTGCACCCAGTAGCGCAGCGAATCCATCACCATCTGCAGCACCCGCTGGTTGCGCAGGTTCATCGTGTTGCCGGTGCCGGTGGTGTCGAAATAGAAGCGCGGGTCGTCGCCCAGCACGTAGTAGGAGGCGTTGTCGATGCCGCGGAACGACAGGGTCGGCCCCATCTCGTTGCCTTCGGCGGTGTGGTTGTAGACGACGTCGAGGATGACCTCGATGCCGGCCTCGTGCAGCCGGCGCACCATCAGCTTGAACTCGCGCAGGCCGGTGTAGCGCGGCGCCGGCGCGAAGAAGCCGATGGTGTTGTAGCCCCAGTAGTTGGCCAGCCCCCGCTCGACGAGATGGCGGTCGTCGTAGAAGGCCTGCACGGGCAGAAGCTCGATGGCGGTGACGCCGAGCCGGACCAGATGCTCGATGGTGCGCGGATCGGCCAGCCCCTCGAAGGTGCCGCGGCGGAACTGCGGCAGCGATTCGTTGAGCGCCGTCATGCCCTTCACATGCGCCTCGTAGATGATCGTCTCCGACCAGGGATGCGCCGGGCGCTGGTCGTTGCCCCAGGTCATCGCCGGGTCGACGACGACGCATTTCGGCATGACGAAGGCCGAGTTGCGCCGGCAGAACGACAGGTCGGCGCGCGGGTGGCCGACGCGGTAGCCGAACACCGCGTCGTGCCAGCGGATGTCGCCGCGCAGCTCCAGCGCATAGGGATCGAGCAGCAGCTTGTTGTGGTTGAAGCGGTGGCCCTCCTCCGGCGCGTAGGGGCCGTGCACGCGATAGCCGTAGAGCTGGCCGGGGCGCACGTCCGGCAGATAGCCGTGCCACACCTCGTGGGTGTATTCGGGCAGCGCCACGCGCTCCAGCTCGCGCCGGCCGGCCGAATCGAACAGGCAGAGCTCGACGCGCGTCGCGTTGGCCGAGAACAGCGCGAAGTTGACGCCCGAGCCGTCCCAATGGGCGCCGAGACGGGTGGGCGAGCCGGGCAGGAGCTGGCGCGAGCGGGCCATCGCGGCTACCGGTCGGGCACGAGGACGACGCTGCCGAGCGGCGGCAGGTCGAGCGCGACGGATTCGCCGCGGCCGTGCCAGGCGATCGCCTCGGCCGTCAGCGGCGCGTCGTTCGTCACGCCCGAGCCGCCGTAGGCCGCAGCATCGCTGTTGAGGATCTCGCGCCAGCGGCCGGCCTGCGGCACGCCGATGCGGTAGCCGTGCCGCGGCACCGGCGTCATGTTGCACACCACGACCGCCGGATCGGCGTCGCCGCGGCCGCGCCGCACGAAGGAGTAGACGCTGTGTTCCGCGTCGTTGGCCTCCAGCCATTCGAAGCCGGACGGCTCGCAATCGAGCTCGTGCAGCGCCGGCAGCGCGCGGTAGAGCCGGTTGAGCTCGCGCACCAGGTCCTGCACGCCGCGATGGGCCGGATCGTCGAGCAGGTGCCAGTCGAGCGCGCGGTCGTGGTCCCACTCGCGCTGCTGGGCGAACTCGCCGCCCATGAACAGCAGCTTCTTGCCGGGATGCGTCCACATGAAGGTGTAGTAGGCGCGCAGATTGGCGAACTGCTGCCAGCGGTCGCCCGGCATCTTGCCGAGCAGCGAGCCCTTGCCGTGCACCACCTCGTCATGGCTGAGCGGCAGCACGAAGTTCTCCGAATGGGCGTAGACCATGCCGAAGGTCATCTGGTGATGGTGATGCCGGCGATGGATCGGATCGTGGCGCATGTAGTCGAGCGTATCGTGCATCCAGCCCATGTTCCATTTGAAGTCGAAGCCGAGGCCGCCGTCCTCGGCGGCACGGGTGACGCCCGGCCAGGCGGTCGATTCCTCGGCGATGGTGAGCGCGCCGCGGTAGCGCTCGGCGACGCCGGCATTGGTGGTGCGCAGGAAGTCGACGGCGTCGAGGTTCTCGTTGCCGCCATAGCGGTTCGGAATCCAGTCGCCGGGCTCGCGCGAATAGTCGAGATAGAGCATCGAGGCGACCGCATCGACGCGCAACCCGTCGATGTGGAAGCGGTCGAGCCAGTAGAGCGCGCTGGCGCGCAGGAAGTTGGCCACCTCGACGCGGCCGAAATTGTAGATCAGCGTGTTCCAGTCGCGGTGGAAGCCGAGCCGCGGGTCCTCGTGCTCGTAGAGGGCGGTGCCGTCGAAGCGCGCCAGGCCGTGCGGGTCGGACGGGAAATGCGCCGGCACCCAGTCGACGAGCACGCCGATGCCGGCCCCGTGCAGCCGGTCGACGAAGCGGGCGAAGGCCTCGGGCGGGCCGAAGCGGCGCGTCGGCGCGAACAGGCCGATCGGCTGGTAGCCCCAGGAGCCGGAAAAGGGATGCTCGCTCACCGGCAGGAGCTCGACGTGGGTGAAGCCCATGTGACGCACGTAGTCGACGAGACGGTCGGCCAGCGTGTCGTAGTCGAGCATGGCGCCGGAGGCGTCGCGCTGCCAGCTTCCCAGGTGCACCTCGTAGACGGAGATCGGCGCGTCCCGGCTCTGCGCGGCCGCGCGGCGCTCCAGCCATGCGCCGTCGCCCCAGGCGTGCGCGGAATCGCCCGGCACCAGCGAGGCGGTCGCCGGCGGCGCCTCGTGCGCCTGGCCGACCGGGTCCGCCTTGAGCGGCAGCACGTCGCCGTGCACGCCGAGGATCTCGTACTTGTAGAGCGTTCCGGCCTCGAGGCCCGGCACGAACAGCTCCCACACGCCGGCGCCGTGGCGCTTGCGCATCGGGTGGCGCCGGCCGTCCCAGGCGTTGAAGTCGCCGACCACGCTGACGCGCCGCGCGTTGGGCGCCCACACGGCGAAGACCACGCCCGCGACCCCTTCGTGGGTGAGCGGATGGCTGCCGAGCCGGCGGTAGAGCTCGCGATGGCGCCCCTCGCCCATCAGGTGCTCGTCGAGCTCGCCGAGCACCGGGCCGAAGGCATAGGGGTCGTCGACGATCCACTCGCTGTCGCCGGCCGCCAGGGCCAGCCGGTAGGCGAAGCGCTCGCGCGTCTCCAGCACAGCAGAGAAGAAGCCTTCGGGATGGATGCGCTCGAGCTCGCAGACGCGGCGGTCGTCCGCCCTGGCGAGCAGCCAGACGCGCGCGGCCGGCGGCGCGAAGACATTGACGGCGACCGGCTCGTCGCCGCCGCCCTGCATGCCGAGCACGGCGAAGGGGTTGCCGTGCCGGCCGCGGACGATCGCCGGCACGTCGGTGGCTAGGCTGGCGGCGACCGGCGTCACGACGGGTCTCCCGCGGCCGCGACGAGGTCGAGCAGGCCGGCGATCGGGATGTCGACCCAGGCGGGCCGGTTGGCCAGTTCGTAGCGCACCTCATAGGCCGCCTTCTGGATCAGGAAGAGGTCGAGCAGCGCCCGCTCGAAGGCCGGATCGTCGGGGTGGGTGGGGCAGTCGCCGATCGTCTCGCGATAGGCGGCGAGGAAGGCGTCGCTCGCCGCGCGGCGCCAGGTCGCCACGCGCTCCGCGACCTGCTCGTCCTGGCCGGGCGGCAACTGACCGTGCTGGCGCAGCGCGGCCGCCGCCACGTAGTCGAGCGAGCGCAGCATGCCGGCGACGTCGCGCAGCGGCGACATCTTGGCGCGGCGCTCCTCGATGCCGCGGCGCGGCTCGCCCTCGAAGTCGATGACGTAGACATCGTCATGGGCGACGAGAAGCTGGCCGAGATGGTAGTCGCCATGGATGCGCGAGCGGCCGCCGGAGGGCGCATGGTCGAGGCAGGCGCCGAGCCGGCGGTCGAGCGCCTCGCGCGCCTCGAGCAGGCGTGCGGCGCGACCGGCGGCCGGCTCTTCCAGGCTGTCGGCGGTGGCGGCCAGCACATCGAGCATGGCGGCCGTCTCCGCGCGCGCGGCCGCGACCCAGCCCTCGACGTCGGCGCGCGTCAGCGGCTCGGCGGCGAAGGCGGGATCGTCCGTCGGCGCGGCAAGCGCCCGGTGCAGCTCGGCCGTGCGCCGGCCGATCAGCGACCCGACCATCAATTCGCGCGGGAAGGCGTCCTTCTGCGCCTCGGCCTCCGCCTCGGAGGCGTAGGGCACGCCGAGATCGGCGCCCTCGACGTCGCGCTGCAGCGCCGAAAGCACCGCCTCCCAGGCGTCGCCCTGGTTGGCGACGAAGGCGAAGGCGGTGGCCAGCACGGTCTCCGGTCCGTCGGCCGGGCGGTGGACGATGGCGCCGTGATAGGCCGGCATGTTGGCGAAACCGGTCTCGTTGGTGAGAAAGCGGGCCATCTCGACCTCGGGCTGCGGCCCGGAGCGCAGCCGCCGGTAGACCTTGAGCACCAGGCTGTCGCCGAAGACGATCGACACGTTGCTCTGCTCGACGGCGACCGGGCGCGGCTCGCCGGCGCGCTCGAACACGGCCGGCTCGGCGTTGCGCTCGAAGACGACCGCGCCGTCATCGGCGGCGATCCGCGCGCCGCCGGCCAGGCCGTCGAGCAGCGCCTGCGCCAGATCGGGATCGAAGGCGCCGTCGACCAGCGCGCCGACACGCGGGCCGCGCCGCAGCTTGGCCAGCGTGTAGGACAGCGTCGGCGCGCCGAAGGCGATGTTCTCCTCGCCCCAGCGCGCGGCGAGCGGCAGGAAGTAGCGCTGCGTCTCGTCGGAAAAGCGCACGTCGCACACGGCGAGCGTGAAGCGCCCCTCGCCCATCTCGGCCAGCGGCCTGAGGCGCGCCTCGGCGATCGCGCGGTCCTTGGCCGCGAACCAGCGCTGGAGCTGCAGGAAGCGCGGCAGGCTGTCGTCTTCGAGCTGGCGCCCCTCGCGCCCGGTCAACGCCGTGGCGACGCGGCCGTCGCGCGCGGTCAGCGTGATGAACTCCGGCAGCACGTCGGGCATCTGCTGGTGCCAGGACGGCGCCTCGGTCTCGTCGGCGAGCAGGAACCAGTAGAAGCCGAAGGCCGGCAGCGTGATCATGTAGGGCAGGTCGCCGATCGGCGGAAACGGCGTGCGGCCGGTCAGCTCGAGCGGCACCATGCCCTTCCATTCCGACAGGTCGAGCTCGACGGCCTGGGCCGAGCGGGCGAGATTGACCACGCACAGGATGCGGTCGCCCTCGTGCTCGCGCACATAGGCGAGGATCTTGCGGTTGCGCGGGTAGAGGATCTTGAAGCCGCCGCGGCCGAAGGCGGGGTGCTGCTTGCGCACGGCGATCAGCCGGCGCATCCAGTTGAGCAGCGACGAGGGGTCCTCGATCTGGCTCTCGGCGTTGACCGCCTGGAAGCCGTAGATCGGGTCGAGGATCACCGGCAGGTAGAGCTGCTGCGGATTGGCGCGCGAGAAGCCGGCATTGAGGTCGGGCGACCACTGCATGGGCGTGCGCACGCCGTCGCGGTCGCCGAGATAGTAGTTGTCGCCCATGCCGAGCTCGTCGCCGTAATAGACGATCGGCGTGCCCGGCATCGACATCAGCAGCGAGTTCATCAGCTCGATCTTGCGCCGGTCGTTCTGCATCAGCGGGGCGAGCCGGCGGCGGATGCCGAGATTGATGCGGGCGCGCGAGTCCTCGGCATAGGTGCGCCACAGATAGTCTCGCTCCCGGTCGGTGACCATCTCGAGCGTCAGCTCGTCGTGGTTGCGCAGGAAGATGCCCCACTGGCAGCCGTCGGGTATGTCCGGCGTCTGGCGCATGATGTCGGTGATCGGGTGCCGGTCCTCCTGCGCCAGCGCCATGTACATGCGCGGCATCAGCGGGAAGTGGAAGCCCATATGGCACTCGTCGCCGTCGCCGAAATAGGGCCGCGTGTCCTCCGGCCACTGGTTGGCCTCGGCGAGCAGCATGCGGTCGTCGTAATGGGCGTCGAGCTCGGCGCGGATCTGCTTCAGCACCTCGTGCGTCTCGGGCAGGTTCTCGTTGTTGGTGCCCTCGCGCTCGACGAGATAGGGGATGGCGTCGAGACGCAGGCCGTCGACGCCCATGTCGAGCCAGTAGCGCATCACCTTGAGCACTTCCTTGAGCACGCGCGGATTGTCGAAGTTGAGATCGGGCTGGTGCGAGTAGAAGCGGTGCCAGAAGAAGGCGCCGGCGACCGGGTCCCACGTCCAGTTCGACGTCTCGGTGTCGAGGAAGATGATGCGCGTGCCGGAGTACCTGGTGTCGGTGTCGCTCCACACGTAGAAATCGCGCGCCGCCGAGCCGGGCCTGGCCCGGCGGGCGCGCTGGAACCAGGGGTGCTGGTCGGAGGTGTGGTTGATGACCAGCTCGGTGATGACGCGCAGGCCGCGCCGGTGCGCTTCGGCGACGAAGGCCCGGAAGTCGCGCATCCGGCCGTAGGCGGGGTTGATCGAGCGGTAGTCGGCGATGTCGTAGCCGTCGTCGCGCAGCGGCGAGGGATAGAACGGCAGCAGCCAGATCGCGGTGACGCCGAGCTCCTGGATGTAGTCGAGGCGCCGCATCAGGCCGGCGAAGTCGCCCACCCCGTCATTGTTGCCGTCCTGGAAGGCCTTGACGTGAAGCTGGTAGACGATGGCGTCGCGGTACCAGTCGGTCTGGCTGCGATCGATGATGCCGTCGGCGCGCGGGCGAAGCCGGGTCATCGCGGCGCCCCCGGCGGGATCAGCCGCCAGACCGCGTAGGGGCGCTCGTTCGGATCGAGCCTCAGCCGGTGGTTCTTGCCGTGCCAGGTGAAGTGGTTGCCGTGGATCATGTCCTGCACCTCGATGGAGGCGTCGTCGGGCAGGCCGAACTCCCACAGCGGCACCTCGAAATCGAACTCGTGCGGCGCGTGCGGGTCGAGCAGCACGTGGAACAAGAGATGGTCGTCGGCGTGCGGCTCGCTCTTGCCGTAGTAGAGCACCGCGTCGTCCCAGGCGTTGTGGAAGGCGAGCGACGAGAAGGCGCGCAGCGCCGGGTGGTTGCGGCGCAGCGCGTTGACGAAGCGGATGTCGTCCTTGATGTGGCCCGGCCGGTCGAAGTCCCAGCTCCTGAGCTGGTACTTCTCGGAGTTCAGATACTCCTCCTTGCCCGGCACCGGCGCGGCCTCGCAGATCTCGAAGCCGTTGTAGATGCCGTAGCTGCCGGCCAGCGTGGCGGCGAGCATCAGCCGCACGCGGAAGCCCGGCCGGCCGCTCGTCTGCAGATAGAGCGGATTGATGTCGGGCGTGTTGGCGAAGAAGTTCGGCCGCATGTAGTGGCGGCACTGCTGCTGCGTCAGCTCCGTCAGATAGTCCTCGATCTCGCGCTTCTCGTTGCGCCAGGTGAAGTAGCTGTAGGACTGGTTGAAGCCGAGCTTGGCGAGCCGCTTCATCACCTTCGGCCGGGTGAAGGCCTCCGACAGGAAGATCGCCTCCGGGTGCTTCGCCCGCACCTCGCCGATCATCCATTCCCAGAAGGGAAACGGCTTGGTGTGCGGGTTGTCGACGCGGAAGATCGTGACGCCGTGGCGGATCCAGAACAGCACCACGTCGCGCAGCGCATGCCACAGGCCGGGAATGGCGTCGCGGTAGAAGTGGACGTTGACGATGTCCTCGTACTTCTTCGGCGGGTTCTCGGCGAACTTGATGGTGCCGTCCGGCCGCCAGTCGAACCACTCGGGATGCTCTTTGATCCACGGGTGGTCGGGCGAGCACTGGATGGCGAAGTCGAGCGCGATCTCAAGCCCGTGGCCGCGGGCCGCCTCGAGCAGGCGGGCGAAGTCGTCGAAGCTGCCGAGCTCGGGATGGATGGCGTCGTGGCCGCCCTCCGGCGAGCCGATCGCATAGGGGCTGCCCGGATCGTCCGGCCCGGCCGTCAGGCTGTTGTTCGGTCCCTTGCGGTTGGTGCGGCCGATCGGATGGATGGGCGGGAAGTAGAGCACGTCGAAGCCGAGGTCGCGCACATAGGGCAGCGCCTCGATGACGTCGTCGAAGGTGCCGTGCCGGCCGGCCGGCCCCTGCGAGCGCGGCATCATCTCGTACCAGGCGCCGAAGCCGGCCAGCGGCCGGTCGACGTCGACGGCGACGGTGCGCGGGAAGACGGTCTCGTTGGTGCGCGGGCCGGCGCGGCGCAGCAGCGCCAGCGTCGCCGGATCGAGCAACCGGCGCAGCTTGTCCTCCGGATCGCGGCGCGCGCGCAGCTCCTTGCGGAGCTGGCGCAGGGCGCTGCGGTCGGCCTTGTCGGGCGCCGCGTCGGCCTCGACCGCGGCGTCGACCAGGCGCTCGCCCTCCACCGTCTCCAGCTCGACGGCCTGGCCGGCCGCGCGCTTCTTCAGCGTGTCGCCGTGCCAGGTGGCGAACTGGTCGCGCCAGCCGGAAAACCGCAGCTCGTGGCGACCGAGCTCGCCGAAGACGATCTCCGCCATCCAGCGGTCGTTCTCCACCAGCACCATCGGCACCTCGTGCCAGCGCCGCGCGCCGGCCGGGCGCCAGCCAAGCGCCGCGGCGATCACCTCGTGGCCGTCGCAGAAGATGTCGGCCTCGATGCGGGCGCGCTCGCCGGTCACCGCCTTGGCGGGGAAGCGGCCGCCGTCGATGTCATGCGAGATGCCCTCGATGGCGAGCCGGCTCGCCGCCAGCGCGAACAGCCGCTCG
>NZ_JAOAOP010000081.1 GCF_030398335.1 Aquibium sp. A9E412
ACTTGCGCGCCGGCGCGCCACGTCCCATGTGGAGCACAACGGAAAGGAACGCCATGAGCGCCGTCGCCTCGCCCTGCATCCTGGTCTGCTCGATCGACATGAAGACCGGCTTCTGCTTCGGCTGCGGCCGCACGCGCGACGAGATCGCCGGCTGGCTGGCCATGAGCGAGGCCGAGCGCGAGGCCGTGACGGCGGCGCTGCCGGGGCGGCTGGAGACGGTCGAGCGGCGGCCGCGGCGCGAGACGCGGCGCGCCCGCATGGCGCGCGAGCGGCAGGAGCGCGGCTGATGCGCCAGCCCCTCTTCCTGGCCGCCATGGCGGCGCTCGGCCTCGGCCTCGTGCTGCTCGTGCTCAACCACGATTCGGGCCGCGTGCTCGGCATGGCGAGCGGCGACTTCGCCTCGCTGGTCATGCTCGGCACGCTGGCGGCGGTGCTGTCGGCCGCCTTCGTCGGTGGCCGCCACCGCGGCGGGCCGCTTCTGCGCATGGCGGCGCTGTGGCTGGCGATCCTGGTGCTGCTCGTCGGCGGCTACCAGTACCGCTACGAGCTGCAGGACGTCGCCAGCCGGCTGACCGCCGGCCTGGTGCCCGGCAGCCCGCTGACCGTGGTCGGCGGCGAAGGCGGCACGCGCGTCATGCTGGAGAAGTCGGCCGGCGGCCATTTCGAGGTTCTGGCCGAGATCAACGGCCGCTCGGTGCGCGCGCTCGTCGACACCGGCGCCACGTCGACGGTGCTGACCGCCCGCGACGCCGCGCGCGCCGGCTACGATCCCGGCAGCCTCGTCTACGACGTGCCGGTGGCGACGGCCAACGGCATCGCCCGCGCCGCGCGCGTCGAGGCGGCCGAGATCACCGTCGGCGCGATCACCCGGCGCGGCCTGCCGCTGCTCGTCGCCGAGCCCGGCCGGCTCGGCCAGAGCCTGCTCGGCATGAACTTCCTGTCCAGCCTGTCGGGCTTCGACGTGCGCGGCGACCGGCTGATCCTGCACGACTGAGTGGCCGGGCGCGCGGCCGGAGCCTATGGCGCTTCCAGGCGAAGTGGAAACCGGTTCGCCGTTCGCAAACGCGTGAAGACAATGCGTGAGAGCCGATCTGCGATTCCGTGACACGCGGAACGGCTCTAGAACAGGCTCCACACGAAGCGCGCCGAGACGACGAGCAGGAACAGGCCGAAGCCGATCTCGAGCTGGCGGCGCGACAGGGCGTGCGCCACGCTGGCGCCGAGCGGCGCGACGATCAGCGTCACCGGGATGATGATGATGACCGCGATCCAGTTGATGAAGCCGGTCGAGGCGATCGGCAGCGCCGGGTCGCCCCAGCCGGCCCACATGTAGCCGAACAGGCCGGGGATCGAGATCAGCACGCCGACGCCGGC
The DNA here is from genome assembly GCF_030398335.1 of Aquibium sp. A9E412. Classification (GTDB taxonomy): domain Bacteria; phylum Pseudomonadota; class Alphaproteobacteria; order Rhizobiales; family Rhizobiaceae; genus A9E412. The sequence continues at coordinate 1,375 of NZ_JAOAOP010000081.1, forward strand.
CGAGGTGGCGACGGCCTGGTGCATCGGCCGGCCGTAGAGCGTCATGAAGGTGTTGTTGAGCACGCCGCCGCCGATGCCCATCAGCGTCGACAGGAAGCCGATGACCAGGCCGATCGCGCCGCGCAGCGGATTGGCCGGCAGCTCGCTGCCGAGCTGCCAGCTCTCGCGGTTGAGCAGCAGCCGCAGGCCGACGGCGAAGGCGATGGCCGCGAAGATCGCGCGCAGGCCCGCGCCCGACACCGAGGCGGCGACCAGCGAGCCGAGCACGACGCCGGCTGGCACCGAGACGACGAAGCTCCTCAGCACCGCCATGTCGACCGCGCCGCGCCGGTAGTGCGCCTGGAAGGAGCGCAGCGAGGTCGGCACGATGACCGCCAGCGAGGTGCCGACGGCCAGGTGCACCCGCACGCTCTCGTCGATGTCGAGCAGCACGAACACCTGATAGAACACCGGCACCAGGATGGCGCCGCCGCCGATGCCGAACACCCCGGCCAGAAAGCCGGCCACCACGCCGGCGACCGCCAGCGCCGCGGCGAAGGCCGCGATCTCGCTCCATGGCAATTCCATGCAATCCCCTCTCAGAACGGAGCCGCCGGCGGCAGCCCCCGCGCCGGCCGCGACGGCGGCCGGCCCCTCCTCGTCAGGCCGCGCGCGGCTCGGACGTCACGCCCGCCGCCGCCGCCGCCTCGCAAAGCACCTCCGGCCCCGCCCCCTCGGCCACCGCGCGGGTGGCGAGGATCTGGCGGTAGCGCCGCGCCCCCGGCAGGCCGTGCATCAGTCCCGTCATGTGCCGGGTGACGTGCACCAGTCGGCCGCCCTCGGCGATGTGGCGCGCCGCGTGCTCGACCATGGCGGCGACCACCGCACCGAGATCGGCCGCCGCCGCCGGCCGCCCGGCAAGCCGCCGGTCGAGCGCGGCGAGCAGCACCGGGTTGTGGTAGGCGGCCCGGCCGAGCATCGCGCCGTCGACATGGGCGAGCTGCGCGACGACCTCGTCTTCTGCCTGAAGGCCGCCGTTTATGCCGATGAATCGATTCGCCAATCGCGCCTTCAGCCGGTAGACGCGGTCGCGGTCGAGCGGCGGCACGTCGCGGTTTTCCTTCGGCGACAGCCCCTTCAGCCAGGCCTTGCGCGCATGCACCCACAGCGCGTCCGCGCCGGCCGCGAACACGCCGTCGGCGAGCGCGTCGAGCGCGCTCTCCGGGTCCTGGTCGTCGACGCCGATGCGGCACTTCACCGTCACCGGCACCGTGACGGCCCGCTTCATCGCCGCCACGCACTCGGCGACCAGCGCCGGCGTCTTCATCAGGCAGGCGCCGAAGGTGCCCGACTGCACGCGGTCGGACGGGCAGCCGACATTGAGGTTGATCTCGTCAAAGCCGAAATCCGCGGCGATGCGTGCCGCCTCGGCGAGCCGGGCCGGCGCCGAGCCGCCGAGCTGCAGCGCGACGGGATGCTCGGCCGGGTCGAAGCGCAGCAGCCGCGCCCGGTCGCCGTGCAGCACGGCGTCGGCCACCACCATCTCGGTGTAGAGCAGCGCGCGCGGCGCGAGCAGACGGTGGAGGTACCGGCAGTGCCGGTCCGTCCAGTCCATCATCGGCGCCACGGCCAGTGTCGCGTCGTGCGTCACGCTTCCATCGCTCGCGCTTGCGGGCCACCGCGCGAGGCGGCGGCGATCCCGTCCTGGAGCCGTCCTGCGTCTTGCCGAACGGCAGACCGGCTCCAGCCCGTCGTTTCGTCGCGTTTCCGCCCGGCGGGCCGGTTCCCGCCTCGCCTGGAAACGCTCTAGAGCATGCCGCGGCCGGGTGGAAGGACCTCGGCCGCATAGATGCGGCGAAATCAATCGGATAGGTCTCGCCGGCGGCCGCGGCAGGCGTCTCGGCGCCATGATCTAGGCGACTGGCGCAATGGACTCAAGCCCGCCGGTGCCGCGAGGCCGCGTGCGCGGCGCTTAAGCATGGCGGCCGATCGTGCTACCGGTTTGCTAGGCGCCAGGCGGCGGAGGGAGGAACGATGCAACAGGCCGAGGATTTCGGCGCCGAGAGCGCGGCGCTGGCCGACATGCTGGAGACGCTGGCGCCGGACGACTGGCGCCGCCCGACCCGCTTCAAGGGCTGGACGCCGGACGACGTGCTCGTCCACCTGCATTTCTGGAACCGGGCGCAGGACCTGGCGCTGACCGACCCCGACCGGCTGCGCAGCGAGATCGCCGCGGTCGGCGCGGCGATGGCCGAAGGGCGCGGCCGCGCGCACGAGAACGCCGCGGTGCGCGAGCGCGGCCGCGACCTGCTCGCCGCCTGGCGCGCCTATGCCGCCGACATGGCAGAGCGCTGGCGCGCCGTCGACCCCAAGCGCCGGCTGCCCTGGGTCGGCCCCGACATGTCGGCGCGCTCGGCCATGACGGCGCGCCAGATGGAGACCTGGGCGCACGGCCAGGCGATCTACGACCTGATGGGGCTGGAACGCGCCGAGCACGACCGCATCCGCAACATCGTCTTTCTCGGCGTCGGCGCCTTCGCCTGGTCGTTCCACGTCCAGGGCCTGCCGAAGCCGGCGGCCGAGCCCTGTCTGCGGCTCACCGCGCCGTCCGGCGCGCTGTGGGAGTATGGCGCGCCGCGCGACGACGAGCGCATCGTCGGGCCGGCCGTCGATTTCGCCCGTGTCGTCACCCAGACGCGCAACGTCGCCGACACCGCGCTCGACGTCACCGGACCGACCGCCACGCTGTGGATGCGCACCGCCCAGTGCTTCGCCGGCCCGCGCGAGCGGCCGCCGGCGCCGGGCGAGCGCTTGCGCGAGGCGTGACGGCCCGTCGCCCGAAGCCTGCGGCCGATCCCGCGCCGCCGTCCGCCGTGGCTTTCCGCCATCGCTTTCCGCCGTCGCTTTCCGCCATCGCTTTCCGCCATCGCTTTCCATTGACTTCCGCATCGGCGCTTCTGTCTAAATCGCCGGGGACGGGGCGCCGGCACCGGGACGGCCCGCGACCGCCGACCATGTCGTCAACGAAGCGGCCGGCCAACCGCCGCGCGAGGGGAGAGCCATGAGGCAAGACAGCACGACGACCGCCGCGCGCCGGCAGCGCGACCGCCGGGCCGCCGCCCGGAGGCGGGCATGAGCGCGCCGCTCGCCACGGCCGTCGCGCCGGGCAGCGCCGGCTACGCGGCCAATGCCGAGCGCATGGCCGGGCTGCTCGCCCGCCTGCGCGAGATCGAGGCGCGCACGCGTGCGGCCTCCGAACGCGCCCGCGAGCGGGTGGAAAAGCGCGGCCAGCTCCTGCCGCGCGAGCGCGTCGCGCTGCTGCTCGACCCCGGCGAGCCCTTCGTCGAGCTCGCCACCCTCGCCGGCTATCGCTGCGACACCGAGGATGCCGGGCGCAGCATCGCCGGCGGCGGCCTGATCGCCGGCATCGGCGTCGTCGCCGGGCGCCGCGTCATGGTCAGCGCCAACGACAGCGGCATCGCCGCCGGCGCGCTGCAGCCCTACGGGCTGGAGAAGGTGCTGCGCATGCAGGAGATCGCGCTCGAGAACCGCCTGCCCTACGTGCAGCTCGTCGAGAGCGCCGGCGCCAACCTGATGGCCTACCGCGTCGAGGACTTCGTGCATGGCGGCGGCCTGTTCCGCAACCTGGCGCGGCTGTCGGCCGCCGGCCTGCCGGTCGTCACCGTCACGCACGGCTCCTCGACCGCCGGCGGCGCCTATCAGACCGGCCTGTCCGACCACATCGTCATGGTGCGCGGGCGCACCCGCGCCTTCCTGGCCGGGCCGCCGCTGCTCAAGGCGGCCACCGGCGAGGTGGCGAGCGAGGAGGAGCTCGGCGGCGCCGAGATGCACACCTCCGTCTCCGGCCTCGGCGACCACCTGGCCGAGGACGACCGCGAGGCGATCGGCATCGCCCGCGACATCGTCGCCGGCCTCGCCTGGGATGACGTCGCCGGCGACCGCGCCGCGCGGCTTGCCGCCGACCCGCCGCTCTACCCGGCCGAGGACCTGATGGCGATCATGCCGGCCGACCCGCGCCGCCCGGTCGACATGCGCGAGGTCGTCGCGCGCCTCGCCGACGGCTCGCGTTTCGTGGAGACCGGCCGCGACTACGGCCCGGCCACCGTGTGCGGCACCATGCGGCTGGCCGGCCGGCCGCTCGGCATCGTCACCAACAACGGCCCGCTCGACCCGGCCGGCGCCAACAAGGCGACGCACTTCATCCAGGCCTGCTGCCAGACCGGCACGCCGATCCTCTATCTCAACAACACCACCGGCTTCCTGGTCGGCCGGGAACCGGAGCAGGCCGGCATGATCAAGCACGGCTCGAAGATGATCCAGGCCGTCACCAGCGCCACCGTGCCGCAGATCACGCTGTTCTGCGGCGCCTCCTTCGGCGCCGGCAATTACGGCATGTGCGGCCGCGGCTTCGCGCCGCGCTTCGCCTTCTCCTGGCCGACCGCGCAGACCGCCGTGATGGGTCCCGACCAGGCCGCCGACACGATGGCGATCGTCGCCGAGGCCGGCGCGCGGCGGCGCGGCGAGGAGCCCGACCGCACCGCGCTGGAGCGCCAGCGCGAGCGCATCGTCGCCCATTTCTCCAGCCAGATGGACGTCTTCGCCACCAGCGCGCGGCTGCTCGACGACGGCGTCATCGACCCGCGCGACACCCGCCCGCTGCTGGCCGAGCTGCTCGACGTCTGCGCGGCGGCCGAGGCGCACACCGTGCGGCCCATGCAGTTCTCGGTGGCGCGGCCATGAGCGCGCCGTCGAAAACGCCGTTCGCCACGCTGCTCGTCGCCAACCGCGGCGAGATCGCGCTGCGCGTCATGCGCTCGGCGCGCGCGCTCGGCCTGCGCACGGTTGCGGTCTTCTCGGACGCCGACGCCGGCGCGCCGCATGTGCGCGCCGCCGACCTGGCGCTGCCGATCGGCCCGGCCGCGCCGGCGCAGTCCTACCTGTCGATCGACGCCATCCTGCAGGCCGCGCGCGCGGCCGGCGCCGACGCCGTGCATCCCGGCTACGGCTTCCTGGCCGAGAACGCCGACTTCGCCGCCGCCTGCGCCGCGGCCGGCCTGGTCTTCGTCGGCCCCCGCGCCGAGACGATCCGCACCATGGGCGACAAGGCGGCGGCCAAGCGCGCCATGGCCGAGGCGGGCGTGTCCGGCGTGCCGGGCTATGACGGCGCCGACCAGTCGGACGCGGCGTTCCTGGCGGCGGCCGGCGAGATCGGCTATCCGCTGATGGTCAAGGCGGTGGCCGGCGGCGGCGGCCGCGGCATGCGCCGCGTCGCCGGGCCGGACGCGCTCGCCGAGGCGCTGCGCGCGGCGCGCGGCGAGGCCGCGGCGGCCTTCGGCGACCCGCGCCTGATGCTCGAGACGGCGATCGCCGATCCGCGCCATGTCGAGATCCAGGTGTTCGGCGACCGGCACGGCAACGCCATCCATCTCGGCGAGCGCGACTGCTCGATCCAGCGCCGCAACCAGAAGCTGATCGAGGAGGCGCCCTCGCCCGCCCTCGACGACGGGCTGCGCGCCGCCATGGGCGCGGCCGCGGTGCGCGCCACCCGGGCGCTCGGCTACGAGGGGGCCGGCACCTTCGAGTTCCTGCTCGATGCCGACGGCCGCTTCCATTTCATGGAGATGAACACGCGTCTTCAGGTCGAGCATCCGGTGACCGAGGCGCTGACCGGGCTCGACCTCGTCGCCCTGCAGCTCAGGGTCGCCGCCGGCGAGCCGCTCGGGCTGGCGCAGGGCGACGTCCGTCTCGCCGGCCACGCCATCGAGGCGCGCATCTGCGCGGAGGACGAGGACGGCTTCGTGCCGCAGTCCGGCCGCATGGCGCGCTGGGCGATGCCCGCCGCGCTGCGCGTCGACAGCGCCCTGGAGCCCGGCGCCGAGGTGCCGCCGCACTACGATTCGCTGATCGCCAAGCTGGTCGCGCACGGCCCCACCCGCGAGGCGGCGCGGCGCCGGCTGGCCGACGGGCTGCGCCGCGCCGTCGCGCTCGGCGTGACCACCAACATCGGCTTCCTGGCGCGCTGCCTGGAGCATCCCGACTTCGTCGAAGGCCGCGCCACCACCGGCTTCGTCGCGGCCCATGCCGCGGCGCTGGCGCGGCCGGCCGACGGCGACGGCCAGGTGCGCCGGCTCGCCGCCCTGCTGCTGCGCCTGACCGCGCCGCATGGCGGCACCTTCCACACCGCCGGCGCGCTGCTGCCGACCTTCGCCGTGCCGGTGCGGCTGGCGCTCGCCGGGGCCGAGCACGGCGTCTCGGTGACGGCGGCGCCGGACGGCCTGCTGACGGCGGAGGACGGCGACGGCCGCACCTTGCTGCGCCCGCTGCGGCTCGACGCCGAGGCGCTGCAGGCCGCGATCGACGGGGTCGTGCGCCGCGTCGCGCTGCTGCGCGAGGGTGACCGGCTGTGCTTCATGCTCGACGGCGAGACGCACGAGGCGCGCGACCTGACCCTGTGCGCCGCGCGCCGCGCCGGCGCCGGGCGCAGCGACACGTTGCTCGCGCCGATGAGCGGCCGCGTGTCGGCCGTGCATGTCGCGCCCGGCGACCGCTTCGCCGCCCGCCAGGCGCTGGTCGCCGTCGAGGCGATGAAGATGGAGCACGATCTGTCGCTGCCGGCCGAAGGCACGGTGGCCGAGGTGCTGGTTGCGCCCGGCCAGCAGGTCTCGACCGGCCAGCTCCTGCTCAGACTGGAGCCGGCCGCCGCCGAGGGCGCCGCCGCGGGGTGAACGCGGGGACCCGCGCGCCGGGCCGGCCGGCATCGCCGCCTGCGAAAGCCGGGCGCGGCCGGAGCCGCGCCCGCGGCAATGGCGTCAGGCAGAGACCGGCGGCTTGCGGCCGGCCCACGGCATCTCCTGCTCGAGCACGGCCGCCAGCGCCAGCACCGCGGCCTCGTCGCCATAGCGGCCGACCGCCTGCACGCCGATCGGGATGCCGTCCTGCGACATGCCGAGCGGCAGCGAGATCGCCGGCTGGCCCGACATGTTGAACGGGAACATGAAGAAGGCGTCCGTCCACAGCGCGTTGTAGGCGTCGAGGTCGGTCATCGCCATGTCGTAGTAGCCGACCGGGCGGGGAAGCTGCGTCAGCGTCGGCGTCAGGAAGATGTCGTAGTCGGCCAGGTCCATCGCCACCGAGCGGCCGATCTGGCGCACCGCCTCGACGTCGGCGATGTGGCGCACGCCGTCGGTCGCCCGGCCGCGCTCGATGATCGCCCAGGTGATCGGCTCGACGTCGTCGGCCGTCACCGGCCGGCCGACCAGCGGCGCCATCCATTCGTAGATCGCCGCCGTCTGCACGCAGCTCATATGCGTGTAGGTCTTCCAGGCCGCCTCGAAGTCGAGCGCCATATGCTTTTCCTCGACGTCGTGGCCGAGCCCTTCCAGCACCGTCAGCGTCTGCTGCATGGTGCGCCTGACGTCGTCATGCAGCGGCAGGCCGGCCGGCGGCGTCATGCTGTAGCCGATGCGCAGCCGGCGCGGCGCCTCGCGCGACAGCGCGAGCCACGAGCGCTCGGGCCGCGGCGGCGTGTAGGGATCGCCCGGCAGCCAGCCGGCCACCGCGTCGAGATAGGCGGCGCTGTCGCGCACCGTGCGCGTGTTGCAGAAGAAGTAGGCGCTGCCGTGCCACACGTCGGCGAAGGGGGCGAGCGTGATGCGCCCGCGCGACGGCTTCAGCCCGACGACGCCGCAGCACGAGGCCGGCACGCGGATCGAGCCGGCCGCGTCGCTCGCCTCGGCCACCGGCACCATGCGCGCGGCGACCGCGGCCGCCGTGCCGCCGCTCGAGCCGCCGGCCGTCACCGCGTCGTTCCACGGGTTGACGGTGGCGCCGTAGAGCTTCGGCTCGGTCGCGATCGACCAGCCGTTCTCCGGCGCGTTCGACTTGCCGACCAGCACCAGCCCGGCCTGCTTGATGCGCTTGACGACCTCCATGTCCTCCTCGGCGACGACATCCTTGAGATAGGCCGAGGCGCTGGTGTTCGGCGCCCCCTTCCAGGCCGAGGCGAGCTCCTTGAGCAGGAACGGCACGCCGGCGAACGGCGCCTCCTTGTCGACCGTCGGCGCCTGCGCCCGGCCCATGTCGTAGAGCTTGTGGATCACGGCGTTGAGCGCCGGGTTGACCGTCTCGATCGCCGCCACCGCGGCCTCGACCAGCTCGGCCGGGCTCACCTCCCCCTTGCGCACCAGCGCGCCCAGCGCCAGCCCGTCCGACTGGGTGTAGGTCTCGACCAGATTGTCGTTCGCATCCGCCATGGCGTCTCTCCCTCCTACGATCGCGGCGCGGGCGGGGGCCCGGGCCGCGGCCATTGATGCCACAGCCCGGGCGGCGGATCACCCGTCCCTTCGCAGGAAGGTCGCAAGCGTTTGCCGGCAAGGCGGGAGCAGCGCGCGCTCCGCGATCCCGCCGCGTCGCGGTTCAGCGGCCGGCCGCGCCGCGCGCGGGGCGGCGGGCCGAGCGCGTGCGCGGCGTCTCCAAGCGCGCCGGCACGTCGTTGAGCCGGCTCGGCTCGCGGCCGCCGCGCCAAGGCACCGGCGGCGCGTCCGCCGGGCCGGTGCGCCGCACATGCGGCGACGGGCGGCCGCCGGCGGGCGCCGGCGTCATCGCACGCCCCGCGGCCGGTCAGCGCGCCGCATCGCGCACCACCTGGCGCGGCGCACGGCGCCGCACCACCATCACCGGCGGCTTGTCGTCGCGCCGCTCGAGGAACTCGATCTGCTCGCGAAAGCCGAGCCGGATCTTCTTCAGCGCCATGATGCGCAGGCTGTCGGGCCGCGGCCGCGACTGCTCGGCATCGATCTTGGCCTGCACGATGTCGTGGCGGGTGCGAAGCGACTTCAAGAGCGGGTTCATCCTGGCCTCCTTTCCAGCGGTGCCGTTGATGTGGGTGGCCGCCCGCGATAGAGCCAATTGATTGTTCTTCGCAGCCTGATTGAATTTGTCTATCGGATCGCGCCGCAGCGCGGCCGCCGCGGCGCAGGCGTTGCATCGCGTCGCGCAAGCGCGCAAAAGGTGGCCACGCGTCGCGCAAGCGCGCAAAAGGTGGCCACGCGTCGCGCAAGCGCGCAAAAGGTGGCCACGCGCCGCGCAAGCGCGCAAAAGGTGACGACGCGCCGCGCAAGCGCGCAAAGGTGACGACGCGGCAGCAGCGCCGCGCGAACAGGAGGCGGCATGGGCGATCTCGAAGGGCTTCTCGTTGTCAGCGTCGAACAGGCGGTCGCCGCGCCCTACGCCTCGGGCCGGCTGGCCGACGCCGGCGCCCGCGTCGTCAAGGTGGAGCGGCCGGAGGGCGACTTCGCGCGGCGCTACGACGCCCATGTCAACGGCGGCAGCGCCTATTTCGTCTGGCTCAACCGAGGCAAGCAGTCGCTCGCCCTCGACCTCAAGCAGGACGGCGACCGCGCCCTGCTCGGCGCCATGCTGGCGCGCGCCGACGTCTTCATCCAGAACCTGGCGCCCGGCGCCGTGGAGCGCATGGGCTTCGCCCCGGCCGCGCTCCGGCGCGCCCATCCCCGCCTCGTCACCTGTTCGATCTCCGGCTACGGCAGCACCGGCCCGTGGCGCGAGCAGAAGGCCTACGACCTCCTGATCCAGGCCGAGAGCGGCCTGTGCGCCGTCACCGGCACGCCCGACACGCCGTCGCGCGTCGGCGTCTCGGTGTGCGACATCGCCGCCGGCATGACCGCGCATCAGGCGATCCTGCAGGCGCTCTACGCGCGCGAGCGCTCCGGCGCGGGCCGCGCCATCGAGGTGTCGCTGTTCCACGCCATGGCCGACTGGATGAACGTGCCCTTCCTGCAGCACCGCTACGGCGGCGCGACGCCCGGCCGGGTCGGGCTCAAGCATCCCTCCATCGCGCCCTACGGCGCCTTTGCCTGCGCCGACGGCAAGGCGCTGCTGATCGCCGTGCAGAACGAGCGCGAGTGGCAGCGGCTGTGCGCCGACGTGCTCGGCCGGCCGGAGCTGGCCACCGCCGAGGGCTTCGCCGGCAATGCCGCGCGCGTCGCCAACCGCGCCGCCGTCGACGGGCTGGTTGCCGCCGCCTTCGCCGAGCGCGCGCGCGAGGAGGTGATCGCGCTCCTGGCCGCCGCCGGCATCGCCTATGGCCGGCTGTCCGACCTCGACGATCTCGAGGCGCATCCGCAGAACCGCTTCATCCAGGTGGCGACCGAGAACGGCCCGGTCGAGCTGCTGGCACCGGGCGCCGTGGTCGCCGGACGCAGCGAGCGCTACGGCGCGGTGCCGGCGCTCGACGAGCACGGCGCGGCGCTGCGCGCCGAGTTCGCCGCTCCGCCCCCGGCCGGCTCCGGCCGAACATGAGCCGGCCGGGGGCGGAGCGCGCCGTGCCCGCCGGGCTCGCCGCGGGGCCGCTCCTGGTGGCCTTCGCGGCCATGCTGTGGGGCACCGTCGGCGCTGCCTCCGACGTGCTCTACGGCCTCGCGCCGGTACCGCCGCTCGCCGTCGGCTTCTTCCGCCTGGCGCTCGCCGTGCCGCTGCTTGTCCTGTGGTGCTGGTGGCGCGTCGGCCGCGACACCTTCCGCTTCGACGGCGCCGACGGCTGGCGCATCGTCGCGCTCGGCGCCGCGCAGGCGGCCTATCAGGTGTTCTATTTCCGTGCCGTCGCCGAGGTCGGCGTCGCGGTGGCCACGCTGGTGACGATCTGTTCGGCGCCGGTGCTGATCGCCGCGCTCGCCGTCGGCGTGCTCAAGGAGCCGCTGACGCGCCGCCTCGTCGCCGCGCTCGCCGTCGGGCTCGCCGGCGCCGCGCTGCTGGTCGGCGCGCCGCGCGACGGCGCCTGGTCGCCGCATGCCCTTTGGGGCCTCGGCTCGGCCGCCGCCTATGCGGTCTTCGTCATCCTGTCGCGCACGCTGGCGCATCACGATCCCGGCAAGCTGGTCGCTGTCGGCTTCGGCACCGGCGCGCTGCTGCTCGCCCCCTTCGCGCTCGCCGGCGGGCTCGGCCTCGCCGCCCTGCCCGCCGCCGCCTGGGGCATGCTGGTCTATATCGGCCTGGTGCCGACCGCGCTCGCCTATCTCGTCTATTTCGTCGGCATGCGCACCACGGCGGCCACGCCGGCCAGCGTGCTGACGCTCGCCGAACCGCTGACGGCGACACTGATCGCCGTCGTGCTGCTCGGCGAGCGGCTGGAGGGCGCCGCCCTGGCCGGCGCCGCCCTGCTGGTCGGCGCGCTGGCGCTTCTCCTGCGCCGCCGCGCCGCCTGACGCGTATCCGGGCGACGTGGAAACCGGTTCGCCGTTCGCAAACGCGTGAAAACAATGCGTTAGAGCCGATCTGCGCTTCCGTGAAACGCCGAACGGCTCTAGGCCAGCGTGTAGGCGGTCTTCACCGTGGTGTAGAACTCCGCCGCATAGCGCCCCTGCTCGCGCGGGCCGTAGCTCGAGCCCTTGCTGCCGCCGAACGGCACGTGGAAGTCGACGCCGGCCGTCGGCAGGTTGACCATCACCATGCCCGCCTCCGCGTTGCGCTTGTAGTGCGTGGCGTGCTTCAGGCTCGTCGTGCAGATGCCCGACGACAGGCCATAGGGCGTGTCGTTGGCGACCGTCAGCGCCTCCTCGTAGTCCTTGACGCGGATGACGCTCGCCACCGGGCCGAAGATCTCCTCGCGGTTGATGCGCATGGCGTTGGCGGTCTCGGTGAACAGCGCCGGCTGCAGGTAGAAGCCCGGCGTCTCGCGGTTCAGCCGCTCGCCGCCGAACACCAGCCGGGCGCCCTCGTCGCGGCCGATGGCGATGTAGCGCTCGTCCTGGTCGAGCTGGTTCTGGTCGACCACCGGGCCGATCTGCGTGCCCTCCTTGACCGCGTTGTCGACGACCAGCGCCTTCAGCCTGTCCGTCAGCGCCGCGACGAAGCGGTCGTGGATGCCCTCGGTGACGACGAGGCGCGAGGATGCCGTGCAGCGCTGGCCGGTCGAGAAGAAGGCGCCGTTGACGGCGCAGTCGACCGCCGTGTCGAGGTCGGCGTCGTCGAGCACCACCAGCGGGTTCTTGCCGCCCATCTCGAGCTGCACCTTGCGCATGTGCTCGGCCGAGGCCGCCGCCACGCGCCGGCCGGTCGCCACCGAGCCGGTGAAGCTGATGGCGTCGATGTCGGCGCTGTCGAGCATCGCCTGGCCGACGACCGAGCCCTTGCCCATCACCAGGTTGAGCACGCCCGCCGGCAGCCCGGCGCGGTGCAGGATGTCGGCGATCGCCCAGGCGCAGCCCGGCACCAGTTCGGCCGGCTTGAAGACGACCGTGTTGCCGTAGCACAGCGCCGGCGCGATCTTCCACGCCGGGATTGCGATCGGGAAGTTCCACGGCGTGATGATGCCGACGACGCCGACCGCCTGGCGCGTCATCTCGACGCCGATGCCCGGCCGCACCGAGGGGATCGTCTCGCCGGCCAGCCGCAGCGTCTCGCCGGCGAAGAAGTCGAAGATCTGCCCCGCGCGCGCCGCCTCGCCGATGCCCTCGGCCAGCGTCTTGCCCTCCTCGCGCGCCAGGAGCCGCCCCAGCTCCTCCTTGCGCGCCAGGATCTCGTCGGCCGCCTTGCGCAGCACGCCGTGCCGCGCCATCAGCCCGGAGCGCGACCACGCCGGAAACGCCGCCCGCGCCGCCGCGATCGCCTTTGCCGCATCGTCGGCGCCGGCGCGGGCGTATTGGCCCACCACCTCGTTCGTGTCGGACGGGTTGATGTTGGCGATCGCCTCGCCGTCCACCCATTCGCCGTCGATCAGGTTGCGGTGCAGGTCCATTGGGTTGCGTCCTTTCATTCAGTCGATGGTTCGGTCTGTCGGGCCGCGCGGCCGCGGCGGCCCGTCATGTATCGATAAGCTTCGCCGGTGTCAGCACCCGCGGGTCGGGCAGCACCTCGATCAGGCTGCCGCCGTCGGCCGCCAGCGCCCGCTCGAAGGCCGGCGCGAAGTCGGCCGTGCGCGCCACCCGCTCGCCGTTGAGGCCGTAGGCGCGGGCGAGCGCGACGAAGTCCGGGTTGACGATCCCGGTGCCCGACACGCGCCCGGGATAGTGCTTTTCCTGGTGCATGCGGATGGTGCCGTACATGTTGTTGTTGACGACGACGACGATCAGCCTCAGCCCGGCCTGGGCGACGGTGCCGAGCTCCTGGCAGGTCATCTGCAGGCAGCCGTCGCCGGCGAACGCCACCACCGTGCGCTGCGGGTGCTTCAGCTTGGCCGCGATCGCCGCCGGCAGGCCGTAGCCCATCGAGCCCGAGGTCGGCGCGAGCTGCGTGCGGTAGCCGCGGTGCCGGTAGAAGCGGTGCACCCAGACCGAATAGTTGCCCGCCCCGTTGGTCAGGATGGCGTCGTCCGGCAGCCGGTCGCGCAGCCAGACCATCGCCTCGCCGAGATTGAAGTCGCCGGGCAGCGCCGTGGCCTGATCCGACCAGGCGCGGTAGTCGGCGTTGGCCGCCGCGGTCCAGTCCTGCCAGGCCGGCGCGCCTTCGGGCGCCAGCCCCTGTACGGCCGCCAGGAAGGCCGCGACGCCGGAATTGATCGCTAGCTCCGCCTGGTAGACGCGGCCGAGCTCCTCGGCGTCGGCATGCACGTGCACCAGCCGCTGCTTGGGGCTCGGGCTGTCGAACAGCGTGTAGGACGAGGTCGTGCAGTCGCCGAGCCGGGCGCCGAGCGCGATCACCAGGTCCGCCGCGCCGATGCGCGCGGCGAGCTTCGGGTTGATGCCGAGCCCGGCGTCGCCGGCATAGTTGGCGTGATCGTTGGGAAAGCGGTCCTGGCAGCGGAAGGCGCAGGCGACCGGCAGGCTCCAGCGCTCGGCGAAGCCGACCAGCCGGGCGCAGTCCTCCTCGGTCCAGCTTTCCCCGCCGACGATCATCAGCGGC
>NZ_JAOAOP010000082.1 GCF_030398335.1 Aquibium sp. A9E412
ACCTTGACCGCGTCGAACACGTGCAGCGGCCGGCCGCGGTCGAAGGTGATGTAGTTGGTGATGTCGACCAGCGCGTTGATCGGCCTCAGCCCGATGGCGAGCAGGCGCTGCTGCAGCCATTTCGGCGACGGCCCGTTGCTCACGCCGCGCACCAGGCGCAGTGCGAAGCCGCGGCACAGCGACGGCGTGTCGCCGAAGGCAAGCCGCACCTTGACCGGGCAGGCGCCGTCGCCGGCGACCGGCGCCACCGCGCCGCCCTTCAGCCGGCCGAGCCCGGCGGCGGCCAGGTCGCGGGCGATGCCGTGCACGCCGGTGCAGTCGGGCCGGTCGGGCGTCAGGCCGATCTCGATCACCGGATCGTCGAGCTTCGCCCAGGCGGCGTAGGAGGCGCCGACCGGCGCGTCCTGCGGCAGGTCGATGATGCCCTCGTGGTCGTCGGAGATCTGCAGCTCGCGCTCCGACAGCATCATGCCGCGGCTTTCCACGCCGCGGATCGCGCCGACCGCCAGCGTGATGTCGGTGCCGGGGATGTAGGTGCCGGGCGCGGCGAAGGCGCCGACGAGCCCGGCGCGCGCGTTGGGCGCGCCGCACACCACCTGCACGGGGCTGCCGTCGCCGGCATCGACCGTCAGCACCTTCAGCCGGTCGGCGTCGGGATGCTGCTCGGCGGTCAGCACGCGGGCGATGCGGAACGGCGCCAGGCCCGCCTTGTCGTCGACGGCCTCGACCTCGAGGCCGATCATCGTCAGCCGCTCGACGATCTCCTCGAGCGTAGCCTCGGTCTCCAGGTGGTCCTTGAGCCAGGAAAGGGTGAATTTCATCTCGTCAATCCGTCTGCGGGCGGGGGACGCTGTGGCCGAGCTCGCGCGGCAGGCCGTCGGGCATGTGCACGAAGGGGAGCTGCTCGCGCACGAAAGCGTGCACGCTCGGCCGGTACTGGCCCGGCGCGTCCATCGCCCCGAGCATGAAGTAGACGGTGTCGGCCAGCCGCTCGTCGGTGTAGGCGATCGGCGTGCCGCAGGTGCCGCAGAAGCTGCGCGCCACCGGACCGTTGACGAAGCGGCGCAGCGCCTCGCCCTCGATCGTCACCGCAGCGGCGGGAAAGCCGACGAAGGCCGACACCGGCGCGCCCGTGGCGCGCCGGCAGTCGGCGCAGTGGCAGTAGCTGACATGGCCGGGCTCGCCGCGCGCCTCGAAGCGCACGGCGCCGCAGCGGCAGCCGCCGGTGTGGGTGTCGGTCATGTGCTCAGCCCTCCGAACAGCGTCGGCATGTCGAGCGGGCGGAAGCCGTAATGCGCCAGCCAGCGCACGTCGGCGTCGAAGAAGGCGCGCAGGTCCGGCATGCCGTATTTCAGCATGGCCAGGCGGTCGATGCCCATGCCCCAGGCGAAGCCCTGGTAGACGTCGGGGTCGAGCCCGCCGAAGCGCAGCACGTTGGGATGCACCATGCCGCAGCCGAGGATCTCCATCCAGTCGGAGCCCTCGCCGAAGCGCACCTCGCCGGGCCGGGAGCGGTCGCACTGGATGTCGACCTCCAGGCTCGGCTCGGTGAAGGGGAAGAAGCTCGGCCGGAAGCGCATGGTGACCTGCGGCACCTCGAAGAAGGCCTTGCAGAACTCCTCCAGCACCCACTTCATGTTGGCCACCGTCGCCGTGCGGTCGATCACCAGCCCCTCGAGCTGGTGGAACATCGGCGAGTGGGTGGCGTCGGAATCCTGCCGGTAGGTCTTGCCGGGGATGACGATGCGGATCGGCGGCTCCTGCGCCTCCATGGTGCGGATCTGCACCGGCGATGTGTGCGTGCGCAGCAGCTTGCGCTCGCCGGTCGCGTCGGCCGGGAAGAAGAAGGTGTCGTGCATCTCGCGCGCCGGATGGCCGACGGGGAAGTTGAGCGCGGTGAAGTTGTAGTGGTCGGTCTCGATGTCCGGCCCCTCGGCGATGGCGAAGCCGAGGTCGCCGAAGATCGCCGAGATCTCGTCGATCACCTGGCTGATCGGGTGGATGCGGCCGCGCTCGGCCGGCGACTGGCGCACCGGCAGCGTGACGTCGACCGTCTCGGCGGCGAGCCGCGCGGCGACCGCCTCGCCATGCAGCGCCGCGCGGCGCGCGGCGATCGCCTCGCCGACGCGCTCCTTCAGCCCGTTGATCGCCGGGCCCATGACGCGGCGCTCGTCGGGCGTCATCGCGCCGAGCGTCTTCAGCTTCTGCGACACCGAGCCCTTCTTGCCGAGCGCGGCGACGCGCACCGCTTCCAGCGCCTGCTCGTCGCCGGCCGCCGCGATCTCGCCCATCACCGTGCGCTCCAGCGCCTCGAGCTCGCCCGTGGCGTCGCTGTCTGCTGCCATCTGTTCCATCTCTCGGTCCGCTCCTTCGGCCGCCCCTTTCAAGCGCCGGGCCGGCTCCATGACAAGACAAAACCCGCGCCGGCCCTGCCAGCGCGGGTTTCCCATAAGCTCTCGGGGAAAGCGCCGGCTTTAGGCGACGGCGCTCTCAAACGCGTTCGGCGTGGTGTCCTTGAGGTAGCTCAGGCCTTCCTTGGCCTTGCCGACGAGCGCGGCGAACGCCTCGGGCTCGTGCACGGCCATGTCGGCGAGCACCTTGCGGTCGATCTCGATGCCGGCCTTGTTCAGCCCGTCGACGAAGCGGCCGTAGCTCAGGCCGTGCTCGCGGGCGGCGGCGTTGATGCGCTGGATCCACAGCGCGCGGAAATTGCGCTTGCGGTTCTTGCGGTCGCGGTAGGCATACTGCAGCGACTTCTCGACCGCCTGCTTGGCGATGCGGATGGTGTTCTTGCGGCGGCCGTAGAAGCCCTTGGCGGACTTCAGGACCTTCTTGTGCTTGGCGTGGGTGGTGACGCCCCGTTTGACGCGGGCCATGATCGTGTCTCCTTGAGAAAGTCTGTCCGGTGCGGCGGCGCTTCGTCAGAAGCTGTAGGGCATGAACTTCTTCACGATCTTGGTATCGGGATCGGAAAGAACCATCGTGCCGCGCGCGTCGCGGATGAACTTGTTCGAGCGCTTGATCATGCCGTGGCGCTTGCCGGCGGCGGCGACCTTCACCTTGCCGGTCGCGGTGACCTTGAACCGTTTCTTGGCCGAGGCCTTGGTCTTCATCTTGGGCATTTGGCTACTCCTTGTTGGGCGCGCATGCGCCTCTTGTCGTTGGGTCCGGGGCGACCAGGCCCGGGACAGCACGTCAAAAACCGCCGCGGCATGCCCCGCCGGGCGGTTCGGGAACGCGGCCTTATAGCGGCGCGCGCGGCAAAGCGCAACACGGCGCACGCGACGCCGGGGCGCCTCCGCAGCGGCCGCTTCGCCGCCGGCCTGCGGCAAAAAGATCGGGCCGGTCGCGCGACCGGCCCTGTCGTCGTGTCATCGCAGATGCGCGCGGCAGCGCGCGCCTGGCAGATGCGCGCGGTGGCGCGCGCCTGGCAGATGCGCGCGGTGGCGCGCGCCTGGCAGATGCGCGCGGTGGCGCGCGCCTATTTGGGGGCCAGCACCATCATCATCTGGCGGCCCTCGAGCTTCGGCTCGGCCTCCACCTTGGCGATCGGCTCGACCTCCTCGCGCACGCGGTTGAGAAGCTGCATGCCGAGCTCCATGTGCGCCATCTCGCGACCGCGGAAGCGCAGCGTCAGCTTGACCTTGTCGCCCTCCTCGAAGAACCGGCGCACCGCCTTCATCTTCACCTCGTAGTCGTGGGTGTCGATGTTGGGACGCATCTTGATCTCCTTGATCTCGATGGTCTTCTGCTTCTTGCGGGCTTCCGATGCCTTCTTCTGGCTCTGGTACTTCAGCCTGCCGAGGTCGGTGATCTTGCACACCGGCGGGTTGGCGTTGGCGGCCACCTCGACCAGATCGAGCCCGGCCTCCTGCGCGATCTCGAGCGCTTCCTGGGTGGGGATGATTCCGCGGTTGTTGCCCTCGTCGTCGATGAGCTGGACGCGGGGAACCCGGATCTCCTGGTTAGCGCGGGGGCCCTCCTTGACGGGCGGCGGCGCTTTGAACGGTCTGCGAATGGTTGCGGTCTCCTCGGTTGTTGATACGTGCCGGTCGGCAATGCCTTTGCGCCTGGTCGGCGCCGTCGCGCGACGGCCGCGGCAGCACGCCGGCTGTTTCACAGGCTATGTCGCGACGGCCTTCCTGCCTGTCAATAGCATACCGGAGCGAAAGAATCACGCGGGACGTTGCGCTTGCCGGCGGTTTCGGCGTCTTTCGCGCCGCGCTCGCGCATGGCAAAAGGCGCAGGCAGCACGAGGGGAGCGCGCATGGCGGACACCACAGCAACCGCGACCACCATCGACGTCGACGGCCGGCCGATCGCCGTGCGGCACCGGCCCGGCCGGGCGCCGGGCGTGGTCTGGCTCGGCGGCTACCGGTCCGACATGCTGGGCACCAAGGCCGAGGCGATCGATGCCTGGGCGGCCGAGACGTGCCGTGCCTCGACGCGGCACGACTATTCCGGCCACGGCGAATCCGGCGGCCGCTTCGTCGACGGCACGATCTCGCGCTGGCTGGCCGAGAGCCTGGCGGTGTTCCGCCGCTTCACGCACGGTCCGCAGATCCTCGTCGGCTCGTCGATGGGGGCGTGGATCGCGCTGCGCATGGTGCAGGAGCTGCGCCGCGCCGGCGAAGGCGACCGGCTCGCCGGCCTGCTGCTTCTCGCCCCGGCGCCCGACTTCACGGTCGAGCTGATGGAGCCGCAGCTCACCGCGGAGCAGAAGGCGGCGCTGCAGCGCGACGGCCGGTTCGAGGAGGTCTCGGAGTATTCGCCCGAGCCCAACGTCTACACCCGCGCGCTGTTCGAGGACGGGCGCGCCAACCGCGTGCTCGACGGCATCATCGACACCCACTGCCCGGTGCACATCCTGCAGGGCATGGCCGACCCCGACGTGCCGCACACGCATGCCATGCGCTTGGTCGAGCACCTGCCGGCCGACGACGTGACGCTGTCGCTGATCCGCGACGGCGACCACCGGCTGTCGCGGCCGCAGGACATCGCCATGATCCTGCGCTCGCTCGAGGGGCTGGTCGAAGGCGCCGGAGGCTGAGGCCGTGCGGCCCTCGATCCCCGCCTCCGCGCTGGTCGCGGCCATCGTCGGCTTCGGCGGCACGCTGGCGCTCATCATCGCGGCGGCCGAGGCGCTCGGCGCGAGCCGGGCCGAGACGGCGAGCTGGGTCACCGCCATGTGCCTGGCGCTGGCGGTGGAGACGGCGTATCTGTCGTGGCGCTACCGCATGCCGGTCGTCACCGCCTGGTCGACGCCGGGCGCCGCGCTGATCGCCGCCAGCGCCGGCTACACGATGGCCGACGCCGTCGGCGCCTTCGTCCTGGTCGCGCTGATGCTGATCGTCACCGGGCTGGTCCGGCCGCTCACCCGGCTGGTCTCGCGCATCCCAGCCTCGGTCGCCTCGGGCATGCTGGCCGGCATCGTCGTCACCTTCGTGGTGGGCGCGGCCGAGACGCTGACGCGCGACGCCTCTCTGGTCGGGCCGCTCATGGCCGCCTTCTTCCTCGTCCGGCTGGCGAGCCCGGCGATGGCGGTGCTCGTCGTGCTGGTCGGCGGCGTGGCGCTCGCCGTGGGGCTCGGCCGGGTCGAGACGCTGCCCGGCCCGGCGCTGTCGACGCTCACCGTCACCTGGCCGGCCTTCTCGCTTGCCGGCGCCATCGGCCTGGCGCTGCCGCTCTACCTCGTCACCATGGCCTCGCAGAACCTGTCGGGCCTGGCCGTGCTGCGCGCGGCCGGCTACCAGCCGCCGGCCGGGCCGCTCATCGCCACGACCGGGCTCGTCTCGCTCCTCACCGCGCCGTTCAACGCGCTGACCACCAACCTGGCGGCGATCTCGGCCGCCATCTGCACCGGGCCGGACGTGCATCCCGATCCCGGCCGGCGCTGGCTCACCGGTCCGTTCTATGCGCTGTTCTATCTGATCTTCGCCGCCTTCGGCGCCTCGCTGGTGGCGCTGTTCGCGGTGCTGCCGCCGAGCCTGATCGTGCTCGTCGCCGGCCTCGGGCTGCTCACGCCGCTGGCCGGCGCGCTGACCAGCGCCATGCACGTCGCCGACGAGCGCATCGCCGCGACGGTCGCCTTCGCGGTCACCGCCTCCGACCTGGCGCTCGCCGGCATCGGCTCCGCCTTCTGGGGACTGGCCGCCGGCCTGGTCGTCATCGGGCTCGATCGCGTACGAAAAACAGCAACCGGATCATAGGCTTGGCCAAAACCGGCCGAAACCGACTTGAATCGCCATTTTTGCCCCACCATGTCAATCCCATGCAACCGCCGGGGTTGCCACCAATCGACAAGGAACGGACGACGATGACCAATTCTGCCCTGATCCGTCCCGCCTGGACGCCTGCGACCATCGCCCTGATGGTGATCGGCTTCATGGTGTTCTGGCCGCTCGGCCTGGCCATGCTCGCCTACATCCTGTGGGGCGACCGGCTCGGCGAGTTCAAGCGGGACGTCAACCGCGCCACCGACGGCATGTTCGCCGGCTGCCGCCGCGCCGCGCGCGGCCATGCGCCGACCGGCAACGTGGCCTTCGACGACTGGCGCGAGAAGGAGCTCGAGCGCCTCGCCGAGGAGCGCCGCAAGCTCGACGAGATGCGCAGCGAGTTCGACGAGTATGTCCGCGAGCTGCGCCGCGCCAAGGACCAGCAGGAGTTCGACCGCTTCATGGCCGAGCGCGACGCCAAGCGCTCGCGCACCGTGCCCGAGGTCAACGGCGACGAAGCCTGACGGAGGGCGGGGCGCCAGCGCCCCGCCACCGGCACCTGCCCCTCTTCCCTGCCCCGACGACCGGCGGCGCCCCATCGCGGGGCGCCGCTTTTTTCGTGCGGCGCGCGGCCGGTGCGAATCGGCTAGTCTGCGCGTCATGATTGCCCGCCTGCTGCGCACCCGGCCCAAGCCCGCCGAGCCCGCCCCGCCGCGCGCCATGCGCCTGGAGGTCGCCGGTCGCGCGGTGACGCTGTCGGTGGTGGAGAATGCGCGCGCCCGACGCATGACGCTGCGCATCGGCGCCGGCGGCCGGCGCATCGGCGTCACCGTGCCGCCGGGCACCGACCCGCGCGCCGTCGAGCGCTTCGTGGCGCGCCACCATGGCTGGCTCGAAGAGCGTCTCGCCCGGCTGCCCGACCGGCCGCAGGTCCGCCCCGGCGTCAAGATCCCGCTGCGCGGCGTGCCGCATCTCGTCGTCCACGAGCCCGAGCGGCGCGGCGCGGCCGTTGCTGAGACGCGCGACGGTGTCGCCGTGCTCGCCGTCGGCGGCGACCGCCGGCATCTGCCGCGGCGCATCGCCGATCTCCTCAAGCGCGCCG
This sequence comes from Aquibium sp. A9E412, assembly GCF_030398335.1. Taxonomy (GTDB): domain Bacteria; phylum Pseudomonadota; class Alphaproteobacteria; order Rhizobiales; family Rhizobiaceae; genus A9E412. Next base: position 7,318 of record NZ_JAOAOP010000082.1, read on the forward strand.
CCAAGGCCGACATCGAGCGGCTGGTCGCCGGCCACGCCGCCACCGTCGGCCGCCGCGTGCGGGCGATCCGCTACCGCGACACGTCGAGCCGCTGGGGCTCGTGCACCGCCGACGGCACGCTGTCCTTCTCCTGGCGCATCATGATGGCGCCGCCGGTGGTCATCGACTACCTGGTGGCGCACGAGGTGGCGCATCTTGAGGAGATGAACCACGGGCCGCGCTTCTGGGCGCTGTGCCGCACGCTGTGCCCGCGCACGGACGAGGCGAAGGCCTGGCTCAAGCGCAACGGCGACGCGCTGCAGGCGATCGCCTTCGACTGAACCCGGCCGGCCTCGACTCCGCCGCGGTTTCGTGGCACTTCCGCGCCATGCGCCTCGACATCAAGATCTGCGGCCTGAAGACGCCCGACGCGCTCGCCGCCGCGCTCGACGCGGGCGCGAGCCATGTCGGCTTCATCTTCTTCGCCAGGAGCCCGCGCCACGTCACGCCGGAACAGGCTGGCCGGCTGCGCGCGGCCGCGCGCGGCCGCGCGCGGGCCGTCGCCGTCACGGTCGACGCCGACGACGCCGCGCTCGACGCGATCGTTCGACAGATGGCGCCCGACATGCTGCAGCTTCACGGCCGCGAGACGCCCGAGCGCGTCGCCGCCGTGCGGGCGCGCTACGGCCTGCCGGTGATGAAGGCGCTCGCCGTGCGCGAGGCGGCCGATCTGGAGCGCGCCGCCGCCTATCGCGGGGTCGCCGAGCGCATGCTGTTCGACGCCAAGGCGCCGGCCGGCTCGGCGCTGCCGGGCGGCAACGGCGTCGCCTTCGACTGGTCGCTGCTGGCCGCCTTGCCGCCGGACGCCGACTATCTCCTGTCGGGCGGCCTCGACGCGGCCAACGTGGCCGAGGCGCTGGCCACCGCGCGGCCGTCCGGCCTCGACGTGTCGTCGGGCGTCGAGCGGGCGCCGGGCGACAAGGACCCGGCGCTGATCGGCCGCTTCTTCGAGGCGGTGCGCGAGGCGGCCGCCCGCAGCGCCGCCTGACATCGTGCCGCCGGTCGTTTGCATCGCGCCGTCATTCGGCCTAATCCTCCGCGGCGCGCGCACGGGCCGCCCGGCCGCCGCGGCGGCCAACCGCATCGGGAGACCATGATGAGCCATCCTGCGACGCCCAACTCGTTCCGCACCGGCCCGGACGAGGCCGGCATGTTCGGCATCTTCGGCGGCCGCTTCGTGGCCGAGACGCTGATGCCGCTGATCCTCCACCTCGAGCGCGAGTGGAACGCCGCCAAGTCCGATCCCGCCTTCAAGGACGAGCTCGACCGGCTCAACGCGCACTACACGGGCCGGCCGTCGCCGCTCTATTTCGCCGAGCGGCTGACCGAGCATCTCGGCGGCGCGAAGATCTATTTCAAGCGCGACGAGCTCAACCACACCGGCTCGCACAAGATCAACAACTGCCTCGGCCAGATCCTGCTCGCCCGGCGCATGGGCAAGACGCGCATCATCGCCGAGACCGGCGCCGGCCAGCACGGCGTCGCCTCGGCCACGGTGGCGGCGCGCTTCGGCCTGCCCTGTGTCGTCTACATGGGGGCGACCGACGTCGAGCGGCAGGCGCCCAACGTCTTCCGCATGCGCCTGCTCGGCGCCGAGGTGAAGCCGGTGACGGCCGGCCACGGCACGCTCAAGGACGCCATGAACGAGGCGCTGCGCGACTGGGTGACCAATGTCGAGGACACCTATTACCTGATCGGCACCGCCGCCGGCCCGCACCCCTATCCCGAGCTGGTGCGCGACTTCCAGTCGGTAATCGGCCGCGAGACGCGCGAGCAGGTGCTCGCCGCCGAGGGCCGGCTGCCCGACATGCTGGTCGCCGCCGTCGGCGGCGGCTCCAACGCGATCGGCCTGTTCCACCCCTTCCTCGACGACAAGGACGTGGCGATGGTCGGCGTGGAGGCCGGCGGCAAGGGCCTGTCGGGCGAGGAGCACTGCGCCTCGCTGACGGCCGGCCGGCCCGGCGTGCTGCACGGCAACCGCACCTATCTGCTGCAGAGCGAGGACGGCCAGATCAAGGACGGCCACTCGATCTCGGCCGGGCTCGACTATCCCGGCATCGGCCCGGAGCATTCCTGGCTCAAGGAGGCGGGCCGCGTCGACTACGTGCCGATCATGGACGACGAGGCGATCGAGGCCTTCCAGCTGCTGACCTGCCTGGAGGGCATCATCCCCGCCCTCGAGCCGGCCCATGCGCTGGCCGAGGTGGTCAAGCGGGCGCCGAAGATGGGCCGCGACCAGGTCATCGTGATGAACCTGTGCGGCCGCGGCGACAAGGACGTCTTCGCCGTCGCCAAGCGGCTCGGCATGGACATCTGACGGCGGTGACGGCGGCGCGCTTCATCGACATGTGGGTGAACTGCCCCGACCGGGCGACGGCCGAGGCGATCGCCGCGCGCGCCATCGCCGACCGGCTCGCCGCCTGCGCCAACGTGCTGCCACCGATCGCCAGCCTCTACCACTGGAAGGGCAAGGTGGAGGCCGACGAGGAGGTGCCGCTGATCCTCAAGACGCAGGCGGTGCTGTTCCGGCCGCTTTGCGCGCTGGTGCGCGCGCTGCATCCCTTCGAGACGCCGAGCATCGTCGCCACGCCGCTGCCGCAGCTCGACGCCGACTATGCCGCCTGGCTCGCCGCCGAGACCGCGCCGGCCGCACCCGCGGTCGCCGGACCCGACGCCTACCGGCCGCGCCGCGCCCGCTTCCACGGCATGGCCGCCTGCGGCGCGCTGCCGGTCAAGCTCGCCACGGTCGAGGCCGACGGCGCGGCCGTGACGCCCGACGACGTGGCGGCGGCCGAGCGCACCATCGCCGCGGCCGCCGAGGCGGTGGCCGGCACCGACCACCGCGGCGCCGGCTTCGCCGTGCTGCACGCCGGCGAGGAGGGGCTGTGGCTGCTGCTGCACTGGTGGCTCGGCGGCGGCATCCTGGCGCACCGCGTGTGGCGCGCCGCCGCATCCGGCGCCGCCTTCGCCGAGGCCGACCGGCAGCTCGTCGCCTGCGTGTGGGAGCTCGGCGTCATCGAGTTCGAGCGCCGCGCCTGGATGGCGACCGCCATGGCCGGCGGCGCCGTCACCGACTATCTGGCCAGGACATTTCCCGAGGGGCACGTATGACCACCCGCATCGACCGCCGTTTCGCCGCGCTCAGGGCCGAGGGCCGGCCGGCGCTGATCACCTACGTCATGGGCGGCGATCCGGATTTCGACACCTCGCTGTCGATCCTCAAGGCGCTGCCGGCGGCCGGCAGCGACGTCATCGAGCTCGGCATGCCGTTCTCCGACCCGATGGCCGACGGCCCGGCCATCCAGGCGGCCGGCCTGCGCGCGCTGAAGGGCGGCCAGACGCTGGCCCGCACGCTGGAGCTGGCGCGCGCCTTCCGCGCCGGCGACGACGACACGCCGATCGTCATGATGGGCTACTACAACCCGATCTACATCTATGGCGTCGAGCGCTTCCTCACCGATGCGCGGGCGGCCGGCATCGACGGGCTGATCGTCGTCGACCTGCCGCCGGAGATGGACGCCGAGCTGTGCCTGCCCGCCATGCGGGCCGGGCTCAACTTCATCCGGCTGGCCACGCCGACGACCGACGACCGGCGCTTGCCCAAGGTGCTCGAGAACACCTCCGGCTTCGTCTACTACGTGTCGATGACCGGCATCACCGGCTCGGCGCTGCCCGACACCAGCCGCGTCGGCGCGGCGGTGGAACGCATCAAGGGCCACACCGACCTGCCGGTCTGCGTCGGCTTCGGCGTCAAGACGCGCCAGCAGGCCGAGGCGATCGGACGGGCCGCCGACGGCGTGGTGGTCGGCACCGCGATCGTCAACGCGGTGGCCAACGTTCTGGGCGAGGACGGCCGGCCGACGGCCGATCCCGCCGAGGCCGTCGCCACCCTGGTTTCGGGGCTTGCGGCAGGCGTGCGCGACGCGCGGCTTGCCAGCACGGCCTGACGTCCCCACATCTTCGCCAGCAAAGGAAGGGTCCCGCGATGAACTGGATCACCAGCTATGTCCGGCCGAAGATCAACTCGATGTTCGGCCGCCGCGAGATGCCGGAGAACCTCTGGATCAAATGTCCGGAGACCGGCGAGATGGTGTTCCACAAGGACCTCGAGGAGAACCAGTGGGTGATCCCGAGCTCCGGGCACCACATGCGCATCGCCGGGCGTGACCGGCTGCGCGGCTTCTTCGACGACGGCGTCTACGAGACGCTGGAAAATCCCAAGGTGGCGACCGACCCGCTGCGCTTCCGCGACGAGAAGCGCTACACCGACCGGCTGCGCGACGCCAAGTCGAAGACGGGGCTCGAGGACGCGATCATCAACGCCGTCGGCCGCGTCGAGGGCGTCGAGCTGATGGCGACGGTGCAGGATTTCGCCTTCATGGGCGGGTCGCTCGGCATGGCCGCCGGCGAGGCCATCGTGCGCGGCTTCGAGGCGGCGGTCGAGCGCCGCCTGCCGCTGGTGCTGTTCGCCGCCTCCGGCGGCGCGCGCATGCAGGAGGGCACGCTGTCGCTGATGCAGCTTCCGCGCACCACGGTGGCGGTCGACCGGCTGAAGGAGGCGGGCCTGCCCTACATCGTCGTGCTGACCAACCCGACGACCGGCGGCGTCACCGCCTCCTATGCCATGCTGGGCGACGTGCACATCGCCGAGCCGGGGGCGCTGATCGGCTTCGCCGGGCCGCGCGTCATCGAGCAGACGATCCGCGAGAAGCTGCCCGAGGGCTTCCAGCGCGCCGAGTATCTCAAGGAGCACGGCATGGTCGACATGGTCGTGTCGCGGCTCGAGATGAAGGCAACGGTGGCCCGCCTGGTCAAGCTGATGCTCAAGCTGCCGGCCGAGGGCGAGGCGCCCGAGCCCGAGCAGCCGGAGCTGCCCGAACTGCTGGAGCCGGCCGAGCCGGCCGAAGAGCCGGCGCCGAAGGGCTGACCGCCGCGTCCCCGACCGAGAGCGAGAGAGCGACATGACCGCCCCGAGCACCGCGGCCGAGCGCGCCATCGCCCGGCTGCAGACCCTGCATCCCAAGGGCATCGACCTGTCGCTCGACCGCATCCGCTGGCTGCTCGCCGCGCTCGGCGACCCGCAGGACCGCCTGCCGCCGACGCTGCACATCGCCGGCACCAACGGCAAGGGCTCGGCCGCCGCCTTCGCCCGCGCGCTGATCGAGGCCGGCGGCCGCACGGTGCACGTGCACACCTCGCCGCATCTGGTGCGCTGGAACGAGCGCTACCGGCTCGGCGCGCCGGGCGGCGGCCGGCTGGTCGACGACGCGACGCTGGCCGAGGCCATCGAGCGCGTCGCGGCGGCCAATGCCGACCGACCCACGACGCTGTTCGAGCTCCTGACGGCGGTCACCTTCGTGCTGTTCTCCGAGCATCCGGCCGATGCGGCGATCGTCGAGGTCGGGCTCGGCGGCCGCTTCGACGCGACCAACGTGATCGCCAGGCCGGCCGCCACGCTGGTCATGCCGATCTCGCTCGACCACGAGGCCTATCTCGGCGACCGGGTCGAGCTGATCGCGGCCGAGAAGGCCGGCATCCTCAAGCCGGGCGTGCCGGCGGTGATCGGCCAGCAGGACTCCGACACCGCGCGCGCCGTGGTGATCGAGACGGCCGAGCGGCTCGGCTGCCCGCTCAGCGTCTACGGCGCGGACTTCCTCGCCTTCGAGGAGAACGGCCGCATGGTCTACCAGGACGAGGACGGCCTTTGCGACCTGACGCTGCCGCGCCTGCCCGGCCGCCACCAGGTGGCCAACGCCGCCGCGGCCATCGCCACGGTCAAGGCGGCCGGCTTTCCGGTCGGCCAGGCGGTGGCCGATGCCGCGATGGCCGCTGTCGCCTGGCCCGGCCGGTTGCAGCGGCTGACGGCCGGCCGGCTCGTCGGCCAGGCGCCGCAGGAGGCGGAGCTGTGGGTCGACGGCGGCCACAACCCCGGTGCGGGAACGGTGGTCGCCGAGGCGATGGCCGGGCTCGAGGAGCGCGTCGCCCGGCCGCTCTTCCTGATCGCCGGCATGCTCGACACCAAGAACCAGGTCGACTATTTCCGCGCCTTCGTCGGCATGGCGCGGCACGTCTACACCGTGCCGATCCGCAGCAGCGAGGCGGGCGTGCCGAACGCCGTCCTGGCCGCGCGCGCCATGGAGGCCGGGCTGTCGGCCGAGCCGGTCGATTCGATCGACAACGCGCTGGCGCTGCTGCGCGACGACCAGGAGCCGGGCGCGCCGGCACCGCGCATCCTGATCGCCGGCTCGCTCTATCTGGTCGGCGAGGCGCTGGTCGAGAACGGCACGCCGCCGGCATAAAGCGTTTGCAGGCGAAGTGGGCACCGGTTCACCGTCCGCAAACGCGTCAGGACAAGATTTGTGGCGTTTGCAGGCGAAGTGGGCACCGGTTCGCCGTCCGCAAACGCGTCGAAAGCCCCTGGAGCCGACCCGCGATCTCGCGACAAGACGAATGTCACGGCGCGGCATTGGCGGAACGCCGAAAAGAAAAAGCCCGGGCGCGCGGTCCGGGCTTTCGGTTTCGTGCGATCGGCAGCCGGTCAGGCGACGTTGCCGCTGATCCACGACGACAGCGCGGTCTTCGGCGCCGCGCCGATCTTCATGTCGGCGACCTCGCCGTTCTTGAACAGCAGCAGCGTCGGGATCGAGCGCACGCCGAACTGGGTGGCGAGCTCGGGGTTCTCGTCGATGTTGACCTTGGCGATCTTGACCTTGCCGTCCATCTCGCCGGCGATCTCCTCGAGCGCGGGCGCGATCATCTTGCAGGGGCCGCACCACTCGGCCCAGAAGTCGACGACCACCGGCTCGCTGGCCTGGAGCACGTCGGACTGGAAATTGCTGGCGTCTATGGTGACGGTGGCCATGTCAAACTCCTTTCGGGGATGGCGCGCGCATGCGCGGCATGTCGCTTCGGCATGTGGGGTTGCCGGCACGGGCGATCAAGCACCTGTTTGTCACGCCTTCGCGAGGCGGGCAAGCGCGGCGTCGAGCCGCTCGGCCGGCACCGCAATGAGCCGCGGCGCCTCGGTGAAGAGCAGCGCCGCCGCGACCTTGCGGCCGGGAAAGACGGGCGCCAGAAGCGCCGCGTAGAGGGCGAGCTGCGCGACATAGGCCTCCGGCACGGCGTCGAGCGTCTCGGGTGCCGGGCGGTTGGTCTTGTAGTCGACGATCGCCACCGTCGTCGCGCCGACCGCCAGCCGGTCGATGGTGCCCGACACCGCGCGCGGCCGGCCGCCGAGTTCCAACGTGCCCATCACCGGCACCTCAGCGCGCGAGCCGGGCGCGAACAGCGCGGCGAAGCGCTCGTCGTCGAGGATCGCGGCGACCGAGGCCCAGGCCTCGCCGCGCAGCGCCGCCGGCCAGTCGGCGCCGATGCGCGCCAGATAGGCCTCGGCGGCGGCCGCGCGCCGCTCGGCCGGCAGCGCCGGCAGCGTCTCCAGCATGCG
>NZ_JAOAOP010000083.1 GCF_030398335.1 Aquibium sp. A9E412
CCGCCGCGGCCCGAGCGGGTGACGATCTCCGACAGCTCCTTGAGCGCGTTGATCTGCTCGGTGACCGCACGACGCATCGCCGAGGTCGATTCGCGCGTCTCCTCCGGCAGGTCGAAGACGCCGCGCTTCATCTCGGCGCGCGTCTCCTCGAGCTCGGCGCGGATGGCGGCGGCGGTGCGGCGCATCTCCTCGGTGGCGCCGGCGAAGCGCTGCGTGGCGGTTTCCACCACCTCGTCGATGGTGCTGCGGATGCCGTCGGCGGAATCGCGCGTGCGGCCCTCGGCGGTCTTCAGGATGCGGCCGACATAGTCCTCGAAGGTCGACATCGTGTCCTGCAGCGCCTCGGACTTGCTGACCAGGCCCTCGGCCAGCTCGTTGAGCGCCTGCTGGCGCTGCTGCAGCGTGTCGGCGAGGCCGGACTGGGCGCGGTCGAGCAGGCCGGAGGCGCTCTCCAGCACCTTGCCGTGCTCGTCGAAGCGGCTGGCGATCGACGAGATCTCCTTCAGCGTGCGCTCCGACAGGTCGCTCAGGCGGCCGGAATTGGCGCTGACCAGGCTGGCGGAGTTGGCGAAGGTCTCGGCGGCGCGCTCGGCCCGCTCGGCGAAGCCGCGCGTCGTGCTGTCGAGGTTCTGGTCGATCTCCGACAGGTTGCGCGCCGCCGAGGCGACGAGCGCGTCGAGCCGCTCGCTGGAGGAGGCGAGGCGCTCGAGCAGGTCGCCGACATGGTCGGTGAGGCCGGCGCGGGCGCGCTCGACCGCCTTCAGCGTCTCGCTGGTGCGGCTGGTCAGGGCGCTGACCAGCGCCTCGTTCTCCGCGCGCAGCCGCTCGGCGGTGCGCTCGGTGATCGCCTCGATGCTGCGCTGCAGCTCGCCGCCGCTGTCGGAGAAGCGGTCGACCAGCGGCCGCGCGGTCTCGTCGAGAATGCGCGACAGCTCCGAGGCGCGGCCGGCGAGCACGGTGTTGAGCTCGCGGGTGCGCTCGTCGAGCGACTTGACCGTCTCGCCGGTGCGCCGGCCGATGTGGTCGTTGATGGTGGCGAAGGTCTGGGCGATCGTGTCGGCGGTCGAGATCAGGTCGGCCTGGGTGTGCGAAAGCTGCTGGCTGACCTGCTGGGCGGCCGCCTCGGCGGTCTCCTTGAGGCGCTCCTCGGCGCTGTGCACGCCGCTGCGCAGGTTGCCGGTCAGCGCGCGGGCGCCGTGCGACAGCCGCTCCTCGGCGTCGCCGAGGGCCTGCGAGATGGCGCTGGCGCGGGCCTCGAGCTCGGCCGAGGTCTGGTGCGTGCGCGCCATGATGCGCTGGTCGACCTCCTCGAAGGTGCGCGCCACGTCCTCGGCGCGCGCATGCAGCGTCTCGGCCGTGTGGCCGGTGCGCGCGGCGATCCGGTGGTCGGCCTCCTCGAAGGTGCGGGCGATCGCGTCGGAGCGCTCGGCGAGCGATTCCGAGGTCTGCGCCACGCGCGCGGCGATGCGGTGGTCGATGTCGTCGAAGCGCTGCGCGAAGGCGTCGGCGCGCGCGCCGATGCGCTCGGCCGCGCCGTCGAAGGTGCGGTCGATCTCGTTGATGCGCTCGCCGAGCACCATGCCGGCCCGCTCGACGCCGCTGTTGAGGGCGTCGGAGGTCTTGTCGACGCGCGCGGCGATGCGCTCGTCGATGTCCTCGAAGCGCTCGGCGAAGGCGTCGGCGCGCGCGCCGATGCGGTCGGCGGCGCCGTCGAAGGTGCGGTCGATCTCGTGCACGCGGTGGCTCAACGTCTCGGCGGCCCGCTCGACGCCGCTGTTGAGGGCGTCGGCGGTCTGGTCGACGCGCGCGGCGATGCGGTGGTCGATGTCGTCGAAGCGCTGCGCGAAGGCATCGGCGCGCGCGCCGATGCGCTCGGCGGCGCCGTCGAAGGTGCGGTCGATCTCCTGCACGCGGGCGCCGAGCGCCTGTGCGGCACGCGACACGCCGGCGTCGAGCGCCTTGGCCGTCTCGTCGACGCGCAGCGCGATGCGGCCGTCGACCTGGTCGAAGCGCTCGACGAAGCCGTCCATCCGCTCGCCGATGCGCTCGGCGGCACCGTCGAAGGTGCGGTCGATGTCGGAGATGCGTGCCTCCAGCCGGTCGGCCGCCTGGTCGGTGGTCTGGCCGACCCGCCCCTCGATCTCCTCGAAGCGCTGCGCCGCCGTCTCGGTGCGCGCGACGATGCGCTCGGCGGCGCCGTCGAAGGCGCTGTCGATCTCGGTGATGCGCCGGCCGAGCGTCTGCGCGGCGTTCTCGGCGCTGTCGGCGACGCGGCGGTCGATCGTCTCGAAGCTCTCGGCGATCGCCGTCACCCGGCCGACCGCGCGCTCGGCGGCGCCGTCGAAGGTGCCGTCGATCTCGATGATGCGCTGGCCGAGCGCCTGCGCGGCGTTCTCGGCCGTCTCGGCGATGCGCCGGTCGATGCCGTCGAAGTCGCGCGCCACGGAGGCGACGCGGCCGGCGGCGCGCTCGGCGGCGCCGTCGAAGGTGCTGTCGATCTCGGCGATGCGCTGGCCGATCGCCTCGGACGCCTTCTCCGCGCTCGCCGCCACGCGGCCGTCGATCGCGTCGAAGCGCTCGGCGACCGCCGCCATGCGGCCGACGGCGCGCTCGGCGGCGCCGTCGAAGGTGCTGTCGATCGTCACGATGCGCGCGTCGAGCTTGTCGCCCGCCGCCTCGACGCTCTCGCCGAGCTTGCGGGCCAGATCGTCGGCGCGCGCGCCGATGCGCTCGTCGACGCCGTCGATCACCTTGCCAGCCTCCTCGCTCATCGCGGTGGTCGCCTCGATGACCTTCTCGCGCAGCGTGCCGGCGACGGTGGAGGCGCTGCTTTCGAGCGCCTGGCGGACCTGGCCGACGCCGACCGTGAGCGCCTTCTCCATGGTCGCGGTGCGCTCCTCGATGATGCCGGTCTGCGCCTTGAAGGCCTCGTCGACCCTGGCGAACTCGCCGGAGATCGCCGCGGCGAGCTCCTCGCGGCGCTCGCCGACGCGGGCGATGTCGGCGTCGAGCGAGGCGGCGAAGGCGCCGCGCGTCTCGTCGAGCTTGTTCATCTGGGCGGCGAGCGCGCTCTCCATCGCGGTGCGCGTGGCGGCGAGCTTGGCGATGTCCTCCTCGAAGGCGCCGGCCAGCCGCGTGCGGCCCTCGGAGAAGGCGTTGGCCTGCGCCTCGACGGCCTCGTCGATGCGCGACTGGACCTCGGCCAGCTTCTCGATGTCGGCGTCGAGCGCGGCGGAAAGCTGCGCGCGGCCCTCGCTGAAGCGGCCGACGAAATCGTCGGCGCGCGCCTCGAGCATGACCGAGGTGGAGGCGACCAGGTCGGCCATCTCCTTGTCGATGGCCGTGCGGCCTTCCTCGATGGCGCCCGACAGCTCGCTGCGGCCGCGGCTGAAGGTGTCGGCGATCTCGCGCGAGCGCTCGACCAGCGATTCGTTGATCTGGCGGGCGCGCGCCTCGAGCGCGTCGTTGAGCTTGCGCGTGCCTTCGTCGAGCGCGTGGGCGCGCGTCTCGAACTCCGAGATCAGCGCCTCGCCGCGCGTGGCCAGCGTCTCCTGCAGCGCGCTCGAGCGGCTGTCGAAGGTCTCGCCCAGCGCGCGGGTGGTGTCGCCGAGCAGCGCGTTGAGACCGTCGGTGCGGCTGCGGAACATCTCGTCGAGCGACTGCGAGAGCTGCTCGGTGCGCTCGCCGAGCGCGGCGATGCGCGTGTCGAGCATGCTGGCGACGGCGTCGCCGGACGTGCTCATGTGCTGGCTGATCGCCTGCAGGCGCTCGTCGATCGCCTTGCGGATCTCGTCGCCGCTGCCGTTCATGCGCGCCAGCAGGCTGTCGTTGGATTCGGCCAGCGAGGCGACGAGCTGGCGCGAGGCGCTCTCGACGCTCTGGCGGATCAGGTCGCCGGCCGAGGTCAGCTCCTCGCGAAGCTGCTCGTGCGCGCCGGCGATCGAGGCGCGCACGCGCTCGGCGTGGCTGACGATGCCCTCGCGCTCGCTGCCCAGCCCGTCGACCAGCACGCGGATGCGCGACTCGTTCTCCGAGTAGGCGCGCTCCAGCTCGTTGACCTCGGAATGCACCACGGTCTCGAGCTCGACGGCGCGCGACAGCGTGCGCTCGATGCCGTCGCCCATCGCCTGCACCTCGCGGCGCACGGCCTGGCCGACCGTCATCACCCGGTCCTGGGCCAGCGCCTCGGGCTCGGCCAGGCGGAAGGCGACCTCCGTCATCGACTGCGCGACGAGGCGCATCTCCTGGGCGCGGCGCACCATCACCGCGAAGCCCCAGAACAGGATCACCGGCACGACGATGCCGACGGCCAGGCCGATGGCATAGGGCGCGGCGAGCAGCGCCTCGACCGAGCGGATCTGCCAGATGCCGGGGCCATAGATCACGTCGGCGAGCAGCAGGCCGCCGCCGATCCAGGCCACGGTGAGCAGGGCGGCGAGCCAGTAGGCGGTGCGCGGCGGGCGGGTCTGCAGGCTGCGCTGGAAGGCGCGGTAGTCCTTCTGGCGGTCGTCGTTGGCCGGCGACAGCGGCGTCTGCGTGTTGGCCGGCTGCGGCCGCGCGGCGGCCGCCGGCGCGGCGGCGGCCGTTGCCGGCGCGGTCTCGGCGACGGCCGTTTCGGCCTTGCCGGTCGCTGCGGCCTCGGCCGGCTCGGCGGTGGCGGCCACCGCCTCGTCGGACTGGCCGCCCTCGCGCGCCAGCTCCTCGGCGGCCTGCGAGATCTGCGCCTCGAGGTCGGCCATCGAGGCGGCGACGTCGAGGTCGCCCTCGCGGCCGTCGTCCGCCAGGTCGATGTCGAGCGCGTCTTCGAGCTCCTTGGCGAAGTCGGTGTCGAGGTCTTTCTTGTTCGCTGTGTTGCGCGCCATGCCGCCTTTACCCTGTACTCGCTGCGATGCCCGTCCGGGTGAACCGGTTCTTTCGCTACCGCATATTTGAGGCCTAAACCTGACCGCCGGTATCGTAGTGGCACGGGCCGGTAAAGGGAACATGCATTCGCGGCGATGCGTAAAAGTTTAAACATAGGGTTAACGCCGGCTTCGGCAGAAATTTCCCATTGCGCGCGGTGCGTTAACGGCTTGTCCACGGGTCGCTGCGAGCGTGTCGGGTCATGCGGAGCATCCCCGGGGAGGGAGAGACCATGGCCTTCGGCACCACCGCCAGCATCGCGTTCGACCGGCCGGGCGGCGGGCCCTGCCGGCCCTCGCGCCGGCCTCCCGTCGATCTCGCGCATCTGGCGCGCCAGAGCCTCGGCGACCGGCAGGTCGAGGCGGAGGTCCTGTCGCTGTTCCTCGGCCAGACGGCCACCGTGGCGCAGCGGCTTGCCGCCGCCGGCGCGGCGGAGCGCCGCGCGCTGGCGCACGGGCTGGTCGGCTCGGCGCGCGCCATCGGCGCCTTCGCCATCGCCGACTGCGCGGCCGAGATCGAGGCGCGGCCGCAGGACGCCTCGGCGCTGCGCCGGCTTCCGCGCCTGATCGACGACGTGCGGGAATTCGTCGCGTCGATCAGCCGCTAGGCGGCCCGCGGCGGAGTTGACTCGCGCGGCGGAGTGATTAATGCCGGTGCGGCATTGTCTCCTCCTGACTGCCGGAACCGCCCGATGACCAAGATCTCCATCGTTGCCTTCGACGGCACGACCTTCGACATCGACGCCGAGAACGGCTCGTCGGTGATGGAAAACGCCATCAAGAACGCTGTGCCGGGCATCGAGGCGGAGTGCGGCGGCGCCTGTGCCTGCGCCACCTGCCACGTCTATGTCGACGAGGCCTGGACGGAGGCGGTCGGCCAGCCGGAGCCGATGGAAGAGGACATGCTCGACTTCGCCTACGACGTGCGGCCCAACTCGCGGCTGTCCTGCCAGATCAAGGTCAGCGACGCGCTCGACGGCCTCGTCGTGCGGGTGCCCGAACGCCAGGGCTGAGCGCCGGCGCCCGCCGGCCGCCGGCCGCAACCGACGAAGGACAGCGCCGATGAGCGAGACGACCAAGACCGACGTGCTGATCATCGGGGCCGGCCCGGTCGGCCTGTTCGCGGTGTTCGAGCTCGGCCTGCTCGACCTGAAGTGCCATCTGATCGACATCCTCGACCGGCCCGGCGGCCAGTGCGCCGAGCTCTATCCGGAAAAGCCGATCTACGACATCCCGGCCTGGCCGGTGATTTCCGGCCAGGAGCTGGTCGACCGGCTGATGGAGCAGATCAAGCCGTTCCATCCCGGCTTCACCTTCAGCCGCATGGTCGCCGGCCTGGAACGGCGCGACGACGGCAGCTTCCGGCTGACCACCGACGAGGGCGAGGTGTTCGAGGCGCCGGTGGTGGTGATCGCCGCCGGCGGCGGCTCGTTCCAGCCGAAACGGCCGCCGATCCCCGGCATCGAGGCCTATGAGGGCAGGAGCGTGTTCTACTCCGTGCGCCGCATGGAGGATTTCCGCGACCACGACCTGCTGATCGTCGGCGGCGGCGATTCCGCGCTCGACTGGACGCTCAACCTGCAGCCGGTCGCCAGCAGCCTCACCCTGGTGCACCGGCGGCCGGAGTTCCGCGCCGCGCCGGACAGCGTCAACAAGATGTTCGCCCTCAAGGAGGAGGAGAAGATCGGCTTCCAGGTCGGCCAGGTGACGGCGCTCAAGGGCGAGGCGGGACAGCTCGCCGCGGCCGTCGTCAAGGGGCCGGAGGGCGAGGTCGAGATCGCCTGCACGCGCATGCTGCCCTTCTTCGGCCTGACGATGAAGCTCGGGCCGATCGCCGACTGGGGGCTGGAGCTGCACGAGAACCTGATTCCCGTCGATACCGAGAAGTTCGAGACCTCGGAGCCGGGCATCTTCGCCATCGGCGACATCAACAGCTATCCCGGCAAGCTGAAGCTGATCCTGTCGGGCTTCCACGAGGCAGCGCTGATGGCGCAGGCGGCCAAGCGCATCGTCAACCCCGGCGAGCGCGTGGTGTTCCAGTACACCACGTCGTCGACCAGCCTGCAGAAGAAGCTCGGCGTCGCCTGAAGACGGCGACCGGCCGACGGCGAAAAGGGGATTCGTTGCAGCGCCCTGCAGCCGTTCCTTCAGGTCGCGCGCGAACGGCGCGTTCAGCCCGGGATGCGGCCCGCCTCGATCTGCTCCAGCCGGTAGCGCAGCAGCCGCATGATGCGGCTTTCGAAGTTGATCGTCTCGATGCGGTCGAAGCGGTCCTGCGCGGCGTCGTGCCTGGCCAGGATGCGGTCGGTCGTCGCCTTGGCGTCGGCGGCGAGCGCCTGGCAGTCGCGCCGGCGCGGCAGCCGCTTGAGCGCGGTCTCCAGCTCGCGGGCGTGGTTCTTGGCGATGCTGACGTGGCTTTCCTCGTGCCGCTTGATGTCGCGGGCGAGCGTGTCCCAGATCACCCGCGAATCGCGGTCGGCGCGGCTGCGCATGCGCCAGCGCGGCAGGATGACCTCGGCCTTGACGGAGACGGCGGCGTCGGCGATCCGGCAGCGGCCGTCGCCCTCGGCATAGGACAGCCGCGTGGTGAACTCCATGCGCGTGGCGCCGGCGTGGCGCTCGCCGGTGCTGGCGACATGCGGTCCGTGCGCCATGAGCTGCTGCTCCACCTCCTCGAGCGTCTTGCCGCCGATCGAGAAGTAGCTGTAGCTGCGCGACACGCTGGCGGCGGACGCGCCGGCGGCTGCGGCGGCGAGCAGGGCGAGGGCGAGAAGCGGCGTCTTCATGGCGTGGTCGAAAAGCCTCCGGCGCGCACCTTGCGCCATGTCCGCCGGCGAGGCAATGAACTTCGCGCCGGCAGCCGCGCCGGCACCAGGCAGGAGACGAGGCAGGCATGGCCGACACCCGCACGACACCGCGCCGCTGGCGGCTGGCGCACGGCCGCAGCATCGAGCTGGGGGCGCAGGCGGTGGTGATGGGCATTCTCAACGTCACGCCGGACAGCTTTTCCGACGGCGGCCGCTTCGACGACCTCGGGCGCGCCGTCGCCCAGGCCGAGCGCATGGTGGCCGAGGGCGCGACGATCATCGACGTGGGCGGCGAATCGACCCGGCCGGGCGGCACGCCGATCGGCGCGGCGCAGGAGCAGGCGCGCGTGCTGCCGGTGCTGGAGGCGCTGGCGGCCAGGCTCGACGTCGTGCTGTCGATCGACACCTACCGGTCGGAGACGGCGCGGCTGGCGCTGGCGGCCGGCGCGCACATCGTCAACGACGTGTGGGGGCTGAGCCGCGACCCGGCGCTCGCCGCGCTGGCCGCCGAGACCGGGGCCGGGCTCGTCATCATGCACACCGGGCGCGAGCGGCAGAAGCATCCCGACGTGATCGCCGACCAGCACGTCTTCCTGGAACCGGCGCTCGCGACGGCGCGCGCGGCCGGCGTCGCCGACGCGCAGATCGCGCTCGATCCCGGCTTCGGCTTCGCCAAGGACGCCGACGAGAACCTGGCGCTCGCCGCGCGCTTCGAGGAGCTGGCCGCCTTCGGCCTGCCGCTCGTCGCCGGCACGTCGCGCAAGCGCTTCATCGGCCACGCCACGGGGCGCGAGGGCGGCGCGGCGCGGGCGGCCGGCACGGCGGCGACGAGCGCCATCCTGCGGCTCAAGGGGGCGTCCGTTTTCCGCGTGCACGATGTCGCAATCAACGTCGATGCGCTGCGGATGACGGATGCTATCCTCGCCGCGCGTCCCGGCGGCGCAGAATGACCTGGAGCAGGGACGAGAGCGGCCGATGTATGTGATCCGCATGACCAATTGCGCCTTCTTCGCGCGCCACGGGGTGCATGACGAGGAGGAGACGCTCGGCCAGCGCTTCTACGTGGACGCCGCGCTGACGGTCGATCCCGGGCCGGCGCTGGTCGCCGATTCGATCCGCGACACGGTCGACTACGGCACCGCCTTCCGGGTGATCGAGGAGATCGTCACCGGCAAGCGACGCTACCTGATCGAGGCGCTCGCCTTCGAGGTGGCGCGGGCGCTGTGCCGCGACTTTCCGCAGATCGCGCGCGCCGAGATCACCATCCGCAAGCCGAACGCCCCGGTGGCCGGCGTGCTCGACCATGTCGAGGTGACGGTTGTCTGGCCGCAATAGCCCGGTCGCCGCCTATCTCGGCCTCGGCGGCAATCTCGGCGACCCGGCCGCGGCGATGGCGACCGCGCTGCGCCGGCTCGACGCGCACGCGGCGATCACGGTCGCCGCGGTCTCCTCGCTCTACCGCACGCCGCCCTGGGGCAAGACCGACCAGCCCGATTTCCTCAACGCGGTGGCGCGGCTCGACACGCATCTGGCGCCGCGCGCGCTGCTCGAGGCGCTGCTTGCCGTGGAGCGCGGCCTCGACCGGGTGCGCGGCGAGCGCTGGGGGCCGCGGCCGATCGACCTCGACATCCTGCTTCACGGCACGGCGACGGTCGCCGAGCCGGGGCTGAGCGTGCCGCATCCGCGCATGCTGGAGCGCGCCTTCGTGCTGCTGCCGCTGGCCGAGATCGCGCCGGACCTGCGGGTGGCCGGTGCGGCGATCGCCGCGCATGCGGCGCGGGTCGACGCGAGCGGCGTCGTTCGCCTGCCGGGCGGCGGCGACTGGTGGCGGAAAAAGCAGGGATAGAGCGAAAGCGGCCGCCGGGCGCGGCCGCGCGGGGCCTCAGCGCTCGCGCAGCGCGCCGACCTTGCGCGAATCGAGCCGCTTGAGATTGACGCCGATGACGGGGACCATGTCGTCGGCGACCTTGACGGAGACCGTGACGTGCATGGTGTCGTCGTCGGGCAGGCGGGCGAGCATCGCGCCGTTGAGCGTCTTGCGGTTGAGCGAGAAGATCACCTTCTCGTCGCTGACATTGCCGGCGACGATGTCGAGGCCCTTGCCCTCGGCGCCGTCCATGAAGGTGCCGCGGTAGTGGCGGCCGCGGCGCTCGATGACCGCCGACATCTTCTGCGTGAACATGCCGACGCGGCAGCCGCCGTCGAGCGACATGCCGACCTTGTCGTCCGGCGTGGCGCCGGTGAAGCGGCAGACGAACTTGGTGCCCTTGTACTTGCCGGCGACGATCTCGCCGGGGCCGGACCACTCGCCCTCGACCGACTTGAAGAAGCGGGCGTCGCGCTCGTCGGCCGCGGCCGGCGCGGCCGAGCCGGCGGCCGCGATGGCGGTGGGCAGGAGCGCGGCGAGGAGAGCGCGTTTCATCATCGTTCACCCGGACGGACGGAAGCGGCAACAGGCCCGCGACCATGACCAAGAATGGTTAATGCTTCGTGTGAGCCGTCGGCCAAGCATGCGCCAAGGGCGGCCGCCGTGCAAGCCGGTTTGTCAGCCGTCCGCCGCGCCGCGCTGCTTGCGCCCGGCAAAGGCGGTCAGCGCGTTGAGGAAATCGCCCATGCCCGGCCGCCGGACCGCGGCGAAGGGCAGCGGGCGCGCCACCTCCATGGCGGCGATGCCGATGCGCGCGGTCATCATGCCGTTGACGACGCCCTCGCCGAGGCGGGCCGACAGCCGCGCGGCCAGGCCGTGGCCGACGAGCTGGTGCACCAGGCTGTCGCCGGCGGCGATCGAACCGGTGACGGCGAGATGGGCGAGCACGCCGCGCGCCAGCCGGAAGAAGCCGAGCGTGCCCGGCCGGCCGCCATAGAGCTCGGCCAGCCGGCGGATCAGCCGGCCCGATTCGAACAGCACATAGGCGACGTCGACCAGGGCGCGGGGGCTGACGGCGGTGACCACCGACACGCGCTTGGCCGCGTCGAGCACCAGCTTGCGGGCGCGCCGGTCGAGCGGCGCCAGAAGCTCGGTCTCGGCGAGCCGCACCAGGTCGGCGCCGTCGATCACCTCGCCCTCGAGCTCGGCCAGCGTGCGGCGGCCGCGCGCCGTCTCCGGCTTGCCGGCCACGAAGCCGGCGAGATCGTGCGCCAGCGCCCGGGCGGCGGCGGCGTCGTCGGCCGCCAGCGCGGCGGCGGCGCGCGTGCGCAGCCGCTCGACCGAGGCGAGGCGGGCGAGCGCCATCGCCTCGCGCGCCAGCATCAGCGCGAGCGCGAGGGCCGCGACGGCGGCGAGGCCGGCGCCGAGCCAGCCGAGCCAGTCGGCGCGGGCGAACAGATCGCGCACCAGCCCCTCGACCCACAGGCCGAGCGCCAGCGAGACGAACAGGCCGAAGGCCGCGAGGAAGACCGTGCCGAGCCTTCCGCGGCGGCGCGGCGGGCTGGCCGGCGGCGGATCCTGCGGCGCGGCGGCGGGCTCCTCGAAGACGTCGACGGTGGCCGGAACCGCGCTCGCGAGCTGGTCGAGCGGCGCGGCGCGCGGCGCGCGCGGCGGCGGCTCGGCCGCACTGCCGGTCCGTTCGCGGGGCGCGGCGCGCGCGCTGTCGCGTTTCGGCGCGTCCTTGCCGTCGTCGGCGGGCGCGACGGGAAAGGCGGCGGGGCGGCGCTCACCGGTCATGCCAGGCGGTCTCCGAGCAGGAACTGCAGGGCGCGGTCGAGGCGGATGTGCGGCAGCGACAGCGTGGCGCCGTCGGCGCCGCGCTCGAGGCGCGGCGGGCGGAAGCGGACGAAGCGGATCGGCGGCTCGCCGGCCCGCGCGGCCTGTTCGAGCACGGCCGCCGGCCGCGCCGGCAGGTCGCCGGGGAAGATGGCGGTCTCGCGCTCGCCGTCGAACGCCTCGCCGGCGATCGTCTCGCCGGCGAGCGGCGTGCCGATGATGACGGGCAGGGTGTCGCCGTTCTGTTTGACGGTGCCCTCGCGCGTGGCGCGCACGGCGGCCATCGCCACCACGTCGACCGCCGCACCGGTGAAGTCGGCGCGCGCGATGGCGCGGTCGGCCAGCCGGCGCACGATCGCCTGCAGCCGGTCGTGGCTTTCGTGGTGGATGTGGTCGGCCTTGGTGGCGGCGATCAGGATGCGGTCGATGCGGCGGGCGAACAGGTCGCTGACGAGGTTGCCGCGGCCGGGCCGGAAGCAGGCCAGGATCTCCGTCAGCGCGCGTTCCAGGTCGGCCACCGCGCCGGCGCCCGCATTGAGCGCCTGCATGGCGTCGACCAGCACGATCTGCCGGTCGAGCCGGGTCACGTGCTCGCGGAAGAAGGGCTTGACCACATGCGTCTTGTAGGCCTCGTAGCGGCGCTCCATCATGGCGCGCAGCGAGCCGGGGCGGGCGCGCGCCTGCGGATCGAGGCCGGGCAGCGGGGCGAAGGTGAGGGCCGGCGAGCCCTCCAGGTCGCCCGGCATCAGGAAACGGCCGGGCGGCAGCGTCGACAGCGCGCTGGCATCGGTCTTGCCGGCCCTGAGATAGGCGGCGAAGGCCTCGAACAGGCGGCGCGCCTGCATCTCGTCGGCCTCGGCATCGGCGTCGACCGTGTCGGCCAGCGCGCGCCAGTCGCGCGCCAGCTCGCTGCGCACCGGCAGTTCGGCCAGCTCGAAGGCCTCGCGCGAGAACTCGGCATAGCTCTTGCCGAGCAGCGGCAGGTCGAGCAGCCACTCGCCGGGATAGTCGACGATGTCGATCGACAGCCGGCCGCGCGAGAACAGCCGGCCCCAGCCGGAGGCCGATTCGTAGTCGACGGTGAGCCGCAGCTCGGAGATGGCGCGCGTCGATTCGGGCCAGCGGCGCTCCTCGACCAGCGCGGCGACGTGGTCCTCGTACTGGAAGCGCGGCACCTGGTCGTCGGGCTGGTGCTCGAGATAGGCGCGCGCGATGCGGCCCGATTTCTGCGCCTCGAACAGCGGCAGCCGGCCGCCATGCACCAGGTTGTGCACCAGGGCGGAGATGAAGACGGTCTTGCCGGCGCGCGACAGGCCGGTCACGCCGAGCCTGAGCGTCGGCGCGAACAGGTTTCCCGCGCGCCCGGCCAGCGTGTCGAGCGCGATCAGCGCCTCGTCGGAGAAGGTGGTCAGAGAAGCCAATGAACGGTCACCGCAACGTCGAGCCCACCGATATAGGCATTCGACGCGGCGATGGAAACGTGGCGCGGCTCAGCCGCCGGCCGGCGGCACCAGGAAGGCCTCGAGCCGCGCCTCGCCGGGCGCGGCGGCCGCCAGCGGCCCGGCGAAGGCGAGCACGGCCAGCGCGGCGGTGGGAAAGCCGGTGACCAGCGCCGCGCGCGCCTGCGGGTCGCCGTCGCCCGGCAGCGCCAGCGCCAGGTCCTCCATGTTGGGGTTGTGGCCGACGACCAGCAGCGTGCGCGCCGGGCCGGCGCCGCGGATGGCGTCGAGATAGCCGGTGACGTCGGTGGCGTAGAGCGAATCGCTGAACTCGACCGCCGCCGGCGTCGCGCCGAGCTCGCCGGCCACCCAGTGCCAGGTCTGGCGCGTGCGCAGCGACGAGGAGCACAGCACCCGGTCGGGTAGCAGGCCGGCGGCCAGCATGCGCCGGCCGACCGCGCGGGCCGCCGCGACGCCGGCCGGCAGCAGCGGCCGGTCGAAGTCGCGCATGCCCGGCTTCGGCCAGCCGGCCTTGGCGTGCCTGAGGAGCAGCAGGCGGTGCATTGCGGTCCGGCATCCCCCGTTCGCGCCTGTGCGGCGGCGGACACAAGCAATAGACGGCGCGGCCGCCGCAGGCAACGCGGCCGGCGTTAAGTGCCCGCCGGCGCGTCAAAAAAGCGTCGCGAAGACCCGCTAAAGGCCGGCCTCGCGACCGTGAAACAAGCGCCTAACAAAAGCGTGAGCGCGGTCGCCTTTGCGCTTGTCGGGCCGCAGCACGCCGAATATATAGGCGCCCGGGTTGTAGTTGTGGGGTGAGTCGAATGAGCGAACTCGTTGATACCAATTACGTACCCTCTGAGGACGAGCCGTTTATGAACGAGCGCCAGCGGGCCTATTTTCGCGCCAAGCTGATCGGTTGGAAGAACGACATCCTGCGCGAGGCGCGCGAGACCCTCGAGATCCTGCAGCGCGAGAACGCCAACCATCCCGATCTCGCCGACCGCGCCTCCTCGGAGACCGACCGCGCCATCGAGCTGCGGGCGCGCGACCGCCAGCGCAAGCTGATCTCGAAGATCGACGCGGCGCTGCAGCGCATCGAGGACGGCACCTACGGCTATTGCGAGGAAACCGGCGAGCCGATCGCGCTCAAGCGGCTCGACGCCCGGCCGATCGCCACGCTGTCGATCGAGGCGCAGGAGCGCCACGAGCGGCGCGAGAAGGTCTATCGCGACGACTGAGCGCGCGCTGGCGCCCGCCATCCCTCGTCCCCTCCGCAATCCCGCCGCTTGCCGACGCACCCCGGTCGCGCGGCGTGCCTCTCCCCCTCAGGATCATACGAAGCACGGTCCGGCGCCGGTTCGCCTCGCACGGGATCGCCGATCGGCCCTGACCTGTCGCGCCGGCGCTTTTTTTCAGATAGCGAGCCGGTTTCCGCCTTTGCCTGGAAGCGCCCTAGCGCCGGTCGTGCGACAGCGCGCCGAGCAGCCGGCTCATCTCCTCCTCGAGCGACTTGCCGTCCTCCTGGCGGCGCTCCCGCGCGTCGGCCGGGCGGGGCCCGGGTTGTTCGCCGTGCGCCTGCGGCGCGGGCGGGCGCGGCGC
>NZ_JAOAOP010000084.1 GCF_030398335.1 Aquibium sp. A9E412
GGCGCGCGCCCGCGCCATGCTCGACCGGGTCGGCCTGCCGCCGGCGCAGTTCCCGCCGACGCGCTACCCGCACGAATTGTCCGGCGGCCAGCGCCAGCGCGTCGTCATCGCCATCGCCTGCGCGCTCAAGCCCAAGCTGCTGATCGCCGACGAGCCGACGACGGCGCTCGACGTGGTGCTGCAGGCGCAGATCCTCGACCTTCTGCGCGACCTGGTGGCGGAAAACCGCATGGGCCTCCTGCTCATCTCGCACGACCTGGCCGTCGTCGCCGACATGGCCGACCGGGTGGCGATCATGCGCCACGGCGCGGTGATGGAGACCGGCGAGACGGCGGCCACGCTGCGCGATCAGAAGCACCCCTACACGCGCCAGCTCGCCGAGGCCTCGATGCACGTGCCGGCGCGGCGCGCCGCGCCCATCCCCGCCGCGCCCGACCCTGCCGCCGACGCCACGCACGGCGCCCCGGAGCTGCTGCTCGCGCTCGACGGCGTGACGCGCGACTATCCCGGCCGGCGGCGCGGCCTGTTGGCGCGCGACGCCCCCTTCCGGGCGGTCGACGGCGTGTCGTTCGGCCTCACGCACGGCCACTCCATGGCGCTGGTCGGCCGCTCGGGCTGCGGCAAGTCGACGCTGGCGCGCATGATCCTCGCCCTCGACACGCCGAGCGCCGGCGAGATCCGCTTCATGGGCCGCGCCCACCACCACCTGTCGGAGGCCGAGCTGCGCCCGGCGCGGCGCAACATGCAGGTCGTCTTCCAGGACCCCTACGGCTCGTTCGACCCGCGCCACCGCGTCGAGCGCCTGGTCGCCGAGCCCTTGCACCTGCTCGACGAGCGGCCGACGCCGGCCGCCCGCCGCGACATGGTGGCCGCCGCGCTCGACGAGGTCGGGCTGGCGCCCGCCGACATGGACAAGTATCCGCACGAGTTCTCCGGCGGCCAGCGCCAGCGCATCTCGATCGCCCGCGCCATCATCACGCGGCCGCGGCTGATCGTCGCCGACGAGCCGGTGTCGGCGCTCGACGTGTCGATCCGCGCCCAGATCCTCGACCTGTTCGCCGACCTCAACGGCCGGCTCGGCGTCGCCTACCTGTTCATCACCCACGACCTGACGGTGGCGCGCGCCATCACCGACGAGGTGATGGTCATGCATGACGGGCGCATCGTGGAACGCGGCGCGACGGCCGAGGTGCTGCGCCATCCGCGCAGCGAGGCCGCCCGCCTGCTGGTCGAGGCCGCGCCCGATCTCGACCGCGCCATCCGGCACCGCCTGGCGCGCGCGCGATAGAGCGTTTCCAGGCGAAGTGGAAACCGGTTCGCCGTTCGAAAAACGCGTGAAAACAATGCGTTGGAGCCGATCTGCGAGTCCGTGAAGCGCAGAACGCCGCTGGCGCGCCAGCAGAGGACGCCCCGGTCCGCCGGCCGCAGGCGCGCCGCTGCCGGCTCCGTCCGGATCAGGCCGCGCCGGTCAGCCGTTCGGCCGGCAGGTCGAGCAGCGCGGCGAGCCGGCCGCACAGCCGCTTCCTGCGCCGCGCCAGCGCCGCGTCGGCCGCGCACAGCGCCAGCGCCCGGCGGCCGAGCGCGGTGCGCCGCTCGGCCGTCAGCCCGCCGAGATAGGCCGCCGCGCCGGCGGTGCCGCGCGCCGCCAGCCAGCCGTCGATCGCGGTAAGCGCGGTGTCGGCCTCCGCCGGCGCGAGCGCGAAGCCCGCCGCGGCCAGGCGCGCGAAGGCGGCCCGGCCGGCCGGCGTCAGCGCGTCGTCGTTGAGCGTCAGCCGCAGCAGCACGAGCAGCTCGGCCGCCAGCGCCGCCTCGCCGGCCGCGTCCGCCCGGCGCTGGCGCGCCAGCCCTTCCGTCAGCGGCAGCAGAACCTCCACCGTCATGCCCGACCTCGCCGAACCCGACCCGCCGGCGCCCGGCTTGCGCCGTGCCGGCGGGTGTGATCCAAGCGCAATTCCCTCTCGCGGGCAAATGCCGTCATATGTTCGACCTCTCGACCGAAGCGGTCCTGTTTCTCGTCATCGCCGCCTTCGCCGCCGGCTTTCTCGATTCCATCGCCGGCGGCGGCGGCCTCGTCACCGTGCCCGCGCTGCTCCTGGCCGGCTTCTCGCCGGTCGAATCGCTCGGCACCAACAAGCTGCAGTCGCTGTTCGGCACTGCCTCGGCGACCCTCGCCTACGCCGCAAGGGGCCATGTCTCGGTAAACAAACAGTTGCCCTTCGCGCTACTCGCCTTCGTCGCCGCGGCCGGCGGCGCGCTGATGGCCACCGTGCTGCCGGGCGACCTGCTGCGCACCATGCTGCCGCTGCTGCTCGTCGCCGTGGCGCTGTTCTTCGCCGTCAAGCCCGATCTCGGCGACGTCGACCGCGCCCGGCGCATCACGCCGCTCGCCTTCGGGCTCACCCTCGTGCCGGCGATCGGCTTCTACGACGGCGTCTTCGGTCCCGGCACCGGCTCCTTCTTCATGCTCGCCTTCGTCTCGCTGGCCGGCTTCGGCCTGCTCAAGGCCACCGCGCACACCAAGTTCCTCAACTTCGCCTCCAATCTCGGCGGCTTCGTGGCCTTCGCCCTGGTCGGCGCGGTCGCCTGGCAGATCGGCCTGCTGATGGGCGCGGCGCAGTTCGCCGGCGCGCGGCTCGGCGCCGGGCTCGCCATGCGCCGCGGCGCCGGCCTCATCAAGCCGCTGCTCGTCGTCGTGTGCGTGGCCCTGGCGGTGCGCCTGATGATGGACGACAGCCACCCGCTCAGGCTGTGGCTCGGTGTGTGAGCGTCGCGCACAGCCCCTGTGCGGGCGGGCGCATTGCGCGGGCGGTGCGATGCACTAAACTTGCGGCCGGCCGCGCAGCGGCCGCAGCGAGGGAGGCCGTCATGGACGCCGCAGTCGACAAGGGCACCGCTCAGTTCGACCTCAACGAGGACCAGCGCGCCATCCGCGAGATGGCCGAGGCCTTCGCCGCCGACCGCGTCGCGCCGCACGCGCTCGACTGGGACCGCGAGCGCCACTTCCCGGCCGACGTGATCCGCGAGACCGGGCCGCTCGGCCTCGGCGGCATCTATGTCGGCGAGGACGTCGGCGGCTCCGGCCTCGGCCGGCTCGAGGCGGTGCTGGTGTTCGAGGCGCTGGCCGCCGCCTGCCCCGGCTTCTCCTCCTTCATCTCGATCCACAACATGGCCGCCTGGATGATCGACAGCTTCGGCGACGACGCGCAGCGTCGCCGCTTCCTGCCCCGGCTGACGACCATGGAGTGGCTGGCCAGCTACTGCCTGACGGAGCCCGGCTCGGGCTCCGACGCCGCGGCGCTGAAGACGCGCGCCGAGCGCAAGGGCGACCACTACGTGCTCAACGGCGTCAAGCAGTTCATCTCCGGCGCCGGCGCCTCCGACCTCTACGTCGTCATGGCGCGCACCGGCGAGGACGGCCCGCACGGCGTGTCGAGCCTCGTCGTGCCGGGCGATGCGCCGGGGCTCGCCTTCGGCAGCCTGGAGAACAAGATGGGCTGGCACATGCAGCCCACCCGCCAGGTGATCTTCGAGAACTGCCGGGTGCCGGCCGAGAACCGCCTCGCCGAGGAGGGCGCCGGCTTCCGCATCGCCATGGCCGGGCTCGACGGCGGCCGGCTCAACATCGCCGCCTGCTCGCTCGGCGGCGCGCAGGCGGCGCTCGACAAGGCGCTCGGCTATGCCGGCGAGCGGCAGGCCTTCGGCAAGACGCTCGACCGCTTCCAGGCGCTGCAGTTCAAGCTCGCCGACATGGAAACGGCGCTGAACGCCTCGCGCATGCTGCTCTACACCGCCGCCGCCCGGCTCGACGCCGGCGCGCCGGACGCCGGCAAGTGGTCGGCGATGGCCAAGCGCTTCGTCACCGATGCCTGCTTCGACGTCGCCAACGACGCGCTGCAGCTGCACGGCGGCTACGGCTATCTGCACGACTACGGCATCGAGAAGCTGGTCCGCGATCTGCGCGTCCACCAGATCCTGGAGGGCACCAACGAGATCATGCGCCTGATCGTGGCGCGCCACATGGTCGGCCGCTGAGGCGGCCGCAGGGGGAGACGAGCATGACCACCATCGCCTTCATCGGCCTCGGCAACATGGGCAACCCGATGGCCGCCAATCTGGTCGAGGCCGGCCATGCGGTGCAGGGCTTCGACCTGGTGCCGGACAATCTGAAGACGGCGGGCGACAACGGCGTCACCGTGATGGCCAGCGCGCCGGCGGCGGTGAAGGGCGCCGACGTGGTGATCACCATGCTGCCGGCCGGCAGCCACGTGCTTTCGGTCTATGCCGAGGTGGCGCCGGCGGCCGAGCGCGGCGCGCTGTTCATCGATTCCTCGACCATCGACGTCGACTCCGCGCGCCGCGCCCACGCCCTCGCCGCCGAGCACGGCCTGCAGTCGGTCGACGCGCCGGTGTCGGGCGGCGTCGGCGGCGCGGAGGCCGGCACGCTCACCTTCATGGCCGGCGGCAGCGCGGAGGCCTTCGCCCGCGCCCGGCCGATCCTCGAGCCGATGGCCGGCCGCGTGGTGCATTGCGGCGACGGCGGCGCCGGCCAGGCGGCCAAGATCTGCAACAACATGATCCTCGGCATCTCGATGATCGGCGTCGGCGAGGCCTTCGTGCTGGCCGAGAAGCTCGGCCTGTCGCACCAGGCGCTGTTCGACGTCGCCTCCACCGCCTCCGGCCAGTGCTGGTCGCTGACGAGCTACTGCCCGGTGCCGGGCCCCGTGCCCGCCTCGCCGGCCAACCGCGACTACAAGCCGGGCTTCGCCGCCGGGCTGATGCTCAAGGACCTGCGGCTCGCCCAGGAGGCCGCGCAGGGCGCCGGCGCCGCGACCCCGCTCGGCGCCGAGGCCGCCCAGCTCTACGCGCTGTTCGACGCCATGGGCCATGGCGGCAAGGACTTCTCCGCCATCATCACCTTCCTGCGCGGCCAGGCCGGCCAGGCCGGCCGGGCCGGATGACGCTGCGTCAGCCCCGTCGACGAGAAAAATGCCAAATTTACCGACGCTTAAGCACTCGCTAACCGCCCGGTAACGATGTCCGGCTAGAACGGTTGGCGAGGCGGCGCTCGGCACCGTCCAGCGGCTCCGGATCAGGTCTCGCGTCCCGGAGCCGGTAAACCTTCGCCCGCGTGGCGTTCGGCGAAGGGCCATGCGTTTCTGGCAAACCGCGTCCTCCCCGCCCGGAGAACGCGGTCTTGCCCGTTGCGCATTTCTCCGCTCCCCTTGACGCCGATCAACGACCGCGCGCGCCGGACGCGGCATGCCGGTTTGCGTTGGGACAGGCATCAAAGGGGCTTTCGCATGACCACACGACGTCATCTCCTCGCCGCCGCGCTGATCGGCGCCGCGCTTGCGCTGCCGGCCGGCGGCGCGCTGGCCGACCAGTATCTCGGCTCCTACGTGGCGCGGCTGTCGTGGGACGATCATCACGCCAGCGACGGCTACCGGCTCGACACCGCCGCCCAGGTGGTGCGCCAGGACCGCGCCAACGTGCACCGCTTCGGCATCGTCGACCGCGAGGACCAGGACGATCCGTGGTTCCGCTCGGCCAATGCGCGGGCGCGGCTGGAATCGATGCTCAACCGGCCGAGCGCGATGAGCGACCGCACGCGCCGCGCCATCATGCGCGGCGAGCCGCTGGTCGAGGTCGAGGTCTACCGCTCCAGCGTGCGCGTGCAGCTCCTGCGCTGACGCGCACGCCGGCGGCGCCGGCCGCTCAGCCCTCCGGCACGAAGGCCGCGTCGACCGGCGGGCGCAGCCCGTTGGCCAGCCGGTTGGTCTCGTTGGCCATGCCGACGACGGCCATCAGCTCCATGAGCTGCGCGTCCGTCATGCCCTTGGCGCGGGCGGCCGCCGTGTGCGAGTAGGTGCAGTACGCGCAGCCATTGGTGGCCGACACCGCGACGTAGATCATCTCCTTGACGAGCGGATCGAGCGCGCCGGGCGCCATCACCGCGCGCACGCTCTGCCAGGTGCGCTCGAGCAGCGCCGGGTCGTGCGCCAGCACCTTCCAGAAGTTGTTGATCCAGTCGGTGCCGCGGGTGCGCATGATGTCGTCGTAGACGGCGCGCACCTGCGGCCCGGCCTGCGCATACTCGACCAGCGGCACGAGCGGCGTGTCGGTCATGGCCCGGTTCCTCCCTGTCGTGCGGTCACGAGGCGGCAGCGGCGGCCGCGCCGCCAAGCCGGCCGTGCGCGGCGTCGAGCGCGGCGCGGATGCGCTCGCAGGCGATGTCGATCTCCTGATGCGTCCAGATCAGCGGCGGCGACAGGATCATCGTGTCGCCGACGGCGCGCAGCATCAGCCCGGCCTCGATCGCCGCGTCGCGCACGGCCACGCCCGCTGCCCCCTCGCCGGCGAAACGCCGGCGCGTCGCCTTGTCGGCGACGATCTCGATCGCCGCCATCAGCCCGAAGGCGCGCACCTCGCCGACGATCGGATGGCCGGCGATGCGCTCGGCGAGCGCGTCGGCGAGATAGGGCCCGGTGTCCGCGGCGACCCGCTCGACCAGCCCCTCGCGCTCGATGATCTCGATGTTGCGCAGCGCCACCGCGCAGGCGACGGGATGGCCGGAATAGGTGTAGCCGTGGAAGAACTCGCCGCCCTTGTCGACCAGCGTGGCGGCGATGCGCTCGCCGACGAGCAGCGCCGACAGCGGCTGGTAGCCGGACGTCAGCGCCTTGGCCGTCGTCATCGTGTCGGGCTCGATGCCGAGCCGCTCGGCGGCGAACCAGGCGCCGGTGCGGCCGTAGCCGGTGATGACCTCGTCGAGCATCAGGAGCACGTCGTGCTTGCGGCAGATCCGCTGCACCTCGGGCCAGTAGCTGTCGGGCGGGATCTTGACGCCGCCCGCCCCCATCACCGGCTCGCCGATGAAGGCGGCGACGGTGTCGGGCCCGGCCTCGAGGATCGCGTCCTCCACCGCGCGCGCCGCGCGCAGGCCGAAATCGTGCTCGCTCTCGTCCGCCCGCTTCAGCTCGAAGGCATAGGGCGGCATGACGTGCGCGATGTTGGGCACCGCGCCGTGCAGCTGGCCGTGCATGGCCGCCATGCCGCCGAGCGAGGCGGCGGCGATGGTCGAGCCGTGATAGGCGTGCTGGCGCGAGATGACCCGGTTCTTCTCCGGCCTGCCCTCGAGCGCCCAGTAGTGGCGCACCAGCCGCAGCGCCGTGTCGTTCGCCTCCGAGCCGGACGAGCCGTAGAACACCTGGCGCATGCCGGGCGGCGCGATCTCGGCGATCTTGCGCGCCAGCAGCACCGGGCTCGGCGTCGTGCAGCGGAAGAAGGAGTTGTAGTAGGGCAGCTCCAGCATCTGCTGGTAGGCGACCTCGGCGAGCTCGCGGCGGCCGTAGCCGACGTTGACGCACCACAGGCCGGCCATCGCGTCGAGGATCGCCTCGCCCTCAGTGTCGTAGACATAGGCGCCTTCCGCGCGCGCGATGATGCGCGCGCCGGCGGCCCGCAGGTCCTTGTGGTCGGTGAACGGGTGGAGATGATGCGCGGCATCCATCTCCTGCATCTGCTTCAGGGAAAAGTTCTGATAGGTCATAAGCTTGGCGCCTTTTGTCGACTCCGTTTCTCCGGCCGTGGCCGGGGCGGGGTCAGGCCGGCGGCGGCGAATAGCCGATGCGCGCGCACAGCCGCAGGAGCTCGGTGTGCCGGGTGCGCGCGGAGGGTTTCACGGCCGGCTGCCGCGCCCGCGCATGGGAGAGGAACTGCGCCATGCCGCCAGTCTAGAGCATGTTGCGGCCGGTTGTCACCGAGGCCTGTCGTCGTGTTGCGGCGCGGCGACAGGCGCGGCCCGCGCCGCGGCATGTCGATTCTCTGGCGCTCGGCGTCGTCGCCCGCGTGTCGCCGCCTGCCGGCGCCGGCCATCATGAGCCGCGCCGGGCGCTGCCGCCCGGCCCGCCGGCCGCTGCGGCATCAGCCGCGGCGGCGCGGCGCCAAGCGGGAGGACCGGCCGGCATGACGCATCACGCTTCGCTCACCGAGGCGCCGCCGCAGGGCCGCCGCGGCGGCCGCGCCGGCAAGCGCACGGGCGGCACCAGCGCCTTCGAGCAGCCCCCCTTCCGGGCGCTGCGCCTGCCCTTCGCGCCCACCGCCATCGTGTCGGACGACGAGCTCGAGGCGATCCACCGCGCCTCGCTGCGGGTGCTGCAGGAGATCGGCCTCGACGTGCTGCACGACGAGGCGCGCGCCATCATGCGGCGTGCCGGCGCCGATGTGCGCGTCGGCTCGGACCGCGTGCGCTTCGACGCCGCGCTGATCGACGAATGGATGGCGCACTGCCCGTCCGAGTTCACCCTGCACGCCCGCAACCCGGCGCACAACGTGCGCTTCGGCGGCGACGCGGTGGTCTTCGCGCAGATGGCCTCGGCGCCCAACTGCTCCGACGCCGACCGCGGCCGCCGGCCGGGCAACCAGGCGGATTTCCGCAACTTCCTGAAGCTCGCCCAGATGCACAACATCATCCATCTGACGGGCGGCTATCCGGTCGAGCCGATCGACATCCATCCCGCCATCCGCCACCTGGAATGCCTGCGCGACATCGCCACGCTGACCGACAAGGCCTTCCACGTCTATTCGCTCGGCCGCGAGCGCAACGTCGACGGCATGGAGATCGCCCGCCTGGCGCGCGGCGTCAGCCACGAGCAGTTCGCCGCCGAGCCGTCCTGCTTTTCCGTCATCAACACCAACTCGCCGCTCAAGCTCGACGTGCCGATGATGGAGGGCATCATCCAGATGGCCGGCCGCGGCCAGCCGGTCATCATCACCCCGTTCACGCTGGCCGGCGCCATGGCCCCGGTCACCATCGCCGGCGCCACGGTGCAGCAGAACGCCGAGGCGCTGGCCGGCCTCGTCTTCGCCCAGATGGTGCGGCCGGGCACGCCGGTCGGCTATGGCGGCTTCACCTCCAATGTCGACATGCGCTCCGGCGCGCCCGCCTTCGGCACGCCGGAATACATGAAGGCGCAGCTTCTCGGCGGCCAGCTCGCGCGGCGCTACCGCGTGCCCTACCGCACCTCCAACGTGTGCGCGGCCAACACGGTCGACGCCCAGGCCGCCTACGAGAGCACCTTCGCGCTGTGGGGCGCCATCCAGGGCGGCGGCAACTTCGTCAAGCATGCCGCCGGCTGGCTCGAGGGCGGGCTGCGCTGCTCCTACGAGAAGTTCATCCTCGACATCGACCTGCTGCAGATGGTGGCCGAGTTCCTCGCCCCGCTCGACCTGTCTGAGGACGCGCTGGCCGTCGAGGCGATCGCCGCCGTCGGCCCGGGCGGCCACTTCTTCGGCTCGCCGCACACCCAGGCGCGCTACAAGACCGCCTTCTACGCGCCGGTGCTGTCGGACTGGCGCAACTTCGAGAGCTGGGACCAGGCCGGCGCGCCGACCACCATCGAGCACGCCAACCGGGTGTGGAAGCAGCGGCTGGAGAGCTACGAGACGCCCGGCATGGACCCCGCCCTGCGCGAGGCGATCGACGACTTCGTCGACCGGCGCATCGCCGAGGGCGGCGCGCCGACGGATTTCTGAGCCGATGCGCCGGCGGCCACCGGACTCGCCACGTCAACACCCTGAATCGCTGTCATCAAGGACGGGCCCAACCCCATGAAATCCCACGCAAAGGCGGTCGTCATTGGCGGCGGCGTCGTCGGCTGCTCCGTGCTCTATCACCTGGCCCGCGCCGGCTGGACCGACCTCGTGCTGATCGAGCGCTCCGAGCTCACCTCCGGCTCCTCCTGGCATGCGGCGGGCGGCTTCCACACGCTCAACGGCGACCCCAACGTGGCCCGCCTGCAGGCCTACACCGTCAGGCTCTACGACGAGATCGAGGCGCTGTCGGGCCAGTCCTGCGGGCTGCACCTGACCGGCGGCGTGATGCTGGCCGATACGCCCGAGCGCATGGACTTCCTGCGCCTGGCGCACGCCAAGGGCCGCTATCTCGGCATGGAGACCGAGCTCATCACCCCGTCCGAGGCGAAGGCGATGTTCCCGCTGATGGACGAGCGCCACTTCGTCGGCGCGCTGTGGGACCCGGTCGAGGGCCATCTCGACCCCTCCGGCACCACGCACGCCTATGCAAAGGCGGCGCGCCGGCTCGGCGCCGAGATCGTGCTCAGGAACCGCGTCACCGGGCTGGCGCAGGCGCCCGACGGCACCTGGAGCGTGACCACCGAGCAGGGCACGGTGAAGGCCGAGCACGTGGTCAATGCCGGCGGCCTGTGGGCGCGCGAGGTCGGCCGCATGGTCGGCCTCGAACTGCCGCTCTTGGCCATGGAGCACATGTACCTGCTCACCGAGCCGATGCCCGAGGTCGCCGCCTTCAACCGCGAGACCGGCCGCGAGCTGATCGGCGTCATCGACTTCAAGGGCGAGATCTACACCCGCCAGGAGCGCGACGGCATCCTGCTCGGCACCTACGAGAAGGCCTGCCGGCCGTGGTCGCCGCACACCACGCCGTGGGATTTCGGCCACGAGCTGCTGGCGCCCGACCTCGACCGCATCGCGCCCTCGCTCGAGGTCGGCTTCCGCCACTTCCCGGCGCTCGAGACGGCCGGCATCAAGCAGGTCATCAACGGCCCCTTCACCTTCGCGCCGGACGGCAACCCGCTGGTCGGCCCGGTGCCGGGACTGACCAATTTCTGGTGCGCCTGCGCGGTGATGGCCGGCTTCAGCCAGGGCGGCGGCGTCGGCCTGGCGCTCGCCAACTGGATGGTCGACGGCGATCCCGGCTTCGACGTGTGGGGCATGGACGTGGCGCGCTTCGGCGAGTGGGCGACGCCGCGCTACACCAATGCCAAGGTGCGCGAGAACTATTCGCGCCGCTTCTCGATCCGCTTTCCCAACGAGGAGCTGCCGGCCGCGCGACCGCAGCAGACGACGCCGCTCTACGACGTCATGCGGCGCGACAACAACGCGGTGATGGGCGATTCCTGGGGCCTGGAGACGCCGCTGTGGTTCGCCCCGCCCGGCACCGAGGCGCGCGACGTCGTCTCCTTCCACCGCTCCAACGACTTCCCCCATGTCGGCGCGGAGGTGCGCGCCGTGCGCGAGCGCGTCGGCGTCACCGAGATCGCCAACTTCGCCAAATATGCGGTCTCCGGCCCCGGCGCGGAGGCCTTTTTGTCGCGGCTGATGACCAACACCATGCCGCGCGCGGGCCGCATCGTGCTGACCCCGATGCTCAACGCCTCCGGCAAGCTGATCGGCGACTTCACCATCGCCCGGGCGGCCGACGAGCGCTTCCTTCTGTGGGGCTCGTCGGCCGCAGCGCGCTACCACATGCGCTGGTTCGAGAGCCACCTGCCGGCCGACGGCTCGGTGCGCCTGCACCGCTTCGACCAGACGCTGGTCGGCCTGTCGATCGCCGGTCCGCAGAGCCGCGCGGTGCTGCAGGCGCTGGCCGACGAGGACGTCTCGGCGGCCGCCTTCCGCTTCATGGACTTTCGCGAGATGGACGTCGCCGGCGCGCCCTGCCTGGTCAACCGCATCAGCTACACCGGCGATCTCGGCTACGAGATCTGGATGCAGCCGGCCTATCAGCGCGTCGTCTACGACGCCATCAAGCGGGCGGGCGCGGACCACGGCATCGTCGATTTCGGCATGCGGGCGCTGCTGTCGATGCGGCTGGAGAAGAACTTCCCCACCTGGTTCCGCGAGCTGCGGCCGATCTACGGCCCGTTCGAGGCGGCGATGGAGCGCTTCGTCAAGCTGGAGAAGAACGACTTCATCGGCCGCGAGGCGGCCGCCCGCGAGAAGGCCGACGGGCCGAAGCTGCGCCGCGTCTCCTTCCTGGTCGAGGCGGAGGACGCCGACGTGATGGGCGACGAGCCGATCTGGGCGCGCGTCGGCGACACCGACCACGGCACGGTCGAGCCGCCGCACGGCTACGGCGCGCCGCGTTTCGGCCCGACCGGCGCGCCGGTCGCCGGCAACGGGGCGGCGCGCGCCGACCCGCGCGACGCCGCCGGCATCCGCGGCATCGTCGACGGCGACTGGCGCGTCGTCGGCTGGGTGACCTCGGGCGGCTACGCCCACTTCGTCGACCGCTCGATGGCGCAGGGCTACGTGCCGGCCGCGCTCGCCGAGACGGCCGAAGACGGGCTGTTCGAGATCGAGATCCTCGGCCGGCGCTGCCCGGCGCGCCTCGCGCTCGAGCCGCCCTTCGACCCGGCCGGCCTGCGCATGCGCGCCTGACGGGCGCAGGGAGGGGCAGCAGGGTCGGCAGCAGCAGGAGGACGGCAACGATGGATGCGCGCGACACGCACGGCTTCGGCCGCCACCGCAAGATCATGCCCTTCGCGCCGGGCGGCGGCGCGCCGGCCGACCAGGCGGCGCTGGAGGCGGCCGCGCGCGCCAAGGCGGCCGCGCTCAACGCCCACCTCATCGGCCATGGCGCGCTGGCCGAGGCGGAGTGGCGCGCCGCCGGTCTGGCCGCGCCCGACCTGCCGGCGATGCGCGCCTACCGGCTCGCGCGCATCCGCGCCGAGCTCGCCCGGCACGACTGCGCCGGGCTGATCGTCTACGACCCGGTCAACATCCGCTACGCCACCGATTCGACCAACATGCAGCTCTGGGTGATGCACAACGCCACCCGCTTCTGCTTCGTCGCTACCGACGGGCCGGTGATCCTCTACGACTACCATCACAGCGAGCACCTGTCCGACCACACCGGCGTGGTCGACGTCGTGCGGCCCTGCCTGTCCACCGTCTTCATGTATGCCGGCGACCTGGTGCCGGCGCGGCTTGCCCGCTGGGCCGACGAGCTGGCCGCGCTCGTCGCCGAATGCGGCGGCGCCAACCGGCGCGTGGCCGTCGACCACCTGCCGGTCGGCGGCGAGGCGGCGCTCGCCGCGCGCGGGCTGACGCTGCTCGACGGCCAGGCGATCGTCGAGCGCGCCCGCACGGTCAAGTCGCCCGACGAGATCCTGTGCATGCGCCGCGCCGTGCATGCCTGCGAGCGGGCAATGGCCGACATGCACGCCGCGCTCGCCCCCGGCATCAGCGAGACCGAGTTGTGGGCCGAGCTGCACCGCGGCAACATCGCGCGCGGCGGCGAATGGATCGAGACGCGGCTGCTCGCCTCCGGCCCGCGCACCAACCCGTGGTTCCAGGAGTGCGCGGCGCGGCCGGTCGAGGCCGGCGACCTCGTCGCCTTCGACACCGACCTGATCGGCCCCTACGGCTTCTGCGCCGACATCTCGCGCACCTGGCTCGCCGGCGACGGCCCGGCCGGCGACGAGCAGCGCACGCTCTACCGCATCGCCCGCGAGCAGGTCGCGCACAACGCCGCGCTGCTCAAGCCCGGCATCGCCTTGCGCGAGCTGTGGCAGACCGCGCGGCTGTTGCCCGACGACTGCATGGCCAACCGCTACGGCTGCCTCTACCACGGCGTCGGCCTGTGCGACGAGTATCCGACGATCCCCTACCCGCAGGACGTGGCGGCCGACACGCCGGGCGACGACGTGCTGTTGCCCGGCATGGTGATCTGCGTGGAAAGCTACACCGGCCGCCTCGGCGGCCGCGAGGGCGTCAAGCTGGAGGACCAGTACCTGATCACCGAGACCGGCGCGGAATGCCTCTCCGCCTATCCGCACGACCCCCGGCTGTGCTGATCCCCGCCCCGCCCCGCCGACACCACGCAACCGCCCCCTTCTCCCCGGACGCGACGCAACCGCCCCCTTCTCCCCGCAAGCGGAGACCGACCCGCCCCGCCCCCTTCTCCCCGCGAGCGGGGAGAAGGCGAGGTCGCGCGCATCTTCGCCGACGTGCTGCCGGCCGCCGGCATGAAGGCGACACGCCCGCCGCCCCCTTCTCCCCGCGAGCGGAGAGAAGGTGCCCCGAAGGGGCGGATGAGGGGCAGCGCCGGCATCTCCGCCCACACCCGCCTCACCCAAGCTTCCGCCCGGCCCGACGCACCCCGCCGCTTGCCCCTCACCCTGCCCTCTCCCCGCAGGCGGGGAGAGGGTGAGGCCGCGCATCTTCGCCGACGTACTGCCCGGCCGCCGGCATGAAGGCGACACGCCAACCGCCGCCTTCTCCCCGCAAGCGGGGAGAGGGAGCGGCCGCGCGTCTTCGTCGACGTGCTCCCGGCCGCCGGCATGAAGGCGCCCCGCCCGCCGCCCCCTTCTCCCCGCAAGCGGGGAGAAGGTGCCCCGAAGGGGCGGATGAGGGGCAGCGCCGGCGTTGGCCGCGACGGCACTGCCATCCCTGCGAAAACCCCGCGCCGCCGCCACCCCGCCGCTGCCCCTCACCCTGCCCTCTCCCCGCAAGCGGGGAGAGGGTGAGGCCGCGCATCTTCGCCGACGTGCTGCCGACCGCCGGCATGAAGGCGCCCCGCCCGCCGCCCCCTTCTCCC
>NZ_JAOAOP010000085.1 GCF_030398335.1 Aquibium sp. A9E412
CGGCCGCCGGCCGCCCGCCGACCGACCGGGTTTGATCCCGCTCAATGCGCGCTGCGTCGTGTTGCGCGAGTGCTGGCCGACCGGCACCCGCACACGGAGCTCCCGCCATGAGCGACACCACCATCTCCGCCTTCACCCAGGCCGCGCAGCACGCCCAGCAATGGGTCAACGAGCTGTCCGACGATCTCGGCGGCATGGCGCCGCGGCGCGCCTACCGCCTCATGCGCTCGGTGCTGCACGCCGTGCGCGACTGGCTTTCGGTCGAGGAGATGTCGGACCTGTCGGCGCAGCTTCCCATGCTGATCCGCGGCCTCTACTACGAGAACTGGAACCCCTCGGCCGCGCCGACCTGGGAGCGCAGCAAGGCCGACTTCGTCGACCGCATCAAGCAGGACTTCCGCGACGAGCCGCTCGACGACCCCGAGGCGGCGATCGCCGCGGTCTTCCGCCTGCTCGACCGGCACGTCTCGCCCGGCGAGATCCGTCAGGTGCGCCAGGCCATGCGCAAGGGGCTGCAGAACCTCTGGCCGGCGGGCTGAGCGGGCCATGTTCACCGACCGCAGCCAGGCCGGCCGCGAGCTTGCCGCGGCGCTTGCTGCGCGCGACCTGCCGCAGCCGGTCGTGCTGGCGCTGCCGCGCGGCGGGGTGCCGGTCGCCGCGGCGGTGGCCGAAGCGCTTTCGGCACCGCTCGACCTGATGATCGTGCGCAAGGTGGGCGCGCCGGGCAACCCGGAGCTCGCCGTCGCCGCGATCGTCGACGGCAACCCGCCCGACGTCGTCCTCAACCGCACCATCATCGAGGCCTACGGCCTCGACGACGAGGAGCTGCAGCGCCTGGTCGCCGCCGAGCGGCCGGAGCTCGAGCGCCGCCGCACCGCCTACCGCTACCGCCGCAAGCCGCTGTCGGTGCGCGGCCGCAGCGCCATCCTGGTCGATGACGGCGTGGCCACCGGCACCACCGTCAAGGTGGCGCTGCGCGCGCTGCGCCGGCGCGGCCCGGCGCGCATCGTGCTTGCCGTGCCCGTCGGCCCGCCGGAGGTGATCGCCAAGCTCGCCCGCGAGGCCGACGAGGTCGTCTGCCTGTCGCAGCCGGTGCATTTCCTCGCGCTCAGCCAGCACTACCGCCGCTTTCCGCAGCTCACCGACGCGGAGGTGGTCGAAGCGCTGCGCGCCGCGCAGGCGCGCCATCGGGCCGAGAAATCCGCCGGACGCGGATGACCGGCAGGCGCGCCGCACCTTGATTCAGGTCAAGGCGCGGCGTGCGCCGCCGGGCGAAGCTGTCCATGTCCATCAGGGACGATGTCGTCATGGTCCTGCCGAGGGTGTGGGTTCTCGTTGCCGATGCGCGGCACGCCCGCATCGTGCGCAAGATCGGATCGGGTGCGAGCGCGCCGGAGATCAGGGAGCTCGTGCTGCGCGCCAGAAGCACCGCGCTGCGCCGCATCGTCCAGGACGGCGGTCGTCCGGACGACCGTGCGGCCGACTGGCCCGAGGCCGGCCGCAAGGCGCTGCGGGAGGATTTGCGCGCCTTTGCAGAGGACGTGGTGCGGGTGCTCGACAGTCATCGCGTCGCCGGGGATTTCGAGCGTTTGATGGTGGTCGCGCCGGCCGACATGATGGCGGCTCTGCGCGACGCGATGCCGGAGCCCCTGCGCATGGTCACCTTTGCCGAGTTCGTGCGCGACATGACGGGCCTGCCGGAAGCCAAGCTGCGGAAGGCCGTTTCCCAGCTCTTGCCGAGACCGGGCAGCATCGTGCCCGACCGGTGACGACGAAGGGGCGGGGTCTGGCGGTCACAGGAGGAGGATCATGAACGCATTTGTTCAGATGAAGCCGCTGACGACATGCGAGCGTTGCAGCGTCCACCAGCGGGCGCTGTGCGGCGCCGCGGACCCGCAGTTGCAGGCCGAGTTCGAACGGCTCAGCCACATCCGCACGTTCCGCGCCGGCGAAACCGTGGTCGGCGAGACCGAGGAGGCCGGCTTCGTCGGCAACGTCGTCAGCGGCGTGCTGCGGGCGCAGAAGACCATGGCTGACGGCCGCCAGCAGATCGTCGGCCTGCTGATGCCGTCCGACATGTTCGGCCGCGTCTTCGCCCGCACCTCGCAGGTCGGCATCGAGGCGGCGACCGACGCCACGCTGTGCTGCATCGACCGGCACGCCTACGAGGCGCTCCTGGCGCGCCACCCCGAGCTCGAGCACCGCATGCTGCTCGCCGTGCTCGACGAGCTCGACGCGGCGCGCGACTGGATGCTGCTGCTCGGCTGTCAGTCGGTGCCCGAGCGCATCGCCAGCTTCCTGCTCATCCTGTGCCGCCGGATGCGCAACCGGGGCTGCCGACACGGCAGCGCCGACGGCCGCTTCATCCTCGGCGTGCCGATCTCGCGTCGCGACATGGCCGCCTATCTCGGCACCACGGTGGAGACGATCAGCCGCATCGTCCACGAGATGGCGCGCCGGCGCATCCTGCGCATCATCCACCCGCAGACCTTCGAGGTGCTCGACCACGCCCGCCTGGTCGACATGGCCGGCCGGGAGGAGCTCGACCTGTCGGAGACGCTCGCCGGGCCGCCGGCCGACCGTCTCTATCGCCTGCCCGGCGCGAGCCGGGCCGCGCAGCCGGAGACCGGCTGGCGCAAGCTCGCCGGCTGATGCGCTGGTCGATCGGCCGCCGGCCGCGGCACCCGCCCGCTGCCGGCGCGTGCCGCGGCGCGCGCGGACCGCGCACCGACCGCAAACCAGCCTGGGAGCGAGAGCCATGCCGAAACGCCTGATCCTGCCGGTCGCCGTCCTGCTCGCAGCGACCGCCGTGACGGCGGTCGCCGACGAGGTGGTCGTGGGCGGCGACACCTACGTCTCCGGCGCCAATGCCGAGCTCGCCGCCGAGAGCCCGCGCGACGCCGTCCTGTCCGGCTTCTCCGTCGAGCTGTCGGGCCGCGTGACGGGCGACGCCAACGCCGTCGGCTTCGACGTCGACGTCGACGCGCCGGTCGGCGGCGACCTCTATGCCGCCGGCTTCTCGGTGCGCGTCGAGCAGTCGGTCGGCGAGGATCTGTCGGCGCTCGGCTTCACCGTGGCCGTGGACGACGACGCCACCGTTGCCGGCAACGCGCGGCTGGCCGGCGGCAACGTTGTGCTGGAGGGGGCGGTCGCCGGCAGCCTGGTGGCGGCCGCCGGCGCGATGAAGATCGACGGCACGGTGGCCGGCGATGCCCGGCTGACGGCCGGCCGGCTGAGCTTCGGTCCCGACGCGCGCATCGAAGGCACGCTCGTCTACAGCGCGCCCGAGCCGGTCGACATCGCCGCCTCGGTGATCCCGGCCGACCGCGTGCGCTTCGAGCGGCTGGAGATCGACACCGCCTTCGACGGTATGGGCGAGGCGATGGAGGTTCCGTTCCCGAGCTTCTGGCCGTCCTTCTTCGGCATCTTCTTCGGCTTCGTGCTGACGCTGGCCTTCCTGCTCGTCGTCGCAGCACTCGCCATGGCGCTGGCACCGCGGCTCACCGAGGCGCTGCGCGCCGAAGCCGCCGACCGGCCCTTCCGCGCCCTGCTGCTCGGCCTCGTCGGCCTGGCCACGCTGGTCGGCCTCGTGCCCGTCAGCGGCATGACCATCATCGGCCTGCCGCTGGTGCCGATCGTCGTCCTGGCGATCGTGCTCGCCTGGATCGGCGGCTACCTGCTCGGCGCCTACGCGCTGGCCTGGCGCGTCGCCGTCGCCTTCGCCGGTCCGTCCGACACGATGGCGGTGCGGCTTCTCGTGCTCGCCGCCGGCCTGGTGGTGCTGGCGCTGCTCAACTTCATCCCCTTCCTCGGCTGGCTGCTCAACGTTCTGGTCGTGCTGCTCGGCATCGGCGTGTTCACCGAGCGCGCGCTCGAGCCGCTGGTGACGACGGGCCATCGCGCGGTCCCGCCGCCGGCCGCTGCCGGCACCGCCGCCGCCGCGCCCGCCGCGCCGAAGAAGCCGGCCACCCGCCGCCGCGGGACCGGCTCGGGCACCAAGCCGGAAGCGGGCGGCGGCTGAACCGCACGCGCCGCTCGCGCGTTGCCGGTCGCCGGTGTTTGATGCGCGTCAAGGTTTGGCCGCACGCGGCGCGCTTTGATGCGCGCGACCGGCTGTCGGCCGAACCGGTTTCCGCCAGCACGGCGGCCGGCGCGGCCGCGCGTCCCCACCATGGAGCCCGCAGAGGAGCCCGCAGATGACCTATCACTTCACCAAGACGCTCGCGATGCCCTTCGACGCGGCGATCGACCATGTCACCCAGCGTCTCGCCGACAAGGGCTTCGGCGTCCTGTCGACCATCGACGTGTCGGCGACGCTGAAGAAGAAGCTGGACGTGGACTTCAAGCCCTATACCATCCTCGGCGCCTGCAACCCGCAGTTCGCCTACAAGGCGCTGCAGGCGGAGGACAAGATCGGGGCCATGCTGCCGTGCAACGTGATCGTCACCCAGACGGCGCCCGGCGAGGTCGAGGTCTCGGCCGTCGATCCGGTCGCCTCCATGCAGGCGATCGACAATCCCGAGCTCGGCCGGGTGGCCGGTTCGGTGCGCGACATGCTCAGGGACATGGTCGAGGAGCTGTGATCGCGGCTCGCCCGGCCTCGCGTTTGCCGCCGTCGCGGCCGGTGCGCCCGTGAGGCGGCTGCGCTATGCGCTGCTCGGCTTCGCGCTCGCCGGCCTGGCGGCCGGCGGCGTGGCCGCATGGGCCGACCGCGCGGCGCTCGCCGCCCTTCTGTGGTCGCTCGCCACCGCGCCCGTGGCGGTCGCGCTCGCCGTCTCGATGGTGGCCGAGTTCCTGCGCGGCCGGGTCGGCGTCGACGCCATCGCGCTCGTCGCCATGGCCGCGGCGCTCGTCCTCGGCGAGCCGCTCGCCGCGGTCGTCGTGGCGATCATGTATGCCGGCGGCAACGTGCTGGAGGAGTATGCCCGCGGCCGCGCCGAGTACAATCTCAAGGCGCTGACCGACCGCTCGCCGCGCATCGCCCACCGCTTCGCCGACGGCCACGTCGCCGACGTGGCGGTCGGCGAGGTGCGGCCGGGCGACCGCCTCCTGGTGCGCGCCGGCGAGGTGCTGCCGGTCGACGGCGCGCTCGACCAGGATGCGGCGGTGATCGACGAGGCGGCGGTCACCGGCGAGCCGGTGCCGGTCGCGCGCAGCCGCGGCGAGGCGCTGCGCAGCGGCACCGTCAATGCCGGCGAGGCCTTCCGCATGACCGCCACCGCGCGCGCCGGCGAGAGCACCTATGCCGCCATCGTGCGCATGGTCGAGGCCGCGCACGGCGTCAAGGCGCCGTTCATCCGCATGGCCGACCGCTTCGCCATCCTGCTGCTGCCGGCCGCGCTGCTGGTCGCCGGCGCCGCCTGGCTCGCCTCCGGCGATCCGGTGCGCGCGCTCGCGGTGCTGGTGGTCGCCACGCCCTGTCCGCTGATCCTCGCCGCGCCGGTGGCGCTGATCGGCGGCGTGTCGCGGGCGGCGCGGCGCGGCGTCCTGATGAAGGGCGGCGCCGCACTCGAGGCGATGGCGCAGGCGCGCACGGCGCTGTTCGACAAGACCGGAACGCTGACCGAGGGCGGCGCCCGGCTGGTCGCCGCGGCCACGGCGCCGGCGTGGCGCGAGGAGGAGGTGCTGCGGCTGGTCGCCACGCTCGAGCAGGCCTCGCACCACGTCGTCGCCGAGGCGCTGGTCGCCGCCGCGCGCCGGCGCGGCCTCGCGCTGTCGGAGCCGGCGGCGGTCGAGGAGGTGCGCGGCGCCGGCATCTCCGGCACGATCGACGGCCGCCGGGTGCAGGCCGGATCGCGCGCGCTCGTGTGGCCCGGCGAGCGGCCGCTGCCCGGCTGGGCCGCCGCGGCGGCCGACGGCCAGGATCACGCGCTCGTCGTCTTCGTCGCGGTCGACGGCGCGCTCGCCGGCGTGCTGCGCATGGGCGACGGGCTGCGGCCGGAGGCGGCGGCGACGCTGGCGGCGCTGCGCCGCGCCGGCATCGGGCGTCTCGTCATGGTCACCGGCGACGACGCGCAGACGGCGCGGCGCATCGGCGGCGGCCTGCCGCTCGACCACATCGCCGCCGATCTCGAGCCGGACGAGAAGGTGGCGGCGGTGAAGGCCGAGACGGCGCGCGCGCCGACGATGATGGTCGGCGACGGCATCAACGACGCGCCGGCGCTCGCGGCCGCCGGCGTCGGCGTGGCGATGGGCGCGCGCGGCGCCACCGCGTCGTCGGAGGCCGCCGACGTGGTCGTCATGATCGACCGGGTCGACCGCGTCGCCGAGGCCTACGCCATCGCCGTGCGCTCGCGCGCCATCGCGCTGCAGAGCATCGTCGTCGGCCTGGTGCTGTCCGGCATCGCCATGGTGGTGGCCGCCTTCGGCTACATCACCCCGGTCGCCGGCGCGCTGCTGCAGGAAGGCATCGACGTCGCCGTCATCCTCAATGCGCTGCGCGCGCTGGGCGGGCCGGAAACGGCCGTCGCCGCGCCGCACGGCGACACGCAGAAGCCAGGCCGCGATACCGGTCTCGAGGACGCCCCGCCGGCCGCCCCGGCTCGGACACGTTGAAGGAATCCGAACCATGAGCGAGAGCCGTCACATCGTGTGCACCGCCTGCGGCGCGGTCAACCGCGTGCCCGCCGACCGGCCGGCCGGCAAGGCGCGCTGCGGCACCTGCCGCCAGCCGCTGTTCGGCGGCAAGCCGGCCGAGGTCGACGCGGCGATGTTCGAGCGTCAGGTGCGGCGCGGCGACCTGCCGGTGGTGGTCGACGTGTGGGCGCCGTGGTGCGGACCGTGCCACGCCATGGCGCCGGCCTATGCCGCCGCCGCCGAGGCGCTGGAGCCGGACGTGCGCTTTCTCAAGCTCAACTCCGACGCCGAGCCGGAGCTCGCCGGTCGGCTCGGCATTCGCGGCATCCCGACGCTGATCCTCTACGGCCGCGGTGCGGAGATCGCGCGCACCTCCGGTGCCATGCAGACGCGCCAGATCGTCGAGTGGATCGGCGGCCGGCTGGCCGGCGCGGCGTGAGCCGGCGCGCCGGCCGCCGCAGCACCCGTCAGGTGCCGAAGGAGGAGCCGAGCGCGCCCGGCCGTTCGACCGCCGCGCTGCCGCGCGCGGCGAGCGCCAGCACGCCGTAGGCGAGGATCGTCCAGCCGAGGAAGCCGCCGATCCAGATCGCCAGCACCAGCACCACGTCGATCGCACCGCCGATGTCGGCCGGCGAGGAATTGGTGATCCACCACATGAAGATGATGGCGACGAAGCCGCCGGCGACGCCGGCGAGCTGCGCCCATACGAAGCGGCGGCTGACCAGCCCGCCGTCGCGCACCAGCGCGTAGACGAAGGCGGCCAGGCCGAACGCGGCCAGCGCCAGGATGAGCCACAGCCACAGGCCGAGCATCTCCTGGAACACCGAGAAGAACACCATCGGGTCGAGCTCTTGCATGTCAGCCTCCTTGTCGTCGGTCGTCGCCGCGTCGGCTCACCCGACGGCGCAATCGTGCCGGAACGTCGAACACATGTACCATGCGGTCGTGGGATGGCCGCCGCGCGCTTGCCGCCGTCACGGGCTCAGGCCTTGCCGCGCAGCATCGCGTAGTAGGTCGGCTTCAGCGCCGTCTCTTTCATCACCCAGGAGATCCACAGCTCCTCGAGCGGCGCGATGACGCCGGGGAACGACGGCACGAGGTTGTTGTCGTAGTCGAACTCGATCAGCATCGCCCGGCCCACCCGGGTGATCAGCGGGCACGAGGTGTAGCCGTTGTAGGCGCTGTCGGACGGCGTGCCGGAGATCGCCGCGACGAGCTGGTCGGCGACGACCGGCACCTGCCACTTCACGCTCGCCGCCGTCTTGCCCTTGGGCACGCCGGCCACGTCGCCGACGGCGAAGACGTTGGCATAGCGTGGGTGGCGCAGCGTCGCCCGGTCGGCCTCCACCCAGCCGTCCGCCGCCCACGGCCCGGTCTGCCAGGGCAGGGCGCTGTTGCGCACCGCCTCGGGCGCGCGCATCGGCGGCACCACATGGGCGAAATCGTAGCCGAGCTCCTTGCTGCCGTCCGGCGTGTCGTAGGTGATGATGCGGCGCGCCGGGTCGATCGCCCGCATCACGTGGCTCTTCGCCGTCTGGATGCCGCGCTCGGCGAACAGCATGCGCAGCTTCTCCGCCACGATCGGCACGCCGAACAGCGAATCGTTGTGCGCGGCGTAGATCAGCTCCGAGCTGCCGCGGTTGCCCATGCGTGACAGCGTGTCCT
The DNA here is from genome assembly GCF_030398335.1 of Aquibium sp. A9E412. Taxonomy (GTDB): domain Bacteria; phylum Pseudomonadota; class Alphaproteobacteria; order Rhizobiales; family Rhizobiaceae; genus A9E412. The sequence continues at coordinate 8,242 of NZ_JAOAOP010000085.1, forward strand.
CGGTCAGGAAGGTGTATTTGAGCGGCGCGCCGGCGCACTTCATCTCGCCCGCCGGGCGGCCGAACAGGCCGACGCCGCCGGTCTCGGCGAACCGCGCCATCGCCGCGTAGGTCGCCGCCGCCGCCTCCGGCCCGGCATAGACGCTGCCGATGCCGTCCTTGCCGATCAGCCCGACATCCATGCCCTCGATGGCGCCGTAGTCGAGCGTGAGTCCGGTGGCCACGACGAGGAAGTCGTAGGGCACCTGGCGGCCCGACGCGGTGACCACGCGATTGCCGTCGGCATCGATCTCGGCGACCGCCTCCTCGAGCCATTCGGCCCCGCGCGGCACGTAGCTCGCCGTGCCCGACACCACGTAGCTGGCCGGTTTGAGCCCGGCGCCCACCAGGGTGAAGCCCGGCTGGTAGTAGTGCGGCCGCCGGCCGTCGATCAGCGTGATCGACGCGCCGTCGAGCATCGCCGACAGCCGGTTGGCCATCGCCAGGCCGGCCGCGCCGGCGCCGGCGATGACGATGCGCGCCGAGGTCTTCACCGCTGCCGCCCTGGCCGGCGTCGTGGCGGGAACGGCGAGCGCCGCGGCGCCGGCCAGCGCCAGCTTAAGGACGTCGCGCCGCCCGTAGCCCTCAGTCTCGAAATGCTCCGGCATGGTTCGTCTCTCTCGTCGGTGTTCCGCTTTGCCGGACATCTCGGACCGGGCGCGGGGGCCCGGCATTGACGCCCGTCAATGCCGGGGCGTCGCGGCGCTGCGGCGGATCAGCGCGCCGTGTAGGCGCCGTCCACCAGATGGTAGCTGCCGGTGATGAAGCTCGCCCGGTCCGACAGCAGGAAGCAGGTCAGCGCCGAGACCTCCTCCGGCCGGCCGATGCGGCCGATCGGATGCAGCGCGGCGAGCTGGCCGATCGTCTCGGCGTCGAGGTTCTTGCTCAGAAGCGGCGTGTCGACGAAGCCCGGCCCGACGGCGTTGATGCGCACGCCCTTGTCGCCGTACTCCATCGCCGCCGTCTTGGTCATGCCGACCACGGCGTGCTTGGCGGCGACATAGGCGCCGGCATTGGCGAAGCCGACGGAGCCGAGGATCGAGGCCATGTTGACGATCGCGCCGCCGCCGCTCTCCAGCATCGCCGGGATCTGGTGGCGCAGGCCGTAGAACACGCCGTTGAGGTTGACGTCGATGACCTGGCGCCAGCCGTCGAGCGGGTATTCGCCGAGCGGCGCGCTCGGCCCGCCGATGCCCGCATTGTTGACCGCCAGATGCAGCCCGCCGCCGGTCTGCACGGCGAAATCGACCATCCGCGCCACCGCGTCGGCGTCGCTGACGTCGACGGCGAAGGGCTTGGCCCTGCCGCCCTTGTTGGCGATCGCCTTGCTGACGGCCGCGGCGGCCCTCTCGTCCAGGTCCGCCGTCACGACGAGGGCGCCGCGCGCGGCGAGTTCGTGGGCGATGGCAACGCCGATACCCGATCCCGCGCCGGTCACCACGGCCACCTTGTCCTCGAAATCCTTCTGCATCGGTCTTCTCCGTCTTCCTGGCTGGCAATCTGCGTCGCCGAGCCATAGCCTCGGCGGCCGGCCGGCGACTTGACTTCGGTCAACCCGGCCGCCGCCCAGGCGCCGTTTGCGGCTTGACCGGCATCAAGGCGCCGCCCCGGCGGCGATGCACGATTGGCGCGCTGTGACACGAGAGGGACCGCCGATGATCTACAACGCCATCCTGCTGCATCTCGGGCTCGACGACACCGGCGACGAGCCGCTCGCCTTCGGCCGCACTCTGGCGCGGCGCTTCGAGGCCGACCTGATCGCCCTTTCCGCCTGCGCGCCGCAGCGCCCGTCGCTGACCGGCGAGGCAGCGATGCTGCGCGACGAGCTGCTGCGCCAGCAGATCGACGACATCGAGAAGCGGCTGGCCGCGCTCAAGGAGGCCTTCGAGGCCGCCGCCGGCGAGGACGGCCGGGTTTCCTGGCGCGGCATGGTCGGGTCGCCGACCACGCTGCTCGCCCGCCACGCGCGCGCCGCCGACCTGGTGGTCGTGGCGCAGGAGAACACCGACTTCGGCACCGCCGGCGACGACGGCGTCGACGTCGGCACGCTGATCCTCGGCGCCGGGCGGCCGGTGCTGGTCGCCGCCGAGGGCGCGCCGGCGATTGCCGCGCAGTCGGTCGTCGTCGGCTGGAAGGACACGCGCGAGGCGCGCCGCGCCGTCGCCGACGCGATGCCTTTCCTTGTGCATGCCAAGGAGGTTCTGGTCGCCGCCGTCGACGAGGGGGCGCAGGACGACCCGCAGGCAGGGCTCGCCGACGTGGTGCGCTATCTCATGCGGCACGGCGCCAAGGCGCGCTCGGAGGTGCTCGACGGGCGCAGCCTGCTCGCCGGTGCCGCGCTGACCGACGCCGCGCGCGGCATGGGCGCCGACCTGCTGGTCGCCGGCGCCTTCGGCCACAGCCGCTTCCGCGAATGGGTGTTCGGCGGCGCGACGCGCTCGCTGCTCGGCGACGGCTCGCTCCACCGGCTGTTCTCGAGCTGAACGGCGTGGCCGGTTCGCAGGCGCTGGCCGAGACCGTCCGCTTCCTCGCCGATCCGGCCGTCTACGGTCCCGAGGCGCATGGCGGGGCGACCGCCAGGGTCGAGGCGCGCGAGACGCACATGTCGTGGGTCTTCCTCACCGCGCATCGCGTCTACAAGCTGAAGAAGCCGGTGCGCTATCCCTTCCTCGACTTCTCGACCGTCGCACTGCGCGGCCGTTTCTGCCGCGAGGAGCTGCGTCTCAACCGGCGGCTGGCGGCCGAATCCTACCTTGCCGTGCGCCGCATCGCGCGCGCGGCGGACGGTGGGCTGGCGCTCGACGGCGCCGGCGACACCGTCGACTGGCTGGTCGAGATGGTGCGCCTGCCGGAGGCGGAGATGCTCGACCGGCGCATCGCCGGCGGCCGGCTGTCGCGCGCCGATGTGGAGGCGCTCGGCGCGCGGCTGGCCGCCTTCTATGCCGGCCAGGCCGGCCGCCGGCACGACGGGCGGGCCTACGGCGCGCGCCTGGTTGCCGAGCAGGCGGTCAACCGCCGGGTGCTCGCGCGCGGTCCGGCCGCGCTCGACGGGGCGGCCGCGCCGCTCGCCGCCGTCGACGCCGCGCTGGAACGGCTGCGGCCGCAGCTCGCCGAACGCGCCGAGGCCGGTCTGCTGGTCGACGGCCATGGCGACCTGCGGCCGGAGCATGTGTGCCTCGCCGATCCGCTGCAGATCATCGACTGCCTCGAGTTCAACCCGCTGCTGCGCTGCGTCGATCCCTTCGACGAGGTGGGCTATCTCGGGCTCGAATGCGCCGTGCTCGGGGCGGGCTGGGTGGCGCCGCTGCTTGCCGCGCCGCTTGCCGCGCGGCTGGCGCCGCCGTCGCCGGCGCTGGCCGCGCTCTACCGCGCCTTCCGCGCGCTGCTGCGCGCCCGGCTGTGCATGGCGCATCTGCTGGAGACGCCGGTGCGCAAGCCGGCGAAGTGGCGGCCGCTGGCCGGCCGCTACCTCGCCGCCGCCGAGCGCGCCTGCGTCAGCCTGGGGTGTGCAGGAGGTCGCTGATCGAGCCGCCCTCGGCGAGCAGCCGCACCGCCTCGCCGATCAGCGGCGCGGCCTCGGCGATGCGCAGCCGTTCGTCCGCGCGCGCCTCGGCCTCCTGGCGCGCCCGCGCCACGCTGTCGGTCACCGTGACGCTGTCGATCTCGCCGCCGGCCAGCAGCGCCTCGGCGCCGGCGTCGAACAGGCCGTGCGTCGCCAGCGCATGGACGGCCGCTGCGCCGCGCGCGCGGCAGGCGCGTGCCGCCCGCAGCATGGTGCCGCCCGAGCCGATCATGTCGTCGACGATGAACACCGCGCTGTCCTCGACGGCGCCGGCGAACAGCTCGCCCGACACGACGCCGCCGCTGCGCCGCTTCTCGGCGAAGCCGAAGCCGGCCGCCGCGCCGGTCTCCGCCTCGTAGGCCTCCTTGAGGAGCTGCGCCCGCTTCACGCCGCCGCCGTCGGGCGAGAACACCGTCACCGGCAGGTCGCCGGCCAGCGCCGCGATCTCGCGGCAGAACAGCCGCCGGGTGTCGAGATGCACCGTCTGGCAGCGGAAGGCGTTCTGGAAGGCGGCGATGTTGTGCACGTCGAGCGTGACGACGCGGTCGGTGCCGATCGCCTCGAAGAGCTGCGCGACATAGCGCGTCGTCACCGGGTCGCGCGTCTTGGTCTGCCGGTCCTTGCGCGAATAGGCGAGGTAGGGCACGACCGCCGTCACGCTGGCCGCGCCGTTGTCGCGGCAGGCGGCGAGGAAGAACAGCAGCCGGCACAGCTTGTCGTTGGCCGACTGCTCGAGCGTGCCCTCGAGGCTGTGCAGCACGTAGACGTCCTCGCCGCGCACGCCGGTCATCGGCCGCGCCTTGTGCTCGCCGCCCTCGAAGTCGCGCTCCTCGTGCGGTGCGAGCGTGGTCCACAGCACGCGCGCCACCGCGGCGCCGAGCGTCTGCGAACCGTCGAGAGCGAACAGTTTCATGGCGGTCTCCCTGGGGCCTGTCGGCGATCGTCGCACGGGCTGCGCCGCGGTTCGGACCCGCCGGCCGGCGCGATCATGCGCCGGAGCGGGGGCGGCGGGCAAGGCGCAGTGTCGGCGCCGCGACCCGCCGCCGCCTTGACCGGGCTCAAGGGCGGCACCGGGTCTCAGCCGAACGCGACGTCGAGGAACATCATCACCGCGAGCCCCACCGTCAGGCCGAGCGTCGCCTGCTTCTCGTAGCCGTGCCGGTGCGTCTCCGGCACGATCTCGTGGCTGATCACGTAGAGCATGGCGCCGGCGGCGAAGGTCAGCCCCCAGGGCAGCACGACGCTCGACACGCTGACGGCCCAGGCACCGACGAGCCCGGCGGCGGGCTCGACCAGGCCGCTCAGCGTGGCCACCGCGAAGGCGTGCCAGCGGCCGTAGCCGATCGACACCAGGGAGAGCGCCACCGCCAGCCCCTCCGGCACGTTCTGCAGGCCGATGCCGACGGCCAGCGTCGTGCCGCCGGCCATGTCGCCGCCGCCGAAGCCGACGCCGACGGCAAGCCCTTCGGGCGCGTTGTGGATGGTGATCGCCAGCACGAACAGCCAGATGCGCGCCAGCGCCGCGGCGTCCGGCCCCTGGCGGCCCTGGAAGAAGTGCTCGTGCGGCACCCATTCGTTGAGGCCGGCCATCACGCCGGCGCCGATGACCACGCCGGCCACCGCGATCGCCGCGGCGGCGAGGTCGGTGCCGTGCATCTCGCGCGCCGCCTCGATGCCCGGCAGGATCAGCGAGAAGAAGGAGGCGGCGAGCATCACCCCGGCGGCGAAGCCGAGCAGCACGTCGGAGCGCTTCTGCGAGACGGTGCGGCCGAACAGCACCGGCAGCGCGCCGGCGCCCGTCATCAGGCCGGCGAGCAGGCTGGCGGTGAAGCCCAGGAGGACGGCGTTCAAGCGAGAGACTCCCACGCAAAGGCCGCACGGCGCGTCGGCGCGGCGGCACCAGCGTTATCGGGCGGGCGGCGGCCCGGATTTGACGTCGGTCAATGCGCCGCCGGCGCGCCATGTTCCCATGGCGGCGGTTCATCGCGCAAACAGGGAGCGGCAAGTCAGATGGCACAAACCAACGATTCGACGAGCGAGACGAGGCGCCCGCGGCTGATGCCCTGGTCGATCGGCGCCGTCATCATCCTCGCCGCGGTGCTGTTCGTCGGCTACCGCATGGCGACCAGCGAATGCGGCCTGTCGGTGCCGCTCGAGCTCGGCGTGCTGGTGGTCATCCCGGTCGTCTATCTCGTCCTGATGTATCTCACTTTCGTCAGCCAGGAGTGAGGCGGCCATGGCGAAGGAGACTGCCGGTACCGTCCGCGCGCGCTACGAGC
>NZ_JAOAOP010000086.1 GCF_030398335.1 Aquibium sp. A9E412
CGCGGCGCCGCGCCGGCCAGTGCGGCGAGCGGCTGCCGTCGGTCTATCGCGGCCTGCTGCGCGAGCGCCGCACGCGGCTCGAGCGCGACGCCGCACGGGTGACGCCGGCGGCCATCCTGCGCCGCACCGAGCGCGGCGGCCAGGCGCTCGCCGCGCTCGACATGCGCGGCGGGCGCGCCTTCCTCACCCTGGTCGAGCGCGCCCGCACGCGCCGCGACCAGGCGGTGCGGCTCGTCGAATCGCTGTCCTACAAGGCGGTGCTGGCGCGCGGCTTCGCGCTGGTGCGCGACGGCGCGGACCGGCCGGTTAAGCAGGCCGCGGCGGTCACGCCGGGCATGGCGCTGTCGATCGAGTTCGCCGACGCCGTCGTGCAGGCGGTCGCCGCCGACCGCGGCGGCACGACGCGGCCGGCGCGCAAGCCCGCCGCCCCGGCGCCGAAGAAGGACCAGGGCTCGCTGTTCTGACCGGCCTGACGGGCGAGGCCGGGACCTCTTCCACGGCGGTTTCCGCACACCGCGGACGGCCGGACCTCGGTCCGGCCGTCGTCGGGCCACCGCACGTCGCTCGGAAGGGCGCCAAAGCCGGTCTGCGCTTCATGCAATCGCAGATCGGCTTCAGCGTGTCGTCTCGACGCGTTTGCGGACGGCGAACCGGGGTCCACGTCGTCTGGAAACGCGCTAGATGATCCCCTGGTCGCGCAGGTCGGCCAGCTCGTCGGCGCCGATGCCGAGGACCTCGCCATAGATCTCGTCGTTGTCCTTGCCCGGCTGCTCGGCGCCGAGCCAGGCGACGTCGCCGGGCGTCTCCGACAGCTTGGGCGCCACGCCGGGCACCGCGATGTCGCCGAAGCGCTCGTCCTGGCGGCGTACGATCATGTCGCGCGCCTGGAAGTGCGGATCGGCGGCGATGTCGGCGATCGAGTAGATCGGTCCGCACACCACGCCGTGCTCTTCGAGGACGACGGTCAGCTCGTCCTTCGTCATGGTCCGCGTCCACTCGCCGATCATGCCGTCGAGGGTGGCCATGTTCTCGCCGCGCGCGATGTGCGAGACGAAGCGCGGGTCGTCGGCGAGCTCGGGCTGGCCCATCGCCTTGCAGAGCCGGCGGAACATCGGGTCGATGTTGGCCGCGATCACCATCCAGGCGCCGTCGGAGGTCTGGTAGATGTTGGACGGCGCCACGTTGGGCAGGCCGGTGCCGGAGGGCTGGCGCACCACGCCGCACTTGTCGTATTCGGGCAGCGTGCTTTCCAGCATCGAGAAGCAGCTTTCCACGATCGCCGCGTCGACCACCTGGCCCTTGCCGCCGCCGCCGGCGTCGCGCCAGTAGAGCGCCATCATCAGCCCCTCGAAGGCGAACATCGCCGTCAGCGTGTCGCCGAGCGAGATGCCGAAGCGCGGCGGCGGCTGGTCGGGAAAGCCGTTGATGTAGCGAATGCCGCCCATCGCCTCGCCGACGCTGGCGAAGCCCGGCCGGCCGGCGCTCGGGCCGGTCTGGCCGAAGCCCGACACGCGCACGATGACGAGCCGCGGGTTGACCGCGTGCAGCGCCTCCGGCCCCAGCTCCCACTTCTCCAGCGTGCCGGGCTTGAAGTTCTCGATCAGCGCGTCGGCGTCGGCGGCCAGCCGGCGCACCAGCTCGCGGCCGCGCGGGTTGCGCAGGTCGGCGGTCACCGACTTCTTGTTGCGCGCCAGCGTCGGCCACCACAGGCCGTGCCCGTTGTAGCGGTGATGGCCCCACTGGCGCATCGGGTCGCCCTTGACCGGCGGCTCCACCTTGATGACCTCGGCGCCGAAATCGGCGAGCCGGCTGCCGACGAACGGACCGGCGAGAAGCTGGCCGACCTCGATGGCGCGCACGCCCGTCAGCGGCCCCTTGCGCGTGCCGCTCTGCGGCGTCGCCCCGCCCGTCTCCGGATTCGCCGCCTGGCCCGTCGTTTCACTCGTCATTGCGCACTGACCTCCTGAACGCTGTCGATCTCGGCGAGGAAGCCGAGCAGAAGCTCGGAAAACCGTCCCCGCATCTCCTTGCCGGCGACCACGTGGGCCGCCCCTTCCAGCACCGCACCGCGGGCGCCGGGAATGCCGTCTTCGATGGGCTTCGTCAGCCGCGGACCCGTCACCATGTCGAGCGGGCAGTGCACGATCAGCGACGGCGCGGCGATGCGATCGAGCCGGCCCGTCACGTCGTGCGACAGGCAGGCCTGCATCAGCCGCTCATGCGCGGCGAGCCGGCCGTTGAGCTCGCGCCACGGGCCTTGCGGCCCGAGGATGCGGTGGTGGTTCTCGAGATAGAAGGTCTCCTCGAACGACCACAGGCACACCAGCTTCTGGAACGCGGCCCAGCCCATCTCGCGATGCACGTCGCGCAGCATCTCCATCTGATGGGTGAAGATCGCGTCGGGCTTTGCCCAGCAGCCCATGTTGACCATGCTGCGCACCAGGTCCGGCCTGGCGATGGCGATCTCCTGGGCGATGCAGGCGCCGATGCCGACCAGGCCGATCAGGTGCACGTCGCGCCAGCCGAGATGGTCGAGCAGGCCGGCCGCGTCCTCGGCGTAGAGCCTGGTGGTCGGTTCGACGCTCGCCTCGTCGTCGGAATCGCCGATGCCGCGGTGGTCGAAGATCGCCACCTGGTAGCGGTCGGTGAGGCCGCGCGCCAGGTGGCGCTCCTCGCCGTGGCAGAACGTGCCCCACCCGCCCATGCACAGCGCCGGCGGGCCGCTGCCATGGACCTCGTAGTACATCTGGTGACCGTTGATCGTGGCGACCGGCAATGGTTCCTCCATGGTTGTGCGAGGCGCGCCGGGCGCGCCGCCGCTGTCTGGCGCGCAAGGCGGGGCGCGCCGCGTCGTTCAGGCGGAGTGCGGGATCATCCCGTCAGGCGGGTGGGTGCGGCGCTGCGCGGCGGCGGCTGCGCCACCCGCCACTGGACCAGGCCGGCCGTGATGCCGAGCCGGGCGCACAGCGCCTTGAAGGCGAGCGTGCGGTCGGCCCGCGCCACCGGGAAGGCGAGCGACACCACCGCGCTGCGCGGCCGGCCGTCGGCGCCGAACAGCGCCACCGGCCGGTGATGCGCGGAGAGCCAGGCCTGCAGCGCGCGCAGCGCCCGCAGGCCGCGCTGCGGGTCCTCGCGCAGCGGCACGCTGACGACGATGATGTGCCAGCCGTCGGTTCCGCCGCCTTCGCTCATGGTCTGCCGCGTCCCGCATCGCTCAGCTTCCGAATTCCATCGGCTGGCGCCGCCGCACGAGCTGCGAGGCCGCCACGGCGAGAATCAGCCCGCCGCCGTAGAACAGGTCCTGCACGAAGTTGGGGATGCCGAAGATCTGCAGCCCCGAGATGCCGGTCGCCAGCAGGAAGACGCCGATGAAGGAGCCCCACGGGTTGAAGCGGCCGGGCACGATGCTGGTGGCGCCGAGGAAGGCGGCGGCGAAGGCCGGCAGCAGCAGGCCGAGCCGCGAGCTCGGATCGGCCGAGCCGTTGACGCCGACCGCCAGCACGCCGGCCAGCGCGGCGATCAGGCCCGAGCCGATCAGCGCGTAGGCGCGCACCGCGTTGACGCGGATGCCGGCCAGCCGCGCCACCTCGCGGGCGCGGCCGACGAACAGCAGCCGCCGGCCGGGCGTGGTGTATTCGAGATAGTACCAGATCGCCACGCACAGGATCAGCGCGTACCAGAACGACATCGACACGTTGAACAGCCGGGTCTGGTTGACCCATTCGATCAGCGTCGGGTTGGCGCCGAAGATCGAGATCGTGCGCGAGCCGCTGATCCACTTGCCGATGCCGATGACGAAGGTCGCCATGCCGAGCGTGACGATCAGCGAATGGATGCGGAAATACAGCACGAAGAAGGCGTTGAGCGCGCCGATCGCCGCACCCACGGCGAGCGCGATCACCACGGCGATCAGGGTCGGCGTGCCCATGGCGCCGACCAGGATGGCGAGCACCAGCGAGGCGAGCGTCATGGTGGCGGCGATCGACAGGTCGAAGTCGCCGGCCGTCAGCGGCAGCAGCAGGCCAAGGGTGAGGATCACCAGCACGCCCTGGGTGGAGAACATGGTGGCGAAGTTGCCGACGCTGAAGAAGCGCGACGAGCCGTAGACCAGGTTGTCGACCAGCGCGAAGGCGACGATCAGCAGGATCCAGATGCCGATGATCGCGTAGCGCTCGACGAACTGCTTCGACACGCCGGGCGCCGCCTTCGGCGCCGGCCGCGTCTCCTGCAGCATGCGCACCTTGCGCTCGAGCGCGGCGAGGCGGTCCTCGTAGGCGGCGATCGGGTCGTCGTTCCTGGCGTCCATGGCGGCGTTCGTCCCCGGGCTCAGTCGATCAGCGCGGTCTGGTTGAGCGCGAGACCGCTGTAGCAATGGTAGGTGATGGTCTCCTTGGTCACGTCGGTGCCGGTCAGCTCGGCCGCCACCCGGCCGTGCGCCATGACCAGCACGCGGTCGCAGATCTGGGCGAGCTGCTCGGCATCGGTGCTGGCGCAGATCACCACGGTGCCGTCCTTGGCGGCGCGGTCGATGGCGGCGAACACCTGCTGGCGCGCGCCCACGTCGACGCCCTGCGTCGGCTCGTCGAGCAGCAGCAGGCGCGGGCCGATCTCCAGCCACTTGGCGAGCAGCACCTTCTGCTGGTTGCCGCCGCTCAGGTTCTGCAGATACATCGCCGGATCGTTCGGCTTGACCTGGTGCTGCCGGCCGACCGTGGCCGACCACTCGCGCATGCCCGAGCGGCGCAGGCCGAGCGCGGCCATGAAGCGGTCGAGCGAGGGCAGCGTCAGATTGTCGGCGACCGGCAGCGAGCCGGCGCCCGAGGCGCCCAGCCGGTCGGCCGGCAGATAGGCGATGCCGCGCCGCACCGCGTCCTCCGGCGTCATGCGCGCCAGGTCGCTGCGCCGGCCGCCGATCGTCAGGCTGCCGGCATTGGCGTGCGCGGCGCCGTAGATCAGCGCCGGCACCTCGTCGAAGCCCGAGCCGATCAGCCCGGTCAGGCCGAGCACCTCGCCCTCGCCGAGGCGCAGCGTCAGGTCGCGGCAGACCGCTCCCGTCAGCCCCTCCACGACGACGGCGGGCTCGCCCTGCGGGCCGTCGCGATGGTCGGCGTGGAAGTGCTCGACGCGCTGGCCGACGATCATCTCGATGAAGTCCTGCGGCCGCGCCTCGTGCGTGACGACGGTGCCGGCGACGCGGCCGTCGCGCAGCACGGTGGCGCGGTCGGTGATGTCGAGGATCTCGTCGACGTCGTGGCTGACGAAGACGACGGAGGCGCCGTTCGCGACCACCTGGCGCACCAGGCCGAACAGCCGCTCGACGCCGGCGCGCGGCAGGAAGGGGGTCGGCTCGTCGAGCACCAGGATGCCGTGGCCGCCATGGCTTTCCTGCGCCGAGCGCACCTCCTCGAGCGCCCGCACGATGGCGACCAGGCAGCGGTCGACCTGCGGCAGCTCGGCGATCCGCGCGGTCGGCTCGATCGCCAGGTCGTAGTCGGCGAACAGGTTACGGATGCGCTCCGTCTCGCGCTGCCAGTCGATGTGCCAGTTGCGGCCGGTGGCGAAGTCGCTGAGACAGATGTTCTCGGTCACCGAGAGCGACGGCACCAGGCCGAGATGCTGGTGCACGAAGGCCAGCCCCAGCGAGCGGAACTGGCCGGGCGCCAGCGGCAGCGGCACGTCGCGGCCGTAAAGCCGCAGCCGGCCGCCCGGCGCCGGTTCGTGGAAGCCCGACAGGATCTTGATCAGCGTCGACTTGCCGGAGCCGTTCTGGCCCAGCAGGCCGTGCACCTCGCCCTGCCGGACGGTGAGCGAGACGCCGTCGAGAGCGACGGCGCCTCCGAACCGCTTGCTGAGATCGCGGATCTCGAGCGCCGGCACCTCATCAGAATGCTGCGACATGGCACCGGCTCCGGTGTGGCGGCCTCAGTCGAGGCCCCACAGCTTGCGGAAGCCGTTGACGTGGCCGTCGCCGTAGCCCTGGTCGTAGCCCGCCGGCACGCCCGCCGTCTCGACGTTGGAATCGTCGAAGATGTAGAGCGGCGTGTTGAGCTCGGTGACCTCGCCCTCGTCGCACAGCAGGCGCATGGTGCCGTCGATGCCGGCCCAGCCGACCCAGGCCAGGCTCTCGCCGACGTTCATCTCCACCAGGTCGCCGTCGCGCAGCAGGTCGAGCACGAACGGCGTGCCGTTGTAGGTGGCGATGCGCACGTCCTCGCGGTTCGACAGCGTCAGCGCCGGAACGATGAAGGCCGACATGGAATCGTAGATCGGCAGGATGTAGTTGATGTCCGGATCGGCGACCAGCGCCGACTGCACCTCCGGCTGGATCTGGCTGCCCCACTCGACGACCGGCACATTGACGTATTTGTGCTTGCAGTCGGGGCAGTTGGTGTCGAGATACTCCTGGATCGCCGCGACGAAGGGGCCGGTCGGGATGATCTCGTCGGAGCCGATGATGACGGCGTTGACGTTGCCGTCGGTCTTGTCCATCGCCCAGGCCGCCATCAGCTCGCCGGCGCGCGAATAGTTCATCGCGAAGTTGCCGTCGATCAGCTCGCTCGGCTCCTGCGTGACGTCGTAGAGATGCGTCGCGACGATCTTCACGCCGGCATCGCGCGCCTCGGCGAGCTGCGGGCCGATCGCCTCCGGCGGCACGCCGCCCTGGATGTCGATGACGTCGTAGCCGTCGGCGATCGCGGTCTGGATGGCCTGCACCCACTGGTCGATGTTGAGCTGGTTGTCGGAGACGGTGATGTCGAAGCCGACCGCCTCGGCCGCCTGCTTCTGCGCGTTGCCGATCTCGACGTTGAACGGGTTCTCCGTGGTCAGCGGGATGACGTAGACCTTCTTGTCGGCCATGCAGGCCTTGGCGTCGAACGCCTCGCCGGGGGCTTCGAATTTCGGCAGTTGGCGCGCCTCGTCGAGCAGCGCGCGCGCCTTGTCGAGGTTGGCCTCCTGCGCGCCGGCGGAGCCCGCGAACGCGAACGAGGCGGCCAGTATGGCCGCAGCCGAAGTCACACTTCCCTGTTTGAAGTCCATCGCCTGTCTCCTTGTTCCCCTCGTCCGGCAACGTTAGCACAGCGTTTCTCGGCAAACAATTGGTCTGGACAAACGGCGCGCTTTCAGATGCTATTCGGGAAGCAGGGTCTCGAATGCGGAGGAGACGTCGATGACATCTTGCGCTTTGATGCGGCCTGGCTCGCTGCCTGCCGCCTTCGGCGCGCCATGCGCCGCCGCCCGCCCGACGGTGCGGCCGATCAAAGATAACGTCTGAGAGGGGACGAGATATCCATGACCACTTCCGACGATCCGGTTCGCAGATACGAGGCCCGCATCGCCGAGCTGGAGGCCCGCCTGCGCCGCATGGAGCAGTTCGTGGGCTCCGGCCAGATGCCCGAGGGGGTCGAGGCCGTCGCCTCGCGCCCGGCCAGGCGCAGCGGCCAGGGCTACCGCCTCGGCATCGATGTCGGCGGCACCTTCACCGACCTGATGCTGATCGACGAGCGCTCCGGCAAGACCTATGTCGCCAAGGTGTCGTCGACGCCGAAGGACTCCTCGATCGGCGTGCTCAACGGCATCGAGAAGATCTGCCGCGAGGCCGGTGTCGATCCGGCCGAGATCAACCACGTCATGCACGGCACCACCGTCGCCACCAACACGGTGCTGACAGGCTCCGGCGCGCTGGTCGGCCTGGTGACGACGCGCGGCTACCGCCAGGTGCTGCAGATCGCCCGCTCCTACGTTCCCGGCGGCCTCGGCGGCTGGGTGATCTACAACAAGACCGACCCGCTGGCGCCGCTCGAGCTGACGGTCGAGGCGCATGAGCGCATCGGCGCCGACGGCACGGTGGTCGAGCCGCTCGACGAGCGGCGCATGCGCGAGGACCTGAAGGCGCTCAAGGAGGGCGGCATCGAGGCGCTCACCGTCAGCCTGTTCAACTCCTACGCCAACGGCGCGCACGAGCGGAAGATCCGCGACATCGCCGCCGATGTGCTGCCCGGCGTCCCCGTGTCGATCTCCTCGGAGGTGATGCCGGAGATGTACGAGTACGAGCGCACCGAGACGACGGTGGTCAACTCCTACATCCGGCCGGTCGTGTCCAACTACGTGGAGAACCTGCAGGCCGAGCTCGACCGCCGGATGAGCGGCGTGCACCTGCAGATCCTGCGCTCCGACGGCGGCCTGTCGTCCTCGCAGGCGGCCAAGTCCGCGCCGGTCAACCTGCTGATGTCGGGTCCGGCCGGCGGCGTGTCGGGCGCCATCTGGATCGCCAAGCAGTCGGGCTACGAGAACCTGCTGACCTTCGACATGGGCGGCACCTCGACCGACGTCGCGCTGATCGAGAGCGGCGTGGCGCAGAAGCGCCGCGAGACGCGCGTCGCCGACGTGACGGTGCGCGCGCCGTCGATCGACGTGCGCACGGTCGGCGCCGGCGGCGGCTCGATCGCCTATGTGCCGGAGCTCACCAAGGCGCTGCGCGTGGGGCCGCAGTCGGCCGGCGCCGATCCGGGACCGGCCGCCTACATGCGCGGCGGCGAGGAGCCGACGGTGACCGACGCCAACATCGTGCTCGGCTACCTGCCGGGTGCCGCGCGGCTCGGCGGCGACATGGCGATGGACGACTCGCTCGCCGCCAAGGCCGTGCAGAAGGTGGCCGACGCGCTCGGCCTGCCGCTCAAGCGCGCCGCCGAGGGCATCTACAACATCGTCAACGAGAACATGTTCGGCGCGCTGCGCCTGGTCTCGGTCGAGCAGGGCTACGACCCGCGCAACTTCGCGCTCATCGCCTTCGGCGGCGCCGGGCCGCTGCACGCCAACGCGCTGGCGCGGCTGATGGGCTCGTGGCCGGTCATCGTGCCGCCCGGTCCGGGCGTGCTGTGCGCCTCGGGCGACGCGACGACCAAGCTGCGCGACGAGGCCTCGCGCACGCTGGTCGTGCGCTTCGAGGCGACCAGCAACGGCGAGATCGCCGCCGCCCTCGACGAGCTCGCCGGACAGGCCGCCCAGAGTCTCGAGCGCGAGGGGCTGGGGCGCGGCGACCAGACGGTCGAGTACGAGATCGACCTGCGCTATTCGGGCCAGGGCACCGCGCTCAGCGTGACCATGTCGCCCGAGGAGTTCCGCCAGGAGGGTCTCGAGGGCGTCGGCCGGCGCTTCGACGCGCTGCACGAGCAGATGTTCACCTTCAACCTCGACCAGCCGCACGAGCTGGTCAATCTGCGCGCCGTGGTGCAGGGCCGCGAGACGATGGTCTCCGCCCGCGAGATGGAAAGCGGCACCGGCGATCCGGCGCGCGCGGTGACGGCAGAGACGACGGTGTATGTCGACGGCCAGGACCGCCAGGCCAAGATCTACGCGCGCGACCGGCTGATGGCCGGCGACCGCGTGCCGGGCCCGGCCATCGTCACCGAGATGGACGCCACCACGCTCATCCTGCCGGACCACTATGCCGAGGTCGACCGGGTCGGCAGCCTGCTGATCCGCCCGGTCAACTGAGCACGCGAACAAGGGGAACGAGACCATGCCGGCAAAGATCATCCAGACCAACCCGAAGCCCTTCGAGCGCGTCGAGGTCGAGCCGATCACGCTCGACCTGATCGAGAACGCGCTGCGCAACGCGCGCACGGAGATGGACGCGGTGCTGTTCCGCACCGCCATGTCGCCGGGCATCCGCGAGCAGCACGACGCCTTCCCGATGATCGCCAACTCGGCGGGCAAGATGGTGGTCGGCCAGTTCGGCTCCTTCATCTGGGGCTTCACCGAAGGCTATGACGGCGACATCGAGGAAGGCGACATCTTCCTGACCAACGACCCGTATTCGTGCAACGGCGCGGTCAGCCACCTGAACGACTGGCTGACCATGAAGCCGATCTTCCGCGACGGCCGGCTGGTCGCCTGGGGCGCGATGTTCGGCCATCTGACCGACGTCGGCGGCCGCGTGCCCGGCAGCCTGCCGACCGACGCGCACATGATCTACGAGGAGGGCATCCAGATCCCGCCGGTCAAGATCTACCGGCGCGGCGAGGTCAACCAGGAGGTGCTCAACCTGTGCCTGCGCAACACGCGCACGGAGGAGTGGAACCGGTCGGACTTCAACGCCATCGTCGCCGCCCTGCGGCTGGCCGAGCGGCGCGTGCACGAGATCTGCGACCGTTTCGGCGACGACATGTTCTACTCGGCGATGGAGGACATGCTCGACCGCAACTACCAGGCGATGAAGGCGATCATCCACATGGTGATCCCCGAATCGCAGAACAAGTTCTACTTCGAGGACTACATCGACGACGACGGCATCGGCATGGGCCCCTACAAGGTGGCCTGCAGCCTGTGGCGCGAGGGCGACGTCGCCATCTTCGACTTCGAGGGCACCGACCCGCAGTCGGTGAGCTCGGTGAACTTTCTCCTCAACGAGGAGATGTTCAAGATGTTTCTCGGCGCCTTCACCATCAACCTGTTCGACCCGCAGATCCTGTTCAACGACGGCTTCTATCCGCTGGTCGAGGTGCGCATCCCCAAGGGCACGATCCTCAAGCCGGTGCGGCCGGCCGCGCTCAGTTGCCGCACGCACATGCTCGGCCGCATCTTCGACATCATGGGCGGCCTGCTCGGCCAGGGCGCGCCCGACGCGCTCAACGCCGCCGGCTTCTCCGACAGCCCGCACTTCATGTATTCGGGCTACAACAAGGACGGCGAGTGGTACCAGCTCTACCAGATCGGCTTCGGCGGCATTCCCGGCCGGCCGGTCGGCGACGGGCCGGACGGCCACTCGCTGTGGCCGGCCTTCATGAACGTGCCGAACGAGTTCCTGGAGGCCTATTTCCCGCTGCGCATCGTCACCTACGAGACGATCCCCGATTCCGGCGGCGCCGGCCTGCACCGCGGCGGCAACGGCGTGTCGCTCGGCTACCAGTTCCTCGAGCCGGGCGAGATCTCGATCCACGACGACCGCTGGCTGACCTATCCCTGGGGCGTCAATGGCGGCCAGCCGGGCGGCCGCTCGACCAAGCTGATGGTGCGCAAGGACGGCAGCAAGGAGCATCTGCCGTCGAAGTGCGACAAGGTGAAGGTCGAGCCCGGCGACACGCTCTACTTCAACACCTGGGGCGGCGGCGGCTGGGGCGATCCGCTCAAGCGCGACGCCTGGAAGGTGGCGCAGGACGCCAAGCGCGGGCTGGTCAGCCGCGAGGGCGCCTTCCGCTACGGCGTCGTGCTGCGCGACGACCTGACGGTCGACGAGGGCGAGACCAAGCGGCTGCGTGAGCGCATGGCCGGCGAGCGCGGCGAGATCGGCATGTTCGACCGCGGCGGCACGGTCGAGGAGCTCAAGGCGCGCTGCAAGGCCGAGACCCATCTCGACCCGCCGTCGGCGCCGGTCTTCCAGAAGTGGATGCGCCGCGACGCCGCGGTCGCGGCGGAATAGCGTGGCCGAAGAGACTTCGGGGAGCGAGCCGACGACGGCCGATCCGGTCGATCCGGATCGGCTCTCGGCCGACGTGGCGCGCGTGCTCGACCGGCTGGCCGGGGGCGGCGTCGCGATCCTGCCGCTCGACGTGGCCTATGCGGTGGTGGCCGCGCGCGAGGCGGGCATCCGGCGCATCTTCGCGGCCAAGCGGCGCTCCTACGACAAGCCGTCCGGCCTGTTCGGCGACTGGCGGCTGTCGCGCGAGCTGCACGTGATGGACGACGACCGCCACGCCATGGTGCGCACGATCGTGCAGGAGGAGGGGCTGCCGTTCTCCGTCGTCGCGCCGTTTAGGGCTGACCACCCGCTCATCGCCGGCGTCGATCCCTTCGTGCTCGCCTCCTCGACCAAGGCCGGCACGCTCGACATGCTGCTCAACGCCGGCCAGGCGCACGACGCGGTGGCGCGCCAGTCGCGCGAGCGCGCCATGCCGGTGTTCGGCTCGTCGGCCAACACCTCGCTCGCCGGCTCGAAGTACCGCTTCGCCGACATCGAGGACGAGGTGCGCCGGGCCGCCGACATCCACCTCGACCACGGCCGCTCGAAATACGCCAACGAGGCGGGCCGCTCGAGCACGATCATCGATTTCCGCGACTTCACCGTGATCCGCGTCGGCGTGTGCTTCGACCGGCTGGCGGACGCCTTCTCGCGGCGCTTCGGCGTCGCGCTCACCATGACCGAAAGGACAGCCCGATGAGTGATGCCTATCAGGCCGCCGGCTACCAGGCCGGCCAGCGCATCGGCTTCGGCGACAAGCCCGGAGTCGTGGTGGTCGATTTCCAGACCGCCTTCACCGATCCGCAGTTCCCGCTGGGCCGCAGCCCGATGATCCACGGCGCCGTCGACCAGACGGTCAAGCTGCTCAAGGCGGCGCGGGCGGCCGGCGCGCCGGTCGCCAACGTCTACACCGCCTATTCGAGCGCGCGCGACGCACCCTACTGGAAGATCCCCACGGTGGTGAACGACTTCCACCACGGCAAGCCGGGCACCGAGCTCGACCCGCGCATCCACGATGCCGGCTACGACGCCGTGTTCTGCAAGACCGGACCGTCGGTCTTCTTCCAGACCGCGATCGTCTCCTACTTCGCCAAGGAGCGGGTCGACACGGTGTTCGTCGTCGGCTGCACGACGTCGGGCTGCATCCGCGCCAGCGTCATCGACGCCTTCTCCTACGGTTACCGGGTGATGGTGCCGGAGCCCTGCGTCGGCGACATGGACGAGGGCCCGCACCGCGACAACCTGCGCGACGTCGGCCGGCGTTACTGCGACGTGCTCGCGCTGGACGAATCGCTCGACTATCTCGAGCAGGTGCGCCGCCGCAACGACCGCTGAGGCCGCCGGCGCGGCGCGCCGGCCGTGCTATCCGAACAGGCGGAGGAAGGAGCGGCGGCCGGCCGGTTCCGGCGCGGCGCCGACGGCGTTCTCCAGCGCGTCGAGGGTGCGCGCCAGCAGCCGGTCGCGCTCCTCGATCTCCTTCTTGGAGTCGCTGCTGGCGCGGTAGGCGCGCTCCAGCGCGTCGAGCGAGCGCTCCAGCATGGTGTCGTACTTGGCGAGCGTGGCCGCGACGTCCGCCGGCACCGTCGCCTCGCCGGCGGCCGGCTGCGCCGCCGGCCGGGCGCGCGTCAGCGCCTCCTGGTTGCGCAGCGATTCCTCCAGCAGCGTCAGCGTGCGGTCGAGGCTGCCCTGCAGCGCCGCCTTGTCGCGGGTGAGCTGCTCGGCGCGCACGATGGCGCGGTCGAGCAGTTCCAGCACCCGCTCCACCGCCTCGGCCCCGAGCGCGCCGCGCCGCTCGCCCTGCGAAGTCTCGGGCGCCGCCTTGCGCGCGACGGCCTCGTAGCGGTCGAGCATCGCCATCTGGCGCTCGACCATGCGTTCCAGCGCCGCGACCGTCTCGTCGCGGCGTGCCAGCTCGGCGCCGAGCCGCTCGACGTCGGTGGCTTCGGAGGACTGCATCGGCGTCTCCACTGTCGCACCGCGGCGGACCGGCGGACGGTCGGCGCGGGCACTCGAAACATGCGGACAATTTTACCGCTTATGGTTGACAAAGGGTAACCGGTCGCCGTCATCGCCACGGCAGTGAATCCGGGTTAACGCGGCAAGGGCTGGAGGATGTGAGCGAGGTATTGGTTGTTTCTGGCAGCGCGTTTTCTGCGCAGTCTGATG
>NZ_JAOAOP010000087.1 GCF_030398335.1 Aquibium sp. A9E412
GGGACGGCCGCCGAAGACGCGCGCGACCTCACCCTCTCCCCGCCTGCGGGGAGAGGGCAGGGTGAGGGGCAGCGTCGACCTGGCGGCGGGGCGCGGCATTCGCAGCGTTGGCGGTGCACGCGTCGCGGATGCCGGCGCCGCCCCTCATCCGCCCCTGCGGGGCACCTTCTCCCCGCACGCGGGGAGAAGGGGGCGCCCCGGTGGTGGTGACGGCGCCTTCTTCCGCGCAGTGGGGAGCAGGGCCGCGCCGGCTCACATGTCCGGCTGGTCGGACACCAGGCGCAGGCCTTCGGCCGGGCTCGCGGCGGCGTCCTGGCGCGCGGCGCCGGTGAGCGCGCCGGCCAGGCGCGGATGCACGTAGGCGTCGTAGCACGGCGTCAGCGCGATCGTCGTGTGGTCGGCGAGCGCCGGCGCGTAGAGCCGGCGCAGCGCGGCATTGGCCGTCGTCACCGGGCAGGTCGGGTGCAGCACCAGGTCGGTCGCGCCGACCGCGGCGAGCTCGTCCGCGCCGGGGTCGGGCACCGCGCGCATCGGGTCGGCGCCGATCGCCACGTGGCGCGGCGCGCTGCGCGCGAGCAGCCAGGGGAAGGGATTGACGAAGTTGAGCGCCAGCACGGTCTCGGCGCGCGCGCCGGTCTCGGCCTCCAGCGCGCGGATGCGGGCCACCGCGGCATCGATCGTCATCAGGTGCAGCGCCTGGAAGTCGAAGTCCGAATAGAGCAGGAACGCGGGCAGCGCGCCGGTCTCGATCAGCGCCTCGTAGGTCGCGCGGTGCTCGGCGTAGAAGCCGCGCATGCGCTCGGCGCGTTGCAGCATCTCGGGGCGCACGCTGACCCGGCCGAGCGTCTTGAGGTTGTCGCCCGGCAGCGGCACGGTCTTCAGCGCGCCGGCATAGGTGCGCGCGGCCTTTTCCACCGTGTTGACCAGCGGCGGCAGGGCGGCGGCGGCGATCAGAACGGCGACGGCGGCGGTGCGCGGACCGGCAGGCCGGGGCAGGCCAGCGAGCACCGGCAGCAGCACCGGCCAAAGGAAGATCAGCGCCTGGCTGCCGGTGTTCTGGGTCTCGAACAGGATGCCGGCGAACAGCACGACGCCGATCCACAGCGCCGGCCGGTCGACGAGCCGGGCGAGCGCGGCCGGGCGCGGCCGGCGGGCGAGCGCGGCGAGGTCGGCGGCGAGCGTGCGGCGCTCGCCGTAAAGCAGCACCAGCATGAGCAGGCCGGCCGCCGCGACGATGCCGAAGGTGTGCGAGGCGGCCTGCAGGAAGCGCGGCGCCAGGCTGCCGGAGTTCATCGCCACCAGCGCCAGGATGTCGCCGACATAGTGCGAGACGAGACCGGCCGAGAGCTCCAGCCCGGCGAGCAGCGCCAGGAAGGCGGCGGCCGCCGCCGCGGCCCAGCCGAAGGCGATGCGGCCGGCCAGGAAGGCGAAGCCGCACAGCACCAGGCCGCTGACGAAGCCGGTCACCTTGGTGAAGAACAGCGCCGCCATCAGCACCGCCACCAGCGCGGCGAGCAGCCGCTGGCCGCGCACGAAGACCAGCGCGGCGACCAGCACGTAGAGCAGCTGGCAGACCTGGCGGTTGTAGATGCCGAAGCCGTCGGAGCCCGGATAGGGATAGAACTCGCGCGTGTTGAAGGGCAGCACGGCGAACACCAGGAAGGGCACGAGCAGCGCCAGCGCTGTGCCCTGCCGGCCGTCGCGCGCCAGCGCATGCAAGACCAGCGCCATCGCCGGCGCGGTGACGGCGAGCAGCGACCAGTGCACCAGCAGCAGCGGCTGGGCGTCGGGAAACAGCGCCAGACCGAGCGCGAACAGATAGTAGCCGAGCGGGCCGACCGGGGTGAAGAAGTCGATGACCGGCACCTGACCGTCGAAGATGCGCTGCGCGGCGTCGAAATAGATGAACAGGTCCCAGTACATCGGCCCGATCGGCACGCTGACGGGCAGCATCAGCAGCGCCGCCAGGCCGACGAGCACGGCGGCGAGAAGCGCGTTGGGGGTGGCCGCGGGAACCAGGCTTCCGGCGCGGCGGCGGTCGACGGCCATGCTCATGCATGTGCTCCCTTGAACGGACGGATCCGCGACCAGTCTCGCGCGCTCGGGTTAACGACGCTTTGCCTTCGCCGGACGGGCCGGCCCGGCGCCGGCCGCGCCGTCAGATGGTCTCCGACAGGGTCAGGCCGAGCGCGGTGCCGGCGGCCGACAGCGAAACCGCCATCGGTAGCCAGTTTCTGCTCTGCACGCCGTCGATGACGAACAGGTTGAGGGGAAAGAGATGCGCGTGCGGCCGCGCCGCGCCGGGCCCGTGCGGCGCCTCGCGATAGCACTCCTCCTCGAACCAGGCCCAGTCGTCGGCCCAGGTCCAGCAGCTGTGCCGCTTGTAGACGTCGGCCGCCCGCTCGGCGAAAGCGGGGTCGCAGGGCAGCCGGATGTAGCGGCCCGGCGCGGCGTCGAAATAGCGCATGGCGAGCGGCAGCGCGCGCTCGGTGCAGTAGTTCGACATCCACAGCGTGAAGCCGATCTCCGAACGCAGCCGGTCGAGCGCGCGGAAGAGCTGGACGTGCTCCTCGTGGCCGTACTCGCCCCACGGGTTGTGGGTGAAGACGTTCATGCCGGGACGCAGCCGCGGCCGCAGCGCGGCCAGCAGCGCCGCGAAATTGTCGCGGTAGAGCTGCGCCACGCTCGTCTCGGCCACCGGCCCGGCGGCGAGCGGGCCGACGCGCGGCAGGCTGCGGCGGGTCAGCCGGGTGAGCTCGCGCCGGCGCGCCTCCGTGGTGAAGGCGAGGCCGTGCTCGCTGACGGCGGGCACAGACCAGTTGGCGCAGCCATAGGCGCCGGATTCGGCCAGGCCGAGGCTCTCGATCGGCCGCGGATAGTCGGCGAGCGCGGCGCGGCGCGCCGCGCCGATCTCCGGCTTGGCCCAGAAATCCTCGAACACCACGACCACCCGGTCGACCTGCGCCAGGATCGCGTTGAACCACAGCAGCTCGTCGTCGGGATGTGCCGCGACGATCATGGAATTCTCGAGAAACGCCGACCTGTCCACCGTCAGTGCCTCCTTGCCCGCTGCCGCGCAGGCCGCCGCTCGATCAGTCGTCCTGGCCGCCGCCGGCCGACGGCCGGCGCAG
This sequence comes from Aquibium sp. A9E412, assembly GCF_030398335.1. Taxonomy (GTDB): domain Bacteria; phylum Pseudomonadota; class Alphaproteobacteria; order Rhizobiales; family Rhizobiaceae; genus A9E412. The sequence goes on from NZ_JAOAOP010000087.1 coordinate 3,132, forward strand.
CGCCATCGCCACCAGCGCGAGACGGCCGAGCGGCGAGCCGGCGGCCGACAGCGCCCACATGGCCGTCGGGCGCGTGCCGAAGTCGCGCTTGAACGGCTCGTCGCCGATCGTGAAGTCGAAGATGCGGCCGCCGGCGCCGATCCACTCGGCGATCGTGCGGTCGTACATCGCCAGCCCCGGCGACAGGCGGCCGTGCCGGTCGTAGTCGCAGCCGATCAGCAGGTAGTGGAAGCGACCGTCGAGGCCGAGGCCGAAGAGATGGCCGATCGGCGCGCCGTCGAGGCTCAGCCGGTAGGTGCGCGCGAAGCCGTCGGCCGCGCCGTCGGCGGCCACCGCGGCGTAGAAGGCCTGCACCGCCGGCGTCTGGATCGGGTCGCCGGCGAAGCGGCCGGCCCGCAGGGCGCTGAGCGCGGCGATGGAGGCGGCGGCCTCGGCCGGGTCGGTGAGCCGCTCGAAGGCGACGTCGCCGGCCCGCTCCAGCTTGCGCAGCTTGCGCTTGAGCGTCCTGGCGAAGCTCTCCGGCAGCGTCGTGTCGCGGAAGGCGGCATGGCTGTCGCCGAGCGCCACGGCATGGGCGGAAAAATCGAGCCGTCGGGCCCGGGCGGCGAAGAAGGCCTGCCAGTCGGCCAGCGTCTCCGCGCGGATCGGCTTGATGCGCAGCAGGTCGAAGCCGGGCAGCACGGCGCCGACCCTGGCGGCGAGGCCGGCCGGCGCCTGCCAGTCGGCCGCCAGCACCGGGGCGGCGTAGTCGCCGACGCCGAGATCGGCGGCTTCGAGCAACCGCACGCCGCGGCGCCGGCGCAGGATGAGCGGCAGCACGAAGCGCAGCGCGCCGGCGTCGTCGCGGCCGGTCACCGCCAGCTTGCGGGCGCCGCGCGCCGGCGCCAGGTGGCGGTAGAGGCGGTCGAGCCACAGCGGGTGCTGAAAGGCGCTCGCCCGGGCGGTGCGGAAGAAGGCGGTATATTCGGCGCCGGCGAAGTCGAAGCCGGGCTCGGCGGCCACGCGCAGGCTGTCCGCTGCCGCGCGGGACGGGGACGGCGGGGTGTCGACGGCGGCAAGCGCGGCCATGCGGGTGCTCCGGACCGGGTTGAACGTGTCTGACGCTGCGGAAGATACCACGCACCGTCTCGTCTGCGCGCAGTATCGCGCGGAAACGTTAATGCTACTGGAAGGTAGCCGCGCAAGCGCCGCGCGTCGCGGGCCGTTTGCGCCATGTCGCAAACAGGCCGAGCGCCCCGCCGCCCGCCGGAATACTGTCGCGCGGAACTGTCATTGGGCACGAGCACCGGCGGCCGCAGCGCCGCCGTCGTTTTGGGGAGAGGCGGCATGAGGAACGAGGCACGCGTCGTCGTCGTCGGGGGCGGGGTGGTGGGCGTGTCGACGCTCTATCACCTGGCCCGCAAGGGCTGGTCGGATGCCGTCCTGGTCGAGCGCAAGGAGCTGACCTCGGGCTCGACCTGGCATGCCGCCGGCCTGCTGCCGCTGTTCAACATGAGCTACTCGGTCGGCCAGATCCACAAATATTCCGTGCGCTTCTACCGCGAGCTCGAGCGCGAGACCGGCATGAATGTCGGCTTCACCCAGTGCTCCAACATCCGCCTGGCGCGCACCAGGGACCGCTGGGACGAGTTCATGTACTATGCCGGCGTGGCCGAGACGATCGGCGTCGACGTGCGGCTGTTGACGCCCGACGAGGTCAAGGCGATCTGGCCGCTGTGCGAGACCGAGGGCCTGCTCGGCGCCATCCAGCACCCCGAGGACGGCTACATCCAGCCGGCCGACCTCACCCAGGCGCTCGCCAAGGGCGCGCGCGACCGCGGCGCGGCGATCTACCGCAACACCGCGGTAACCGCGATCACGCCGAAGGACGGCGGCTGGCTGGTGACCACCGACAAGGGCGAGATCGCCTGCGAGCACGTCGTCTCGGCGACCGGCAACTTCGCCCGGCGCACCGGCGCCATGGTCGGGCTCGACGTGCCGGTGATCCCGGTCGAGCACCAGTACATCGTCACCGAGCCGCATCCGGCGATCGTCGAGCGCAAGAAGCAGGGGCTGCCCGAAATGGGCGTGCTGCGCGAGGCCGATTCCTCCTGGTACATGCGCGAGGAGAACGGCGGCCTGCTGCTCGGCCCCTACGAGAAGGGCGCGCCGTGCTGCTATGTCGACGGGCCGTCCGACGACAGCGAGTACGAGCTGTTCCAGGAGGACCTGGAGCGGCTGATGCCGCATGTCGAGACGGCGATCGCCCGCGTGCCGGCGTTCGGCGAGGTCGGCATCAAGAAGATCTACAACGGCGCCATCGCCTACACGCCGGACGGCTCGCCGGCGATCGGCCCGGCGCCGGGGTTGAGGAACTTCTGGCTCAACGAGGGCCATTCCTTCGGCGTCACGGCGGCCGGCGGCGCCGGCTGGCAGCTCGCCGAGTGGATCGTCGACGGCGAGCCGACCATCGACATGACCGGCGTCGATCCGCGCCGCTTCGGCCCCTATGCCACCGAGGGCTATCTGCGAGAGAAGAACGAGGAGGCCTACGCCAACGTCTACACCATGCACTATCCCGACGAGGAGCGCGCCGCCGCGCGGCCGCTGAAGATGGCGCCCTGCTACGGGCGCATGAAGGCGCGCGGCGCGGTGTTCGGCTCGGTCTACGGCTGGGAGCGGCCCAACTGGTTCGCTCCGGCCGGCTACGCCGTGCCGCCGGAGGAGCTGGGCGTCGGCGCCGACGTGCTGACCTGCCACAACCACGCGCCGCCGCTCGAGGACGGACGCATCGTGGAGAAATGGTCGTTCCGCCGCTCCAACTATTTCGAGCATGTCGGCAACGAGGTGCGGCACGTGCACGAGAAGGCGGGCCTGCTCGACATGTCGGCCTTCGCCAAGATCGAGGTCTCCGGCCCCGGCGCGCGCGCCTGGCTCGACTCCATCCTCGCCAACCGCATCCCGAAGAAGCGCGGCCGCATCGCGCTCTGCCACCTGCTGACGGCGACCGGCGGCGTCAAGGCGGAGTTCACCGTCTACGAGTGGAAGCCCGGCCGCTTCTATCTGGTGTCGGCCGGCGGCTTCGAGGCGCACGACCACGACGTGCTGGCCCGGCTGGTGCCCGACGACGGCTCGGTGGTGCTCAGGCCGCTGACCGCGGCGATGGGCGTGCTGGTGCTGGCCGGCCCGCGCAGCCGCGACATCCTCGCCCGGCTGACGCGGACCGGCCTGTCGAACGCCGAATTTCCCTGGCTGTCGGGCCGGCCGATCGCGCTCGGCCATGCCTCGGCGCATGCGCTGCGCGTCAATTTCGTCGGCGAGCTCGGCTGGGAGCTGCACCATCCGATCGAGCAGCAGAACGCCATCTTCGACCTGCTGATGGAGGCCGGCGCGGAGTTCGACCTCAAGCCGTTCGGCATCCGCGCCATGACGGCGATGGCGATCGAGAAGAGCTACCGGCTGATCCCGCGCGAGTTGTCGATCGAGTATTCGGCCTGGGAGAGCGGCCTCGACCGCTTCGTGCATCCCGACAAGGGCGACTTCATCGGCCGCGACGCGCTGCTTCGGCTGAAGGAGGAGGGGCCGCGATGGCGCTTCGTCACGCTCGAGGTGCACGGCGTCGGCGACGCCGACGCGCGCGGCAACGAGGCGATCCACAAGGACGGCCGGCTGGTCGGCCGCGCCACCCACGGCAGCTATGGCTGGCGCGTCGGCAAGTCGCTGGCACTCGCCATGGTGAAGCCGGAGGTCGGCGACGAGGGTAGCGAGCTCGAGATCACCATCCTCGGCAAGCCGCACCGCGCCACGGTGATCGGCGAGAGCCCCTACGACCCGCAGAACCAGGCGCTGCGCGCCGACGGTTGAAGCCGTCCGCAACGCGTCAGGACGATTGACCGGAGCCGATCTGCTTCCGTGAAACGCAGAACGGCTCCGGGCAGGAACGAAAGGCCGCCCTGCGCTTCGGCAAGAGGCAGGGCGGCCCCCGCGCTTCGCCGCGAGCCGGCGTGCCTCAGGCCGGCGCGGCGGCGGTGAAGCGCGGCCACGGCACGTCGTCGCCGCGCAGCACCTTGTCGTCGTCCACCGCCGCCTGGTCGCCGAACACGACGTCGAGCGCCCCTTGCGAGGCATGCAGGCGGAAACCCTTGGTCCAGCCGGCCATCTCGCCCGACCACTGGGCGGCGATCGGCGTGACCACCTCGAGCGCCAGGCCGTCCGGCGGCTCGGCGGCCATGTCGAAATCTTGCAGGCCGTCGGCCGGCGGCTGGATGTAGATCCACGGCACCAGAACGGCGTTGCGCCAACCGCTCGTCGGCACCGTGCCCTCGGCCGAGATCACCAGGATCGGCGGGTTGGTGCGGAAGGTGAAATAGCTGGCGCGCTTGACCTCGAGAACCTTGTTCAGCATCGGTTTTCCTCCCCCGGAGCGCCGTCTCCGACGGTGCATGACCAGGATGCCGGACGGCGTGCGGCGGTCTTGCGAGGGCATCGTGGTCTGTCGTTGTTGATCCGACCGCCTGTGCGCGGCGCCCGATGAGCCACCGGGCCGCGGCACGCCCATAGGAGCAGAGTTCCCGGTTTCGCGCAAAGGTTGTTTTCGGCCGTATTGCGCGCCACCGGGCGCGGCGGCGTTCCGTGCGGCGCGGTGCGGCTCGCGCAAATGTGAGGGGATAACCAAAAGCGTTTCCAGGCGAAGTGGATACCGGTTCGCCGTCCGGAAACGCGGCAAAACAACAACTTGCAGCCGATCTGCGATCCGGTGAAGAGCAGATCGGATCTGGTGCGCCGCCCTCTTCGGCCGCTTCCCCTCGGCGCCGGGCGCCCTAAACTCGTTTCATGGACGGATCGGCCAGGCTTTGGCGCAAGGTCGCCGCTGCCTTGAGGACGGCGCTGCTGTCGGCGCCGCTCGCCCTGCCGGCCGCGCCGGCGGCAGGCGAGGGCCTGGCCGTCGACGTCGAGCTGGTGCTGGCGGTCGACGTCTCCAGCTCGATGAAGCCCGCGGAGCTGGCGCTGCAGCGGCAGGGCTATGCCGCCGCCTTCCGGGCCCGCGAGGTGATCGACGCCATGCTGTCGGGCCGCCACGGCCGCGTCGCCGTCACCTATGTCGAGTGGGGTGCCTCGGGCTCGCGCCGCGTCGTCGTGCCGTGGACGCTGGTCGCCGCGCCGCAGGACGCGCTGGCGGTCGCCGAGCGGCTCGCCGAGGCGGAGCTCGGCAGCCTGTTCCAGACCTCGATCTCCGGCGCCATCCGGCACGCCATGCGCGCCTTCGCCGACAGCCCCTATGCCGGCGACCGGCGCATCGTCGACATCTCCGGCGACGGGCCGAACAATCAGGGCGGCCTCGTCACCCTGTCGCGCGACGCGGCGCTGGCCGAGGGGATCACCATCAACGGCCTGCCGCTGGTGCTGCATGCCAACGTGCTGAGCGGCTCCGGCACGCCGTCGCTCGATCGCTACTATGCCGACTGCGTGGTCGGCGGGCCGCGCGCCTTCGTGCTGCCGGTGCGCGGCTGGGACGCGTTTCCGGCCGCCGTGCGGCGCAAGCTGGTGCTCGAGCTGTCGGACGCGCGGCCGGCTTTGCCCGGGGCCGCGCGGCCATCGGCGCGGCCACGCGATGTCGCCGCGGCGGCGCCGGTCGACTGCACGATCGGCGAGACGCTGTGGCGCGGCGCGGAGCCGGTGTGATGGGTCGGCCCGCCCGATGTCGCCCGGGCCGCCGCGTGGCGGCGCTCGCCGGCGCCTGCGCCGCGGCGCTCGCCGCCTGGCTGGCGCCGGCACGCGCCCAGGACACGATGGTCGACGTGGCGCTGGTGCTCGCCGTCGACGTGTCGCTGTCGATGTCGCGCGAGGAGCTGGTCATCCAGCGCGACGGCTATGCCGCGGCGCTGACCGACCGGCGCGTGCTCGACGCGATCGCCGGCGGGCTGCACGGCCGCATCGCGGTGACCTATGTCGAGTGGGCCGGCCAGACCAGCCAGACGGTGGTCGTTCCCTGGACGGTGATCGCCGGCGAGGACGACGCGCGGGCGGTGGCCGGCATGCTGACGGCGAGCCCGCCGACCAGCGCCCGGCGCACCTCGATCTCCGGCGCGCTCGGCTTTGCCCGCGACCTCCTGGCCGAGAGCGGGCTGCGCGCGCTGCGGCGCGTCATCGACGTCTCCGGCGACGGGCCGAACAACCAGGGCGCGCGTGTCGACGAGACGCGCGACGCGGTGACCGCCGAGGGCATCACCGTCAACGGGCTGCCGCTGATGACCAATGGCGGGCTGACGAGCTCCTTCAGCATCGAGGATCTCGACGTCTACTACAGCGAATGCGTGATCGGCGGGCCGGGCGCCTTCATGATCCCGGTCAACGACTGGTCGCAGTTCGCCGAAGCGGTGCGCCGCAAGCTGGTGATCGAGCTGGCCGGCACGCCGCCGGTGCTGCGCGCGGGAGCCGGCGCCGGCTACGACTGCGAAATCGGCGAGAAGATGTGGCGCAACCGGCCGTGGCTGTGGGACGACACGCGCTGAAAGGGCCGTCCGGCGGCCCGCCTCACGCCGCCATGAGCTGCTTGCGGTCGGCGCGCTCCTGCTGCGGCGAGCGGGCATAGAGCTCGCGGTAGCACTTGGAGAAGTGCGAGGCCGAGACGAAGCCGCAGGCCACCGCCACCTCGACCACCGGCATCGACGACTGGATGAGCAGGTGGCGCGCCCGGTCGAGCCGGATCTCGAGATAGTAGCGCGCCGGCGAGCGGCCCATCTCCTGGCGGAACAGACGCTCGATCTGGCGCCGCGACAGGCCGACCGCCTCGGCGATCTCGACCAGCGACAGCGGCTCGGCCAGATGCGCCTCCATCAGTTCGATGATGGTCAGCACCTTGGAGTTCTGCACGCCGAGCCGGGCGCGCAGCGGCAGGCGCTGGCGGTCGGAGGGGCTGCGCACCCGGTCGGTCAGCATCTGCTCGCAGACCCGGTTGACCAGCGCCTCGTCGAAATCCTCGCCGATCAGCTTGAGCATCATGTCGAGCGCGGCGGTGCCGCCGGCGCAGGTGTAGATGTTGGAATCGATCTCGAACAGGTCGGCGAAGGCGTTGGCGCGCGGATAGGCCTCGGCGAAGCCCGGCAGGTTCTCCCAGTGGATGGCGCAGCGCCGGTTGGCGAGCAGCCCGGCGGCGGCCAGCACATAGGCGCCGGTGCACAGGCCGCCGATCGCCACGCCGCGGTTGTGCTCCTCGCGCAGCCAGGCGAACACCGTCTTGTTGACGTAGCGCTCGATGTTGATGCCCGAGCACACGACGACCATCGACGGCCGGTCCTGGCCCGACATCTTGCGCCGCTCGTCGTCGAGCGAGGTGTCGACAGCCACCTCGACGCCGTTCGAGGCGCGCACCGGCCGGCCGTCGGCGCTGGCCAGCCGCCAGCGATAGGCGTCGTAGCCGGCCATCCGGTTCGCCGCGCGCATCGGCTCCAGCGCGGTCGCGAAGGCGACCATCGTGAAGTCGGGAACGAGGAAGAAGACGATCGATCTCTTGACGGTGGTCCCGGCAGCCATTCACGCCTCCCGCAAGCTGCACCCGTTCCGCCGACACATCATGTCGCGATCAGCAAAGCGTCATCAAGAAAACGCCGGCCTGTCAATGGCCTGCGCCGGCGCGGACGGACAATTTTTCGTTGCAGAGAGAGGCGCGGTTCGCGCATGGCGAGACGGCCGCCGCGGCATGGCGGCGGCCGCTCGAACCTGCGGGCGGACCGGCGCTTGCCGGCCCGGCCGTCGTGTCAGTTGACCACGTAGCCGTAGCGCGACGCCGCCAGGGCGCCGGTCTGGCCGGGCATGGTGCGGTTCAGCCGCTGCCGCTCCAGGACGGTCGTGAGATTGGCTTCACGGCGCCCCCCGCGGAAGATGTTCAGGATCTTCATGACAGTCTCCATTCGAAGCCTGGTCCGGTTGTCACCGAGCGCCTTCACATGCGTGATGGAGTGGGGCCGCTCGTTCCATGCCGCTCATATAGGAATGCCGCGCGGCGCCATACGCGGGAAAAGCGAAGCACAGCACGAGAAATGCGACATGCCGCGCGATGCCGGCCGCAATCGTGAAAAAACCGTTTCACGACGGGCGTTTGGCCGGCGTCGCGCGGGCCGCATGGGGTGCGGCATCACAGGTGGTGCAGGCGATAGGGCCGGCAGCGCGCGTCCTCGCTCTCCGACGGATCGGTGCCGCGCCAGCCGACATCCTTGCGGATCTCGCGCGGCAGGCTGTCGAGGATGCGCTCGTTGCGGCGGCGCCGGTGCGTCTGGGCGAAGCCGTCGACGAGATGGGCGAAGGCCGACACGATCCACATGGCGTTCTCCTTTCGTGGTTGCGTCGTTTCGGGATTGACTATCGGGCCGCCAGCTTGTTCAATCAAACAAATTCAGATCATGTTTCCCTTCAGAGAAATTGATGTAAGGGCCGCCATGAACGCTCCGCTCAACCATCCGCTCCCGCTGCTCGAGCTCGACGTGCTGCGCACCTTCGTGGCGATCGCCGAGACCGGCAGCTTCACGGCCGCCGCCGGCGCGGTCTACCGCACGCCCTCGGCCGTCTCCATGCAGATCAAGAAGCTCGAGGAGACGATCGGCCGCGCCGTCTTCACCCGCGACGCGCGCTCGGTGTCGCTGACCACCGACGGCGAGGTTCTGCTCGGCTATGCCCGGCGGCTGCTCGCCATCAACCGCGAGGCGGTCGCCAAGTTCGTGATGCCCGACGTCAGCGGCGTGGTGCGGCTCGGCGCGCCCGACGACTATGGCGAGCGCGTGCTGCCGAGCGTGCTCAAGCGCTTCGCCCAGTCGCACCCGGCGATCGCCGTCGACGTGGTGATCGACGAGAGCGTGAATCTGCGCAAGCGGCTGGCCGCGCGCCAGCTCGACCTGACGCTTTTGACCTGCGGCCAGTCCGCCGACACGCGCGACGTCGAGGTGCTGCTCACCGAGCCGATCGTGTGGGCGGGCGCGCGCGGCGGCTGCGCGCATCTGCGCGAGCCGCTGCCGGTGTCGCTGTGGGAGGAGGGTTGCGCCTGGCGCGCCGGCGCGCTGGAGGCGCTCGGCCGGCAGGGCCGCAGCTACCGCATCGCCTATATGAGCTCGCACACGGCCGGCCAGCGCGCTGCCATCCTGTCCGACCTCGCCGTGGCGCCGCTGCCCAAGTCGTTCATCAACGGCGATCTGGTCGAGCTCGGCGACAAGGACGGGCTGCCCGACATGGGGCACTACCATCTCGGCCTGATCGTCGGGCCCGAGGCGGGCGCGCCGGTCGAGGCGGCGGCCGACCACATCCGCGCCACGTTCGAGCTGTTCCGCGACAAGGGGCAGCTCTGACCGCCGGCGGCGCGGCGGAACCTTCGCCGCGTCTTGCGGGTTCCACCGGCTGACGAAACCGTTCCGCGAGGCACGTCTTGGCGCCGAGACCGATCTGGAAAGGCCAGCTCCGGCTGTCGCTGGTGTCGATCCCGGTGGAGATGTACTCGGCCACCGACCGCAAGGCGCGCATCTCCTTCCGGCAGATCCACAAGCCGTCCGGCAAGCGCGTGCAGTACCAGAAGGTGGTGCCGGGCATCGGGCCGGTCGACACCGACGACATCTGGAAGGGCTACGAGGTCGACGACGACGAGTACGTGCTGATCGACCCCGACGAGATCGACGCCGTCAAGCTGGAGACGAAGAAGACGCTGGAGCTCGTCCAGTTCGTCGACGTCGTCGACATTCCGCCGGTCTATTTCGACCGGCCGTATTTCCTCGCCCCCTCCGACGAGCTCGCCGAAGACGCCTTCCGCGTGGTGCGCGACGCGCTGCGCCAGACCGGCAAGGCCGGGCTCGGCCAGATCGCCATGCGCGGCCAGGAGCACCTGGTGGCCGTGCGGCCGTGCGCCAGCGGGCTGCTGCTGGAGACGCTGCACTACGAGGACGAGATCCGCAACACGGACCCGTTCTTCTCGTCGATCTCCGACGCGCCGGCCGACGCGGAGCTCTTGTCGGTGGCGACCGAACTGATCGAGCGCAAGGCGGGGCCGTTCGACGCCTCCGCCTTCCGCGACCGCTACGGCGAGGCGATCCGCGCGCTGGTCGAGGAGAAGGCCGGCGGCCGCAGGAAGCGTCGCGTCAAGGCCGGCGAGGAGCCGCGCGCCGGGCAGGCCGACAACGTCATCGACCTGATGTCGGCGCTCAAGGAGAGCCTCGAGAAGTCGGGCCGCGGCGGCGCCCGCTCCGGGCGCTCCGGCGGCAAGGCCGCGTCGTCGGGCAAGAGCGCGTCCTCCGGCAAGGCGGCGAAGGGCGGCAAGGCGGCCGCGGGCGGCCGCGCGTCGGCCGCGCGCAAGAAGTCGGCCTGAGGCGGCGATGGCGCGCGCCAGGCCCGACACGCTTCTGGCGGAGTACCGCGCCCGGCGCGACTTCTCGCGCACGCGCGAGCCCGACCACCGGCCGGC
>NZ_JAOAOP010000088.1 GCF_030398335.1 Aquibium sp. A9E412
CCGGCGGCCGCCGCTCCACAATCCAGCCTGACGGGGGCTCGGCTTGCGTGGCTATCTGATATTCGAACTCGAGATCACCGATCCGCGGGCATGGGAGGAGTACCGGCGGGTCGCCGGCCCGATCATGCAGCAGGGCGGCGGCACCTTCGTCCTCAACAGCCAGCGCATCGAGCCGCTCGAGGGCGGCTGGGCTCCGGCCTCGATCTCGGTGGTCGCGTTTCCCAGCTACGCGGCCGCGCACGCCTTCTATCACTCCGACGCCTACCAGGCCACGATCGCGCTCAGGCAGCGCGCCGCGCGCGGTCGCGGCATCCTGGTCGGCAGCACGCCGCCGCAGACCGACGCACAATGAAAGCCGACGCTCAAGACAACATCATCGAGGCGCGTGCGCTGACCAAGCGCTTCCACGGCTTCGCCGCCGTCAACGACGTCGACCTGTCGGTGCGCCGCCACTCCGTGCACGCGCTGATCGGGCCGAACGGCGCCGGCAAGACGACGATGTTCAACCTGATCACCAAGTTCCTGTCGCCGACCGCCGGCACGATCGTCTTCAACGGCGAGGACATCACGCCGGAGGATCCGGCGGAGGTGGCCCGCCGCGGCATCGTGCGCTCCTTCCAGATCTCGGCGATCTATCCGCGCATGACGGTGGCCGACAACGTGCGCATCGCGCTGCAGCGGCCGCTCGGCACCGCGTTCCATTTCTGGAAGTCGGTGCGCACCCTCGACGTGCTCGACGCGCGCATCGACGCGCTGCTCGAGGCCGTCGGGCTGCTCGGCCACCGCGACCAGCCGGCCGGCGGCCTGCCCTACGGGCGCAAGCGGGCGCTCGAGTTCGCCACCACGCTGGCGCTGGAGCCCGAGCTGATGCTGCTCGACGAGCCGACCTCCGGCCTCGGCCACGAGGACGTCGACCGCATCGCCGAGCTGATCGGCACGGTGTCGGCCAACCGCACCATCCTGATGGTCGAGCACAACCTGTCCGTCGTCGCCCGGCTTGCCGACACCATCACCGTTCTGGCGCGCGGCCAGGTGCTGGCCGAGGGGCCGTATGCGGAGATCTCGCAGAACCCCGAGGTGGTGGACGCCTATATCGGAGGCTCCGATGACTGAGGCCGCCGACCTTGCGGTCGCCGGGCTGAGCGCCTGGTACGGCGACAGCCAGGCGCTGCACGGCATGGACTTCGCGGTGCGCCGCGGCGAGGTCGTCACCCTGCTCGGCCGCAACGGCGCCGGCAAGACCACCACCCTGCGCAGCATCATGGGCCTGCTCAGGCGCAAGTCGGGCCATGTCCGCTTCGCCGGCGAGGAGCTGCTCGGGCGGCTGCCGGAATACATCGCCCGCAAGGGCATCGCCTACTGCCCCGAGGAGCGCGGCATCTTTTCCAGCCTGAGCGTGGAGGAGAACCTCGACCTGCCGCCGGTGGTGGCGCCCGGCGGCATGTCGCACGCCGACATCTACGCGCTGTTTCCCAACCTCGCCGAGCGCCGCCGCAGCCAGGGCACCAAGCTGTCCGGCGGCGAGCAGCAGATGCTGGCGATCGCCCGCATCCTGCGCACCGGCGCCACGCTGCTCCTGCTCGACGAGCCGACCGAGGGGCTCGCGCCGGTGATCGTCAAGCAGATCGGCCAGGTGATCGGCCAGCTCAAGGCGCGCGGCCTGACCGTGCTTCTGGTCGAGCAGAACTTCCGCTTCGCCGCGAAGCTGGCCGACCGCCACTACGTGGTCGAGCACGGCCGCATCGTCGACACCATAGCCGCCGCCGACGTCGCCGCGTCGATGTCGCGGATCGAGAACTACCTGAAGGTGTAGGTCCGGATGTTCGAGCTCATCGGCATATCGCCCGTCCTGCTGTTCGGCCAGGTCCTGATCGGGCTGATCAACGGCGTGTTCTACGCCATGATGAGCCTCGGCGTGGCGATCATCTTCGGCATGCTCAGGATCGGCAACTTCGTGCACGGCGCGCAGTACATGCTGGGCGCCTTCGGCGCCTGGTACCTGCTGCATCTGCCCGACCTGTTCCCCGGCCTCGGCCTGCCCTCGCTCGGCTACTGGTGGGCGCTCGTGCTGGTGCCGCTCGGCGTCGGCCTGATCGGCGCGCTGATGGAACGGCTGTTCATCCGCAAGGTCTACGACCTCGAGCACGCCTACGGCCTGCTCCTGACGGTCGGCCTGGCGATGGTCATCGAGGGCATCTTCAACGTCTTCTACGGGGCGGCCGGCCAGCAGTACGGCGTGCCGGATTCGCTGCGCGGCGGCGTCAATCTCGGCTTCATGTTCATGCCGCTCTACCGCATCTGGGTGATCGTCGCCGGCCTCGTCGTCTGCGCGGCGACCTGGTACGTCATCGAGCGCACCAAGCTCGGCGCCTATCTGCGCGCGGCGACGGAGAACCCCGACCTGGTGCGCGCCTTCGGCATCAACGTGCCGCGCATGCTGATGCTGACCTATGCCTTCGGCGTCGGGCTGGCCGGGCTTGCCGGCGTCATGGCCGCGCCGATCTACCAGGTCAGTCCGCAGATGGGCCAGTCGATCATCATCACCATCTTCGCCGTCGTGGTGATCGGCGGCATGGGCTCGATCTTCGGCGCCATCGTCACCGGCCTGATGCTGGGCGTCGTCGAGGGGCTGACCAAGGCGTTCTACCCGCAGGGCGCGACGACGGTGATCTTCATCATCATGGCGATCGTGCTGGTGTTCCGTCCGGCCGGCCTGTTCGGCAAGGAGACCAGCGCGCACCAGCCCTCCGACATCGCCGCCGCGCGGCCCGAATCGATCCTCGAGAACGGCCGGCTGTGGCTCGCCGTCTTCGCCGTCGGCGGCTCGCTGCTGCCGTTCCTGGTCTACCCCGTCTTCGCCATGAAGATGCTGTGCCTGGCGCTGTTCGCCAGCGCCTACAATTTGGTGTTCGGCTATGTCGGGCTGCTCGCCTTCGGCCATGCCGCCTTCTACGGCTCGTCGGCCTATGTCGCCGCGCACACCGCCTCGGCCTTCGGCTTCCCGACCGAGCTGGCGATCCTGTCGGGCGTGGCGGTCGCCACCGCGCTCGGCGGGCTGTTCGGCTGGCTGGCGATCCGCCGTCAGGGCCTCTACTTCGCGATGATCACGCTGGCGCTGGCGCAGATCGTCTATTTCTACGCCGTCCAGGCGTCGTGGACCAACGGCGAGGACGGCATCCAGTCGGTGCCGCGCGGCCATCTGTTCGGCATCGTCGACCTCGACCAGCCGCTCAACATGTACTTCTTCGTGCTGGCGATCTTCCTGGCCGGCTTCGCCGCGATCTACCGCATCGTGCGCTCGCCCTTCGGCCAGGTGCTCAAGTCGATCCGCGAGAACGAGCCGCGCACCACCTCGCTCGGCTACTCGACCGACCGCTTCAAGCTGCTCGCCTTCACGCTGTCGGCCGGCCTGGCGGGGCTGGCCGGCGGCACCAAGGCGATCGTCTTCCAGATCGCCTCGCTCACCGACCTCTACTTCATGACCTCGGCCGACGCGCTGCTGATGACGCTGATCGGCGGCGTGGGAACGCTGCTCGGGCCGGTCGTCGGCGCCGTCGTGGTCGTCACCATGCAGAAGGAGCTGGCGACGCTCGGAAGCTGGGTGATCGTCGTGCAGGGGGCGGCCTTCGTGCTGTTCGTCCTGTTCCTGCGCAAGGGCATCGTCGGCACGCTGGAGGACGCGCTGGCCAGGCGCGCCGAGCGCCGCCGCCGGCCGGCCGATGCGCCGACCGCCGCGCCCGTCGCCGGCGACGAGGTCGCCGCCGGGAAGCCGCGCTGATGGGGCGGCCGCTGGCGGTGGTGGTCGGCGCCGGGCCCGGCCTCGGCCTCGCCCTGATCCGCCGCTTCGCGCGCGGCGGCATGGCGGTCGGCTTCCTCGCCCGGCGCGCCGAGGCGGTGGCCGGCTACCAGGCCGCGCTCGATGCCGAGGGGCTCGACACGCGCGGCTTCGTCGCCGACGCCGGCGATGCGCCGGCCGTCGGCCGCGTCTTCGCCGAGCTGCGGCGCAGCCACGGCGAGCCGGACGTGCTGATCTACAACGCGGCGATCGTCGAGCCGTCGCGCTTCGTCACCCCGTCGGGCATCGCCGAGGCGCGCTACGGCGCCGCCCCGGGCTGGCAGGCGCGCGGCGCGCCGATCGATGCCGAGGCGCTGGTCGACGGCTTCCGCACCAACGTCGCCGGCGCGCTGCACGCCGCCCAGCAGGTGGCGCCGGGCATGATTGCGCGCGGCCGCGGCACGATCCTGCTGACCGGCGGCGTGCTCGCCTTCGGGCCGTGGATCGAATGGGGCGCGGTGTCGCTCGGCAAGGCGGCGCTGCGCAGTCTCGGCCATTCGATGTTCAAGGAGCTGGCGCCGCACGGCGTCCAGGTGGCGACCGTCGCCATCCACGGCACCATGGCGAAGGGAACGGCCTACGACCACGACCGCGTCGCCGAGGCCTACTGGCAGGTGCACATGCGCCCGCCCGCCCGGTGGGAGCCCGACGTCCACTTCAAGCCCGGCGCCGACGACGGCGGCGACCCCGACGCCTGAACGCCGCGCCGGCCGCCGCCCGGTCTCCCGCCGGGCAGGGGGCTGCTACTTGCGGTAGCGGTCGAGGCCGCCCTCGCGAAGCGCGGCGACCAGGTCGCGCTTGCGGATCTTGGCCGCCTCGACCGGCATCTCGTCGACAAACTCGACGCGGCGCGGCGCCTTGTAGGCCGCCAGGTGCTGGCGGCACCAGGCGCGGATGGCGGCCTCGTCGGCGGTCGCGCCGGGGGTGCGCACGATCACCGCGACCGGGATCTCGCCCTTGTGCTCGTCCGGCGCGCCGACCACCGCGCACATGGCCACCTCCGGGTGGCCGTAGAGCACGCTTTCCACCTCGAGCGGGTAGATGTTGTGGCCGCCGGTGAAGATGACGTCCTTCTTGCGGTCGACGATGAACAGGAACCCGTCCTCGTCGACATAGCCGAGATCGCCCGACCGCCAGCCGAGCGGCGTGAAGACGGCGGCCGTCGCCTCGGCGTCGTGGTCGTAGCCCTGCGCCACGCAGTCGCCGCCGATGATGACCTCGCCGACCGTGCCGCGCGGCAGCTCGTTCAGCGCCTCGTCGACGATGCGGATGCGCGAGGCGCCGACCGGCAGGCCGGTCGAGCCGGCCTTGCGGATGCCGGCCGTCGGCTCCATCACGTTCTGTCCGCAGGTCTCGGTGGCGCCGTAGACCTGCGCCACCGTGACGCCGGACAGCGCCTCGAAGCGGCGGATGACGGGCTGCGGCACGGGCGAGCCGCCGGTCGTGCAGATGCGCAGCGACGACAGGTCGTGCCGCGCCGGGTCGTGCTCGTTGACCATGTAGGCGTACATGGTCGGCGTGCCGCCGAAATAGGTCGCACGGTGGCGGCCGATGTCGGCCAGCACCTTCTGGGTGTCCCAGCGCTCGTGCAGCACGATGGTGCCGCCGGTGTAGAGGCACAGGTTCAGCGTCACCGTCAGGCCGAAATTGGTGAACAGCGGCACCGCGCACAGATAGACCTCCTCGCCGAAGCGCGAGCGGTGCGCCACCATCATGTCGCGCAGCGTCGAGGCGACGGCGAAGTGCGACTGCGCGGTGCCCTTGGGCGTGCCGGTCGTGCCGGAGGTGAAGAACAGGCAGGCGGTGTCGGAATGCGCGCAGTCGACGTCGGCGAAGCCGTCGGAGGCCTCCGCCATCAGCCGGTCGAGGTCGGCGCCGCCGGCGTCCCCGCCGCCGGCGACGAGGCAGTGGGCGAGGGCGGCGAACTCGCCGCGGATCTCGGCGAAATAGGCGAAGGTCGTCGCGTCGGCGATCAGCGCCTTCATCTCGGTGCGCGCGACGATTCTGCGCAGCTCGGCATGGCGCAGCATGGCGCTGACCGGCGCGGGCACGGCGCCGAGCCGCTGGCAGGCCCAGAAGCCGACCGCCATCAGCGGCGTGGAGGGCAGATAGAGCCCGACCCGGTCGCCCTTGCCGACGCCGTGCGCGGCGAGCACGTTGGCGAGCCGCGCGGTGCGCTCGGCGAAGGCGCGGTAGGTCAGCGTCTCGGCGTCGGTGACGATGAAATCGCGATCGGGGATGAGCCTCAGATTGCGGGCGAGCATCTGGCTCAGCGTTTCCATCGCTTTCCTCCTGGCCGGTCGACGGGTGGCCGCATGAACCGCCGGCAGGCGGTCGGCGTCATCGTCTGAAGAGACTAGCGCAAGTGCGCCGCGCGCGCCGCGGGGTCGCAGGAACCGGCCGGCCCGCCGTCACGAGATCAGTATGCCGCTGTCGACCGGCAGCTTCTGCCCGGTGGTGCGCCGCGATTCCTCGCAGGCCAGAAACAGCGCCGCGTTGGCGACGTCCGCCGGCTCGGCGAAGCCGAGCAGATAGGCCTCCTCCTGCCGCTTCAGATGCGGCTCCCGCTCGAAGAAGGCGCGCACGCGGTCGGTCAGCACCGCGCCCGGCACGATGACGTTGACGCGGATGCCGTCGCCGGCGAACTCGACGGCCATCGAGCGGGTCAGCGCGATCACGCCGCCCTTGGCCGCGGTGTAGGCGTCGCGGTTCGGCACGCCCATCTCGCCGACGATCGAGGCGCTGTTGACGATCGAGCCGCCGCCCGTCCTCTGCATCAGCGGAATGGCGGCGCGGCTCGAAAGCCAGGTGCCGAAGAGGTCGAGCTTGATGCAGCGCCAGAACTCCTCGAGCGGCGCCGTGGTCAGCGGCCCGTCGCGGTCGGTCGAGCCGCCGGCATTGTTGAACAGCACGTCGAGACGGCCGAAGCGCGCCTCGACGGCGGCGAACGTAGCGGCGACGCTGTCGGGCTCCGTCACGTCGGTCTCGACGAACAGGGCGCGGCCGCCCGCCCGGCGGATCGTCTCGGCGACGGCCTCGCCGCGTTCGGCACTGCGCGCGGCGAGCACCACCGCCGCGCCCTCGCGCGCGAAGAGCCGCGCCGTCTCCGCGCCGATGCCGCCGCTGGCGCCGGTGACGACGGCGACCTTGTCCTGCAACCGTGCCATGTCCGCTCCCGGTTCGCCCCGCCGCCTCGTCGCACGGTCGCGGGCCTGGCGCGTCGTCCGGATGGATTAGCGCGTTGCCAGGCGACGTGGAAACCGGTTCGCCGTTCGCAAACGCGTCAGAGCAAAGGCTTGGAGCCGATCTGCGATTGCGCGAAAAGCAGGTCGGCGTGAGCGCCGCGGGCCTCGCCCGTCCGCCATCTCAGCCGGGCTCCGCGCCGGCCTCCGCCCTCAGCTTGTCGAGCAGTGCTGCCGCGCTCTCGTGTTGCAGCGCGTAGAAGCGGTCGAGCTTGGCCAGCCGGGCGCGCACCTGCGGCCGCTCGATGGTGGCCTGCGCCTCCGCGACCACGGCACGCGCGCTCTCCAGCCGGCGCGCCACGCCCTCGATCAGCGCGGGATAGGCGTTGTCGGGCACGACGAAGAAGTCCTGCCGCTGGCCGGACACGCTGCGCCGCTCGATGATGTTGAGCAGCTCCAGCGTGCGGGTGTTGGTGCTCAGGCTCCCCTTGGAGATGCCGAGCGTCGCCGTCAGCTCCGAGGAGGAGAGCGGCCCTTCGGCGAGGATCAGCGTCGCCCAGATCCGGCCGGCCGTGCGCGTCAGGCCGTGCGCCTGGGTCTGCTGGCCCATGCGCTCCACGAAGCGGCGCTCGTTTGCCGACAGCGCACCGCCGGAAAAGCCCGCAGCGCCGCCCGTCGCCTCGTCGGAAAGTGCCCGTCGATCGCCCATTGCCTGCTCCCTGTTGGCCGGTCCGTTTCCCTCGTCCCGAACGCATGGCTGGGCGGGTCGTTGCCGGCAGGTGATGTCTGTTTAGTTTGTTTTGAACGAAAAGAACAGATTGAACGTGATGGCGGTTCGTGTATATCACCCCGGCCGCATCGGCGTGCGCGGACCGGGACCGGCCGGCGCCGGCACAGGAAGGGACCGACCATGATTCTGCGTTTCGTCATCGCCATCGTCCTGCTTGCCCTGGTCGGCGGCGGGCTGGTCGGTTTCAACGTCTTCCGCGACCAGATGATCGCCCAGTTCTTCGAGAACATGCCGGTCGAGCCGCTGCCGGTCAGCGTCGTCGAGGCCGAGGCCAACGCCTGGCAGCCGACGCTGCAGACGATCGGCACCGTCAACGCCTCGCGCGGCGTCGACCTGACGGTCGAGGCGGCCGGCATCGTCAAGCGGATCGGCTTCGAATCGAACGAGAAGGTGGAGGAGGGCCAGGTGCTGCTGCAGCTCGACGACGAGGTGCAGCGCGCCGACCTGGAGGCCGCCCGCACCAAGCTCGAGCTCGACGAGCTGGCGCTCGAGCGCAACCGCGAGCTGCGCGAGCGCGGCGTCGGCACCAGCGCCTCGCTGGAGACCGCGCAGGCCGCCGCGCAGTCCTCGCGCGCGCAGTTCGAGCGTGCCAGCGCCGTCGTCGAGCAGCGCCAGGTGCGCGCGCCGTTCTCCGGCACGATCGGCCTGCCGCGCGTCGACCTCGGTGCCTATGTCGCGCCGGGCACCACCGTCACCACGCTGCAGGACATCGACACCATGCGCGTCGACTTCAGCGTCTCCGAGCAGCAGCTGCCGGACGTCTTCATCGGCCAGGCCCTGCATGTGCGCGCCGCCGGCGTCGATGCCGTGTTCGACGGCGAGATCGTCGGCATCGATCCGCGCGTCGATCCGGCGAGCCGCATGGCCGACGTGCGCGGCCTGATCGGCAATGCCGGCGGCCGGCTGACGCCGGGCCAGTTCGTGCGCATCGAGATCGACCTGGAGCGCGAGGACGACGTCATCGCGCTGCCCGAAACGACGGTGATCTCGAGCCTTTACGGCGACTACGTCTATCGCGTGCAGCCGCGCGAGGACGATCCCGAAACGCTCGAGGTGCGCCAGGTGTTCGTCGAGACCGGCCGCCGTTCGGACGAGCTGATCGAGCTGCGCTCGGGCGTCGCGCCGGGCGACCGCATCGTCGCCACCGGTCAGAACCGGCTGAGCAACGGCGCGCCGGTGACCGTCAAGCAGACCGCTCCGGAGACCGCAGCGCGATGAGCCCCTCCGACGTCTTCATCAAGCGGCCGGTCCTGTCGACCGTCCTCGGGCTGATGATCCTGCTGCTCGGCCTGATGGCGGCGGTCCAGCTCCAGGTGCGCCAGTACCCGGAGGTCGACGAGACGGTGGTCACGGTCACCACCGTCTATCCCGGCGCCTCGGCCGAGCTGATCCAGGGCTTCGTCACCTCGCCGCTCGCCGCCGCGGTCGCCACGGTGGAGAACGTCGACTACGTGACCACCCAGTCGCGGCCGTCGGCCTCGGTCGTCACCGTGCGCATGCGGCTCGGCTCGAACCCCGACGTGGCGCTGACCGACGTGATGTCGAAGGTGCAGGGCGTGCGCGCGCAGCTCCCGCCCGATGCCGAGGACCCCAGCATCGTCAAGGGGACCGGCATGACCTTCGCCACCATGTATCTCGGCATGCAGAACCCGAACATGTCGGCCGAGCAGCTCACCGAGTATGTCGAGCGCGTGATCCGGCCGCGCATGTCGACCATTCCCGGCGTCGCCGAGGCGCAGGTCATGGGCGCGGCGAACTATGCCATGCGCGTGTGGATCGATCCGGTGCGGCTCGCCGGCCAGGGCCTGACGGCGGCCGAGGTGCTGGCCGCCATCAACAGCGCCAACTTCCTGTCGGCGCCGGGCAAGACCAAGGGCGAGAACGTCGCCTACCCGATCACCCTGCAGTCGACCCTGCAGACGCCGGAGGCGTTCGGTCGCCTGGCGATCGCCGGCACCGGCGACGCGGTGGTGCGGCTGCACGACGTGGCGCGCGTCGAGCTGGCCGCCGAATCGACCGACACCGTCGTCGAGTTCAATGGCGAGCCGGGCACCTTCATCGGCATCTTCCCGACGCCGTCGGCCAATCCGCTCGACACAGCGGCGGCGGTGCGCGCCGAGCTGCCGGCCATCCAGGCCAGCCTGCCCGACGGCATGACGCTGACGCTGATGTACGACGCCACCGAGCAGATCGCCGCCTCGATCGAGGAGGTGCTGATGACGATCGGCGAGGCGACGCTGATCGTCACCGTCATCATCCTGCTGTTCCTCGGCTCGTTCCGCTCGGTGCTGATGCCGCTGGTCGCCATCCCGCTGTCGCTGGTCGGCGTCCTGTTCGTGCTCCTGCTGATGGGCTACTCGATCAACCTGTTGACGCTGCTCGCCATGGTGCTGGCGATCGGCCTGGTGGTCGACGACGCGATCATCGTGGTGGAGAACATCCAGCGCCACGTCGACGACGGCATGTCGCGCATGCAGGCCGCCTTCGTGTCGATGAAGGAGCTGTTCACCTCGATCATCGCCATGATGCTGACGCTGATCGCGGTGTTCCTGCCGCTGTTCTTCACCGGCGGGCTGACCGGCGCGCTGTTCCGCGAGTTCGCCGTCACGCTGGCCGGCGCGGTCTTCCTGTCGGGCGTGGTGGCGCTGACGATCTCGCCGATGATGGCCGCGCGCGTCCTGCGCAAGGGCGGCCACACGCGCTTCCAGGATCTGCTTGACCGCGGCTTCCGTCGCTTCGAGGGCTGGTATGCGCGCCGGCTTACCGGCTCGCTGAGCTACCGGCCGGTCACGCTGCTCGTCGTCGTCGTGTTGTCCGGCGTCACCGGCTTCCTGTTCCTCAACACCTCGAGCGAGCTGGCGCCGGAGGAGGATTCGGGCGCGCTGTTCGCCATCATGAACGCGCCGTCCTACGCGACGACGGAATACACCCAGCGCTACGCCGAGGAGATGCGCGCGCTGACCCGCGACCTGCCAGAGCTGGAGACCAACTTCTCGGTCGTCGGCTCCGGCGGGCAGACCAATTCCGGCTTCGTGCTGTGGGCCTTCGACGACTGGGCCGAGCGCGAGCGCTCGCAGGCCGAGATCCAGCAGGACCTGCAGGCGCGCATCGCTCCGGTCGACGGCGTGCAGGCCTTCGTCTTCGCGCCGCCGAGCCTGCCCGGCGCCGGCGGCGGCCTGCCGGTCTCGCTGGTCATCCAGTCGACCAGCGGTCCCGACCGCGTCTTCGAGCTCGCCGAGCGCATCAAGACCGAGGCGCAGGAGTCGGGCCGCTTCATCGTCGTTCAGAATTCGCTCGCCTACAACACGACCGAGGTGATCGTCGAGATCGACCGCGACCGCGCCGCCGCGCTCAACCTGGCGCCGAGCCAGATCGGCACCACCCTCGGGCTGCTCGTCGGCGGCGGGGCGATCGCCCAGTTCGACCGCGATTCCAAGAGCTACGACGTCATCATGCAGGTGCCGCAGGCGTATCGCGACAATCCCGAGCGGCTCGGCGAGTTCTTCATCCGCGCTTCGACCGGCGACATGGTGCCGCTGTCGGCGGTGATCGACGTGCGCACCGACGTGACGGCGGCGGCCATCGAGCAGTTCAACCAGCTCAACTCGGCCACCATCACCGCGCTGCCGATCCCCGGCGTGTCGACCGGCGACGGGCTGGCCGTCATCGAGGAGATCGCCCGCGCCGCGCTGCCGGACGGCTTCTTCATCGACTATGCCGACCAGTCGCGGCTGGAGAAGACCGAGGGCAACACCGTCGCCATCGCGTTCGCGCTCGCCATCGTCGTCATCTTCCTGGTGCTCGCCGCCCAGTTCGAGAGCTTCCGCGATCCCTTCATCATCCTGATGTCGGTGCCGCTGTCGATCTTCGGCGTCATCGTGCCGCTCAATCTCGGCCTCGGCACGCTCAACATCTACACCCAGGTGGGCATGATCACGCTGATCGGCCTGATCACCAAGCACGGCATCCTGCTCGTCGAGTTCGCCAACCAGCAGCGCCGCAACGGCGGGCTCGACAAGGTCCAGGCGATCGTCGAATCGGCGCGGCTGCGGCTGCGGCCGATCCTGATGACCACGGCCGCGACCGCGCTCGGCGTCGTGCCGCTGCTCATCGCCGACGGTGCCGGCGCGGCGGCGCGCTTCGCCATGGGCCTGGTGATCTTCTCCGGCATCACGGTCGGCACGCTGTTCACGCTGTTCGTCGTGCCGATGTTCTACACCGTGATCGCGCCGCGCGAGGCGCCCGCGCCGCCGCGCGAGCCCGAGGCCGTGCCGGCCGGGGCGGCCGGCGGCACGCCGCCGGCGGAGTAG
>NZ_JAOAOP010000089.1 GCF_030398335.1 Aquibium sp. A9E412
CCGATCTCGGCCAGGGCGCCGACCACACCTCGATCCACACGTTCTTGAAGAAGCAGGCCCAGTCCCGCAAACCCCTCCGAGACGACAGGCCATCGAGCGAAGGAGACGTGTCTTGGCAAGACTGATCAACACCGCCTCGGCCCAGATGGGGCCGATCAGACGTTCGGACACCCGCAGCAGCACGGTGCGCCGGCTGATCGAGATGATGCGAGAAGCCAAGGCACGCGGTGCGGAGCTGGTGGTCTTTCCCGAACTCGCCTTCACGACCTTCTTTCCCCGGTGGCTGATCGAGGACGAGGCCGAACTCGACAGCTTTTATGAGACGGAGATGCCCGGCCCAGAGACCGCCCCGCTCTTCGAGGAGGCCAAGAAGCTCGGCATCGGCTTCAATGTCGGCTATGCTGAACTCGTTCAGGAGCAAGGCAAGAAGCATCGCTTCAACACCGCTATTCTGGTCGACACCAGGGGCGAGATCGTCGGCAAATACCGCAAGGTGCATCTGCCCGGCCACGATGCACCGCAGCCGGGCCGCACACATCAGCATCTGGAGAAGCGCTATTTCGAGCCCGGCAATCTCGGCTTCGGTGTCTGGCGCGCCTTTGGCGGCGTGATGGGCATGTGCATCTGCAATGACCGCCGCTGGCCCGAAACCTACCGTGTCATGGGCTTGCAGGGGGTGGAGATGGTCATGCTCGGCTACAACACGCCCTATGACCACACCCAGCATCCCGACATCGACAGCCTGACTCAGTTCCACAACCATCTGTCTATGCAGGCAGGTGCCTACCAGAACGCCACCTGGGTGGTGGGCACGGCCAAATGCGGCGTGGAGGAAGGCTCCAACATGGTTGGCCAGAGCGCGATCATCTCGCCATCCGGCGAGATCGTCGCCATGGCCTCGACGATTGGCGACGAAGTCATCACCGCACGGTGTGATCTCGATATCGGCAAGCGCTATCGCGAGACGATCTTCGACTTCGAGCGCCATCGCGAGCCGCACGCCTATCGGCTGATCGTCGAGCGAAAGGGTGCGGTGCCGCCGCCCACGTGACGAGCAATGCGCCGGTGCGGACGTCGCCGGCCAACGGTTCTGGACAACGCAAGGAGGACACGATGTCGACCGTGATCAAGGGGGGAACCGTGGTGGCTGCCGACCGCAGCTACGAGGCCGATGTTTTGATCGAGGGCGAAACGATCGCCGCGATCGGCAACGATCTCAGTGGAGACAAGGTGATCGACGCCGAGGGTGCCTACGTCATGCCGGGCGGGATCGATCCGCATACCCATCTGGAAATGCCCTTCATGGGCACCACAACGGCCGAGACGTGGGAGAGCGGCACTTTCGCCGCATTGTCGGGCGGCACCACCTTGGTTGTCGATTTCGTCGTTCCCGGCGCGGACGGCATGGTGAAGGCGCTCGACGCTTGGGAAGAGCGTGCCGCGCGCCAGGCCTCGTGCGACTATTCCTTCCACGTCGCGGTGACCGGCTGGTCGGAGCAGATCTTCGACGACATGGCGACGGTGGTCGATCGCGGGGTCAATACCTTCAAGCATTTCATGGCCTACAAGGGCGCTTTGATGGTCAACGACGACGAGATGTTCGCCTCGTTCACACGTTGCGCCGCGCTTGGTGCCCTGCCGCTGGTTCACGCCGAAAACGGCGACGTGGTTGCAGCCCTGCAGAAGAAATGCCTCGAGATGGGCATCGCCGGGCCTGAGGCGCACGCCTATTCGCGTCCGCCCGAGGTCGAGGGCGAGGCGACCAACCGGGCCATCATGATCGCCGATGCCGCAGGCGTGCCGGTCTATATCGTGCACACCTCCTGCGAGCAGGCACACGAGGCCATCCGTCGTGCGCGCCAGAAGGGCATGCGCGTATATGGCGAGCCCCTCATCCAGCACCTTCTGCTGGACGAAGGCGAATACGCGCATGCGGACTGGGATCACGCCGCCCGGCGGGTGATGAGCCCGCCTTTCCGCGACAGGCAGCATCAGGATTCGCTTTGGGCGGGGTTGTCCGCCGGCTCCCTGCAGGTGGTCGCCACGGACCACTGCGCCTTCACCAGCGAGCAGAAGCAGTTCGGACGCTCCGACTTCACGAAAATTCCAAACGGCACCGGCGGCCTGGAAGATCGGCTGTCGCTGTTGTGGACGCACGGGGTGGAGCCGGGTCGACTGACCATGAACGAGTTCGTCGCCGTGACCTCGACCAACATCGCGCAAATCCTCAACGTCTATCCGCGCAAGGGCGCCGTGATGGTCGGCGCCGATGCAGATATCGTGATCTGGGACCCGAAGATGTCGAAGACGATCACCGCCGCGACTCAGAAATCGATCATCGATTACAATGTCTTCGAGGGATACGAGGTGCGCGGCATGCCGCGCTACACGCTGTCGCGCGGCGAGGTGGTGTGGGGCGAGCAAGGTGCCAACGAGCCGCGTCCTGGCCGCGGTCGGCTGGTCCGGCGGCCGCCCTTCTCGGCCGCCAACCGGGCGCTGTCCACATGGAAAGAACTGACAGCGCCGCGTGCGGTGCAACGGTCCGCGGAGCATATGCCGATCGGGGTATGACCCGTCCTGGGCGACACGGTGCGAAACAGAAATCCGATTTTACCTGGAAGGAGGATTCGAAGTGGCAAAGAAAGAGATTTTCTGCTCGTTCGGTACCGACATTGACTCGGTTGCCGGCTGGATCGGTTCCTATGGTGGCGGGGACTCCCCGTCCGATATTCAGCGTGGCGTGTTTGCCTCCGAGGTCGGCGTTCCGCGGCTGTTGCGCCTGTTCAAGAAATACAACCTGCGCACCAGCTTCTTCATCCCAGGCCACTCGCTGGAGACATTTCCCGATCAGTGCCGACAGATCGTCGACGAGGGCCACGAGGTCGGCGCCCACGGCTACACGCACGAAAATCCTGTCGCCATGACACCGACACAAGAGGAGGCTGTGCTCGCCAAGTCGGTCGAACTGATCGAAAAAATGAGCGGCAAGGCGCCGCGCGGCTACGTCGCGCCATGGTGGGAGATGTCGAGCAGCACCGCGGCTTTGCTGCAGAAGTACGGCTTCAAATACGACCACAGCCAGGGCTACCGCGACTTCCAGCCGTTCTATGCCCGTGTCGGCGACAAGTGGACGGTGATCGACTACTCCAAGAAGGCGGAAGAGTGGATGAAGCCGCTCGAGCACGGCAAGGAGATCGACCTCGTCGAGATCGGCGCGAACTGGTATGTCGACGACCTGCCGCCGATGATGTTCATCAAGAAATCGCCCAATAGCCACGGGTTCGTCAACCCGCGCGACATCGAGGAACTGTGGCGCGACCAGTTCGACTGGGTCTATCGTGAAATGGACTATGCCGCTTTCTGCTTTACGATACATCCGGACGTGAGCGGCCGGCCGCAGGTGCTTTTGATGCTCGAGAGACTGATCGACTACATCAACGGCCACGATGGCGTGCGCTGGGTGCCGTTCGAGGAGATCGCCGAGGATTTCCGAGCGCGCTATCCCTTCGAGGGCAAGCAGCGCCCGCCGGTGATCTGAACCGGCCAGGCAAGGCGAGCCGGCGTTCGCGCCGGCCGCCGCGATCAAAGGAGCAGACAGATGTGTGCGAATTGCGGTTTTCCGTCCGTTCCGGGCCACTGGACGGAAGCCGGTGCCTCGACACCGACCGACCGCTTGCGGGCGCGCTTCCGCCGTGCCCAGTTGCTTCAGTCGGTGTTGCCGGCATTCGGCCTGAGCGTGCATGACGACGGCGCGACGCCAGGCGTCACGCTTTCCGACCGCACCGGTCGGCACGAGATGGTTGGTGACGTCACCGAGGTGTGGCGTGCGGCCGAACGCATGAGCGGGTGCGTCATCGATCCGCTTGACCCGCGCTTCCTGGCCGAAACACAAGATGCGGACGGGCGCGACGGCGCATGAGCGAAATCCGCGACGGGCGCATGCGGCTCACCGTTCTCGGCGGGTTTCTCGGCTCCGGCAAGACCACCTGGCTGCGCCACCAATTGCATCACGGCCAGATGCGGAATGCGCTCATCATCGTCAACGAAGCGGCAGAGGTGCCGGTCGACGATGCGTTGCTGGCCCGATCGGCGGAATTGCGTGTGCTGCCGGGCGCGTGCGCCTGCTGCGAAGGGCGTGATGCGCTGGTCGCCCTCTTGCGCGCCATCTGCGACGCACGCGTCGGCGGCGACGATGCGCTGAGCTCGCTCGACCGGATCGTGCTCGAAACCAGCGGGTTGGCCGATCCCGGACCGATCGTCGACACGATCCGCGCCGATCCGGTTCTGATCCACCACCTCATGGTCGACGAGATCATCATCGCCATCGATGCTCTGTACGGTCTCGATCAGATTCGGCACGAACCCCTGACGCTGCGCCAGATCGAGACCGCCGACAGGCTGGTGGTGACCAAGATCGACGCAACCGCGGGGCTGGAACTCGCTCGGCTCGTCGCGACTTTGCACGCACTCAATCCAGGCGCGGCGATTTCCGGAGCAGTCATGGGCAGCGGCGCCGACCTGCCCGACCATACCGGCATCGAACCGGCCGCAATCCTGCCGACCGAGGGGGAGGAGGCTTCGGCCACGATAGCCGCCACGCGGCTCGATCTTTCCGATGAGACCGACTGGCCGGCTTTCTCGGTATGGCTGAGTGCGCTGCTCTACGCACGCGGTGACGACATCATGCGGGTCAAGGGCGTGGTGCGCACGCCCGCCGGCCGATTGCTTCTGCAAAGCGTGCGCAAGGTTGTCCAGCAGCCCGAGATCGTGCCTGAAACCGGCGCAAAGCCGACCGACGACGACAATTCCGTTGTGGTGATCGGTCGCCGCTTCCGGGCCGAAGACCTGCGCAAGTCCTTGGCCTATTTTGCCGGAGCGCGACGCTGAGCGGTTGCGCCACGGTGAGTCTGCAGGTCTTCGGAGGGCGGGACGCGCCGCCGAAGATCCCTCCCGTCCCGGCAACGAGAGCGCGACGAAGAGCGAGCCCGCCACGCCGCATGCCGCTCGGTTGCACAGCACGCCGCGATCGCGTCACGGCGCCCGCCGCCCGCTTCCGCTTCGCCCGGATGCGCTTGACGCGGGGCGCCGTGGCGGGGTTTGCCGGTCAGGCGGGTGCGTGGCCGGGGGCGTCGTCGTCGGTGTCGTCGGCGTCGTCGGCCGGGCGCATCGCGTCGAAGGCGGTGCGCCAGGCCCGCACGCGCTGCAGGAGCGCCCGGTCGCCGTCCTGCTCGGCAAGCCGCTCGTGCTGGCGCAGCGTCACGCGCAGCGCGGCGCGCTCATGCCGCCCGTCCGGCGCGGCGAAACGCTCCGGGCCGTCGCCCGTGCGCAGCGCCGCTTCGGCCTGCTGCTTGACCGCCAGCAGGGTTGGCACGCCATGGCGCGACAGCAGCGCCTGGAAGCGCGCATGCAGTCCGGCGTCGAAGGGCCGGTCCTCGCCGAGCGGCCCGATCACCGGATTGCCGGGGTGCAGGAAGGCGATCGGCACCATGCCCGGCGGGATCGGCGTGTTGGCCGTGTGCGTGCGGCCCGAGGCCAAGAGCCGCGGTAGCACGTGGCTGTGCGGTCCGGCCGGCGAGACGCCGCCGGTGTCCGGGCCGCCGATCTTCTGGAACACCTCGGCCCGGCCGGCGCGCGTCACGGCGACGCGGTGCGGATGCGCCGCCAGGATGGCGGCCATCGCCGGGTTGCCGGGGTCGAACAGGGAGCGGCCGCAGGCCGCGCGCAGCGCGTCGATCAGCGCCGGGTCGGCCGTGCGGATGCAGAAGTCGCAATTGCCGAGCGCCAGGCCCATGTCGAACAGGATGGCCGCCCGGTCCTGCGGCCGGATGGCCGCCGCGTCGGGGCCGAGCTCGCTCAAGACGGCGCGGCCGGCGCCGGCGGCGTCGGCGGCCGGCAGGCACAGCGCCACCGCGTGGCTCCAGCGCTGCGGCCGCGGGCTCAGCGTCTCGTAGGCGAGCGGGACGAGCGTCGCGGCGACGGCCGGGTCGAAGCGGATCGCGCCGCGCGCCGTCGCCCGCGTCAGCCCCGGCCGGTCGTCGACGACGGCCGGCTCGCCGTCGTCCTGGTGGAACTCGGCGAGCGCACCGAACGCCCCCATGCTCCAGCCCGCCTGCCAGTCCGCCAGATGCTCGGCGATCAGCCGGCTCACCGTGTCCGCGCTCATGGTCTCTCCGTGTCGTTCGCGTGGCCGCCCGACAGCGCCGTCGGCAGCACGATCAGCCCGTCCTTGCCGTCGCTGCGGTGGATCTCGACGCCGTAGACGTCGCGCATCAGCGTCGCCTCCAGCACCGTGCCGGGCGGTCCGTCGGCGACCAGGCGTCCGCCGTCGAGCACGACGATGCGGGTGCACCAGCGCGCCGCCAGGGCGATGTCGTGCAGGCAGGCGACGACGCTGCGGCCCTCGCGCGCCAGGGCGGCGAAGGTCGCCATCAGCGCGATCTGGTGCGCCGGATCGAGGCCGGCCGTCGGCTCGTCGGCCAGAAGCAGCGGCGTGTCCTGTGCCAGCGCGCGGGCGATCAGCACCCGGGCGCGCTCGCCGCCCGACAGCTCGGTGGCGCGGCGTGCGCGCAGCGCGGCGACGTCCATGCGCTGCATCGCCGCGGCGACCAGCGCGCGGTCGTGCGGCGAGGGGCCGGCGAGCGGGCCGCGGACATAGCCGCGCGCCAGCCCGACCAGCGTTTCGACGCTGACCGGCCAGTGCACCTCGCGCTCCTGCGGCAGGTAGGCGGCGATCTCCGCCCGCCGGCGCGCCGTCATGGCGCGGCCGTCGCCGCCGGCCAGCGCGATGCCGCCGCGCGCGGGGATCAGGCCGAGGACGGCCTTGAGCAGCGTCGACTTGCCGGCGCCGTTCGGCCCGATCAGCCCGATGCATTCGCCCGGCCCGACATGCAGGCTCACCGCGTCGAGCACCGTGCGGCCGGCGAGCACCACGGACAGCGCGTCGGTCGCCAGCAGGCTCATGTCAGCGTCCTGCGGTAGCGGAAGACGAGCCACAGGAAGAACGGCGCGCCGATCAGCGCCGTCAGCACGCCGAGCTTCAGGTCGCGGCCCGGCGCGAGCAGGCGCACCGCGATGTCGGCGGCCAGCAGCAGCGCCGCGCCGCCCAGCGCGCTCGCCGGCAGCAGCCGCGACGGCCGCGCGCCGACCAGCGGGCGCAGCACATGCGGCACGACGAGGCCGACGAAGCCGATGGCGCCGGCCACCGCTGTCGCCGCGCCGACCGAGGCGGCCGTGCCGAACACCGCGAGAAACCGCACCCGCGCCATGTCGACGCCGATCGAGCGCGCCGCCGGCTCGCCGAGCGTCAGCATGTCGAGCGGCCGGGCGAGGGCGGCCAGCATCGCCCAGCCGGCGGCCATGAAGGGCAGCGACAGCCAGACATGCGTCATCGAGCGGTCGTTCAGCGAGCCGAGCATCCAGAAGACGATCTCGAGCGCGGCGAAGGGATTGGGCGACAGGTTGAGGGCGAGCGAGGTCGCCGCGGCGGCGAAGCTGGAGACGGCGACGCCGGCCAGGATGATGGTCAGCCCGTTGGCGCTGGCGCCGGCCAGCGCCTGCACCACGATCACCGCCAGCACCGCGCCGGCCAGCGCGGCGAGCGGCAGGCCGAGCGGCAAGGCGGCGGCGAGCCCGGTGTAGATCGCCAGCACCGCGCCGAGCGAGGCCGCGGCGCCGATGCCGAGCAGCCCGGGCTCGGCCAGCGGGTTGCGCAGATAGCCCTGTAGCGCGGCGCCGGACAGGCCGAGCGTCGCGCCGATCGCCGCGGCCAGGATGGCGCGCGGCAGCCGGATCTCGCGCATGATCAGGGCGAGCGGCCCGCGATCGCCGGCGAACAGGCCGGCCAGCGCGTCGGCAAAGCCGGTCGCCGCCGGGCCGGTCAGCAGCGACAGCACGAAAAGGGCCGCGACGGCGAGCGCCAGGCCGCCGAGGAGAAGGCGGATGCGCGCCGCCTCACTCATCGCCCGCCGCTTCGGCGTCGTCGGCGAGCCGGCGCGCGGCCTCCAGCGTGAAGGGCGCGCCGCAGGTCCAGCGGCGGCTGTCGATGGCGATGCCGCGCCCGCCGTCGGCAAGCGCCCGGTAGGCGGGATGGCGCATGGCGTCATGCGCCCTGGCCGGCTGCCCGGCCGCGCCGTCCTCGCCGGCCACCAGATCCGGGTCGGCGGCGATCAGCACCTCGAGCGGCAGCTTCACGGTGCCGGAATAGCCCATCTCGGCGCCCAGATGCCGCAGGCCGGAGGCCGCCACCACGGCGTCGGCCAGCGTGCCGGCGCCGGATGTGTAGCTGTTGGCGTGGTAGAGGGCGAGCGTGCGGCCGCTCGCCGGCCGGGCGGCGAGCGCGGCGCGCTCGGCGTCGAACGCCGCGACCAGCGCGGCGGAACGGCGCTCGTTTTCGAGCAGCGCTCCCATCCGCACGATGTTGGCGCGGATGTCGTCGAGCGAGGTGGCCGGCGGGAACGCGGCGACCGGGATGCCGAGCCGCTCGAGCAGCGCCACCGTGGTGCGCGTGGTGTAGGTGCCGGCGATGACGAGCTCCGGCCGCATCAGGAAGATCTCCTCGGCCAGCCCGTGATTGAGCACCAGGCCGTCGGTCTCGCCGGCGAGCACCGAGGTCGCCGGATCGGCCGCCAGCCACGACACCGAATGAAGCTGGCCCGGCCGGGCGACCAGCATGGCGAGCTGGTCGGTGCACACGTTCATCGAGACCACCCGCGCCGGCGGCTCGGCCACAGCCGGCGTTGCGAGCCACGCCGGCAGGGCGATCGTCAGCGCGTGGGCGAGCCGCCGCAGCACGGGTCTAGAACCGCCCCTTGATGCCGACGAAGGCGGTGCGGCCCTGCGTGTTGTAGCCGAAGACCTCCTCGTACTCGGCGTCGAACAGGTTCTCGATGCGGCCGAACGCCGACAGGTTGTCGGTGATCTCGACGCTGCCGCCGACGGTGACGAGGACGTAGTCGTCGAGCCGCACGCGGTTCTGCGGCGTTGCGTCGATGAACTCGTTGTCCTCCATCTCGCCATTGTAGACGATCTCGCCGAACAGGTCGGCGCGGTCGTCCCAGAAGCGGTAGGCGGCGCTGAGCGAGGCGCTGTGCAGCGGCCGGCGCACCTCGCGCACGCCATCGGCGTCGCGCGAGTCGGTGTAGGTGTAGGTCGCGGTGGCCGAGAAGCCGTGGAACAGCCGCGCCGTCGCCGCGACCTCGACGCCCTGCCGGTGGCTGATGCCGTCGAGATTGACCGGCGTGGCGATGTAGGTGGGCGGCGGGTAGACGGTGGCGATCTCGTTGGTCAGGTCCTGGTTGAAGTAGGTCACGTCGACGATCAGGTCGCCGTCGAGGAACGTCTGCTCGACGCCGATGTCCCAGCCGAAGCTCGTTTCGGGCAGCAGGCCCGGATTGCCGGCGAACTGCGACGGGATGAAGCCGAACTGCTCGAAGAAGGTGGGGTTGGTGACGCCGGTGCCGAGCGAGGCGTGCAGCCGGGTTCCGGTGTCGGGGATCGCCCACGCCGCCGACAGGCTGTAGGTCGTCGAATCGGCGAACGCCTCGTTGACGTCGTGCCGCGCGGCGCCGTTGAGGTAGAACTGGTCGGCGAACTCGCCGCGGTATTCCGCGATCAGCGAATGCGCGGCGCGCTCCTTCGTCGCGAGCTGGCTCGGATCGAACACCGGCGCGAGCTGGCGGAAGCGCTCGCGCTCCCACTGATAGCCGGCCGAGATGCGGTGCACCGCGTCGGCGATGGCCGGCGTGTCGAACCGGTAGGTCGAGCGCGTCTCGGCCTTGAGCCGCGTGCCGGTGTTGCCGGCGATGCGCACGCCGCCGGCGAAGTCCTCGCGCTTGTCGCCGTTGCCAGACAGCCGTGCGACATGCGTCCAGGCGCCGTCCGGCGAGGTCCAGGTGGCGCCCAGCGTGCCGGAGAATTCCAGCATGCCCATCTCATCGTCGCTGTCGATGACCAGCCCTTGGGTCGGCGTCGGCGGATAGGCGAAGTCCTGCGTGTCGGTCTCGCTCAGCCGGTCGACGAACCGGCCGCTGCCGTCGATGACGAGGTTGTCGGTGAGCTGCAGGTTGAAGCGGCCGGACAGCGTCAGGTTCTCGCTGCCGTCCTTCTCCGAGCCGAAGTCCGACAGGTTGAAGCCGTCCGTGCGGCGGTACTGGGCGGAGAAGGCGGCGTCGATCCGCTTGTTGCCGCCGCGCAGGGCGAGCCCGCCCATCACCGTGCCGTCGGTTCCCGTCTCCGCGCGGCTGTCGATCTCGACGCCGTCGCTCGGCCCGCGCCGGGTGACGATGTTGATGACGCCGGCGGTGGCGTTCGACCCCCAGAAGGCGCTCTGCGGGCCGCGCAGGATCTCGATGCGCTCGACGTCGCCGACCAGCAGGCCGCCGAAATCGAACTCGCCCTGTCCGACCGCCGACACCTCGACGCCGTCGACCAGCACCAGCACGTGGTTGGCCTCCGCGCCGCGCACGCGCACCTGGGTCAGGCCGCCGGGCGCGCCGCCGCGCGACACGTGGAAGCCGGGCACCAGGCGCAGCGCGTCGGCGACGTAGCGGGTCTGGCTGCGCGCCAGCTCCTCGCCGGTGATCACCGTGAAGGCGCGGCCGGATTTCTCCTGTTCCACCGGGGTGATGCCGGCCGCGACGAGCAGCGACGGCAGCCGCGTGGCGCCGTCGTCGTCCTCGTCGAAGTCCTGGGCAAGGGCGCTGCCGCTGAGCGCGAGGGCGGCGATGCAGGCGCCGGTCAGGGCGAGCTTGGTCATGCGGGCTCCCATCGAGGGAGGCAGGCACGCGGCCTGCCGGTTGCAGTTCGGCGCTTGCCGGACGAGCCATGTCGATGGGGACGTGCCACCCGACGGACCTTCCGCGCAAAGACGCATCTCTCGATGTCACCTCTGCGGAACAGACCGTGCCTTGCCACACCCCGTGGCCAGGCTGGGTGACTCCTCAAGGCAGGTTTCCTGGCTTCCGTTTCAGCGCCGCGCTTTGCCTTCCCATCCGCGTACGGACAGTGGTCTGATCAAGCGGGCTCCACGGCTACAGTTGCGGGGGCAGCCGCGGTCTCGATCCCCTCAGGGCTCTCACCGCGTTCCCTTTTACCGGCCCTCCTGGGGCCGCACCTTGAAGCGGGCGCAGCAAAGCCCGCCGCCGCCGCGCTGTCAACACCCCCGCGCCGTGCGGGCGGTCGGCCGCCGGCCGCGCGGCGGGTTGTGCACAGGGCGCGTTCAGCGCGCGAAGCGCAGCGGCAGCGAGAACGACCAGGACGCGCGCCCGGCGGCCGCCGGAATCGGCGGAAAGGGGGCGGCGCGCCGGACGGTGTCGAGTGCCGCGCGGTCGAGCACCGGCGAGCCGGAGCTGCGCGCCACACGCAGCGCCGCGACGCCGCCGTCGCGCGACACGGTGAAGGCGACCTGCACCTCGCCGCGCAGCCGCTGGCGTCGCGCCTCGGCGGGATAGCGCAGCGCGCGGCGCAGCTTCGCCACCACCTTGCCCGGATAGTTCGAGACCGCGGCGTTGCCGCTGCGCTCGCCCTGCCGCGCCGGGGCGCCCTGCCGGCGCGCCTCAGCCC
>NZ_JAOAOP010000008.1 GCF_030398335.1 Aquibium sp. A9E412
CCTGCCGCGCTCGGGAGCGCGGCAGGCCGGAGCCGGCGGCGTGATCGCGATGCCGGGCGAGCCCGCCCGGCTGCGACAGGGCCTACGCCTCGAAGGCGCGGTCGCCGGCCTCGTCGCGGATGCGCGTCGGCAGGCCGAGCCGGTCGAGCAGCCCGAGGAAGGGCCGCGGCGGCAGGTCCTCGACATTGGCCATGCGGCGCACGTCCCACTCGCCGCTGGCGATCAGCATCGCCGCGGCGACCGGCGGCACGCCGGCGGTGTAGGAAATGCCCTGGCTGCCGACCTCGCGATAGGCGTCGGCGTGGTCGGCGATGTTGTAGATGAAGACCTCGCGCTCGGCGCCGTCCTTCACGCCCTTCACCAGATCGCCGATGCAGGTCTTGCCGGTGTAGTCGGGCGCCAGCGAGGCCGGGTCGGGCAGCACCGCCTTGACCACCTTGAGCGGCACCACCTCCTGGCCTTCCGCCGTGGTGACCGGCTGCTCCGACAGCAGGCCGAGATTCTTCAGCACCGTGAAGACGGTGATGTAGCGCTCGCCGAAGCCCATCCAGAAGCGCACATTGGGCACACCGAGGTTCTGCGACAGCGAGTGCACCTCGTCATGGCCGGTCATGTAGGTGGTCTGGGTGCCGACCACCGGCAGGTCCCAGTCCTTGCGGACCTCGAACATCTTGTTCGAGCGCCACGCGCCCTCCTGCCACGACCAGACCTGGCCGGTGAACTCGCGGAAGTTGATCTCGGGGTCGAAATTGGTGGCGAAATAGCGGCCGTGGCTGCCGGCGTTGACGTCGATGATGTCGATCGAATCGATGCGGTCGAAATGCTCGTCGCGCGCCAGCGCGGCATAGGCGTTGACCACGCCGGGGTCGAAGCCGGCGCCGAGCACGGCGGTGACGCCGGCCTTCTCGCACTCCTCGCGCCGCTTCCACTCGTAGTTGGCGTACCACGGCGGCGTCTCGCAGATCTTCAGCGGGTCCTCGTGGATGGCGGTGTCGATATAGGCCGTGCCGGTGGCGATGCAGGCCGACAGCACCGACATGTTGATGAAGGCCGAGCCGACATTGATGACGATGGTGCTGCCGGTGCGTTCGATCAGCGCCTTGGTCGCCTCGACGTCGAGCGCGTCAAGGGCGTGCGCCTCGAGCGTGCCGGGCACCTTCATGGCGTTCTTCTCGCGCACCGAGGCGACGATCGCCGCGCATTTGTCGCGCGTGCGCGAGGCGATGTGGATGTCGCCCAGCACGTCGTTGTTCTGGGCGCATTTGTGCGCCACGACCTGGCCCACGCCGCCGGCGCCGATGATCAGCACGTTCTTCTTCATCTCGGGGTCTGCTCCTTCTGCCACTCGTCCCGCGGCCTGCCGCGGGCGCCGTTCACGAAAGG
The DNA here is from genome assembly GCF_030398335.1 of Aquibium sp. A9E412. GTDB lineage: Bacteria > Pseudomonadota > Alphaproteobacteria > Rhizobiales > Rhizobiaceae > A9E412. Next base: position 1,384 of record NZ_JAOAOP010000008.1, read on the forward strand.
CTCTGCTCGTAGTCCTCGTAGCCGAAGCTGCGCACCAGCCGCACGCTGCCGTCGGGCTCGCGCACGGCGATCGCCGGCATGGCGACGCCGTTGAACCAGTTCTTCTTGACCATCGTGTAACCGGCCGCATCCTGGATCGAGATGCGATCGCCGACCTTCAGCGGCTCGGGAAAGCGGAACTCGCCGAAGATGTCGCCGGCCAGGCACGACTTGCCGCACACCATGTAGCTGTGCGGTCCCGCGTCGGGCCTCACCTTGGCGCTCTCGCGGTAGATCAGCAGGTCGAGCATGTGCGCCTCGATCGAGCTGTCGACGATGGCGAGCTGCTTGCCGTGCTCGAGGATGTCGAGCACCGTGACCTCGAGCGTCGTCGTGTCGGTGATCGCCGCCTCGCCGGGCTCGAGATAGACCTGCACGCCGTGCCGGTCGGCGAACGCCTTGAGCCGGTCGCAGAAGGCGTCGACCGGATAGCCGGCGCCGGTGAAGTGGATGCCGCCGCCCAGGCTGACCCAGTCGACACGCCCCAGGAAGGCGCCGAAGCGCTCCTCGATGGTGCCGAGCATGCGGTCGAACAGGCCGAAATCGGCGTTCTCGCAGTTGTTGTGGATCATGAAGCCGGAGATGCGGTCCATCGCCTGCTCGATGCGCGCGGCGTCCCACTCGCCGAGCCGGCTGAACGGCCGGGCCGGATCGGCGAGGTCGAAGCTCGACGAGCTGACGCCGGGGTTGAGCCTGAGGCCGCGCACGATGCCCGAGGCCTGCCCGGCGAAGCGCTCGAGCTGGCCGAGCGAGTTGAAGATGATCTTGTCGGCGTAGGAGATCACCTCGTCGATCTCGTGATCGGCATAGGCGACGGAGTAGGCATGCGTCTCGCCGCCGAAGCGCTGGCGCCCGAGCCGCACCTCGTTGAGCGACGAGGAGGTGGTGCCGTCCATGTGCTCGCGCATCAGGTCGAACACCGACCAGGTGGCGAAACATTTGAGCGCCAGCAGCGCCTTGGCGCCCGACTGCCGGCGCACGCGGTCGATCACCGCCATGTTGCGGGCGAGCTTCGACTTGTCGATCAGGTAGTGGGGCGTGGCAAGCATGCGCAGGATCCTCGTCCTTCGGCGAACCGCCCCGCCCCCTAAACAAGCATGGCCGCGGGGACAAGCCATGGCGGCATGCGCGATGGCCGGCGGCGCCCGATTTCGCGGTGCCTGCGGGGCGCGCGCAGCGGCTTTGCGAGCCAGGGCCGGGCCGTTTGCCGCGTTAACCGCGCGCCAACCACGCGCCGCGACGGGCGGGCGCCTGCGACGAAGCACCGCTATGTCGCAGGCGCCCGCCCTTGTTCTGGATCGAAAGAGTCCTCATATTTGGCACACGCATGCTGGACTCCCGCCAGCGGCGCTCGGGCGCGTGTCCGACACCCGACGGGACTGTGGCAATCGAAGAGGGAACAATGGCTGACCTTCGCAACTACCAGGCTCGCGCCGCGAGCGCCCCGGGCCGCGCCGACGCCGCGATCGACGAGGGCCTGCGCGCCTACATGATCAGGGTCTACAACCTGATGGCGCTGGGACTGGCGATCACCGGCGTGGCGGCGTTCGCCACCGCCCAGATGGCGATGACCAACCAGGCTTTCGCCCAGGTGGTCTACGGCAGCCCGCTGCGCTGGGTCGTCATGCTCGCGCCGCTCGGCTTCGTCTTCTTCCTGAGCGCGCGCATCCACAAGATGAGCGTATCGGCCGCGCAGACGACCTTCTGGGCATTCGCCGCCGTGATGGGCATCTCGCTGTCCTCGATCTTCCTCGTCTTCACCGGCGAGAGCATCGTGCGCGTGTTCTTCATCACCGCGGCCTCGTTCGGCGCGCTGTCGCTGTGGGGCTACACCACCAAGCGCGACCTGTCCGGCTTCGGCTCCTTCCTGTTCATGGGGCTGATCGGCCTGATCATCGCCATGGTGGTCAACATCTTCCTGCAGTCCTCGGCGCTGCAGTTCGCCATCTCGGCGATCGGCGTGCTGGTGTTCGCCGGCCTGACGGCCTACGACACGCAGCAGATCAAGGAGATGTACTACGAGGGCGACGGCGCTGCGGTGGCCGGCCGCAAGGCGATCATGGGCGCGCTGCGGCTCTACCTCGACTTCATCAACCTGTTCATGTTCCTGCTCCAGTTCCTGGGCAACCGGGAGTAGGCGCGCAAGGACGCGACGGCGAAGGGCGGTCCGGCGACGGGCCGCCCTTTTTTCATGCGGGCGGGGGCGGATCCGATGGCGCGGGACGGCGAAACGATGACGGGCGAGGCGCCGCCGCCGCCCGTGCTGCGACCGGCCACCGCCGCCGACATGGCCGCCATCACGGCCATTTATGGCGACGCGGTGCGCAACGGCACGGCGAGCTACGAGCTCGAGCCGCCCGACGCGGTCGAGATGACGCGCCGCTGGGCCGGTCTCGCCGCGGCGGGCTATCCCTATCTGGTGGCTGCCGATGCCGACGTCCTGCTCGGCTACGCCTATGCCGGGCCGTTCCGCGCCCGGCCCGCCTACCGCTTCACGACGGAGGATTCGGTCTATGTCGCGCCCGCGGCCAAGCGGCGCGGCGTCGGCCGGCTGCTTCTCGGCGCGCTGCTGGCGGCGTGCGAGGAGGCCGGCTTCCGGCAGATGGTGGCGGTGATCGGCGACGGCGCCAACCAGAGCGGCTCCGTGCGGCTGCACGCGGCGCTCGGCTTTCGCCATGCCGGCACGCTGACCGGCACCGGCTTCAAGCACGGCCGCTGGCTCGACACGGTGTTCATGCAGCGCGCCCTCAATGCCGGCAGCAGGACGCCGCCCGGGCCCGCGGCATTGCCGGAGCGGCCCGTTCGCGCCAGCTCGTGAACGGCGGCCGCCCGGTGTGGCGGGTCGCCTCGCGCTCGGCGCGCGCGGCCAGCCCGTCCACCGCCTCGTCGAAGCGGTGATCCTCGATGCCGATGTCGAGGCGGAGCTGCGGCGACAGCGCGCGGACCTCGCGCGCCAGCCGGTGGCGCCGCCGTGCTCTGGCGAGATCGTCCCACAGGCGCTTGAGTGCGAACATGGTCGCCTCCATCGGTTCATGAACGACGTGCATGGCAGCAGGGGTTGGCCCTTGCCTGCCACGTGCTAGAGTGACGCGTTTCGCCGCACGATTCACGAGAATTGGGTTCAGGATAGCATGAGCGAGAATCATGCTGATGCGGAAGGAGGCGGCCCGCCGAAGGAGCCCGCGCCGCTGTCGGCGCTGCCGCCGCTGCATGCGCTGCGCGCCTTCCACGCGGCGGCGCGCTTCGGCCGCTACCGCGACGCGGCGGCCGCGCTCGGCCTGTCGGAATCGGCCGTCAGCCATCAGATCCGCAAGCTGGAGGCCTATCTCGGCGTGCCGCTGTTCGAGCGTAGCGGCAACCGGGTGCGGCTGTCGCCGGTCGGCGAAACCTATTTCCGGCAGATCGACCCGGCCTTCGACGCGATCCGCGCGGCGACGGCCGAGCTTGCCGCGCCGTGCTGCCGCGTCTCGCTGACGCTGCCGCGCTCGCTCGCCACCATGTGGCTGATCCCGCGCCTGGCCGCGCTCGAGGCGGCGGTGCCGGACGTCAACCTGCAGATGGTGGCGACCGGCCGGGTGTGCGACCTGAAGCGCGAGCGCATCGATCTCGGCATCCGCTACGGCGGCGGCCGCTGGAGCGGCCTCGTCGTCCATCATCTGTTCGACGAGGAGGCGTTTCCCGTGTGCCGGCCCGGGCTTCTGTCGGACGAGCAGCGGGCCGACGTCGGCGAGGCGATGGCCGCCTGCCGGCTGGTCGTCGACGTGCACCAGGACGAGTGGAGCGAGTGGGCCGCGGCGCGCGGCCTCGCGCCGCCGGACATGCGCCGCGTGGTCAGCGTGCAGTCGCACTACGACGTGCTGGAAGCCGCGGCGCAGGGGCTGGGGATGGCGATCGGCCGGCGGCCGCTGGTCGACCGCTATCTGGCGGAAGGACGGCTGGAGGCGCCGTTCGGCGATTCCGACCGCAGCGGCTGCGCCTACTACCTGGTGCGTCCCGAGACGCCGGAGCCGACCGTGCCGGCGCGCCGCGTGGCGCGCTGGCTGCTGCAGGCGGCCAAGGGCGCGGCGGCGGCCGGCGACCTGTGAGCGCGGCCCGGCCGCCTCAGGCGCGCACCAGCCTGACCGGCTTCTGCGTCTTGTCGAGCACCGTCAGCACGCGGCCGAGCTCGTGGCCGCGCTTGAGGATGGCGCCGTTGGCGCCGACCACCTGCCACGCGCCCTGGCGGCGCGCCAGCCTCGGCACCTTGACGATCTGGTAGAGCGGCACCTCGCTGGTGCGTCGGAAGACGGAGAAAACGGCGCGGTCGCGCAGGTGGTCGATGGCGTAGTCGCGCCACTCGCCGGCCGCCACCATGCGTCCGTAAAGCCGCAGGATCTGGTCGAGCTCGCGCCGGTGAAAGGTGACGGGCAGATCCGACCGCTCCCGCTGCGCCTCGCTCAGCGGGATGACTATCCCGGAATCCTCCCTATCCTCCCCGCTGCCGCCGCGCTCGGTCATCGCTGCGCCTTTCATGACAAATTGACGACGCCGGAGGATCGCCGCTGGGGCGGCGAATTGCAAGACCGCCGCGCGCCGCGGCGGCGGGGCATCGCCGGCCGCCGGCTCACGAAGCCGCACAGCCTGTCGAAATTGGTGATGGGGCCGCCACAATCTCGCCCCGAATTGTCCCATCTGGCGCCTCAATGTATGGCGACGATCCGACCGTTGCCTGAGACGGTTCGGTCCGGATCCCGGTGCCGCATACCCCAAGCCCCCCGCCCGCGGGGCCGGCCGGATCGAACCGATTCGGGGCAGAAAGCCCCGTGTTTCGTGCGACGATCCCAAAGCAAAGTCATGACCGGCACTGGCCTCGGCCAGTGCCGGTCTTTTTTTCGTGCGCTGCGGGGTCGCGCGCCGCTTGTGCGTCAGCGGCCGGCGCCGCCGGTCGCGGCGGCGCCGAGCACGCGGCCGGGCCGGCCCGCCGCGTCGGCCGTCTGCAGCAGCACGGCGCAGCCGCTCGCCCCCTTGCGGGCGAGCTCGCTCGCCGGCAGCTCGTAGCGCTGCGCCCGGCCGTGCCACATGCCCACCGTGTGCAGGTCGGTGACCACGTTCCAGTAGGTGAGGCGGCGGCCGCGATTCTCGCCGCGCGCGACGTCGACGGCGGCGCGCGGCTTGAAGTAGGCGAGCACGACATGCGCCGCGTGACCGTCCGCCGCACCCGTCTCGATGACGATCGTCGGCCCGGTCTCGCGCACGACCACCGGCACGGGAAGCGGCGCCTCGGCGGCCAGCCGGGCCTCAATCGCCTCGCGGTGCGAGCCGACCAGGTGGACGCCGCCGTTGACCACGGCCTGCGGCGTGTAGACCGACCCGTCGAGCCGCGCGGCATAGTCGCGCTGGCGCTGCGTGTTCTGCGGGCTGGCGAAGGTGTCCTTCCAGCCGAGATAGTCCCAGTAGTCGACATGGTAGCCGAGCGCGACCACGTCGTCCGAGCGCGCCCATTCGCCGAGCAGCGCATCGGCCGGCGGGCAGGCGCTGCAGCCCTGGCTGGTGAAAAGCTCGACGACGCCGCGTACGGGCGGCGTGGCGGTCTGCGCACGCGCCGCCAGCGGCCACGCCGCGGCGGCCGCCGCGAGTCTGAGACAATCTCGCCTGCTGGTCATCGATCCCGATTTTTCTTCTGCGAGGCCGGCGGCGCTCGCATCTGCACCGCGGGCAATCTAGACGGCGGCGGGCTTCAACGGAAAGTCACGTTGCGGTGAGAGCGCCGCCACGGCGCCCTCCGTCTTGCGCCGGCCGCCGCGATGGGCGACGAAACGCGTGGCGCCGTCGCGGGCGCGAGGAAAAGGGAGGCAGCGGCCGCCATGCTCGAGGCGCTTCTGACACCGGTCGACCTCTACTGCGAGCGGACCGGGCCGCAGGTCTGGTCGGAACCGCTCAACGCGCTCACCAACCTCGCCTTCGTCGCGGCCGGGCTGTGGGGCCTGGCGCTGGCGCGGCGCAGCGGGGCCGACGGCTTCGTGCGCGCGCTCGGCTGGCTGGTGGTGGCGATCGGGCTCGGCTCCGGCCTGTTCCACACCGTCGCCAACCGGCTCACCGTGTGGTTCGACGTGGTGCCGATCGCGCTCTTCATCCTGGCCTACACCGTGTTCGTGCTGCGCCGCTTCCTCCTGCTCGGCTGGCTCGCGACGGCGGCCGGCTTCGCCGCCTTCCACCTGGCCGCCGGCGCCGCCACGGCGGCAATCCCCGCGCCGCTGGTCGCCGCCAGCAACGGCTCGGTCGGCTATCTGCCCGGCCTCGCCGGGCTGGCGCTGTTCGGCGCGCTGCTGGCCGCGCGCGGCCGGCCGGCCGGCCGGGCCGTGCTCGCCGCCGCCGCCGTGTTCGTCGTGTCGCTGACCATGCGGGCGATCGATCCGCGGGTGTGCGCGGCGCTGCCGATCGGCACGCATTTCCTGTGGCACCTGCTCAACGCCACCGTGCTGGCGATCCTGCTTGCCGCCGCGGTGCGGCACGGTGCGGCGCGGGCGCGCCACCTGCCGCAAGAAAAAGGCGCCGGGGCCTGAGCCCCGGCGCCGCCTTTCGCACGCGACAGCGCGCCGGGCGAAGCGCAACCGCTGCGCCGCCCGGGCCGCGTCAGGCGGCCAGGTCGCGCAGCACGTAGTGCAGGATGCCGCCGTTGCGGAAGTACTCGAGCTCGTCGAGCGTATCGATGCGGCACAGCAGGCGCACGGTCTTCTCGCTGCCGTCGCCGAAGGCGATCTTGGCGTCGAGCTCCTGGCGCGGCTTGAGATCGGCCAGCCCCTCGATCGTTACCGTCTCGTCGCCCTTGAGGCCGAGCTCCTGCCAGCCGGTCTCCTCGGCGAAGACGAAGGGGATCACCCCCATGCCGATCAGGTTGGAGCGGTGGATGCGCTCGTAGGATTCCGCGATCACCGCGCGCACGCCGAGCAGGTTGGTGCCCTTGGCCGCCCAGTCGCGCGACGAGCCGTTGCCGTATTCGACGCCGGCGAACACCACCAGCGGCACGTCCTCGCTGCGGTAGCGCATCGCCGCGTCGTAGATCGACATCTCCTCGCCGGAGGGATGGTGGATCGTGTAGCCGCCGGTGCGGCCGTCCTCGCCGAGCATGTGGTTGCGGATGCGGATGTTGGCGAAGGTGCCGCGCATCATCACCTCGTGATTGCCGCGCCGCGTGCCGTACTGGTTGAAGTCCACCACCTCGACGCCGTTGTCCATCAGGTAGCGGCCGGCCGGCGAATCCGCCTTGATCGACCCGGCCGGCGAGATGTGGTCGGTGGTGATCTTGTCGCCGAACAGGCCGAGGATGCGGGCGCCGCGGATGTCGCTCACCTGGCCGGCCGTGCCCGACATGCCGGCGAAATAGGGCGGGTTCTGCACATAGGTCGAGTTCTCGTCCCAGGCATAGGTCTCGCCCTCCGGCGCCTGCACCTCGCGCCACAGCTCGTCGCCCTTGAAGACGTCGGCATATTTGCTGGCGAACAGCTCGCGCGTGACGTTCTTGTCGATGAACTCCTGGATCTCGTGCGTCGAGGGCCAGATGTCCTTGAGGTAGACCGGATTGCCGTCGCGGTCCTCGCCGAGCGGCTCGCGCGTCAGGTCGCGGGTCACCGTGCCGGCCAGCGCATAGGCGACGACCAGCGGCGGCGAGGCCAGATAATTGGCCTGCACGTCGGGCGACACGCGGCCCTCGAAGTTGCGGTTGCCCGACAGCACCGAGGCGACGATCAGGTCCTTGTCGTTGACCGTGCGCGAGATCGGCTCGGGCAGTGGGCCGGAGTTGCCGATGCAGGTGGTGCAGCCGAAGCCGACCAGGTTGAAGCCGAGCTTGTCGAGCTCGCCCTGCAGGCCGGACTTGTCGAGATACTCGGCCACCACCTGGCTGCCCGGCGCCAGCGAGGTCTTGACCCACGGCTTCTGCTTGAGGCCGAGCCGGTTGGCGTTGCGCGCCAGCAGCCCGGCGCCGATCAGCACGCTGGGGTTGGAGGTGTTGGTGCACGAGGTGATGGCGGCGATCGCCACGTCGCCGTGGCCGAGGTCGTAGTCCTCGCCCGCGACCTGGAAGCGCTCGGCGGTGTCGCCGTCCTTCTTGTACTCCTCCTTGAGGGAGCGCGCGAAGCCCTCGGCGATGCCGCTCAGCGGAATGCGGCCCTCCGGCCGCTTGGGCCCGGCCATCGAGGGCACGACGTCGCCCAGGTCGAGCTCCAGCGTGTCGGTGAACACCGGATCGGGCGCGCCGTCCTCGCGCCACATGCCCTGTGCCTTGCTGTAGGCCTCGACCAGGTCGATGCGCTCGTCGGAGCGGCCGGTGGTGCGCAGATAGCGCAGCGTCTCGTCGTCGACGGGGAAGAAGCCGCAGGTGGCGCCGTATTCCGGCGACATGTTGCCGATCGTCGCGCGGTCGGCGAGCGTCATGTTGGTCAGGCCGGGGCCGAAGAACTCGACGAACTTGCCGACCACGCCCTTCTTGCGCAGCATCTGGGTGACGGTGAGCACCAGGTCGGTCGCCGTCACGCCCTCATTGAGTTTGCCGGTCAGCTTGAAGCCGATCACCTCGGGCAGCAGCATGGAAACCGGCTGGCCGAGCATCGCCGCCTCGGCCTCGATGCCGCCGACGCCCCAGCCGAGCACGCCGAGGCCGTTGATCATCGTGGTGTGCGAATCGGTGCCCACGCAGGTGTCGGGATAGGCCACCGTGGCGCCGTCCTCGTCCTTGCTCCACACCACCTGGCCGAGATACTCGAGATTGACCTGATGGCAGATGCCCGTGCCGGGCGGCACGACGCGGAAGTTCTCGAACGCCTTCTGGCCCCACTTGAGGAAGCGGTAGCGCTCGCCGTTGCGCTTGTACTCGAGCTCGACATTGCGCTTGAAGGCCATCGGCGTGCCGAACTCGTCGACGATCACCGAATGGTCGATGACCAGGTCGACCGGCACCAGCGGGTTGATCTTCTGCGGATCGCCGCCGAGCGCCGCCATCGCGTCGCGCATGGCCGCCAGGTCGACCACGGCCGGCACGCCGGTGAAGTCCTGCATCAGCACGCGGGCCGGCGAATAGGCGATCTCGACGCCCTTCGAGCCCTTGTCGGTCAGCCAGGCGGCGACCGCCTCGATGCTCTCCTTGCCGACGGCGCGGCCGTCCTCCTTGCGCAGCAGGTTCTCCAGCAGCACCTTCATCGAGAAGGGCAGGCGGGAGACGCCGTCGAGACCGTTCTTCTCGGCCTCCTTGAGGTCGAAATAGACGTATTCGCGATCCCCGACCTTGAGGCTGCGGCGGCAATTGAAGCTGTCGAGTGATTTGGTCACGAGCGATCCCATCCTGGTCTGTTCATCCGAAACGGGAACGGACTCCGGTGGCGACTCGCGCGACGGTGCGGGTACGGTCATTTCCGCTGTCCGTCCCCGGCGCCGCCAGCCAAGCGGGCCGCGCGACGCTGGTTCGGCGCAAAGGGCCTCCACGCCGACCGCTGGCGTGGTTGTCCGGCATATAAAGAATTTCGTAAAGGAGTTCCATACCGCAAAGGGAACAAAACGGCCGCTTGCGCCGCCGCGCGAACGGGCCGGCCGGAAAGGGATCGCACATGCGGCTGAGCGCCGAGAATCTGGTGGGCGAACGCGGCGGCGAGCCGGTGTTCCACGACATCGGCTTCGCGCTCGAGGCCGGCCGGGCGCTGCTCGTGACGGGGCCGAACGGCGTCGGCAAATCGACGCTGCTGCGCATCGTCGCGGGGCTGCTGCCGGCGGCTGCCGGCACGGTGCGGCTTGCCGGCGGCGGCGAGGCGTGGCCCGACGTGGCGGCGGCGAGCCACTATCTCGGGCCGCACAACGCGATGAAGACGACGCTGACGGTCGGCGAGAACCTCGCCTTCTGGCGCGACTTCCTGGGCGAGCCGCATCTGGCCGTCGACGAGGCGCTCGAGATGGTCGGGCTGGAGATGATCGCCCATCTGCCCTTCGCCTATCTGTCGACCGGCCAGCGGCGGCGCGCGGCGATCGCCCGGCTGCTCGTCAGCTACCGGCCGGTCTGGCTGCTCGACGAGCCGACCTCCGGCCTCGACGCCGCCTCGGCCGCGCAGTTCGCCGCGCTGATGGGCGCGCATCTGGAGGATGGCGGGCTGATCGTGGCGGCGACGCATCTGCCGCTCGGGCTCGACAACGCGACGGAGCTCGTGATGGGACAAGGGGGCAAGGATGGCTGAAGCGAAGCGCCGCCGCGCGCGGCCGGGGGGCGCCTAGCGGTGCTGGCGCTCTATCTCCGCGACGTGCGCGTCGGCGTGCGCGCCGGCGGCGGCGCGCTGGTCGGCGTGGTGTTCTTCCTCGCCGTCGTCGCCGTCATTCCCTTCGGCGTCGGCCCCGACCTCAACCTGCTGGCGCGCATCGGCCCGGCGGTGCTGTGGATCGGTGCGCTGCTCGCCAGCCTGCTCGGCCTGGAGCGGCTGTTCCAGCTCGACCGCGAGGACGGCTCGCTCGACCTGATGGTGATGGCCGGCGAGCGCCACCTCACGGCGCTGAGCGTGCTCGTCAAATGCCTGGCCCACTGGACGGCGAGCGTGCTGCCGCTGGTCGCGGTGACGCCGCTGCTCGGCCTGTTCATGAACGTCGCGCCGGCCGGGCTGGCGGCGGCGACGGCGACGCTTCTCGTCGGCACGCCGGCGATCGTCTTCGTCGGCGCGGTCGGCGCGGCGGTCGCCGTGGCGCTGCCGCGCGGCGGGCTGCTCGTCTCGGTGCTGATCCTGCCGCTCGTCATCCCGATCCTGATCTTCGGCGTGGCGGCGGTGCGCGGCGCGGTGGCCGATCCGGACCCGTTCCTGCCGCCCTTCCTGATCCTGCTCGCGCTGACGCTGTTCTTCGCCGTGATCGGCCCGCTGGCGGCGGCCGTGGCGCTGCGCTGGAGCGGCGACTGAGCGGCGCGATCACGATCGCTTCAGCGCGTCCGCCGCGGCATTGCGGTCAATTGCACGGCTGCGGTGCCAGGGCTATGTAAGGGGCGATGAGTGACGCTGCCGCCGCGACCGGCCGCCTGACCGGCCTGGCCAATCCGACGCGCTTCCTGGCGCTGGTCGACCGCGTCGTGCCGTGGCTCGGCGGCGCGGCGCTCCTCACCGTCGCCGTCGGCCTGTTTCTCGGCTTCGCCGCGCCGGAGGACTACCAGCAGGGCATCACGGTGCGGATCATGTACATCCACGTGCCCTTCGCCTGGCTCGGCATGCTCTGCTACACGGTGATGGCGGTCTCGGCGCTCGGCACGCTGGTGTGGCGCCATCCGCTGGCCGACGTGGCGCTCAAGGCGGCGGCGCCGATCGGCGCGGCCTTCACGCTGCTCGCCCTCGTCACCGGCTCGATCTGGGGCAAGCCGATGTGGGGCACCTGGTGGGTGTGGGACGCGCGGCTCACCTCGGTCTTCGTGCTGTTCCTGATGTATCTCGGCATCATCGCGCTGACGCGGGCGATGGACGATCCGACGCGGGCCGGACGGGCGGCCGCCGTCGTGGCGCTGGTCGGCTTCGTCAACATCCCGATCATCAAGTTCTCGGTCGACTGGTGGAACACGCTGCACCAGCCGGCCTCGGTCATCCGCTTCGATGGCCCGACCATCCATCCAAGCCTGCTCGTGCCGCTGCTGGTCAGCGCGGCCGGCTTCACGCTGATGTTCTTCACCCTGCACCTGATGGCCATGCGCACGGAGATCTGGCGCCGCCGGGTGATCGCCATGCGCCGGCTCGCCGCGCGCGCGGCGGAGGGAGGCGGCCGGTGACGAGCCATGCCGCCTATGTCGCGGCCGCCTACGGCCTGTCGGCGCTGGTGATCGTCGCGCTGGTCGGCTGGATCCTGGCCGACCAGCGGGCGCGCCGGCGCGAGCTGGCGGAGCTCGAGGCGCGCGGCGTGCGGCGCCGTTCCGACCGGCGCACCGCGCCGGCGGCGGGCGGCGGCGCGGGGGCGGGCCGATGAGCGCCGACAGCCAGCCGCAGCAGCAGCGCCGCCGCTGGGGCGTCGTCGTGCCGCTGGCGGTGTTCGCCGTGCTCGCCGCCGTCTTCCTGGCGCAGCTCCTGTCGGGGCGCGACACCTCCGTCGTGCCCTCGGCGCTGATCGGCCGGGAGGCGCCGCCGACCGACCTGCCGCCGCTCGAGCGCATGGACCTGCCGGGCATCGATTCGACCGAATTCGCCGGCCGGGTGACGCTGGTCAACGTGTGGGGCTCGTGGTGCGTGCCATGCCGCGCCGAACACCCGATCTTGATGGACCTGGCGCAGGACGAGCGCATCGTGATCGCCGGCATGAACTACAAGGACAAGCCGGAGAACGCGCGGCGCTTCCTCGCCGAGCTCGGCAACCCGTTCGATGCGATCGGCGTCGACGACCGCGGCCGCACGGCGATCGACTGGGGCGTCTACGGCATTCCCGAGACCTTCGTCGTCGGCCGCGACGGCACCATCCGCTACAAGCATGTCGGCCCGCTGACGTCCGAATCGGTCGCCCGCGACCTGATGCCCGAGATCGAGAAGGCGCTGGCGGAGGGCTCGTGAGCGGCAAGCTCGCCCCCAGCTTCGAACGCGCGGTGCCGGACGGCGACAGCCAGGAGCGCGCGGTCTGCGCCAATTGCGGCTTCGTCGCCTACGAAAACCCCAAGATCGTCGTCGGTGCGGTGGTGCGGCACGAGGGCCGGCTGCTCCTGTGCCGCCGCGCCATCGCGCCGCGGCGCGGCTACTGGACGGTGCCGGCCGGCTATCTCGAGCTCAACGAGACGCCGGAGGACGGCGCCCGCCGCGAGGCGATGGAGGAGGCCTGCGCGCGGCTTTCGATCGACGGGCTTCTGGCGGTCTATTCGGTGCCGCGGCTGAGCCAGGTGCAGCTCATCTACCGCGCGCGGCTCGACGGCGGCCACTTCGCGGCCGGCGAGGAGAGCCTCGAGGTGGCGCTGTTCGAGTGGGAGCGCATCCCCTGGGACGCGCTCGCCTTCCCCACCGTCGCCTGGATGCTCGACCACGAGCGGCAGGCGCGCGCCGGCGCCGCCGGCCCGTTCGCCAACCCGCCGGGCGAGACGGGAGACATGCGCCGGTGAGCGCGGCGGTGCGGCGCCACTTCCGCGACCAGGCGGAAAGCTGCGCCAGGCTCGGCTCGCCGTTCACCGCCACGCTCTGCCGGCTGCTTGCCGGCACGCTCGACACCACGACGCAGACCGGCGCCAGGGCGCTCGGCTGGCTCGGCGACCCGGCGGCCGATGCGCTGGCGCTGCGGCTGTGCGGCGGCTTCAACGCGCTGGTGCTGGCGGGCGCCGATGCCGCGCTCGCCGCCGCCTATCCGCCGAACGCGGCGACCGACGAGGCGCTGGCGGCGGCCGTCGCCGGTGCGCTGGCGCGCCACGACGCGCGGCTCGCCGCCGCGCTCGACGGCGCGCCGCAGACCAACGAGATCGCCCGTGCGGCCATGCTGCTGCCGGGCTTCCTCGCCATCGGCCGCGAGACCGGCCTGCCGCTGGCGCTGCACGAGATCGGCTCGAGCGCCGGGCTCAACCTGCTGTTCGACCGCTTCCACTACCGCTACGGCGACGTCGCCTGGGGGCCGGCCGATTCGCCGGTGCGGCTCGCCCCGTCGGTCGAGGGCGCGGTGCCGCCGCTCGGCGGCTTTCTCGACGTGATGCGGCGGCGCGGCAGCGATCTGGCGCCGATCGATGCGGCGCGCCCGGCCGACCGGCTGCGGCTGTTGTCCTATGTCTGGCCCGACCAGCCGGAGCGGCTGGCGCGCCTCGAGGGCGCGCTGGCGCTCGCCGCGCAACACCCGGTGACGCCGGAGCGGTGCGAGGCGGCCGACTTCGTCGCGGCGACGCTGGCGCGCCGGCGGCCGGGTGCCGTGCACGTGCTGTTCCACTCGATCGTCTGGCAGTACCTGCCGCAGCAAAGCCGGCAACGGATCGAGACCGCGCTCGCCGAAGCGGGGGCGGCGGCTGTCGCCGATGCGCCGCTCGCCTGGCTGCGCATGGAGCCGCGCACGACCGCCGAGCCGTTCGCCGTGCTGCGCCTGACGCTGTGGCCGGACGGCGAGACGCGCGAGCTTGCGCGCTGCGACTATCACGGCCGCTGGATCGCCTGGCTGGGCGGCTGAGGGCGCCCGCCCGGCCGGCTCAGCGCGTGGCGATGGCGGCCGCCGCGCCGGCCATCAGCGAGGCGCCGAAGCGGTTGGCCACGCGCACGGCGCGCGGGCTCGCCAGCAGGCGCCGCGCCTGGGCGGCGGCGGCGAGCCAGGCGACGTCGACGACGATCAGCACGGCGGCCATGGTCAGCGTCAGCTCGGCCCAGCCGAGCAGCGACACGGCGGCCAGGTCGACGATGGTCGGCAGCAGCGCCAGATAGAACATCATGATCTTGGGATTGCCGAGCGTGACGGCGATGCCGGCGAGGAACAGCCGCACGCCGGAGCCGGCGCGCGGCAGCGCCGCGCCGGGCAGCGCCGCCGGGGCGTGCCACATCTTCCAGGCGAGCCAGACGAGATAGGCGACGCCGGCATACTTGATGGCCAGGAAGGCGCCGTGGAAGGTCTCGGCGACGACGGCCAGCCCGAAGACGGCGAAGGACAGCCAGATCGCCTCGCCGACCCACAGCGCGACGAGAAACGGCAGCACGCCGCGCCAGCCGGTGGCGATGACGCGCGCCACCAGCGCGGCGATCGACGGGCCGGGCGAGCCGGCGGCGACCAAAAGCGCGCCGGCGAATATGGCGAGAGCCGACAGCTCCATGCCTCTACCGCGTCGACAGGGCGAGGCGCAGCCCGAGCGCGGCGAAGGCCGCCGCGAAGGACCGCCGCAGCCAGGTCATCACCGTCGGGCTCGCGAGCACCCTGCCGCGCACCAGCGCGGCCATCTGCCCGTAGGCGACGAAGACCACGAAGGTCATGACCATGAAGACGGCGCCGAGCCAGGCCATGTCGAGCGCCGGGCGGGCGCTTCCGGCGGGAATGAACTGCGGCAGGAACGCCAGGAAGAAGATCGACAGTTTCGGGTTCAGGATGTTGATCAGGAAGCCGCGGCGGACGATGGCGCGATGCGCGATCGCCGTGCGGTCGGGCTCCGCGTCCAGCATGCCGCGCTCCCGCAGCGCGCCCCACGCCATCCACAGCAGGTAGAGCACGCCGGCGAACTTGACGATCTGGAACAGCACCGCGCTGGCATGCAGCAGCGCGGCGACACCGAGGATGGCGGCAGCGATGTGCGGCAGGATGCCGAGCGTGCAGCCGAACGCGGCCGAGACCGACGCCGGTCCGCCGCGGCCGAGGGCAATCGCCAGCGTGTAGATCACGCCGGTGCCGGGAACCAGAACGACGACGAGCGCCGTGAGCAGGAATGCCGGGTCCATGCGGACGCCTCCACAACCGTCCGGCGATTGGGGCGCTCTTCGCCGGTCCTGTCAAGCCGGCCGCGGCAGGACGGGCCCGGCATCCGGCATGGCCGTGCACGGGCTTTCCGAAGCGGTCCGGCCCGCCAGGCCGGTGCGGGCCGAAGGCTGCGCCCCCGCGCGGCGCTCAGGCGGCGCCGGCGCGGCTCTTCTCGAAGCGCTTGCGCTCGTGCGGGTCGAGATAGAGCTTGCGCAGGCGGATCGACTTCGGCGTCACCTCGACCAGCTCGTCGTCCTGGATCCACGACAGCGCGCGCTCCAGCGTCATGCGCACCGGCGGGGTGAGCTTGACCGCCTCGTCCTTGCCCGCGGCGCGCACGTTGGACAGCTTCTTGCCCTTCAGAACGTTGACCTCGAGGTCGCTGTCGCGCGAATGGATGCCGACGATCATGCCCTGATAGACCTTGACGCCGGGATCGATGACCATCGGCCCGCGGTCCTCCAGGTTCCACAGCGCATAGGCCACCGCCTCGCCCGGCTCGTTGGCGATCAGCACGCCGTTGACGCGGCCGCCGATGTCGCCCTTGAACGGCGCGTAGCCGTGGAACAGCCGGTTCATCACCGCGGTGCCGCGGGTGTCGGTGAGAAGCTCCGACTGATAGCCGATCAGGCCGCGCGTCGGGGCGTGGAAGACCAGCCGCTGGCGGTCGCCGCCCGACGGCTTGAGCTCGATCATCTCGGCCTTGCGCTCCGACATCTTCTGCACGACGACGCCGGCGTGCTCCTCGTCGACGTCGATCACCACCTCCTCGACCGGCTCGAGCAGGCCGCCGTCCTCGGCGCGCTGCATGACGACGCGCGGCCGCGAGACGGCGAGCTCGAAGCCCTCGCGGCGCATCGTCTCGATCAGCACGGCGAGCTGCAGCTCGCCGCGGCCGGAGACGAAGAAGGAGTCCTTCTCCGGCGTCTCCTCGATCTTCAGCGCCACGTTGCCCTCGGCCTCGCGCAGCAGCCGGTCGCGGATGACGCGGCTCGTCACCTTGTCGCCCTCGGTGCCGGCGAGCGGCGAATCGTTGACCAGGAAGGACATCGTCACCGTCGGCGGGTCGATCGGCTGGGCCGGCAGCGGCGCGTCGACGGACGGATCGCAGAAGGTGTCGGCCACCGTGCCCTTGGACAGCCCGGCGATCGCCACGATGTCGCCGGCCTGGGCGCCGTCGATCGGCTGGCGCTCGAGGCCGCGGAAGGCGAGGATCTTGGAGACCCGGCCGGTCTCCACCGTCGCGCCGTCGCGCGACAGCACCTTGACCGTCTGGTTGGGCTTGAGCGCGCCCGATTCGATGCGTCCGGTGATGATGCGGCCGAGGAAGTTGTCGGCCTCCAGGATGGTGCCGATCATGCGGAACGGCCCCTCGCCGACGCTCGGCGGCGGCACGTGGCGCAGCACCAGGTCGAACAGCGGCGCCAGCCCGTCCTCCTTCGGTCCGGCCGGATCATCGGCCATCCAGCCGTCGCGGCCGGAACCGTAGAGGATCGGGAAGTCGAGCTGCTCGTCGTCGGCGTCGAGCGCGGCGAACAGGTCGAACACCTCGTTGATGACCTCGTCGGGCCGGGCGTCCGGGCGGTCGATCTTGTTGACCGCGACGATCGGCCGGAGACCGACCTTCAGCGCCTTGCCGACGACGAACTTGGTCTGCGGCATCGGCCCTTCGGCCGCGTCGACCAGAAGCACGGCGCCGTCGACCATGTTGAGGATGCGCTCCACCTCGCCGCCGAAATCGGCGTGGCCGGGCGTGTCGACGATGTTGATGCGGGTGTCGCGCCACACCACCGAGGTCGCCTTGGCGAGGATGGTGATGCCGCGTTCCTTCTCCAGCTCGTTGGAATCGAGCGCCCGCTCGGCGAGGCGCTGGTGCTCGCGCACCGAGCCCGACTGGCGCAGCAGGGCGTCGACGAGCGTGGTCTTCCCATGATCGACATGGGCGATGATCGCGATGTTGCGAAGGTCCATAGGGTCTCTCGGGATGCGGCGGGCAGCGGGCAGGATGCGGCCACGCGCCTTCGGGACGCGCTCTTACATGGTTTCGCCGCGCTGCGAAAGGCCCGCGGCCGCGGGGCGGCGGCCGGCCGCCTCGCCCGCTCGCCCCGGCGCCGCCGCCGGGCGACCTCTCAGGCGAGCCCCTTCTTGTGCAGCAGCGCGGCGGGGTCGGGCATGCGGCCGCGGAAGGCGGTGTAGAGCGCTTCCGGCTCGGCCGAGCCGCCGGCGGCATAGACGTGGCGGGCGAGCCGGGCGGCCGTCGCCGCGTCGAACGGATCGCCCGCCTCCTCGAAGGCGGCGAAGGCGTCGGCATCGAGCACCTCCGACCACATGTAGGAATAGTAGCCGGCCGAATAGCCGTCGCCGGCGAACACGTGCAGGAAGTGCGGCGTGCGGTGGCGCATGGCGATCGCCGCGGGCATGTCCAGCGCGGCCAGCGTTTCGGCCTCGAAACGAATCGGGTCCTGCGGCGGCTCGGCGGCGTGGAACGCCATGTCGACCAGGGCCGAGGCGGTGAACTCGACGGTCGCGAAGCCGGCGTCGAAGTTGCGCGCCGCGATCAGCGCGTCGCGCAGCGCGTCGGGCATCGGCGCGCCGGTCTCGTGGTGGCGGGCGTGGCGGCGCAGCACGTCGGGCACCGTCAGCCAGTGCTCGAAGAGCTGCGAGGGCAGCTCGACGAAGTCGCGCGCCACCGCCGTGCCGGAGATCGACGGCCAGGTCACGTCGCTCATCAGGCCGTGCAGGGCATGGCCGAACTCGTGGAACAGCGTGCGCGCGTCGTCGAGCGACAGCAGCGCCGGCTCGCCGGCGCGCGGCCTGGCGAAGTTCATCACGGTGTAGACGATCGGCGTCTCGCCGCCGGCCAGCCGGTGCGCCGGGCGCAGCGCGCTCATCCAGGCGCCGGAGCGCTTCGAGGCGCGCGCGAAGGGGTCGGACAGGAAGAGGCCGCGTTCGCGGCCGTCGGCGCCGCGCACCAGGAAGACGCGCACGTCCTCGTGCCAGGCGGCGACGCCCGGCTGCTCCTCGAAGGTGAGGCCGAACAGCCGGCCGGCGACGTCGAAGGCGGCCGCCGTCATCGCGTCCAGCGACAGGTAGGGCTTGGCTTCGGTCTCGTCGAAGGCGAGCCGCGCGTTGCGCAGCTTGCGCGCGTAGTGGCGCCAGTCCCAGGCGGCGATGGCGTGGTTGTGGCCCTCCTCGGCGGCGAGGTCGGCCAGCGCGGCCTCGTCCTCGGCGGCGCGGGCGCGCGCCTTGTCCCAGACCGGGCGCATCAGCTCAATCACCGCGTCGGCGCTGCCGGCCATGGTGTCGTCGAGCTTGTAGGCGGCATAGTCGGCATAGCCGAGCAGGCGCGCCTTCTCGGCGCGCAGCGCCAGCGTCTCGGCGACCAGCGGCCGGTTGTCGGTCTCGCCGTCGCGCGCGCCGCGGCCGGTGAAGGCGCGGAACACCGTCTCGCGCAGGTCGCGGCGCTCGGAAAAGGCGAGAAACGGCTCGACGATCGAGCGCGACAGGGTGACGGCATAGCGGCCGGGCGCGCCGCGGGCCTCGGCCGCCGCCGCCATGGCGCCGGTGAGAAAGCCGGGCAGGCCGGCGAGATCGTCGCCGGCGTCGAGCAGCAGCGTCCAGTCGGCCTCGTCGGCGAGCACGTTCTGGCCGAAGCGGGTGCCGAGCGCGGCGAGTTCGCGGTTGATCTCGGCCAGCCGCGCCTGGCCGGCCGCGTCGAGCCTGGCGCCGGCACGCACGAAGCGCTTCCAGGTCTTTTCCAGAACGCGCCGCGTCTCGCCGTCGAGGCCGAGCGCCGCGCGCCGCTCGTGCAGCGCGTCGAGCCGGGCGAAGAGGCGCGGGTTCATGTGGAGCGCCGAGGCGTGCTCGGCCATGCGCGGGGCGATGTCGCGCTCGAGGGCGCGGATCGTCTCGTTGGTGTGGGCGCCGGCCCGGCACCAGAACAGCGCGGCCACGCGCGCCAGCGGCCGGCCCGACAGCTCGAGCGCGGCCAGCGTGTTGTCGACCGTCGGCTCCGCGGGATCGGCCGCGATCGCCTCGATCTCGGCCCGGTGGGCGGCGAGGGCGGCGTCGAAGACGGGCGCGAAATCGGTGTCGGCAATGCGCTCGAAGCGTGGCAGGCCGAGCGGCCCGTCCCAGGCGGTGAGCGGGTGCGCGGCGAGATCGATGGCGGGCTGGGCGGGCATGGCGGGTCCGGTTTGCGGGGGCTGTCGGCGGCGCGGCCGGCCGTGCAGAGGCACGCCGGACCGAGCCGGCATGTAGGCCGGCGGACGCGCCGCCGCAAGCTTGACAGGCCCGGCCGGCGGTATAACTAAGGAGGCCTGATAATAAGGCGGACTTAGGAAATCTCATGCGCCACCGGGTCGATCCCAATGCCGTCGGCTTTCTCGTCACCGACCTCGCGCGGCTGATCCGCGCCGAGTTCGACCGGCGCATCGGCGACGCCGCGCTCGGCGTGACGGCCGGCGAGGCGCGGGCGCTGTCGCACGCCGCGCGCGCCGGCACCGTGCGCCAGGCGGTGCTCGCCGAGCGCATGGGCGTCGAGGCGATGACGCTGAGCGGCTATCTCGACCGGCTGGAGGCACGCGGCCTGGTGACGCGCAGCGCCGATCCGGCCGACCGGCGCGCCAAGCTGGTGCGGCTGACCGACGCCGCCGACGCCGTGCTCGCCGACATCGAGCGGGTGGCCGCCGGCATCCGCGCCCAGGTCGCCGGATCGATGACGGCGGGCGAGTGGGAGGCCTTCATCGGGGCGCTCGCCGCCGCGCGCGACAATCTGGCGGCGGCGCGCTGCGCGCCCGGCCGCGAGCCGGCGGACGCCGGCCCATGAACGTTCATCCGAGCCCCGGCACCGCCGCCGCGCGGCCGTTGATGAGCGAGCGGCGGGTCAGCGTCATCGGCGCGCTGCTCGTCGGCATCGGGCCGGTCTCGATGGCGCT
Organism: Aquibium sp. A9E412; assembly: GCF_030398335.1. GTDB lineage: Bacteria > Pseudomonadota > Alphaproteobacteria > Rhizobiales > Rhizobiaceae > A9E412. The sequence continues at coordinate 21,723 of NZ_JAOAOP010000008.1, forward strand.
GTTCACGCCGGCGATGACCGAGATCGTGCGCTACTTCGACACCACGGAAGCGGCGGTGAAGCTGACGCTGTCGCTTTATTTTGCCGGCTTTGCATTCGCCCAGCTGATCTGCGGACCGCTGTCCGACGGCTTCGGCCGCAAGCCCGTCACCGTCGCCTTCATGGCGATCTATGTCGGCGCCAGCCTGCTGGCGGTGCTGGCGCCGACCATCGAGGTGCTGATCGCGGCGCGCTTCGTGCAGGGCGTCGGCGCGGCCGCCGGCATCGCGATCGCCCGTGCCGTGGTGCGCGACCTGTTCACGCACGAGCGGTCGGCGCGCATCATGAACCTGATCGGCATCATCCTGGCCGCCGGCCCCGCCTTCGCGCCGACGCTGGGCGGGCTCACCATGCTGGTCGCCGGCTGGCAGTCGATCTTCGCGCTGATGCTCGTCTTCGGCATCCTCATCATCCTGGTGGTGCGCGTCGGCATGGTCGAGACGGTCGGCCGCGACCTGTCGCGCATCCGCCCGCGGGCGCTGATGGCGTCCTATGCGACGCTGATGAAGAGCGGCTACTTCGTCACCTCCAGCCTGGTGATCGCCGGCACGATCGGCGCGCTCTACACCCAGGCGACCGTGCTGCCCTTCATCCTGATGGACCGGGTCGGCCTGTCGCCCGCCGCCTTCGGCGTGGCGATGCTGATGCAGTCGGGCAGCTTCTTCGCCGGCTCGCTGGTCGTGCGGGTGCTGCTCGGCCGCTTCGGCGCCTATGCGCTGGTGCCGGTCGGCCTCGTCTTCGTGGCGCTCGGCAGCGTGCTCCTGGTGGTGGTGCTGTCCGGCTGGCAGCCGAGCCTGCTCGGCGTCATGGGCCCCGTCGGCCTCTATGCCTTCGGCATCGCCTTCGTCATGCCGGCGATGATGACGGCGGCGCTGGCGCCGTTTCCGCAGATCGCCGGCGCGGCCTCCTCGCTCGCCGGCTTCATGCAGATGGGCGCCGGGCTGGTCGGCGGCCTGGCCGCGGCCGCCGTCGGCGATCCGGTGCTGGCGCTGACCGCCGTCATCCCGGCAATGGGCGCGACCGCGGTGGTGGCATGGCTGATCTGGCGCCGGCTGCCCGAGCCGGCGCTCGCCGCCACGCCGGGCGTGATGCCGTCGGTGTGAGCGGCCAGAAGCCGAGGCCGCCGTCGCGGTCGCGCGGCCCGGCCGCGCCCGCGAGCGATGGCGGCACCGCGTTCGATCGCGTGTCGGGACGGCGAGCCGGTTTTCCGCGCCGCCTGGAACCGCTTTAGGCGGCGGCGCGGTGGAAGGCGCCGCTGGCGTCGTCCATCACCCACAGCTCGCCGGTGCCGATGTCGAACCAGGCGCCGCACAGCGCCAGGCGGCCCCTGTCCTCGAGGATGCGCACGCAGGGAAAGCTGCGCAGATTGGCGAGCTGGAAGCGGATCGAGGCGCGCTCGAGCGCCGTCTGGCGGGCGGCCGGCTCGAGCGTGTCCGCCTCGGGCAGCGTCGCCGCGGCCGGCGCCACCAGCCCCATCCACTGGCCGATGAAATCGCCCGGCGACAGCGGCTCGTCGGCCGGGTTGAGCACGGCGTTGATGCCGCCGCAGCGGCCGTGGCCGAGCACGACGATGGTCTTCACCTTGAGGTTCTGCACCGCGAACTCGAGCGCGGCCGAGGTGCCGTGCAGCCGGTCGTCGGGCGCGTAGGGCGGCACCAGATTGGCCACGTTGCGCACGACGAACAGCTCGCCGGGGCCGCAGTCGAAGATCGTCTCGGGGGCGGCGCGCGAATCGCAGCACGCGATGATCATCGTGTCGGGGCGCTGGCCTTCGCGCGCGAGCTCCCGGTAGCGTTCGGTTTCGGCGGCGAAGCGCCCATGGATGAAGTTGCGGTAGCCGGCGAGCAGCCGTTCGGGAAGTTCTGCCATGGGCATGCGCATACTCCGCCGGCGCCGCCACGGCAACCGGCCAGTCTCAGGTCCAGATGGCGATCGGCAGGCCGTGCGCGTCGCGGTCCGGCGGATCGGGCATCGGCACGGCGCGGCCGGCCGCGTGCCGCCGGGCGACGGCGAGCAGCACGGCCGCGTCGAGCAGATCGTCCTCGCCGGCGCCCGGCGGCGGCCGCTCGAGAAGCGGGCCGGCGAGCCCGAGGCGGGCGAGCAGCGCGCGGCGTTCGGCCATGCCCGGCGGGTGGACGCGGTTCTTCACCTTCTTGGGCAGCGCCATGGCGCGCTCGCCGTTGAGCCGCCAGAAGGCCGCCTCGGGATGCGATTCGACGATCCGCCGGCCGAGCTCCGGCCGCGCGCGCAGCAGGCCGTCGAGCTCGCGGATGCGCGGGAACAGGCCGAAGGCCTGGATGGAGACGCCGCGCGGCGGCTCCGAGGTCTGCCGCGCCACGGCGCTGGCGCGGCGGTGCGCGGCCGCCCAGTCGGCGGCCGCCTCGGCGTCGCCGGTGGCGTAGACGGCGGCGCGCGCGGGTATCGAGAAGACGCTCGACTGGCGGGCGCCGAGCCGGGCGCGCACCAGGCGCTCGGGCCCCCGCCCGCCCTGCGTCACCCGCTCGGGCAGGCCAATCGGCATGTCGACGGCGATGGCGGCGGTCGGCGGCAGCGCGTCGACCAGCGCGGCGAAGCGGCGCATGACGGCCACGCGCAGCGGCCGGCCGGGCTCCTCGATCACGGCGATCCAGCCGCCGCGGCAGCCGTCGACGCCGGCCGCCGCCGGCCCGCTGCCCATCGTCAGGCGTGCAGCGCGCCGACGGCCGACAGGCGCACCGTCGCGCGCGGCCGGACCAGCCGCTCGGCCTCGGCCTGCAGCGCCAGCTCGTCGGCGCCGGCCCTGGCGGCATGGGCGAGGATGTCGACCACCGAGGCGGTGGCCGCGGCGAGCGCCGCCTCCGGCGCCGCGCCGCCGATCAGGCGGGCGAGGAACAGCGCGGCGGTCAGGTCGCCCGGCCCGTTCGGCGGGTCGGCGACGGCGGCGTGGGCGGCGAGCGTCGCACCGGACGGGCCGACCAGCAGGCTGCCGGTGGTGGCGGGCTCGGCGCACGGCGCGGAGGTGACGAGCACCTGCGGCGGGCCGAGCCGGCGCGCCGCGGCGACCGTCGCGTCGAGCGTGCGCGGCGTTTCGCCGACGAGCCAGCCGAGCTCGAAGCGGTTGGGCGTGGCGATGTCGGCGACCGGCAGCAGCGTGTCGCGGATCGCGGCCGCCGTGGCCTGCGGCACGTAGAGGCCGCCGGCGTCGCCGATCACCGGGTCGCAGAGATAGACGAGATCGGGATTGCGGGCGCGCGCGGCGGCGACGAGCGCGGCGATCGGCGCGGCCTGATGGGCGGCGCCGAGATAGCCCGACAGCACCGCCGCGACCTCGCCGAGCCAGGGCGCGGCGGCGAGGTCGCCGAGAAAGGCGGCAAACTGTTGTGCATCCGGAACGATGCGGGTGGCCGGCCCGTGCCCGGGATGCCAGGGCAGCGTCACGGTGGGCACCGCCCACACCGGATGGCCGAGCCGCTCGAGCGCGAAGACGGCGGCGCGGTTGCCGACGGCGCCGCGCGCGACATGGCTCGACAGCACGATCACCGCGCCCGGCCGGCGGCCGGCGTTCCGTTGCGGCGCGGGGTCGGTTCGCGCCACCGGATCAGCCGCGCGTCAGGAAGCCGATCAGCCAGACGACGAGCACGAGGAAGAAGACGAGCGCGAGCAGGCGGCCGATGCGCGTCCCCCACACCTCGATCACGTCCTTGTCGTCGGCGTCGGCGGCGGCGAAGTGGTCGCGCGTGCGGCGCAGCGTCTGGCCGGCGAAGGAGGAGCCGATGTCGCCCTCGCGGCCGACGCGCTCGAGGATGCGGCGCGATTCCGCCTGCCGCTCGGCCGCGTCCTCCTCGGCCCGCCTGCGCCGCCTGCTCTCGCCCATCGGGTTCGTCCGCCTCCGGCCGTCTTCGTCGTTTCCTCGGCCGCTGAATACTACTATTCTCGTCCGGCGTCGAATGCCGCTTTCTTCCGGGGGAAACCATGTCCGTGCCGATGCGCCGCGCCGCGCCGTCCGTTGCGTCCGTCCTGCAGCCGCTGAAGGCGGCGGTGCTGTTCGTCCTGCTGGCGCCGCTGCTCGCCGGCTGCGGCTTCAACACCATCCCGACCTACGAGGAGCAGGCCAAGGCGGCGTGGAGCGAGGTCCTCAACCAGTACCAGCGGCGCGCCGACCTGATCCCCAATCTGGTCGAGACGGTGAAGGGCTTCGCCGCGCAGGAGCGCGAGGTGCTCGCGGCGGTGGTCGAGGCGCGCGCGGCGGCGACCCAGGTCGAGGTGTCGGCCGAGACGCTGACGGATCCGGACGCCTTCGCGGCCTTCCAGGCGCGCCAGGCCGAGCTCGGCGGTGCGCTGGCGCGGCTGCTGGCGGTGGTGGAGAACTATCCCGAGCTGAAGTCGAGCCAGAACTTCCTCGCCCTGCAGGCGCAGATCGAGGGGACGGAAAACCGCATCGCGGTGGCGCGGCGCGACTACATCGAGGCGGTGCGGCGCTACAACACCGCGCTGCGCACGCTGCCGTCCATGCTGTGGGCCAGGCTGTGGTTCACCGACAACCGGCCGTACCAGAACTTCACCATCGAGGAGGACAAGATGGACGCGCCGAAGGTCGATTTCGGCAGTGCCGGCTGAGCCGGCCGGGCGTCGGGCGACGGTGATGCGCACGGCGGCGGCGGCGCTCGCGACGGCGCTGCTGGTGCTGGCGCTGGCCGCCGCGGCGGCCGCTCTGCCGGCGCTGACCGGGCGCGTGGTCGACGGGGCCGGCGTCATCGACGCGGCGAGCGAGGCCGCGCTGACCGAGCGCCTCGCCGCCTTCGAGGCGCGCGCCTCCGACCAGATCGTGGTGGCGACGCTCGACACGCTCGACGGCGAGGCGATCGAGCCCTTCGCCAACCGGCTGTTCCGCGCCTGGGGGCTCGGCCAGGCGGGCGAGGACAATGGCGTGCTGCTGCTCGTCGCGGTCGGCGACCGGCAGATGCGCATCGAGGTCGGCTACGGGCTCGAGGGCACGCTGACCGACCTGCACAGCAAGCTGATCATCGAGAACACCCTGGTGCCGGCCTTCCGCGCCGGCGATTTCTCCGGCGGCATCAGCCGGGCCGTCGACGACATCATCACCGTGCTGGAAGGCAACGCGGCCGAGCTCGAGGCGCGCGCCGAGCGCCAGCAGGAGAGCGAATCCGGCATGCCCTGGCCGGCGATCGTGTTCATCGCGCTGTGGGCGGCGATCTTCGGCGGCGCGATCGCCATCGCGCTGCTGGCGCCGGTGTTCGGCCGCAAGGTCGGCCCGAAGCGCTACAAGTGGCTCGGCATGACGGTCGACTACACCGGTTCCGGCAGCGGACGCTCCGGCGCGCGCAGCGGCAGCTCCGGCTGGTCGTCGTCCTCCGGCGGCTTTTCCGGCGGCGGCGGCTCGTCAGGCGGCGGCGGCGCCTCGGGGCGCTGGTGAGCCGATGGCGGAGACGGCCATGCTGAGCGTCGGGCAGCACGCCGCCGTCGCCGACGCGATCCGCGCGGCGGAGAGCCGCAGCAGCGGCGAGATCTTCTGCGTCGTCGCCCGGCGCAGCGACGGCTACTTCTATCCGGCCGCCCTCGTCGTGGCGCTGGCCACGCTCGTCGCCAGCCTGCCGGCGGCGGTCGTGCTCGACCGTCTGTGGGGGGCGCCGCCGGCGACGCTGCTCGTCGTGGCCCAGCTCCTGTCGCTCGCGCTGGCCGGGGCGCTGCTCGCCGCGCGGCCCGGCCTGCGGCTGCGCATGGTGCCGCGCGCGGTGAAGCTGCGCCGGGCGCAGGACAATGCGCGGCGCCAGTTCCTGGCCCGCAACATCCACCGCACGACCGGGCGCAACGGCGTCCTGATCTTCGTTTCGCTTGCGGAACGGTATGCCGAGATCATCGCCGATGCCGCGCTCGACGCGCGCGTCGACACGGCCGTGTGGCAGGACGCGGTGGAGGCGCTGACGGCGGCGGCCGCGGACGACCGGCTCACCGACGGGCTGTGCGCGGCGGTCGATCGCGTCGGCGCGGTGCTTGCGGAGCACTTTCCGGCCGCCGGGCGCGCGGTCAACGCATTGCCCGACCACGTCGCCGAGATTTGATCGCGCCGCGCCGGACGACGGCGCCGCGCCGGCTTGCGCGCGGGGGGCGCGGCCGGTTAAGGTTAACAAATCATGAAGACCCTCTCGATCGACATCCGGCGTGCCCGCTCCAACGATGCGGTGGCGATCGCCGATGTGCATGAGGCGGCCTGGCGCGGCGCCTATGCCGGCATCATCCCGCACGGCGCGCTGAACAAGATGATCGGCCGGCGCGGGCCGCGCTGGTGGGCCAACGCGATTCGCCGCTCGGCCACCGTGCTGGTGGTGGAGCTCGGCGGCGAGGTGGTCGGCTACGCCACGATGGGGCGCAACCGCGCCCGCCAGTTGCCGCAGCAGGGCGAGATCTACGAGCTCTACCTGCGCCCCGAGCACCAGGGCATCGGCCTGGGCAGCCGGCTGTTCGCGGCGGCGCGCGCGATGCTGGCCGAGCATGGGCTGAAGGGCCTGGTCGTGTGGGCGCTGGAGGACAATGCCGGCGCGCTGTCCTTCTATGCCGGCGCCGGCGGACGCGACGTCGCGGAGGGCGTCGAGGTGTTCGACCAGAAGGCGCTGCGCAAGGTCGCCTTCGTGTGGGCCTGAGCGGCCGGCCGGCCGCCTCCGCCCGTCTTGCCGTCCCTGTCCCGAGGCCGCGGGGTGCCGCGCGGCGCGCGCGCCCGGCGAAAAGTCGCATTGCTCCCTCCCGCCGGCTCGGCTAGACGCTGACGCCGAGCGGTGCGGAGCGGCCTTTCGCCCGGCATCATGGATAGCGAAGATTTTTGCCGCATGGAGGCGACGCCAGGCGATTGGCCCTGGCCACGACAGGCTCCAAGCCCGCGCGGCATCCGCAAGCGAGGAATCCCGGCCCATGCGCATCGACGCCATCGCCATCGGCGAGAACCCGCCCGAAGACGTCAACGTCGTCATCGAGGTGCCGTTCGGCGGCCAGCCGATCAAGTACGAGATGGACAAGGAGGCCGGCACGCTGGTCGTCGACCGCTTCCTCTACACGCCGATGACCTATCCGGGGAACTACGGCTTCGTGCCGCACACCCTGTCGGAGGACGGCGACCCGATCGACGTCCTGGTGTGCAACACGCGCCAGCTCGTGCCGGGCTGCGTCATCAACGTGCGGCCGATCGGCGTGCTCGTCATGGAGGACAATTCCGGCCAGGACGAGAAGATCATCGCCGTGCCGGCGCCAAGGCTGACCCGGCGCTACGAGACGGTGAGCAACTTCACCGACCTGCCGGAGATCACGCTGCAGCAGATCCAGCACTTCTTCGAGCACTACAAGGATCTTGAGCCCGGCAAGTGGGTCAAGATCGGCGACTTCATGGACGCCGCGGCGGCCCGCAAGATGATCGTCGAGGCGATCGCGCGCGCCGCGCGCTGAGCCGGCGCGGCCGCGGACCGGTATCGGCTACGCCTGGCAACGCGCGAGCCGTTCTGCGTCTCACCGGTTCGCAGATCGGCTCCAACTCGGAGGCTTGGCGCGTTTCGGGACGGCGAACCAATAGCCATGTCGCCTGGAAACGCTAGCCGCCGAAGCCGGTGAACGCCGGCACCGGCACGTCGCCGGCGTCGATCACCGGCTGGTCGGCGCCGCAGGCGAAGTCGTGCACCTGGTTGTCGGCGATGCGCCGCGCCGCCTCGTTGGCGCCGGCGTTGCCGGTGGCGACCACGTAGCCGACCGCGCAGCCCTCGCCGCGGTCCGGCTGGCCGACCTTCTCGACCACCAGCACCTCGACCTCGGCCTCCGGGTCCTGCGGATCGGCGACGACGAACCAGCGGTGGATGGCGGCGAACGGCACCACGCTGTCGCCGTCGTGCCACAGCCGCCACTCGACGGTCGGGCCAGTGCGGTTGAAGCCGGCAAACGATTCCCATTCCAGTTCGCCGCCGCCGGCCGGCGGGAAGCCGTAGAAGACCGATTCGCGCGCGTCGCCATAGGCGATCAGCACCGGGTAGCCGCGGTAGCCGGCGCAGGCGAGGCTGGCCCAGTCGCCGCCTTCGTCGGCGGCCGCCGCGGCATAGACGACGCAGCTCGTCTGCGCGTCGATCTCGGTGTAGGCGCTGGTGATGTCGGCGGCCGCCACAGGCGATGCGGCGAGGGCGGTGACGGCGGCGGCGAGAACGGCGGGACGCGGCATCGGCGGATCTCCTGCGGCGGTGGCGGGGCAGCATAGCCGGCCGCGCCCGGCGCCGCCATCCCGCCTCACCCCGTCCGTGCCGATGCGAGCGCGTCGAGCCGGGCGGCCAGCGCCGCCGGCGGACCGGCGACATGCAGCGTCTTGGCGCGCGCCGTGCCGCCGGCCGTCAGCGCCACCGCGCCGGCCGCTACCCCGAGCGCGCGCGCCATGAGCCTTTCCAGCGCGCGGTTCGCGCGGCCCGCCTCGGGCACGGCGCGCACATAGGCCTTGAGCCGGCGGCCGCCCTCGGCGGTCGCCGCCAGCCCCTCGATGGCGTCCCTGCGGGCACCCGGCGTCAGCCGGACGAAGACGTCGACCCCGTCGTCGCGAAGGCGGTAGAAATCCGCCCGCCTCACATCAGGGCCGGCGCCACGCTGGTCAGCAGGAACTGGCGCACGAAGAACAGCAGCAGCAGCAGGATGATCGGCGAGATGTCGATGCCGCCGAGGTCGGGCAGGAAGCGGCGGATCGGCCGCAGCGCCGGCTCGGTGATGCGGAACAGGGCGTCGCTCACCATGCCGACGAACTGGTTGCGCGGGTTGACCACGTTGAAGGCGTACAGCCAGGAGAAGACGGCGGCCAGGATGATCAGCCACCAGTAGATGTCGATCGCCAGGACGAGGGTCTGGATGAGGGCGAGCATGGCGGACTCCGGTTGGTTCCGCGTGATGTAGCCACTGGCCGCCGGGGCGGCAAGTCCCGCGCCCAAGTCGGCGCTTGACAGTGGCAGGGCCCGCGACCTAAATGCGCCGCAACCGGCGACGGGGCTGTAGCTCAGTTGGGAGAGCGCGTCGTTCGCAATGACGAGGTCAGGGGTTCGATTCCCCTCAGCTCCACCATCGGCCGGCCAGTTCCTTCCGCTTCCATCCGTCCGAGACCGCCAGCGGCCGCAGCGCGCGACGGCCGGGCGCGGCGACACGACCCCCGGCGCGCGGAGGCGGCGGACAACCGATGAGCGAGGCTGAGCCGGCTGCCGCCCCCGACCCGCGCTTCGCCGCCTTCCGGCACGGCGCCTTCCTGCGCTACTGGGCGGCGCGCTTCCTCGCCACCTTCGCCACGCAGATCGTCTCGGTCGCCGTCGGCTGGCAGGTCTACGACCTCACCCGCGACCCGTTCGACCTCGGCCTGGTCGGCATCATCCAGTTCGCGCCGGCGCTGCTGCTCGTGCTGGTCACCGGCACCGTCGCCGACCGCGTCGGCCGGCGCGCCGTCATGGGGCTGGCGGCCGGGCTCGAGGCGGCCTGCGCGGCCGCCCTGCTCGCGCTCACGCTGAGCGGCGCGGTCACCGCGGGGGCGATCTTCGCCGTGCTGGCGGTGTTCGGCGTGGCGCGCGCCTTCTTCGGCCCGGCGGCCGCCTCGCTGGTCGCCAACCTGGTGCCGCCGCGCGACTTCGCCAACGCGGTGGCGTGGAACTCGTCGGCCTGGCAGACCGCCACCATCGTCGGGCCGGTGGCCGGCGGCCTGCTCTACGGCGTCGCCGCGGAGAGCGCCTATCTGGTCGCCGGGCTCCTGATGCTGGGCTCGGCCGGGCTCGCCCTGTCGATCCCGCGGCCAGCGCAGAAGACCGAGACCGAGAAGCTGTCGGCCGAGACGATCCTCGCCGGCTTCCGCTACATCCGCCGCGAGAAGGTGGTGCTCGGCGCCATCTCGCTCGACCTGTTCGCCGTGCTGCTCGGCGGCGCGGTGGCGCTGCTGCCGGTCTATGCCCGCGACATCCTCGAGCTCGGCCCCTGGGGGCTCGGGCTGCTGCGCGCGGCGCCGGGCATGGGCGCGGTCGTCGTGGCGCTGTGGCTGGCCGGCCATCCGCTGCGCGACCATGCCGGGCTGCTGATGTTCGTCTTCGTCGCGCTGTTCGGCGTCTTCACGGTCGTCTTCGGCGTGTCGCGCCTGCCATGGCTGTCGATCGCCGCGCTCGCCGGGCTCGGCGCGGCCGACATGGTGAGCGTCTATGTGCGCGAGACGCTGATCCAGCTATGGACGCCCGACCGGCTGCGCGGCCGCGTCAACGCCGTCAACATGGTGTTCGTCGGCGCCTCGAACGAGCTCGGCGAGTTCCGCGCCGGCACCATGGCGGCCGTGATCGGCACGGTGCCGGCGGTCGTCTTCGGCGGCGTCGGCGCGGTGGCGGTCGCCGGCATCTGGGCGTGGCTGTTTCCCGAGCTGCGCCGGGCCCGCCATCTCGACGGGCGGACCTGAGACGGCCGCGGCCGTCAGGCCATGCCGAGCGCGGCCTTGTAGAGGTCGATCATCGCCTCTTCCTCCTGCCGCTCGGCCTGGTCCTTCTTGCGCAGCCGGACGATGGTGCGCACCGCCTTGGTGTCGAAGCCGTTGGCCTTCATCTCCGCATAGACGTCCTTGATGTCGTCGGCGAGCGCCTGCTTGTCCTCCTCGAGCCGCTCGATGCGCTCGATGAAGGCGCGCAGCTGGCCGGCGGCCACGGTCTGCGAGGTGGGTTCGGTGATGTCGTCGGCCATGCGGGGCTCCGGAATCAGGTTGCGGGTGGCGGGCAAGGGTGCCGCTCGATGCCCGAGCCCGTGCCCGCGGTCAAGGGCGCACGGGCCGCCGGCGCCCCGGCGCGGCGGCTCAGCGGCGGCTCAGTGGTCGGCCGGCCGGTTGCGTGCGAAGGCCGCCTTCTGCTCGGCGCTCGCCTCGGTCTGGTGGCGCGCCTGCCACTGCGCATAGGGCATGCCGTAGACGATCTCGCGTGCCTCCTCCTTGCTGAGCTCGACGCCGGCATCGGCGGCCGCGTCGCGGTACCAGTTGGACAGGCAGTTGCGGCAGAAGCCGGCGAAGTTCATCAGGTCGATGTTCTGCACGTCGGTGCGCGTGCGCAGGTGCTCCAGCAGCCGGCGGAAGGCGGCGGCCTCGAAGTCGCGCTGCTGCTCGTCGGTCATGTCGGCCATGGCGGGGTCTCCTTGCTGGACGGTGCGGGCGCGTCGGCCGGCGCCGGCGCAAGCCGCTCTGCGTGCCGCCGGCTCGCCCGGAACCGCTCTACAGCGGCCCGGTGCGCGAGCCGTGCCGGCGCACCCGGTGGATATCGGGCTCGGCGTTGATCGCGTCAAGCACGGGCGCCAGCCGCTCCGCCCAGGCCGCCGCCCCGGCCTCGTCGGCGATCAGGTCCTGGCGGATCTCGATCAGCGCGTGGGCGTAGCCGTTCGCGGTGCAGTGGCGGAACATGGTGTCGCCGCGCAGCGCGCCGTCATAGGGCTCGTTGTCGCCGACGGTGAGCGCCGGGTCGGCCGCCAGCGCCCGAAGCAGCGGCCGCACGGCGCGCGGGTCGTTGTCCCACAGCACCGCGACGTGCCACGGCCGGGCACGGCCCTGCATGGCCGGCGTGAAGGAGTGGACGGAGAAGACGAAGGGCGCGGCGCCGGTCTCCCGCGCGACGGAGGCGAGCACCGCCGACACCGCGTCGTGGTAGGGCCGGTAGAAGCGCTCCAGCCGGCGCGTCCGCTCGGCGGCGGCCATCGGGTAGTTGCCGGGCACGACGGTGCCGTCATAGAGCTGGCGGATCAGCGTCGGATCGTCCTCGCCGCGGTTGGGATCGATCAGCAGGCGCGAGAAGCGGGCGAGCACCGCCGGCGCGCCGGTCAGCGCGGCAAGCCGCCGCGTCAGCGCCTCGACGCCGATGTCGTAGGCGATGTGGCGCTCGAACTCCGCCGCCGGCAGGCCGAGCGTGCCGTACTCCTCGGGCAGGGCGCGGCCGGCATGGTCGGCGATAAGCACGAGGCCGCCGGCGCGGTCGCCCTCGACGATCTCGGCGGGCTGGAACTGCGAGGAACGGGTCATTGGCGGGCTGCGGAATCCGGCTTCGTCGCGGTCGGTTCGGTCCCCTCTTTTCCATGAATGCCGGCGCCGGGCAATGCCGCGCTTTGGCCATGCTCGTGGCGCAAGGCTGGCGCCCGCGCGGCGGCGCTTGCGTCGCGTTGACAGGCGGCGGGACATTTCCGAAAAGGGGTGCGAAGGATGCTGATCGTCAGGGCAACGGGTGTCGCGATGGGTTTCGCACGGGCCAAGCGGTGGTGGCGGGCGGCGGCCGTGCCGCTGCTGGCGGCGGCGTTTTCGGCCGGCGCTCCGGCCGCGCCGGCCAAGGCCGATTTCCGCGTGTGCAACGCGACGCAGAACCTGGTCGGCGTCGCCATCGGCTACCGCGCCCGCACCGGCTGGATCAGCGAAGGCTGGTGGCATGTCGAGGGCTCGAGCTGCAAGACGCTGATCGAGGGTCCGCTGTCGTCGCGCTACTACTACCTCTATGCCGAGGACGCCGAACGCGGCGGCCGCTGGGAGGGCGAGGTCAGGATGTGCGTGGCGGAGAAGGAGTTCAAGATCGCCGGCGTGTCCGACTGCTTCGCCCGCGGCTTCCAGCGCGCCGGCTTCCAGGAGTACGACACGGGCGAGCAGGAGAGCTGGATGGTGCAGCTCACCGACGGGCCGGGCGCCGGTTCGCCCGTGGTCTCCGGAATGGGCGCCCAATGAGACGCAGCCGCAAGGTCAAGATCCTCGCCACTCTCGGTCCCGCCTCGTCAGAAGAATCCCAGATCCGCGCGCTGCTCGACGCCGGCGCCGACTGCTTCCGGATCAACATGAGCCACGCCGACCACGCGCTGATGCGCACGCTGGTCGGGCGCATCCGGAACGTGGAGAAGGCGGCCGGCCGGCCGATCGGCATCCTCGCCGACCTGCAGGGGCCGAAGCTGAGGATCGGCAGCTTTGCCGACGGCGCGCAGACGCTGCAGGTCGGCCAGACCTTCACCCTCGACGACGATCCCGCACCCGGCGACGCGACGCGCGTGCACCTGCCGCATCCCGAGATCCTGAAGTCGGTCGAGCCCGGCCACCGGCTGCTGATCGACGACGGCCGGCTGCACCTCGAGGCCGAGAGCGCCGACGGCCGGGCGATCGTCTGCCGGGTGGTGGCCGGCAGCCGGATCTCCGACCGCAAGGGCGTCAGCCTGCCCGACACCGACCTGCCGGTCGGCGCGCTGACCGAGAAGGACCGGCGCGACCTCGACGCCGTGCTGGCGAGCGACGTCGACTGGATCGCGCTGTCCTTCATCCAGCGGCCGGACGACCTGGCCGAGGTGCGCAAGGTGGCGCGCGGCCGCGCCGCGCTGATGTCGAAGATCGAGAAGCCGCAGGCGGTGCGCCGGCTGTCGGAGATCATCGAATTGTCCGACGCGCTGATGGTGGCGCGCGGCGATCTCGGCGTCGAGATGCCGCTGGAATCGGTGCCCGGCATCCAGAAGCAGATCACCCGCGCCGGGCGGCGCGCCGGCAAGCCGGTGGTGGTGGCCACCCAGATGCTGGAATCGATGATCTCCTCGCCGGTGCCGACGCGCGCCGAGGTGTCCGACGTCGCCACCGCCGTGTTCGAGGGCGCGGACGCCATCATGCTGTCGGCCGAATCGGCGGCCGGCCAGTACCCGGTCGAGGCGGTGGCCACGATGGACGCGATCGCCGAGCAGGTCGAGCGCGATCCGACCTATGCCGGCATCATCAACGCCCAGCGCTCCGAGCCGGAGGCGACCGGCGCCGACGCCATCTCGCTGGCGGCGCGGCAGATCGCCGAGACGCTCAACCTGTCGGCCATCATCAGCTTCACCTCGTCCGGCACCACCGGCCTCCGGGCGGCGCGCGAGCGGCCGCGCGTGCCGATCGTCGCGCTGTCGCCGGTCGCCGCCACGGCGCGCCGGCTGTCGCTGGTCTGGGGGCTGCACTGCGTGGTGGCGCCCGACGCGGTCGATCTCGACGACATGGTCGACCGCGCCTGCCGCATCGCCCATCGCGAGGGCTTCGCGCGGCCGGGCGACCGCGTCATCGTCACTGCCGGCGTGCCGCTCGGCACGCCGGGCGCGACCAACATGCTGCGCATCGCCTATGTTGGCGCCGACGGGCTCGGCGGCCTCTAGCGCCGCTCTGCGTTTCACGGAATCACAGATCGGCTCTAACGCATTGTTTTCACGCGTTTCCGAACGGCGAACCGGTTTCGACTTCGCCTCGAAACGCTAGAGCGCCGCCCGTCGCCTGAGCCGCCTCAACCGCCTTCGCCGGCCGCTCCGCCGATCGCCGGGCGCGGCCGGTCGTCGGCGCAGCGCTCCACCGGGCCGTAGGCGTCGCCGGCGATCCGCGCCTCGGCCTCGGCGACCAGCGGGGCGAGGTCGACCGGTCTGCCGGCCGCGCGCGCCACGGCGCCGGCGACCAGCGCCGGCGTGATCCAGTCGGGCTTGTGGCCGAGATTGCGCACCCAGTGCAGCTCGGCGCCGGGGATGTCGCGGGCGAGCCCGCCGGAATGGATGTCCTCGTAGACGACGGTGTCGCGCGTGCCCGAGACGATCACCGTCGGCGCCGCGATCTGGCGATAGCGCGCGGCCGCCCCGCGCACGTGGTCGTAGAGGCCGGCCACGTCGCGCGCATTGGCGCGGAAGGCGGCCGGCCGCAGCACCAGGCCGATCGCCGCCTCGCGGGCGTAGCCGTCGGGCATGCGGTTCGGCGAGAAGACGCAGGCCGTCGCCGCGGCCATGCGCAGCAGGCCGCCCGGCAGCGCCAGCGTCTCGGTGAACAGCCGGCCGAGCAGCGGCCGGGCCGCCAGCTCGTAGTGCCAGGTGACGGCGCCGCCGGGCCAGGGGTGCGTCGCGGCGGCGAGGAAGACCAGGCCGCGCGTGCGCTCGGGATGCGCCAGCGCGAAGGCGGCGGCCACCGCCCCGCCGAACGAGTGGCCGACGATCACCGCCTCGGCGATGCCCAGATGCGCCATCAGCGCGGCGATCGTGCCGGCCTGCGCTTGCGGATCGCCGTTGCCCGCGCCGCGTTCGGACCAGCCGTGGCCCGGCCGGTCGACGAACAGCAGCTCGGCGCGGCCGGCGAGATGCGGCAGCACCGGACCCATCTGGTCGAGCAGGTTGCCGCTGGCGCCGTGCAGGAAGACCACCGGCGGCAGCTCCGGCGCCTCGGCCGGCAGGTGCACGTAGTGCAGGCGCGTGCCGGCGACCTCGGCGAAGCTGCCGGCCGGCGGATGGCGCCGCTCGATCAGCCAGACGCCGGCACGGGTGACGGCGACCAGCGCGAGGCCGAGCGACAGGACGAGGGCGGCGATGGCGACGGCGAGGTTCATGCGGCGCTCGGCGGGACGGACGGAGGGCGGGCGGTCGGCGGGGCCGGGCGGCTCAGATGTTCTCGCCGGCGATCTCCTCGGCGAGCTCGGCCACCTCCTCCTGCGCCTCGCGCATCATCGGGTAGACGGCGAGCACGCGGCGATAGGCATCGAGCGCCAGAGCGTTGTCGCCGTTCGCCTTTAGGATGCCGGCGAGGCCCGCCAGCGCGCCGAAGTGGCGCGGCTCGAGCGCCAGCGTGCGGGCGATGTCGGCCATCGCCTTGGCGTGGTTGTCCATCATGAAATGTACGGTGGCGCGCCGGTTCCAGCCTTCCGCGTAGCCGGGGAACTGCACGACCACCTGGTCGAGGAAGTCGAGCGCCACGGCGAACTCGCGCTCGCGCATCGCCTTGTAGGCCCAGCGCATCAGGAGATCGGCGGTGTCGCTGCCCGAGCGGTTCCACTCTTCCTGGATGCGCCCGGCGATGCGCTTGGCCGCCGTCTCGTTGCGCTCGCGCTTGAGGTCGGCGAACAGCGTGTCGAGCCGCTCTTCGTGCTGCTGCTGAAAGGTCGGCGGACCATCGTCCGGCGCGGCGCGCGCCGGCAGGACGAACAGGAGGAAGGCGGAAAGGACGACGAAAACGCTGCGCATGAGGCGAATCTAGTCGCCCCGCGCGCAGCGTCAAACTGAAAAGGTCGTGAGCCGCGCCCGCCGGCGCGGGGCGTCAGCCCTGGCGCGCCTTGAAGCGCGGGTTGGACTTGTTGATGATGTAGACGCGGCCCTTGCGGCGCACCATGCGGTTCTCGCGGTGGCGGCTGCGCAGCGCCTTGAGCGAATTCTTGATCTTCATCGGGTCCGTCCGTCGGTGGCGCCCGCGAGGGGCCGAAACACAAGAGCGCGCCGGGCCGGCGCGCCGAAAGGGTCGCAGGCACATAGACGATGCGCGGCGCCGGTGTCAACCGCCGGCCGCGCCGCCGGCTACTTCGCCGCGTCCTCCTCCTCCAGCGCATGGCGCATGATGAGCGGCATCTGCGAGACGGTGAAGGCGATGGTGATCGGCATGATGCCCCACACCTTGAAGGCGACCCAGAAGTCGGTCGAGAACAGCCGCCAGACCACCTCGTTGGCGAGCGCCAGGAAGATGAAGAACAGCCCCCAGCGCAGCGTCAGCTTGCGCCAGCCCTCGGCGTCGAGCCGGAAGGCGGAATCGAACACGTAGCCGAGCAGCGACTTGCCGAAGGCCAGGCCGCCGAGCAGCACCGCGGCGAACAGCGTGTTGACGATGGTCGGCTTCATCTTGATGAACACCTCGTTCTGCAGGACGAGGGTCAGCGCGCCGAACACGAAGACGATGACGCCGGAGACCAGCGGCATGATCGGCACCGTGCGCGTCAGCGCCCAGGAGGTGCCGAGCGCCAGCGCCGTGGCGACCATGAACAGGCCGGTGGCGATGAACAGCGGGCCGCCGAGCGCGCCCAGCGCCGGCACCGTATCGGCCAGCCACGCGCCGCGCGCATTGGCGAAGAAGAAGACGAGCAGCGGGCCGAGCTCGAGCGCCAGCTTGAGCAGCGGGTTGAGCACCTTGCGCTCGGGATCGGAGGGGTCGCGCTCGAACAGGCGCTGCGTCATGGGTTCACTCCCGCGATCGCCCGGGCGAAGTCGCCGGCCGAGAAGGGTTCGAGATCGTCGACCTGCTCGCCGACGCCGATGAAGTAGACCGGCAGCTTGTGCTTGGCGGCGATGGCCACGAGGATGCCGCCGCGCGCGGTGCCGTCGAGCTTGGTCATCACCAGGCCGTTGACGCCGGCGACGTTCCTGAAGATCTCGACCTGGCTGAGCGCGTTCTGGCCGGTCGTGGCGTCGACCGTCTGCAGCACCGTGTGCGGCGCCTCGGGGTCGTGCCGGCCGAGCACGCGGACGATCTTCTCCAGCTCGGCCATCAGCTCGGCCTTGTTCTGCAGCCGGCCGGCGGTGTCGATGATGAGCACGTCGCTGCCGGCCGCGCGCGCCTTCTCGAAGGCATCCCAGGCGAGGCCCGCGGCATCGGCGCCGAGCTTGGAGGCGACGACCGGCGAGCCGGTGCGCTCGCCCCAGATCTTGAGCTGCTCGATGGCCGCGGCACGGAAGGTGTCGCCGGCCGCCAGCATCACCGACAGGCCGCCCTCGGTGAGCTTGGCGGCGAGCTTGCCGATGGTCGTCGTCTTGCCGGTGCCGTTGACGCCGACCACCAGGATGACGTGCGGCTTGTGCGACAGGTCGAGCTCGAGCGGCAGGGCGACCGGCGCCAGCACCTTCTCCACCTCGTCGGCCATCACCGTGCGTACCTCGTCCTCCGAGACGTCGCGGCCGTAGCGGCCGGCGGCCAGCGCGTCGGTGACGCGCATCGCCGTCTCCAGGCCGAGATCGGCGCGCAGCAGCACGTCCTCCAGATCCTGCAGTGTGTCCTCGTCGAGCCGCCGCTTGGTGAAGACGCCGGAGATGCTGTCCTTGAGCTCGCGCGAGGAGCGCGACAGGCCGTCGCGCAGGCGCTGCACCCAGGACGGCCGCGCATCCGGCGCGGCCGGCTGCGGCGCGGCGTCCGCCGGGCGCTCGACCGTGCGCGCCACCGTCACCCGGCCGGGCGCGGCGGGCGCCTCGGCTTCGGGCGCGGGCGGTGCGGCCGGCGGCGCGGGTTCGACAGAGGGCCCGGGTTCCACCGACGGCGCGGCAGCGGCGGGCGGCTCGGCCGGTGTCGTGCCGGCCCGCGGCGCCTCCGGCGATGCCGGTTCGGCGTCGGGCCGTCGCGGCTCGTCGGCGGCCGGCTTCGCCTCGGTGCGCGGCGGCGGCGGCGCGGGTTCGGGTTCGGGCTCCGGTTCCGGCGCGGCCACCGGCTCGGGCTCGGGCTCGGGCTCGGGGGGCGCTGCCCTCTCGGTCTCCGGTTCGGCCGCGCGGTCCGGCGTCTCGGCGGCTGCCGGCGCGGGCTCCTCCGGCGCGGCAGGAGCCGGCGTCGGTTCGGGCTCGACCGTGTCGATCGGCTGGGCCGGGCCGACCTGCGGCGCGGCGCCGGCGGGCGCGTCGGGCCGGGCGTGCGGCGCGGCGGGCGCGTCTGGCGCCTCCGGTGGCTCCGGCGCGGCCGGGGTTTCGTCCGTTTGCGGTGCGGCCGGCTCGCCGCGGTCGTCGGCCGGCGCTTGGCTCTCGGGGGCGTGTGGCGGGTGCCCGGCGGCGGGCTCCGCCGTCGCTTCGGCCGCGGCGTCGGGCGCGGCCTCGCCCTCCGGCGGGCGTTCCTCGACCTCCTTCTTGCCGAAGGAGAAGAACTTCTTGATCAGTCCGAGCGCCATGAAGTCTCCCGGTCAGGCGGCGTGGGCGCGGGTCGGGCGGGCGAGCAGGCGGCGGCCGTCCTCGCCGGTGATGCGGGCTTCGACGATGCTGCCCGGCGCGCCGGCGACGGCGACCGGCGCGAAGCCCTCGGTGCGGCCGAGGCCCTCGCGCTCGATCAGCACGCGCTGGCGCGTGCCGACCAGCGCGGCCAGGTGCCGGCGGTAGGCCACCTCGCCGGCGGCGCGCAGGCGGGCGGCGCGCTCCTTGACGACGGCGCGCGGCAGCTGCGGCATGCGCGCGGCCGGCGTGCCGGCGCGCGGGCTGAAGGGAAAGACGTGCAGATGCGTCAGGCCGCAGCGCTCGACGATCGCCAGCGAGTTCTCGAACATCGCCTCGGTCTCGGTCGGGAAGCCGGCGATGATGTCGGCGCCGAACACCATGTCGGGGCGCAGCCGGCGCGCCGCGGCGCAGAAGGCGGCCGCGTCGGCGCTCGAATGGCGCCGCTTCATGCGCTTGAGGATCATGTCGTCGCCGGCCTGCAGCGACAGGTGCAGATGCGGCATCAGCCGCGGCTCCTCGGCGATCGCCGCCATCAGCTCGGCATCGGCCTCGATGGAATCGATCGACGACAGCCTGAGGCGCGGCAGCGCCGGCACCTGGGCGAGGATGGTGCACACCAGCCGGCCGAGCGTCGGCCGGCCCGGCAGGTCGGGGCCGTAGCTCGTCAGGTCGACGCCGGTCAGCACCACCTCGGCATGGCCGTTGTCGACCAGCCGGCGCACCTGGTCGACCACCGCACCCATCGGCACCGAGCGCGAGTTGCCGCGGCCATAGGGGATGATGCAGAAGGTGCAGCGGTGGTCGCAGCCGTTCTGCACCTGGACGAAGGCGCGGGCGCGGCCGTCCAGCGCGTCGACCATGTGGCCGGCGGTCTCGCGCACGCTCATGATGTCGTTGACGCGCAGCTTCTCGCTGGCGGCGACGCCGAAATCGGGCAGCGCGCGGTAGCTGTCGGCGGCAAGTTTCTCGGCGTTGCCGAGCACCAAATCGACCTCGGGCATGGCGGCGAAGGCGTCCGGCTCGGTCTGCGCCGCGCAGCCGGTCACCACGATGCGCGCGGCCGGGTTGTCGCGGCGCGCGCGGCGGATCGCCTGGCGCGCCTGGCGCACCGCCTCGCCGGTCACCGCGCAGGTGTTGACGATGACCGCGCCGCCCGCCGTCTCGCCGAGGCCGGCGGCGCCGGCCTCGCGGCGCATGACCTCGGATTCGTAGGCGTTGAGCCGGCAGCCGAAGGTGACGATGTCGAGCGCCATCAGGCCGCCCCCTCGACGTCGCGCTGCCAGGCGCCCGTGGCCGGGTCGAAACGGCCGGAGAACTCCCACTCGGCCGGACCGGTCATGACGACGTGGTCGTCGTCGCGCCAGACGATGGCGAGCGGGCCGCCCGGCACCGTGACGGTGACGCTGCGCCCGGTGCGCCCGGTGCGCGCGGCCGCCACCGCCGCCGCGCAGGCGGCCGAGCCGCAGGCGCGCGTCAGCCCGGCGCCGCGCTCCCAGGTGCGCATGGTGATGGCGTCGGGCGCGGTGACGCGGGCGACGGTGATGTTGGCGCGGGCGGGAAACATCGGGTGATGCTCGAGCAGCGGGCCGAGCCGCGCCAGGTCGTAGGCCCACACGTCGTCGTCGACGAAGAAGACGGCGTGCGGATTGCCCATCGAGACGACGGCCGGCGAATGCAGCACCGGCGCGTCGATCGGCCCGACCTGCAGCTCGATGGCGCGGGTGTCGGCGAACGGCTCGGCGAGCGGGATGTCCTGCCAGGCGAAGCGCGGCCGGCCCATGTCGACCGAGATGGTGCCGTCGGCATGCTCCTCGGCGTCGAGCACGCCGGCCGGCGTCTCGAAGGTGAAGCGGCGGCGGCCGGTCTCGGCGGCCAGCGCCTGCACCACGCAGCGCATGCCGTTGCCGCAGGCCTCGGCGCGCGAGCCGTCGGCGTTGAGGATGTCGATGTAGTTCTGCGTGCCTTCCGCGCGCGGGTCGTGGATCGCCATGATCTGGTCGAACGCGGTCGCCGGATCGGCGGCGAGCGCGCGCGCGGCCTGCGGGCTGACGCGGTCCGTTCGACCGCGCATGTCGGCCACGAGGATCGCGTTGCCGAGCCCGTTCATTTTCGCGAACTGAACCTTTTCCGCCATGCAGGCACCATTCCGGAAGGATCTGGCGCCTATATGGCGGATCGCACGGCGAATTGCCAGCCGCCCGCCCGGCTCAGGCGATGGCGACGATGCCGAGCAGCACCAGGAGGAACAGGATCAGCACGATGCCGATCAGGATCTTGGCGCCGGTCATCGCCGCGCCGGCGATGCTGTTCATGCCGAGCAGGCCGGCCACGGCCGCGATCACCAGAAGAATGAGAATCCATTTGAGCATGTCAGGCCCCTCCGGTTGTGCCGCCCGACCGGCCGCCTGGCGCGGCCGGGGCGACGGTTGATGCAACGCGGCCGCCGCCGCTTTGTTCCCGCCGCTGCCCTGCGGCTCAGCGCTCGGCCACCGAGAAGGGCAGCGCGAACCGGGCGCGCTTGTCGGAATGCCGGTCGCGGACCGTGAAGCGCGCCACGTAGTCGCCGGCCGGCGCGCCGTCGAGCTCGACGGTGATGGTGAACTGCACCTCGCGGTTGCGGTAGCGCACGGGCAGCGACAGATTGAGGAAATCCTCCTGCGCGAACAGCGTCGTGCCGAGCGGGTTCTCGATCGCCAGGTCGAGGTCGGCGTTGATCTCCAGGCTGCCGACGCGGTTGCGGCCATAGGCGAGGCCGATCGGCTCGACATAGACCTTGAGCGGCTCGCCCGGCGCCAGCGCGCTGTCTTCGCGCTCGACATAGAGGCCGTAGCCGGAGGCGCTCTCCACCGGCACGACCTTGCGGAAGACGAGCGGCGCACGGCGCCAGATCTCCTCCATCGCCCGGTCGAGCGCCTCGACCGCGGCGACCGGCTCGCCGGCCTCGAGCAGCCGTTCGGCCTCCTCGGCCTGCTCGACGATGGGCCCCGCGGCGGCCGGCGCGGCGGCGAGGATCAGCGCCGCGGCGAGGGCGGCTGACGGCAGTCGGCGATGCATGTGACGGACCCCTTCCCCCAAAGGACGTTCGTCTCAGTCTATAGCATGTCGCGGCCCGGTGGACTCCCCCGCGGTTGCACGCCTGCGGCGGGCCCGACAACCCGGGACCGCGTTGTCGGGCGATGCCGCCGCCCGCCCGCCGGCGCGGCTCAGACGGCCGGCTGCGGCACGTCCCACACCTCGCCCGGCCGCATGGCGCGAAAGCGCGGCGGCGCCACGCCGGCCGCCCGCAGCGCGGCGTCGAGACGCTGGCGCGGCTCCTCGATCGGCTCGTTGGTGAGCTGGAAGGTGCCCCAGTGATGGCCGGCGGCGAACGCGGCGCCGCACAGCGCGAAGCCGGCCACCGCCTCGTCGGGATCCTGGTGCTGGCCCTGCATGAACCAGCGCGGCGCATAGGCGCCGACCGGCAGCAGCGCGAGCCGGAAGCCGCCGTGCCGCGCCGCGGCGGCCCGGTAGTTGATGCCGTCGTGGAAGCCGGTGTCGCCGACGCAGTAGACCTTGCCGGCCGGACCGTCGACGACGAAGCCGGCCCACAGCGCCATGCGCCGGTCGGTCATGCCGCGCGCCGACCAGTGGTGCACCGGCTCGACATGGACGGTCGCCGGGCCGACGGCGAGGCTGTCGCCCCAGTCGTGCGCGCGCACCTTCAGCCCCGGCACCGCATCGGCCAGGATGGCGTCGTTGCCGAGCGGCGTGACGACCAGCGGGTCGTGCGCGGCGCGCAGGCGGGCGAGGGTGGCGACGTCCATGTGGTCGTAGTGGTTGTGCGTGAGAAGCACGAGATCGACCGGCGGCAGGTCGTCGAAGGCGATGCCCGGCGGGTTGACGCGGCGCGGCCCGGCGAAGCCGACCGGCGAGGCGCGCTGCGACCACACCGGATCGGTCAGGATGTTGAGGCCGGCCGTCTGCACCAGCAGGGTGGCGTGGCCGACCATGGTAACGCGCAGGCCGGTGCCGTCGACGCGCGGCACCGGGCGCGCCGGCGGATGCGGGCTCGGCCAGGCGGCCGGCCACGCCGCCTTGCCGCCGCCGAGCTGCCAGCGCAGCAGGTCGGCGAAGTGGCGCGGCGGCGTGCCGTCGGGGTTGAAGAAGACGCGGCCGTCGAAATGGTCGCTCGGCGGCCCGTCGTAATAGGCATTGGCGCGGCCGCGGCCGACCGTCAGCCCGCTGACCGCCAGCGCGCCGAGGCCGCCGAGGCCGACCGTGGTGAGAAGCTTGCGCCGGTTCATCAACCTCAAGATAGGCCGGGCCGGCGGCCGCGCAAGCGCCTCTGGCCGCACCGCCGGCGGCGCGCTGGCCGTTGCGGGCCGCGCCGCATGGCGGCAGGATCGCCGCGGTCGCGGGAACGGAGGATGCCGCCTTGGCCAAGAAGCGCACGGGCGAGCCGTGGATGCCGGCGGCGGCGTTCGGCCGCTCGCTGCCGCGCGGCGTGGGGCTCAACCTGCTGGTCGCCGAGGTGGCGCCGATGGCCGCCTTCTGGCGCGACGTGCTCGGCGCCGGCATCGTCTATGCCGACGCCGACTTCTGCGCGCTGGAATGCCTCGGCTCGGTGGTCCTGCTGCACGCCGACCACAGCTATCTCGACCATCCCATGCACGGCATCGCCGCGGTCGAGGCGCGCGGCGCCGGCCTCGAGGTGCGGCTCTACGGCCTCGACCCCGACGCCGCGGAGGCGCGCGCCCGGGCGGCCGGCGCCGACATCCTGGCCGGCGCGGCCGACAAACCGCACGGCCTGCGCGAGTGCCACATCCTCGGGCCGCACGGCTATGTCTTCGTGCCGTCCCTGCCCAGCGGCGAGAATGAGCCCGGCGAAACGCGATCTTAACCCTCCGGGGGCTGTCATTTCCCCAACATCGCCATTATTTTGCCGCTTCAACGGGAACCGAAGGGGCCAGCGCTTGTTGTGGCTTCCACGGAGGACGGGATGAATTTGACCAAGACCGGCGTCGTCGCCGTTTCGCTCGCGACGCTGTTTCTCGCCGGCTGCCAGACCGAACGGCTGTCGCCGATGGCCGGGCGTGCGCCCGCGCCGCTGCCGCCGGCGCCGTCCGGCACGGTGACGCAGGGCCAGCTTCCGCCGCCCACGACGCCGGATGCCAGCGAGTTTCCCGAGGCGCCGGGCGCCGGCGAGGAGACGCAGGTCGCCGCGCTCGACCCCGAGGCGGCCGCCAGCGCGCCGGACATCACCGCCGGCAGCGTCGCCGGCGTGTGGAGCGTCAACGTCGCCGGCCAGAGCTGCCGCGTGGCGACGCCGCAGACCAAGTTCGGCGAGGGCTTCCGTGCCGGCCCGCTGCGTTGTCCGGCCCCGCTCGACAGCGTCAAGTCGTGGAACGTCAGCGGCAAGCAGCTCGCGCTCTACGACGAGACCGGCAGCGTCATCGCCCGGCTCTATTCGTCCGGCGCCGAGCGCTTCGACGGCCAGACGACGGACGGCCAGCCGGTCTCGCTGAGCCGCTAGGCCATGCTGCCGAACAGCGCGAGGCGGCCTGCGGCCGGCGTGATCGCCGCCCGCCGCGACCGTGCCGCATGGCGGCGCTGCCGGGCGTTCCGGCCCGGCCGCACCATGCGCTAGCCGCCCGCTTCCCCCGAGACGCCAGCCGGTCCGACTGCCCATGGCCCTGCGCGACGCCCCCGCGACGCACCCGACGGTCCTCGAGCGCTACCTGCACCTGGTCGAGCGCGGCGCGCTGGCGCGCGATCCCGCCCAGGTCGAGGCGGCGAAGGCCTTCGACCGGCTGATCGACGACATCGTCGCCCGGCGGCTGGCGCGCAAGTCGAGCGCGCTCGGCTGGCTGTTCGCCCGGCGCCGGCCGGGCCGCGAGCCGGTCGAGGGGCTCTACGTGCACGGCGGCGTCGGCCGCGGCAAGACGATGCTGATGGACATCTTCTTCACGCTGCTGCCGGTCGAGCGCAAGCGGCGCGTGCACTTCAACGACTTCATGGCCGACGTGCACGACCGCATCGCGCGCCACCGCGCGGCGGTGAAGGCGGGCGAGGCGCGCGAGGACGACCCGATCCCGCCGGTCGCGCGGGCGATCGCGCGCGAGGCGTGGGTGCTGTGCTTCGACGAGTTCTCGGTCGCCGACATCGCCGACGCCATGATCCTGTCGCGGCTGTTCTCGGCGCTGTTCGAGGAAGGCGTGGCGCTTGCCGCCACCTCCAACGTGGCGCCCGACGATCTTTACCGCGACGGGCTCAACCGCGGCCTGTTCGAGCCCTTCATCGCGCTGCTCAAGCGCCACGCCCGCGTGCTCAGGCTGGCCGCGGCGACCGACTACCGGCTGGAGAAGCTGAGCCGGCTGCCCGTCTACATGACGCCGCTCGGCCCGGAGGCGGACCGCCAGATGGACGCCGCCTGGGCGGCGGCGACCGAGGGGATGACGGAGGCGCCGGCGAGCGTGACGGTGAAGGGCCGCAAGGTCCGCGTGCCGCGCGCGGCCGGCCAGATGGCGCGCTTCTCGTTCGCCGATCTGTGCGAGAAGCCGCTGGCGGCGCGCGACTACCTGGCGCTCGCCGAGCGCTACGACACCGTCTTCATCGACGGCGTGCCGGTGCTCGACGACGGCCAGCGCAACGCCGCAAAGCGCTTCATCCTGCTGATCGACACGCTTTACGACAAGCAGATCCGGCTGGTGATGAGCGCGGCGGCCGAGCCCGACGCGCTCTACCGCGGCCGCACCGGCAACGAAGCCTTCGAGTTCCGCCGCACCGCCTCGCGCATCGCCGAGATGCGCAGCCATGGCTGGGGCGTCGACAGTGCGGCGGCCGGTGACGCCGGGACGGCCGCAGGGTCCCGGTGAGATGGCCGGACATTCTTACGTTTACGTAAGATCATTTTTGTGCAACCGATTGAAATCCTTTGGTGTCAAGGTATCGGTTGAATCTTTCGCCGGTCCCGTCTATGCCGTGCGGGACCTGACGGGCGGGTCGACCCGCCCTGTCCGTTGGCAACCGGCCCGCAGCGCCGTGTGAAGGCGCGGGCATCGCAAGGGGGAATCCGGAAAACATGGCTCGCAACAAGATCGCCCTGATCGGCGCGGGAATGATCGGCGGCACGCTGGCGCATCTGGCCGGCCTCAAGGAGCTCGGCGACGTCGTGCTGTTCGACATCGCGGAGGGCATTCCGCAGGGCAAGGGGCTCGACATCGCCCAGTCCGCCCCGGTCGAGGGCTTCGACGCGCTGATGGGCGGCGCCAACGACTATGCGGCCATCGAGGGCGCCGACGTGTGCATCGTCACCGCCGGCGTGCCGCGCAAGCCGGGCATGAGCCGCGACGACCTCCTGGGCATCAATCTCAAGGTGATGGAGCAGGTCGGCGCCGGCATCAAGAAGTATGCGCCGAACGCCTTCGTCATCTGCATCACCAATCCGCTCGACGCCATGGTGTGGGCGCTGCAGAAGTTCTCCGGCCTGCCCAAGAGCCATGTGGTGGGCATGGCCGGCGTGCTCGATTCCGCGCGCTTCCGCCACTTCCTGGCCGAGGAGTTCAAGGTCTCCGTCGAGGACGTGACCGCCTTCGTGCTCGGCGGCCACGGCGACACCATGGTGCCGCTGACGCGCTACTCCACGGTTGCCGGCATTCCGCTGCCCGACCTGGTCAAGATGGGCTGGACCTCGAAGGACCGGCTCGACCAGATCGTCCAGCGCACGCGCGACGGCGGCGCCGAGATCGTCGGCCTCTTGAAGTCGGGCTCGGCCTATTATGCGCCGGCCTCGGCGGCCATCGCGATGGCCGAGAGCTACCTGAAGGACAAGAAGCGCGTGCTGCCCTGCGCGGCGCATCTCAGCGGCCAGTACGGGGTCAAGAACCTCTATGTCGGCGTGCCGGTGGTGATCGGCGGCGAGGGCGTCGAGCGCGTCATCGAGATCGACCTCAACAAGTCGGAACAGAAGATGTTCGACAAGTCGGTCGCCTCGGTGGACAGCCTCTGCGAGGCCTGCGCCGGCATCGTGCCGGCGCTGGCCGACTAGCCGGCCGGACAGGATCGAAGGAGCGCCGCAGCGATGAACATCCACGAGTACCAGGCCAAGGCCATTCTCAAGAGCTACGGCGCCCCGGTCGCCCAGGGCGTGCCCGTGCTCGACGCCGGCGAGGCGGAAAAGGCGGTGCAGGCGCTGCCCGGCCCGCTCTACGTGGTCAAGAGCCAGATCCACGCCGGCGGCCGCGGCAAGGGCAAGTTCAAGGAGCTCGGCGCCGACGCCAAGGGCGGCGTCCGGCTGGCCAAGTCGGCCGAGGAGGTCGTCGCCCATGTCGGCGAGATGCTCGGCAACACGCTGGTCACCAAGCAGACCGGGCCCGAGGGCAAGCAGGTCAACCGCCTCTACATCGAGGACGGGGCGGACATCGACCGCGAGCTCTACCTGTCGATCCTGATCGACCGCACGGTCGGCCGGCCGGCCTTCGTGGTGTCGACCGAGGGCGGCATGGACATCGAGGCGGTGGCCGAGGAGACGCCGGACAAGATCGTCACCGTGGCGATCGATCCCGACGCCGGCGTCACCGCGGACGACGTCGCCACGCTGTCGCAGGCGCTGCGGCTCGACGGCGCGGCGGCGGACGACGCCGGGACGCTGTTTCCCGCGCTCTACAAGGCGTTCACCGAAAAGGACATGAGCCTGCTCGAGATCAACCCGCTGATCGTCATGACCGACGGCCGGCTGCGGGTGCTCGACGCCAAGGTCTCCTTCGACAACAACGCGCTGTTCCGCCATCCCGAGATCGTCGAGCTGCGCGACACGACGGAGGAGGACGAGAAGGAGATCGAGGCCTCCAAGCACGATCTCGCCTACATCGCGCTCGACGGCACGATCGGCTGCATGGTCAACGGTGCCGGCCTCGCCATGGCGACGATGGACATCATCAAGCTCTACGGCGCCGAGCCGGCCAACTTCCTCGACGTCGGCGGCGGCGCCAGCAAGGAGAAGGTGACGGCGGCCTTCAAGATCATCACCGCCGATCCCAACGTGAAGGGCATCCTGGTCAACATCTTCGGCGGCATCATGCGCTGCGACGTGATCGCCGAAGGCGTCATCGCCGCGGTCAAGGAGGTCGGCCTCAAGGTGCCGCTGGTCGTGCGGCTGGAGGGCACCAACGTGGCGCTCGGCAAGTCGATCATCAACGACAGCGGTCTCAACGTGATCTCGGCCGACGACCTCGACGACGCCGCGCAGAAGATCGTTGCGGCGGTGAAGGCCTAGACCGCGATGCCTTTCGGTGCGAAGCGGGCTTCGGACGGCGGCACGGTCCGCTTGCCCTGTTTGTCCGCGCGGCCGGCAGCGCGCCGCATCGCCATGCCGTCGCCCGCCGCGACGGCGCGGCAGCCGGGCGCCCCGGCGCGTGGACGCCCGAGGCCGCAGACCGCAATGCCGAAGACCTCAATCACGACCAGCTCCGCGGCTCGCTGCGGGCCGTCGATCCTTTCCTTGAACGCTAGCTGAGACCGGGGGCCGCTCACGCATGTCCATTCTCGTTGACAAAGACACCAAGGTTCTCGTCCAGGGGCTGACCGGCAAGACCGGCACCTTCCACACCGAGCAGGCGCTCGCCTATCACGGCACCAGGATGGTCGGCGGCGTGCACCCCAAAAAGGGCGGCGAGACGTGGACCGGCTCGGTCGACGGCGGCAGCGTCGATTTGCCGATCTTCGCCTCCGTCGCCGAGGGGCGCGACAGGACCGGCGCCAACGCCTCGGTGATCTACGTGCCGCCGGCAGGCGCGGCGGCCGCCATCCTCGAGGCGATCGAGGCCGAGATCCCGCTGATCGTGTGCATCACCGAGGGCATCCCGGTGATGGACATGGTCAAGGTGAAGGCGCGGCTGGAGCGCTCCTCGTCGCGGCTGATCGGGCCCAACTGCCCGGGCGTGCTGACGCCGGAGGCGTGCAAGATCGGCATCATGCCGGGCAACATCTTCCGCAAGGGCTCGGTCGGTGTTGTCTCGCGCTCCGGCACGCTTACCTATGAGGCGGTGTTCCAGACGACCAACGAAGGCCTCGGCCAGACGACTGCGGTGGGCATCGGCGGCGACCCGGTGAAGGGCACGGAGTTCATCGACGTGCTGGAGATGTTCCTGGCCGACCCGGAGACCGAATCCATCATCATGATCGGCGAGATCGGCGGCACGGCGGAAGAGGATGCCGCGCAGTTCATCAAGGACGAGGCGAAGAAGGGCCGCAAGAAGCCGATGGCCGGCTTCATCGCCGGCCGTACCGCACCGCCCGGCCGCACCATGGGCCATGCCGGTGCGGTGATCTCCGGCGGCAAGGGCGGCGCGGAGGACAAGATCGCCGCGATGGAGGCGGCGGGCATCCGCGTCTCGCCGTCGCCGGCGCGGCTCGGCAAGACGCTGGCCGAGGCGATCCGCGGCTGACGCGGACCGTCCGCCGCGCGGGGGCGCGGCAGGCGCAGGGGGAGGAAGCGGCCGACGCCGCGCAAAGCCGGGCAAACCGGCACTGGCTCAAGGAGACGGAACCCGCGGTTCCGGCAACAGGACGATGGCACGACAAGACCAGGCCAACGACGCGTTCTCGCTCACCTCCTTCCTCTATGGCGGCAACGCCGCCTATGTGGAGGAGCTCTACGCCGACTACCAGAACGACCCCGCCTCGGTGAGCGAGGACTGGCGGGCCTATTTCGCCGATCTCAAGGACGACGCCGCCGCGGTGCGCCAGAACGCGCGCGGCGCCTCCTGGCAGCGCGACAACTGGCCGATCACCGCCAATGGCGAGCTCGTCTCCGCGCTCGACGGCGACTGGGGCACGCTGGAGCGCCACTTCGACGGCAAGGTGCAGGCCAAGGCGGCCGAGCGCGGCCAGAAGCTGTCGCAGGAAGAGCTGCTGCGCGCGACGCGCGATTCGGTGCGCGCGATCATGATGATCCGCGCCTACCGCATGCGCGGCCACCTGCACGCCGACCTCGACCCGCTCGGCCTCGCCAAGCCGCTCGAGGACTACAACGAGCTGTCACCGGAGGCCTACGGCTTCACCGAGGCCGATTTCGACCGGCCGATCTTCATCGACCACGTGCTCGGGCTCGAATACGCCACGGTGCGGCAGATGCTCGACATCCTGCGCCGCACCTACTGCTCCACGCTCGGCGTCGAGTTCATGCACATCTCCAACCCGGCCGAGAAGGCCTGGATCCAGGAGCGCATCGAGGGGCCGGACAAGGGCGTCGCCTTCACCGAGAACGGCAAGCGGGCCATCCTGCAGAAGCTGATCGAGGCCGAGGGCTTCGAGCAGTTCCTCGACGTCAAGTACAAGGGCACCAAGCGCTTCGGCCTCGACGGCGCGGAAGCGCTGATCCCCGCGCTCGAGCAGATCATCAAGCGCGGCGGCCAGCTCGGCCTCAAGGAGATCGTGCTCGGCATGGCCCATCGCGGCCGCCTCAACGTCCTGTCGCAGGTGATGGGCAAGCCGCACCGGGCGATCTTCCACGAGTTCAAGGGCGGCTCCTTCGCGCCCGACGACGTGGAGGGCTCGGGCGACGTCAAGTACCATCTCGGCGCCTCGTCGGACCGCGAGTTCGACGGCAACACCGTGCACCTGTCGCTGACCGCCAACCCGTCGCATCTCGAGATCGTCGATCCGGTGGTGATGGGCAAGGCGCGCGCCAAGCAGGACCAGATCTTCGGCCGCACGCGCGAGGAGGTGGTGCCGCTGCCCGAGCGCGCGCGGGTGCTGCCGCTGCTCATCCACGGCGACGCCGCCTTCGCCGGCCAGGGCGTGGTGGCGGAGTGCTTCGGCCTGTCGGGCCTGCGCGGCCACCGGGTGGCGGGCTCGATCCACTTCATCATCAACAACCAGATCGGCTTCACCACCAATCCGCGCTTCTCGCGCTCCTCGCCCTATCCCTCGGACGTGGCGAAGATGATCGAGGCGCCGATCTTCCACGTCAACGGCGACGATCCCGAGGCTGTGGTCTACGCGGCCAAGGTGGCGATCGAGTTCCGCATGCTGTTCCACAAGCCGGTCGTCATCGACATGTTCTGCTACCGGCGCTTCGGCCACAACGAAGGCGACGAGCCGGCCTTCACGCAGCCGATCATGTACCGCGCGATCCGCAGCCACCGCACCACGGTGCAGACCTACGGCGAGAAGCTGACCTCCGAGACGCTCGTCGGCCAGGACGAGCTCGACCGCATGAAGGCCGACTGGCGCGGCCGGCTGGAGGAGGAGTTCGAGGCCGGCGGCACCTACCGGCCCAACAAGGCCGACTGGCTCGACGGCGTGTGGTCGGGCCTGCGCAAGGCCGACAACCAGGACGAGCAGCGCCGCGGCAAGACGGCGGTGCCGGTCAAGACGCTGAAGGAGATCGGCCGCAAGCTGACCGAGGTGCCCGAGGGCTTCGAGGCGCACCGCACCGTCAAGCGCTTCCTCGACAACCGGCGCAAGATGATCGACAGCGGCGAGGGCATCGACTGGTCGACGGCCGAGGCGCTCGCCTTCGGCTCGATCCTGATGGAAGGCCATCCGGTGCGGCTGTCGGGACAGGATTCGGAGCGCGGCACCTTCTCGCAGCGCCATTCGGTGCTCTACGACCAGCGCGACGAGAGCCGCTACATCCCGCTCAACGGGCTGGGCGCGCAGCAGGGCTATTTCGAGGTCATCAACTCGATGCTCTCGGAGGAGGCGGTGCTCGGCTTCGAGTACGGCTTCTCGCTGGCCGAGCCGCGCGCGCTGACGCTGTGGGAGGCGCAGTTCGGCGATTTCGCCAACGGCGCCCAGGTGGTGTTCGACCAGTTCATCTCGTCGGGCGAGCGCAAGTGGCTGCGCATGTCGGGCCTGGTGTGCCTCCTGCCGCACGGCTACGAGGGCCAGGGGCCGGAGCACTCGTCGGCCCGGCTGGAGCGCTTCCTGCAGCTGTGCGCGGAAGACAACATGCAGGTCGCCCACTGCTCGACGCCGGCGAACTTCTTCCACATCCTGCGCCGGCAGCTCAGGCGCGACTTCCGCAAGCCGCTCATCCTGATGACGCCGAAGTCGCTGCTGCGCCACAAGCGCTGCGTGTCGACGCTGGCCGAGATGTCGGGCGAGAGCTCGTTCCACCGGCTCCTGTGGGACGACGCGCAGTATCGCGGCGAGCGCGGCGGCGAGGGCATCAAGCTGGCCAA
The DNA here is from genome assembly GCF_030398335.1 of Aquibium sp. A9E412. Taxonomy (GTDB): domain Bacteria; phylum Pseudomonadota; class Alphaproteobacteria; order Rhizobiales; family Rhizobiaceae; genus A9E412. The sequence goes on from NZ_JAOAOP010000008.1 coordinate 53,602, forward strand.
GGATTCCAAGATCCGCCGCGTCGTCCTGTGCTCGGGCAAGGTCTATTACGACCTCTACGAGGAGCGCGAGAAGCGCGGCATCGACGACATCTACCTGTTGCGCGTCGAGCAGCTCTACCCGTTCCCGGCCAAGGCGCTGATCACCGAGCTGTCGCGCTTCAAGAACGCCGAGATGGTGTGGTGCCAGGAGGAGCCCAAGAACATGGGCGCCTGGGCCTTCATCGACCCGTATCTGGAGTGGGTGCTGCAGCACATCGACGCCAAGTACAAGCGGGTGCGCTATGCCGGCCGGCCGGCCGCCGCCTCGCCGGCCACCGGCCTGATGTCGAAGCACCTGGCCCAGCTCGAAGCCTTCCTGGAAGACGCGCTCGGCGAATAGCGCCGGCGGCAGAGGAAACGGACACAGATCATGGCAACCGAAATCCGCGTCCCCACGCTCGGGGAATCCGTCACCGAGGCGACCATCGGCCGGTGGTTCAAGAAGCCCGGCGAGGCGATCGAGGTCGACGAGCCGGTGGTTGAGCTGGAGACCGACAAGGTGACCGTCGAGGTGCCGGCCCCGGCGGCCGGCACGCTGGAGGAGATCGCCGCGGAAGAGGGCGCCACCGTCGAGGTCGGCGCGCTGCTCGGCACGATCGGCGCCGGCGACGGCGCGGCGGCCGGCGGCGCCGGCAAGGCCGAGGCGAAGACGGACGGCGACGCCGAGCAGGCGCAGGAAAAGCCCGCTGCCAAGGCGGAGGCGGCCGAGCAGGGCGGCGGCCGCAAGCCGGGCGGCAAGCTGGTCGACGTGACCGTGCCGGCGGCCGGCGAATCGGTCACCGAGGCGCAGGTCGGCGAGATCTACAAGAAGGCCGGCGACGCGGTGAAGGCTGACGAGCCGATCCTCGAGCTGGAAACCGACAAGGCCGCCCAGGAGGTGATGGCGCCGGTCGACGGCGTGATCGCCGAGATCGCGGTCGCCAAGGGCGACGAGGTCGAGGTCGGCGCGCTGCTGGCGCGCATCGAGGAGGGCGCCAGCGCCGGCGCGGCCGCCGCGACGAGGGCCGAGGAACCGGCCGGCGAGGCGGCGGACGCGGACGTGCGGCCGGGCGAGGCCGGCTCGACGGCGGCGCGCGACGCGCGGCACGGCGGCGGCGGCACCGAATCGGCGCGTCCGCCCTCGCCGGCGGCGCAGAAGCTGATGGAGGACCACGGGCTGCGGCAGAACCAGATCGCCGGCTCCGGCAAGGAGGGCCAGGTGCTCAAGGGCGACGTGCTGGCGGCGATCGAGCGCGGCAAGGACGCCGGCCAGCGGCCGCCGCCGGCCGAAAGCCGCGGCGCGCCGAGCGAGCCGACGGAAAAGCCGCGCGCGGCGCGCGCCCCCTCGCCGGCCGACGACGAGGCGCGCGAGGAGCGGGTCAAGATGACCCGGCTGCGCCAGACGATCGCGCGCCGGCTGAAGGACGCGCAGCAGACCGCGGCGATGCTGACCACCTTCAACGAGGTGGACATGAGCGCCGTCATGGACCTGCGCAAGCGCTACAAGGACCTGTTCGAGAAGAAGCACGGCGTGAAGCTCGGCTTCATGGGCTTCTTCGCCAAGGCGGTGTGCCACGCGCTGGAGGAGATCCCGGCGGTCAATGCCGAGATCGACGGCACCGACATCATCTACAAGAACTACTGCCACATCGGCGTCGCCGTGGGCACCGACAAGGGCCTGGTTGTGCCGGTGGTGCGCGACGCCGACCGCATGACGATCGCCGAGATCGAGAAGGAGATCGGCCGGCTCGGCGCCGCCGCGCGCGACGGCAAGCTGGCGCTCGCCGACATGCAGGGCGGCACCTTCACCATCTCGAACGGCGGCGTCTACGGCTCGCTGATGTCGACGCCGATCCTCAACGCGCCGCAGTCGGGCATCCTGGGCATGCACAAGATCCAGGAGCGGCCGATGGTTGTGGGCGGCGAGATCAAGGTGCGGCCGATGATGTATCTGGCGCTGAGCTACGACCACCGCATCGTCGACGGCAAGGAGGCCGTCACCTTCCTGGTGCGCGTCAAGGAGGTGCTGGAGGATCCCGAGCGGCTGGTGCTCGACCTCTGAGCCGCAGCCCCCTTCCAGGAGACAGACCATGTCCACCACCTACGACGTCATCGTCATCGGCAGCGGGCCGGGCGGTTATGTGTGCGCCATCAAGGCCGCGCAGCTCGGCCTGAGGACCGCCGTCGTCGAGAAGCGCGCGAGCCACGGCGGCACCTGCGTCAATGTCGGCTGCATCCCGTCCAAGGCGCTGCTGCACGCCTCCGAGGTCTTCATGGAGGCCGGCCATTCCTTCGCCGAGCTCGGGGTCGACGTCGGCAAGCCGAAGCTCGACCTCAAGGCCATGCTGGCGCACAAGGACAAGACGGTCGAGCAGAACGTCAAGGGCCTCGACTTCCTGTTCAAGAAGAACAAGATCGACGCCTTCCAGGGCACCGGCCGCATCCGCGGCGAGGGCAAGGTGTCGGTGACCGGCGAGGACGGCGAGGAGCGCGAGCTCGCGACGCGCAACATCGTCATCGCGACGGGCTCCGACATCGCCGGCATCCCCGGCGTCGAGGTCGATTTCGACGAGAAGGTCGTGGTGTCGTCGACCGGCGCGCTCGACCTCGACAAGGTGCCGGGCAGGCTGGTCGTGGTCGGCGGCGGCATCATCGGGCTCGAGCTCGGCTCGGTGTGGGCCCGGCTCGGTGCCGAGGTGACAGTGGTCGAGTATCTCGACAAGATCCTCGGCACCATGGACGGCGACGTCTCCAAGCAGTTCCAGCGCATGCTCGCCAAGCAGGGCATGACCTTCCGCATGGGCGCCCGGGTGACGGCGGTGGAGAAGGCCAAGAAGGGCGCGCGCGTCACCTTCGAGCCGGCCAAGGGCGGCGAGGCCGAGACCATCGAGGCCGACGCCGTCCTGGTGGCGACGGGGCGCCGGCCCTTCACCGAAGGGCTCGGCCTGGAGCAGGCGGGCGTGGTCGTCGACGAGCGCGGCCGGGTCGAGGTCGACCGGCACTTTCGCACCTCGGTCAACGGCATCTACGCGATCGGCGACGTGATCGCCGGGCCGATGCTGGCGCACAAGGCCGAGGACGAGGGCGTGGCCGTGGCCGAGATCCTCGCCGGCCAGTCCGGCCACGTGAACTACGGCGTCATTCCCTCGGTGGTCTACACGGCGCCCGAGGTCGCCTCGGTGGGCAGGACGGAGGAGGAGCTGAAGGCCGACGGCGTCGACTACGTCGCCGGCAAGTTCCCGTTCAGCGCCAACGGGCGGGCCCGCTCCATGCTGAAGACCGACGGCTTCGTGAAGTTTCTCGCCGACAAGAAAACCGACCGGGTGCTCGGCGTGCACATCGTCGGCTTCGGCGCCGGCGAGATGATCCACGAGGCCGCCGTTCTGATGGAGTTCGGCGGCTCGTCGGAGGATCTCGGCCGCACCTGCCACGCGCACCCCACCCTGTCGGAGGCCGTGCGCGAGGCGGCGCTGGCGACCTTCGCCAAGCCGATCCACCTGTAGCCGCGAGTCCGGCCGGGCCACTCTGCCCGGCCGCGACACGGCTCAGCCGTCCGGCCTCGCGGCGGGCGTGACGTCCGCCCGGGCCGCGGCCCGTCTATTCGGTGGCGCCGTCGCCCGTGGCCGGTTCGGCGTCGTCCGGCGCCGGCGCGCTCTCGCCCGCATCCGGCACGACGACCGCATCCGGGTCGGGCGCGACGACGGGCTCGCCGCGGAACAGGTCGAAGCCGCCGAAGAACAGGAACAGCAGCACCAGAAGCGCGGCGACGATCGCCGCCAGCACCACGCCGGTGGAGCCGCTGCGGCGCTCGTGCACGATGGTCTGGTGCGTGGTGGTCGGTTCGCCCTCGCGCGGCGGGGCGGCCGGGTCCTGCGCCGGCGGTCGGGTGTCGTCGGTGTGCCTGGGGTCGGCCATCGGAGATCTCCATCCCTCGTCTCGATGGCTTTAAACGCGGTACGGGCACCAGCCGTTCCGCCACGCGGCCGCCAGCGACGCTCCGCCGCAGGCCGCCATGCACGGCCGAACGGCGCCGTCACGTCGCGCAGCACGCGGCGGGGACGACAAACGGCGCGGGCAAAAAGGGGATCGCATGGGACGCCCGGCGGCGCGGGCCGGCGGCAGGCGCCGGCAGCGCGACGGGCGCAAGGTCAGATCTTGCCGCGCCCGGGCGGGCGGCAAAGGCCGGGCTCCAGGGCCGGCGACGCGCGAAGGCACGCGGTCTCAGGTCCGCACTGCAGCCATCGCTCGCCCCGTGCCCGATGCGGTCGGATCGACCCGGAGGGCGTGCTCACCCGCTCGCCGGTCGCGTCGCGACCGGCGCGGGAACGGCGGCCGACATGCCTGCGCGAAACGCTACTCGACGACCTCGTCGGCCGGCGGTGCGGCGTCGGGCTGCGCGGCGGTCATCGCCTTGTCGTCGGTGGCGACGCTGGCGACCGTCAGGTTCTTGTCGACGTCGGCCTGCGCGGTGTGCGCCGGGCAGGCGGCGCTCGCCGTGGCGACCGATGCGCCGAATGCGGCTGCGGCCAGAAGGGCGATCTTCATTGGCGCTCTCCTCCTTGCGAACGAAGGCGCACAGAGTAGCAGGCCCGCCGGCGGCGGCGAAATCACAGTTTGTTCAGCGGTGCGGCGCGCCGGCTTCAGCGCACGGCGGTGACGTTATAGCCGGCCTGACGCAGGCGGGCGACCAGCCCGGTTTCGCCCGGCAGGTGCATGGCGCCGACGGCGACGAAGGCGCCGCCGGCGTCGATGAGCGGCGCCATGCGGTCGGCCATGGTGGCGTTGCGCCCATCGATGATGGCCGCGTCGAACAGCGCCAGCGCGGCCTGCGTCTCCGCCGCGTCGGCCTCGGGCGGCGCCAGCATCGTCATGAACGGACCGAACATGCCCGTGTCGCCGGCGACGTAGAGCCGCGTCATCGTCTCGAACACGTCGTCGACGTCGAGGCGCAGCGCCGTGACGACCGATTCCAGCATCAGCGTGTCGGGAAGGCCGGCGAGCGCGGCGACCTGCTCCTCGACCGTCTCCAGCCCGACGAGCCGCTTGCCCGCAGCCTCGGCACGGCGGCCGAGCGCGACGTCGAGCACGGCCTCGCCGGCGGCCAGCCGCGCGGCCTCGCAGCCATTCTTCACCAGCATGCCCATCAGCAGCCAGGGCTTCATGCGCGCCACGCTTTCCGGCGGCACGCCGTGCGCGGCGAGCGCGTCGGCGAGGGCGGCCGCGTCGGCGCCGTCGAGCAGGTCGGCATGCGTCACGCCGTCGGCGAGCATGGTGTGCTCGGGCCGGGCCATGAGGCCGGCCATCGCCTTCGCCGGATCGAGCAGGCCGGTGGTCTCGATCACCACCGTGCCGGCGGCCGCGAAGGTGGTCTCGGCGGCGGCCGGCAGCGTGGTGACGCGCGGATCGCTGACATGCATGGTGCCGAAGAGATGCGACGGCGCCGCGCCGTCCGTCTCGACGCGCCACAGCAGCCCCGCGCCGTTCGGCGTGGCGTCGGCCTGCGCCCGCATCGCGGCGTGCCGGGCGGGGTCGGCCGCCGCCAGCGCCGCGATCAGGTCGTCGCCGCACCCGGCCTCCGCCGCACCGGCGCGGCCGGCGGCCAGCAGCATGGCGGCGAACAGGCTGATGAGAAACAGCGCGTGCGCGGCGGCGGCCAGCCACAGGCCTGCCGTGGCGATGCGGTCGGTGGTGGTGCGGTCAGGTGTCATGGCGCCGATCCTAGCGGCGAAAGGCGGCCAAACGGTTAAGCGGAGAGGCCGGATTGTCGGCATCCGCGGCCGGCGCGGCGGGCCGTCAGGCGCGGCGGGCGCGCGGGTGGGCGGCGTCGTAGATGTCGAGCAGCCGGCTGGTGTCGACGCCGGTGTAGACCTGGGTGGTCGACAGGCTGGCGTGGCCGAGCAGCTCCTGGATGGCACGCAGGTCGCCGCCGGCGGCCAGCAGGTGGGTGGCGAAGGAGTGGCGCAGCGCATGCGGCGTCGCGGTGTCGGGCAGGTTGAGGGCGCTGCGCAGCCGCTTCATCTCGCGCTGCACGATAGCCGGCTGCAGCGGCCCGCCGCGGGCGCCGCGGAACAGGGGCTTGCCGGCCTCCAGATGGTAGGGGCACAGGCGGCGATAGGCGGCGACCGCCTCGAGCGCGGCCGGCAGCAGCGGCACCAGCCGCGTCTTGCCGCCCTTGCCGGCGACGCGCAGCGTCGTCTCGCGCGGCCCGGCCAGCCGCTCGCCGGTCAGGCCGAGCGCTTCGGAGATGCGCAGACCGGCGCCGTAGAGCAGGGTGAGCACGGCGGCGTTGCGCGCGGCGATCCACGGCTCCTCGGCGAGCTGCGCGCCGGCCGACACGGCGCGTCGGGCGTCGGCCGCCGTCAGCGGCTTGGGCAGGCCGCGCGGCTGGCGCGGTGCGCGCAGTGCCCCCGCGGCGGCCGCGTTGGCGAGCCCGCGGCGCTCGAGGAAACGCAGCAGGGAGCGCACGCCGGCGAGCCCGCGCGACAGGCTGCGCGGACCGGCGCCGGCCTTGCGCCGATGGGCGAGAAAGGCGCGCAGGTCGGCTGGCCGGAGCTCGGCGAGCTCGGCGAGGCCCGGCGGCCCGCCGCAATGGCCGGTGAGGAACTGCAGGAACTGCCGCGTGTCGCGCTCGTAAGCCTCGACGGTGAGCGGCGCCAGGCGGCGCTCGCGCGCCAGCCCGTCGAGCCATTCGCCGCGCGCCTTCTGCAGTGCCGGCTGCATGGACACGAGGAAGTCGTCCACCGTCGCTTCACCCTTCTCGCGCGCCGATTTCTCCAGGCGGGGGCGTGCGGCGAACGCGCTCCGCGCCGCCGGCGAGCATGGCGCGGCGACGGTTAGCGCGGCGTGAATGCCGTGGCGCCGGGCCGCGCCTGCCGGCGGACAGATTCGCAACCGAAACAGGCGCCTCGCGCAACGGAAGGGCCGGCCGGCCGTTGACTTCGCAACCAAAGAACCGGTCGCGGAGGGTAGACTTCGGCCAATGCGCAATCCACGGGAGGATGTTTCATGCTGCATGTTCGCGAGCCGCGCTCGCTGCGCCGGCCGGGTGGAGCCATGACGCTGGAGATCACCGACATCACCGGCGAGGCCGGCAAGCTCAAGGCCTTCGACGGTCACGAGCGCATCTGGCTCGGCCGCGACGAGGCGCGCGGCCTGACCGGCATCGTCGCCATCCACAACACCGCGCGCGGCCCCGCGCTGGGCGGCACGCGGGTGTGGCCGCACGAGAGCTTCGAGGCGGCGCTCACCGACGCGCTGCGGCTGTCGCGCGGCATGACCTACAAGTCGGCCATCGCCAACGTGCCGTTCGGCGGCGGCAAGGCGGTGATCGTCGCCGATTCCAGGACCGGCAAGACGCCGGCGCTGCTCGAGGCCTATGCCGAGATGCTGGCCGCGCTCGAGGGCCAGTTCTACACCGGCGAGGATGTCGGGCTGACGGTCGCCGACGCCGACTTCCTGCGCGCGCGCACGCCGAACGTGACGGGCACGACGGTGGGCGGCAGCGGCAACCCCTCGCCGGTCACCGCGCACGGCGTCTTCCTCGGCCTCAAGGCCGCGCTCGGCCATGCCCGCGGCAGCGATGCGCTGGCCGGCGTGCATGTCGCCGTCCAGGGCCTCGGTTCGGTCGGCTACGCGCTGTGCGAGGAGCTGCATGCCGCGGGCGCCCGGCTGACGGTGGCCGACATCGACGGCGCACAGCTCGCGCGGGCGCAACAGGCTTTCGGCGCGCAGGCAGTCGACACGGACCGGATCGCCGGCGTCGCGGCCGACGTCTTCGCGCCCTGCGCGCTGGGCGGCGCGCTGTCGCGCGACATCATCCCCGGGCTGGGGGCCGGCATCGTCGCCGGCTCGGCCAACAACCAGCTCGCCGAGCACGACGACGCGCGGCGGTTGATGGAGCGCGGCGTGCTCTATGCACCCGACTACGTCATCAATGCCGGCGGGCTCATCAACGTGGCGGCCGAGCTGGCGCCCGGCGGCTACGACCGCAAGGCGGCGATGGCCAAGGTGTCGGAGATCCCGCTGACGCTGCTCGACATCTTCCGCCGCTCCGACGCGGCCGGCCGGCCGACCAACGACGTGGCGCAGGAGATTGCCGAGGAGCGCATCGCCGCGGCGAACGGCTGACGCCTCGCCCGCGGCGCGAAAAAAAGGCCCGCCGGTCGCCGACCGGGCGGGCCTTTCTCCTGTCCGCGCCTCCGCGTCTCACAGGGTGGCACACCGGCGCCATCCTGCTGCCCTGGCGCAATTTTTCCGAACGGCGAACCGGTTTCCGCTTCGCCTTGAAACGCCTTAGGAGCCGGCCTTGATGCCGCGCAGCGCCTCGTCGCCCCACAGCGCCTTTAGCCGGGCGTCGCGGCCGCAGCCCTCGCGGTAGCGCCGGTAGGCGTCGGCGCGGTCGATATAGCCGAAGCGCGTCAGCACCTTCTCCTCGCTCTTGTAGTAGCCCTGGTGGTAGTCCTCGGCCGGCCAGAAGGCGGGTGCCGGCTCGATCGGCGTGACCACCGTCTGGCCGAGCTCGTTGGCGGCGGCCTGCCGGGCCGCCTCGGCAGCGGCGGCCTGGTCGGGGTCGAGCGTGTAGATGGCGGTGGTGTAGCTGTGGCCGCGGTCGCAGAACTGGCCGCCGGCGTCGGTCGGGTCGACGGAATGGAAGAAGACGTCGAGCAGCGTCTCGTAGGAGACGACGGCCGGGTCGTAGCCGATCTTCACCGCTTCGCGATGGCCGGTCGAGGCGTGGTCGCGATAGGTGGGGTTCTCGCTCGTACCGCCGATATAGCCCGACACGGTGGAGGTGACGCCCGGCACCTTGTCGAAATCCGCCTCCACGCACCAGAAGCAGCCGCCGGCGAAGATGGCGGTCTTCTCCTCGGCGGCAACGGCCGGCGCGGCGACGAAGCCGGCGAGCGACAGGGCGAAGGCGGCGGCGATGGTGCGCAGCATGGTCTCGTTTCTCCCGTGTGTCGGGAAAAGACGTAACAGGGCGCCCGCGGGTTTCAATTCAAGCCGCAACACGCTTGCGTGAGCGGCCCGGCGGGCACGCAGCGCCGGGCGCGCGGCGTTTTCAGAACCGCTTCGTCGCACCCGCGTCCTTGAGGATGCCGTTTGCTGTATGCCGGCTTCTCAGATGGCGCGGAACGAGAAGCACCGTTCCGGTCTTCTCGTTCCGCCACTTTTCGTGCGATCCTTTGGCGGGCTTCCAGAAGCGAAAGCCGAGAGCGGCGATTTCCTTGCAGACGTCGTTATAGAAACCTTCGGCCAGGTTTCAGGCGGCGGCAGGGGTCTTTTCCGGGCGTTGCCAGAGAATGGCCGGAATCAAGTCTTTGCACGGCTTGCGGGCCAAGTCCGTTGCGCTGAGATGATTGGCGACGATCAGCTCGGGCGCCAGATCCATCATGAGGTCCTCGAACTCGTCGATGGTTGCGGCCTCGATATGCAGCCCGACAATGTCGCTTTCCGCATAGTAGACCCGCGCATCTTCGTCCCAAAGTGCCTTCACGCGAAATGTGCGCTTTGTCATCTCAGGCTCCTTCAGGTGCGTTCTAAGCAGATCCGTACACCCAAGGCACCATATATCGCGCGTTCGCGGCCGTGCAACACGCCCATGCAAGCCGTGCGGCGGCGACCCGGCCGATCTTCGCCGCGTCGCCGCAGGCGCGCAGGACGGAGAGGCGCGCGGCCGCCGTGCCGGTCAGACGCGCCGCTCGACCATCATCTGCTTGATCTCGGCGATCGCCTTGGCCGGGTTGAGCCCCTTGGGGCAGGCCTGGGTGCAGTTCATGATGGTGTGGCAGCGATAGAGCCGGAACGGATCCTCGAGATTGTCGAGCCGCTCGCCGGTCGCCTCGTCTCTGGAGTCGATCAGCCAGCGATAGGCCTGCAGCAGCACGGCCGGGCCGAGATAGCGCTCGCCGTTCCACCAGTAGCTCGGGCAGGCGGTCTGGCAGCAGAAGCACAGGATGCACTCGTAGAGCCCGTCGAGCTTGGCGCGGTCCTCGCGGCTCTGCAGCCACTCGCTCGCCGGCTCCGGCGAGACGGTCTGCAGCCACGGCTCGATCGAGGAAAGCTGCGCGTAGGGCACGGTGAGGTCGGGCACCAGGTCCTTGACCACCGGCATGTGCGGCAGCGGGTAGACCTTCACCGCGCCGTCGATCTCGTCCATGCCCTTGGTGCAGGCCAGCGTGTTGGTGCCGTCGATGTTCATCGCGCAGGAGCCGCAGATGCCCTCGCGGCAGGAGCGGCGCAGCGTCAGCGTCGGGTCGACCTTGTTCTTGATCCACAACAGCGCGTCGAGGACCATCGGGCCGCAGTCGTCGAGGTCGACGTGATAGGTGTCGACGCGCGGGTTGGCGTCGTCGTCGGGCGACCAGCGGTAGACGCGGAACTCGCGCAGATTGCCGCCCTGCGGCTTGGGCCAGGCCTTGCCTTCGGTGACCTGCGCGTTCTTGGGGAGGGTGATTTCAACCATTGCCTTGCTCTTTGATCAACCGGGCAACATGGGAACGCGCGCCTTGAGCGAACCCGTCGCGGCCCGCTCATCCGGGCCTCCTGGTCCCAATCTAGTACACCCGCGCCTTGGGGGCGATCTTGGCCGGGTCGATGCCGCCGTCCTCGGCCTTCAGCATCGGCTCGGTGTGCACGGGGCGGTAGTCGAGCCGCACCGTGCCGGCCTCGTCGACCCAGGCGAGCGAGTGCTTGCGCCAGTTGGCGTCGTCGCGCTCGGAGAAGTCCTCGCGGGCATGCGCGCCGCGGCTCTCCTTGCGCGCCTCGGCCGAATGGACGGTGGTGATGGCGTTGGCCATCAGGTTCTCCAGCTCCAGCGTCTCGACCAGGTCGGAGTTCCAGATCAGCGAGCGGTCGTAGACCTTGAGGTCGGCGAGCTCGCCCCACATGGCCTGGATGCGGTCGCGGCCCTGCTCGAGCGTCTCCTGGGTGCGGAAGACGGCGGCGTCCTCCTGCATGGCCTTCTGCATCTTCTCGCGCAGCGCGGCGGTCGGCGTCGCGCCGTCGGCGTGGCGCAGCCGGTCGAAGCGCTCCATGATGCGCTCGCAGGCGCGCTCGTCGACCGGCGGCACCTTGGCCTCGCGGTCGATCGTCTGGCCGGCGCGGATCGCCGCGGCGCGGCCGAACACGACGAGGTCGATCAGCGAGTTGGAGCCGAGCCGGTTGGCGCCGTGCACGGAGGCGCAGCCCGCCTCGCCGACGGCCATCAGGCCGGGCGCCAGGCGGTCGGGGTCGTCGGCCGTCGGGTTGAGCACCTCGCCCCAGTAGTTGGTCGGGATGCCGCCCATGTTGTAGTGCACCGTCGGCAGCACCGGGATCGGCTCGCGGGTGACGTCGACGCCGGCGAAGATGCGCGCCGATTCGGCGATGCCGGGCAGCCGCTCGTGGATCACCGCCGGGTCGAGGTGGTCGAGGTGCAGGTAGATGTGGTCCTTGTCCTTGCCGACGCCGCGGCCTTCGCGGATCTCCACCGTCATGCAGCGCGAGACGACGTCGCGCGAGGCGAGGTCCTTGGCCGACGGCGCGTAGCGCTCCATGAAGCGCTCGCCCTCGGAATTGACCAGATAGCCGCCCTCGCCGCGCACGCCCTCGGTGATCAGGCAGCCGGCGCCGTAGATGCCGGTCGGGTGGAACTGGACGAACTCCATGTCCTGCAGCGGCAGGCCGGCGCGCGCGATCATGCCGGCGCCGTCGCCGGTGCAGGTGTGGGCGGAGGTGCAGGAGAAGTAGGCGCGGCCGTAGCCGCCGGTCGCCAGCACCACCGTCTTGGCGGCGAATCGGTGGATCGTGCCGTCGTCGAGATTCCAGGCGACGACGCCGGTGCACACGCCGTCCTCCGACATGATCAGGTCGAGGGCGAAATACTCGATGAAGAACTGCGCGTTGTTCTTGACCGACTGGCCGTAGAGCGTGTGCAGGATGGCATGGCCGGTGCGGTCGGCCGCCGCGCAGGTGCGCTGCACCGGCGGGCCGTCGCCGAAGTTCTGCATGTGGCCGCCGAAGGGGCGCTGGTAGATCTTGCCCTCCTCGGTGCGCGAGAAGGGCACGCCGTAATGCTCGAGCTCGTAGACGGCGGCCGGCGCCTCGCGGGCGAGATACTCCATGGCGTCGACGTCGCCGAGCCAGTCGGAGCCCTTCACCGTGTCGTACATGTGCCACTGCCAGTGGTCGGGGCCCATGTTCTGCAGCGAGGCGGCGATGCCGCCCTGCGCGGCCACCGTGTGCGAGCGCGTCGGGAAGACCTTGGTGATGCAGGCCGTCTTCAGGCCCTGCTCGGCCATGCCGAGCGTGGCGCGCAGGCCGGCGCCGCCGGCGCCCACCACCACCACGTCGAACTTGTGATCGACGAAATCATAGGCCGTGCCGGCCTTGTTGTCCGCTGCCATGGATCGGTCAGCCTCCGAAGGCGATGCGCAGAAGGGCGAAGAGCGCGGCGGCTCCCACCACGATGGGGAAGAAGGTGTTGAGCACGATGAGCGCCACCTTGGGGCCCTCGGCGTGAACGTAGTCCTCGATGATGACCTGCATGCCGATGCGCATGTGGTAGAGCACCGAGACCAGCGTCAGGCCGAGGATCAGCGCGACCAGCGGGTTGGCGAGCGCGCCGCGCACGGTCTCGTAGTCGGCGCCGTTGAGCGCGATGACGAAGCCGATGAAGAACAGCACCAGCGGCAGGTTTGCGAGCGCCGTCAGGCGCTGGCGCCAGAAGTGGTCGGTGCCCTCCCTGGCCGAGCCGAGGCCGCGGACGGTGCGAAGCGGTGTGCGCATGTGCGCCATGGTCAGAAGCCTCCCCTTGCCACGTAGCCGGCGATCCAGGCGATGAACGTCAGCGTGACGGAGCCGATCAGCGTCGCCCAGGCGAGCCGCGTCGAGGTCCGCTTGCCGAGGCCGTGGCCGGTGTCCCAGATGAGATGGCGCACGCCGCCGAGCATGTGGTGGATCAGCGCCCAGGTGTAGCCGAACAGCACCAGGCGGCCGAGCCACGAGCCGAAGATGCCGTTGACGAGCTCGAACTGCGCCTGCGAGGTGGCCGCGGCGACCAGCCACCAGACCACCAGCAGCGTGCCGAAATAGAGCGCCGCGCCGGTGATGCGGTGGACGATCGACATCGCCATGGTGGGAATCAGGCGGTAGATCTGGAGATGCGGAGAGATCGGCCGCGGACGCAGCGGGGCACGACCGGTTGCGGATTTCGTCATGACTCCCCCAAATTGGCTGCCCGGACCGGCGCCGACGCGCTTGCGCGGCTCGCGGGCACCGGCTTTCTAAAGCGCTTTTCGCACTGCGTCAAAGCCGCAAAAAGCGTGATCGCATGCGCATTTAGGACGACCCCCCGCGGCGACCAGCGCACGGCGCCGGCTTCAACCGATTAAGTGGCGGGCGCTTTCGCGCGCGGTTCGCGCCCTGCGCACCGGCACCGCCGCGCGCCTACCGGCGGCAGCTGATCGGCGTCTTGCCGGTCGCCATCCACAGCGCGTCGCGGCCCTCCAGCACCAGCGCGTAGGGCGGCGCGCCATAGCGGCTGTGCTGGCCTGCGGGGGCGGCCGGCAGCGTCACCTCGACGCCGCGCGGGCTGACCACGTCGACGGCCGCGCGCCGGTTGACGATCGCCAGGTCGCCCTCCTCTTCGCAGCGATAGGTCGCCTCGCGCGGCTGCGGGTCGGCGGTCTGGGGTGCTGCGTCGTTGCCGGTCGCGGTGCAGCCGGCGGCGAGAAGGGCTGCCAGCAGGGCGGTCGCGGCCCGCGCGGCGGTGGGGCGAATCGCTGTCATGGCGCCAGCTAGCCGCTTGTCCGACGGCCGATCAATCCCGTCACCGCTCAGCCGTGCTCGAAGCGGATGACGAAGCTCGACCAGTCGGCCGGTTCGGCGAGCCGGGCGTAGAGCCGGCGCCCGTCCTCGGGAAAGCGCGGCGCGTTGAGCATCAGCCGCGACCAGCCGCGCTCCTCGGCATGGGCGGCGAGCGCGTCGACCAGCGCCTTGCCGACGCCGCGGCCGCGCTCGGCATGGTGCACGTAGAGGTGGTCGCACAGGCCGTAGCGCATGCCCGACACCGGCTCGGGCAGGTCGTGGAAGATGGCGAAGCCGGCGAGCCGGTCGCCGAAGCGGGCGCCGAGCAGCTCGGCGCGGCGGTCCTGCAGCAGCGTCTCGGCGTAGAACTCGTCGGGCCGGCGCGGCGCGCCACGCTTCAGCGCCTGGGCGTAGGCGGCCAGCAGCGGGGCCAGTTCGTGGGCGTCCTTGAGGTGCAGCAGGGAAACGGCGGGAGGGCTCTGATCGGTCATGGCCTCTCCATCGGCGAAATTAACCATGTCTGTCAATCGCGGTGGAGGAAGGACGCGCCGGCGGCGTGACAAGCGTTAAGAAAGCGTTAAGTTCGGCTCGGAGGGGGCGGAGCTGACAAGGAGGCGCGCCATGCGCAAGACCCGATCGATGCGAAGCCCGGCCTTCGCCCTTGCCGCAGGCCTGCTGGCCGCCGGCGCGCTGCCGGTCGCCGCCGGCGCCGGCCACGAGCACGTCTATGCCGATTCCTTCGGCAACCTCGTCGTCTACAGCCCGGCCGGCTACAAGCGCATCGTCGTGGGGCGCGGCCATCTGGCCGAGGAGTATGCGGCGGCCGAGCGCCCCGACGTGCTCTACCTGCGCAAGACCGACCGCGTGGTCTACCGCCGCGACTGCACGCGCTACGGCGCGCTGATCAAGGGGCGCAGCTACATGTACGGCCTGCCCGAGGGCGCGCTGCCGGTGCTCGAGGGCTCCTGCCGCTGACCGGGTCGCCGCCGGCCTCGCCGCCGGCCCCGCTTTCGTCATCTTTCTCCGCTCCGTGAAGGGGAGAGGACGCCATGAACCAAGCCCGCTCCGCACGCCAGCTGCGCGACCACGTCGCCTCGCTGCAGACCATGACCCGCTTCGTGCTCGCCACGCTGGCGCTGGCGAGCGGCGTCTACACCTATCTCGGCGTGCGCAGCCTGCTCGACGGTTCGGCGCCGCTCGTCTTCTTCGCCGCGGTCGTCTATTCGGCCGCCGTCTCGGTCGGCATCTACGGCTTCTGGACCTATCTGGCGCGCTTCCTGCCGGAAATGCGCGACGCCGCCTCGCGCGCCACGCTGATCGGCGTCATGGCGCTCGGCTCGCTGATGATCGTCGCCATGTCGTCGTGGCTCAACGCCGCCGCGCTCGCCGGTTCGGCCGCCGTCGAGCAGCACCTGGCCGAGACCCTGGAGGACTACACCGGCGACCTCGACCAGGCGCACGGCAACGCGCTCGGCGCGCTGTCGCTTCTGCCCGACATCCAGCGGGCGGCCGAGCGCTTCTCGCGGCTGGCCGCGGAGGAGCGCGAATCCGGCGCGCTCACCGGCACCTCGGGCTCGGGCAGCGTGGTGCAGCTCCTCACCCAGATGGCCGCCCAGATGCGCGAGCTGGAAGAGACCATCCAGGGCTCGCGCGAGACCGTGCGCACGCTGTTCGAGGAGGGCCAGCAGCATCTGGCCGAGATGCGCGGCCTCGTCTCCGGCGCCGGGCCGGTGACGCCGCGCTCCGACCGCTTCGCCGAGGAGGCGGTGGCGCTGGCCGGCGTCATCGCCGCGCTCGAGCAGACCTCGATCGCGCCGTCGGTGGCGCGCGCGGCGGCCGACCTGTCGGCCGGCTTCATCGCGCCGGTGGCCGACGGCGGCACGGCCGATCTCGCCAGCCGCCAGGACACGGTGATGGCGACCGTCCGGAGCTCGGTCGACGCCCAGTCTAAGGCGCTGTCGGAGGCGGCGGCCGAGATCATGGCGCAGCCGCCGGTGCCCGACCGGCGCTACGTGCCGCTGTCGTCGGCCGAGGCGGTGCTGCAATACGCCTCGAGTTTCCTGCCGAGCTGGGCCGGGGCGATCTCGATCGACCTGCTGCCCGGCGTGCTGGTCGGCGTCCTGGCGGTGGTCTACGGCGCCATCCGCCGCGACGAGGAGAGCCTGTCGGACGCCGAGCGCATCAGCGCGGCCGACATGCTGCGCTCGCTCGACCTGCACGACGCGCTGACGGCGGCGCGCCGGCATGGCGCGGGCGAAGAGGGGCCGGCGAGCGGCAGCGCGGAAGCGCCGCAGGCCGGCCGACCGGCCGAACCGGCCGAGCCGAACGAACCCGCCGCGCCGGAGAACGTGACGCCGCTGGCGCGCGGCGAGCGCAAGCGGAGCGACCCATGACACGCAGCGACAGCCCCTTCCGATCCGCCAGCGCCCGGGCGAAGGGCGTGCTCGGCCGCTATTTCGCCCGCTTCGACGACGGCGAGGTGATGCGCTGGGCCTTCCGTGGCCTGGTCGCCGGCGCGGTCGGCGTGCTGGTGCTCGACTTCGGCGCGCTGATGG
The DNA here is from genome assembly GCF_030398335.1 of Aquibium sp. A9E412. Taxonomy (GTDB): domain Bacteria; phylum Pseudomonadota; class Alphaproteobacteria; order Rhizobiales; family Rhizobiaceae; genus A9E412. The sequence continues at coordinate 69,963 of NZ_JAOAOP010000008.1, forward strand.
ACGCCAACGGCGCCGGCGCGCCGGATTCGGGCGCCGCGCCGGCCGAGATCGCCCGTCCGGTGCTGCCGCCGGCGGTGGAGGGCGGCGAGACGGGCAGCCGCTCTATCGATCCGCGCGACTTCCTGCGCGGCGACGAGACGGCGCTCAGCCGGCCGATCCGCTTCACCCTGCAGCCCGGCGGCGTGCTGAACGCCGAGGGCAGCATCGATGTCGGCGCGGCGGCGCGGCTGTCCGACGAGCTTGCCGCGCGCGGCGAATATGTCGAGACCGTCTCGCTCAACTCGCCGGGCGGCGCGCTCGACGACGCGATCGCGATCGCGCGCATGCTGCGCGAGCGCGCCATCGCGGTGCGGGTCGAGGACGGCGCGCTGTGCGCCTCGTCCTGTCCGCTCGTGCTGGCCGGCGGGGTGACGCGCAGCGTGGCGCCGGAGGCGGCGGTCGGCGTGCACCAGTTCTACGCCGGCACCGACAGCGGCACCTCGGCGGCGCAGGCGATGGCCGACGCGCAGCTCACCACCGCGCGCATCAGCCGCCACCTGGCGACGATGGGCGTCGATCCGGCGCTGTGGCTGCACGCGCTCGATACGCCGCCGCAGGCGCTCTACTATCTGAGCGCGGAGGAGATGCGCGGCTACGGCCTCGTCACCGGTTCCGCGGCCGTCGCGCAGCAGCGGTAGGGCGCGGCCGCCTCAGGCGACGCTCGACTGCTTGGCCGCGACGATGCCGAACAGGTCGAGCAGCGCGCTCGTCTCGCGCGTCACCGCCACGAAGGCCTTCTGCAGCGCCGCCGGCTCGAGCCCGTCGCGCAGATTGCCGTCGTCGTCGAGCACGGCCTCGACATGCGCGGCGATCGCCCTGCCGCGCCGCGCGATCTCGGCAAACAGCGCTTCGTGGGTCTCGAAGAAGGCGGCGTCGCCGAAGCGCGTCTCGATCAGCGCCCGCTCCCAGTCGGTGTACTCGATCGGCGTGGCTTCCTGCCCGCCGGTCTCGGCGGCGGATGCGGCGGCGCGCGCCAGCCCGGCCGCCGTCTCGCCGAGCTCGCCCAGATGGCGCGCCAGCCCCTCGGTGTTCTGCTCGAGCCCGGCCTGGAGCCCGGCGCCGAGGCTGCAGGCGAGGCTTTCGACCCGGCCGGCCAGCTCGGTCTGCTTGAGACGGTCGGCGAGCGCCTCGTCGGGGCCGGCGGCGGCAAGGCCCGCCGGCAGGCTCAACGCAAGGGCGAGGGCGAGGGCGGCGATCAGTCTTCGCATAGGCGCGACTCCATGGGCTGGGCGACCTCGGCACGGTCGTTGAAGGCGGCGACAAGGCCGCAGAAGCCGGCCTGCGGATCGTCCGGCCGGACATAGCCGTCGATCGGCACGGCGCGCGTCTGCGCGCGCAACAATGCCTCCTCGTAGGACAACAGGTGGAAGCGCAGCGTCTCCGCCCCGCAGCCCGGCGCGGTGTCGAGGCAGTCGCTGATGCTCTGCCGCGCGACCGCGACGTCGGCGGCCAGGCCGTCCGCCAGCTCGCGCGTCTCGACGCCCTGCACCTGGCAGTAGGACAGCCCGGACAGGACGAGGGCCAGCACGGCGACCGCGAGCGAGCCCAAGGCCGCCGGATCCCGGCCGCCGCCACCGTTTTCGCCCGTCTCGCTCATGGCGCCCCCGACGCGGCGTGCAGCATGCTGCACCTCACGGCAAGGTTGTGGATCGGCGGGCCGCTGTCAACGCAAAACGACGCAGGCGCGCGCCGGCGGTATCAGCGCGCCGGGCGGTGGGCGCGGCGCTCGCCGCCGTCGCGCGCGCCGGGCGGGGCGACCCGCACGCGGTTGCGGCCGGCGTTCTTTGCCGCGTAGAGCGCGATGTCGGCGCGCCGCAGCATGTCGGACATGGTGTCGTGCACCTGCAGCTCGGCGACGCCGAAGCTGGCGGCGAAGCGCATCGTCTCGGGCAGGCCCGGCACCGCGGCGGCGGCGAAGGCGCTGCGGATGCCCTCGGCGAACAGGCGGGCGGCGGCCACGTTGGCGCCCGGCAGCAGCACGGCGAACTCCTCGCCGCCGATGCGGCCGACGATGTGGCTTTCCGCCCGCGCCTCGGCCAGTCGCGCGGCGAAGGCGCGGATGACGAGGTCGCCGCCGGCATGGCCGTAGCTGTCGTTGACCATCTTGAAGTGGTCGAGGTCGCACAGCACGATGGACGCCGGCAGGCGCGTCTCCGCCATGAGGCGCACGACCTGCGGCACGCGCTGCTCGAAGCCGCGCCGGTTGAGCAGGCCGGTCAGCGCGTCGGTCTCGGACTTGGCGGTGGCGTCGATCAGCAGGTCGCGCACCAGGATGACGGCGATCATCAGGCCGACCGCGACGATCAGCACCGCGCCCATCGACTGCGAGATCAGCGCGTAGATGCTGTCGACATAGCTCTGCGGCCGGTCGCCCGCGCCGAAGACGACGGCGAAGAACGGCTTGGCGAGGAAATGCAGCGCGCCCGCGGCGAGCAGGCCGAGCAGCGCCAGGTCGAGCGGCCGCTTGTCCGGCACGCGCAGAAGCAGCAGCGCCGCCGTCGCCTGAACGGCGACATAGGGCGCCTGGTAGAGCAGCACCCGCAGGAAGGAGGCGCGCGGCATGTCGTAGATGGCGAGATTGAGCGCCAGCGACACGACGAACAGACCGGCCAGCAGCCGCCACGGGATCGGCACCGCATAGTGCTTCAGGATCCCGACATTGAGCACGGCAAGGCCGGCGAGCGAGATGGCGAAGGCCGTGAAGACGACGAGGCGCGGGTGGTCGACGGCCGAGACCGACCATTCGACCGCGAAGTTGGCCGCCGCGAGAAGGAAGGACAGCGCGATCCAGCGGGCCGGCACGCGCACCTTGTCATAGGTGCCGATCAGGCCGAACGCGCCGGCGAAGAGGCCGGCGACGAGGAGGTTGATTGCCAGAATGTATCCGGCGGCGCTCATGCCCGGCTCCCGCTCGCGTGTCGGCACGTCCTAGCGCAGCGGTTCGCAAGGGGAGGTTAATGCCGGGGGCGGCGACGCGGAAAATTCGCCATCCCGCGTCCGGGCGATGCCGATGCGCCCGATGCACGACCCCCGTCCGGCCGGGTGGCCGGCGGGCGGGGTGCGAAGGAGGCCGCGGCGGGCCGGCGCCTCAGCGCCAGTCGCGGATGTCGACGAAGCGGCCGGCCACGGCGGCGGCCGCCGCCATCGCGGGGGAGACCAGATGCGTGCGGCCGCGGAAGCCCTGCCGGCCCTCGAAGTTGCGGTTCGAGGTCGAGGCGCAGCGCTCGCCGGGCTTCAGCCGGTCCTCGTTCATCGCCAGGCACATCGAGCAGCCCGGCTCGCGCCACTCGAATCCGGCCTCGATGAAGACCTTGTCGAGCCCCTCGGCCTCGGCCTGCGCCTTCACCAGGCCGGAGCCCGGCACGATCATCGCGCCGACGCGCTCGTGCACCTTGCGGCCGTCGACCACCTTGGCGGCGGCGCGCAGGTCCTCGATGCGGGCGTTGGTGCACGAGCCGATGAACACGCGGTCGAGCGCGATCTCGGTGATCGGCGTGCCGGGCGTCAGGCCCATGTATTCGAGCGCGCGCCGCTTCGACTTGCGCTTGTTCTCGTCGGCGATCGCGTCGGGGTCCGGCACCGTGCCGGTGACCGACACGACGTCCTCCGGCGAGGAGCCCCAGGTGACGAGCGGCGGCAGGTTGGCCGCGTTTAGCCGCACCACGCGGTCGAAATGCGCGCCCTCGTCGCTGTGCAGCGTCTCCCAGTAGGCGCGCGCCATGTCCCAGGCCTTGCCCTTGGGCGCGCGCGGCCGGTCCTTCAGATAGGCGAAGGTGGTCTCGTCGGGAGCGATCATGCCGGCGCGCGCGCCGCCCTCGATCGACATGTTGCACACCGTCATGCGGCCTTCCATCGACAGCGCGCGGATCGCCTCGCCGGCATATTCGATGACATGGCCGGTGCCGCCGGCGGTGCCGATCTCGCCGATGATGGCGAGGATGATGTCCTTGGCCGTCACGCCCTCGGGCAGCGCGCCGTCGACCTCGACGCGCATGTTCCTGGCCTTCGACTGCAGCAGCGTCTGGGTGGCCAGCACGTGCTCGACCTCGGAGGTGCCGATGCCGTGGGCGAGCGCGCCGAAGGCGCCGTGCGTGGAGGTGTGGCTGTCGCCGCACACGATCGTCATGCCGGGCAGCGTGAAGCCCTGCTCGGGGCCGACGATGTGGACGATGCCCTGCCGGCGGTCGGCCTGGTCGTAGTACTCGATGCCGAAGTCGGCGGCGTTCCTGGCCAGCGCGTCGACCTGGATGCGGCTTTCCTCGTTGCGGATGCCGTTGACCCGGTCCGGCGTCGTCGGCACGTTGTGATCGACCACGGCGAGCGTGCGGCCGGGATGGCGCACGGCGCGGCCGGCCAGCCTGAGACCCTCGAAGGCCTGCGGGCTGGTCACCTCGTGCACCAGATGCCGGTCGATGTAGATCAGGCAGGTGCCGTCCTCCTGGCGCTCGACCAGGTGGTCGTCGAAAATCTTGTCGTAGAGCGTGCGCGGTTTGGTCATCGGTTCTCGTTCCTGAAAGAAGCGTCTCGGGCGGCGGCGCGGCGGGCGCGGCGCGTCAGCCGGCGCGGCCGGAGGCGAGCCCGGCGAAGCGCGCGAAGAAGCGGCCCGGCAGGCGCTTGCGGTCCTGCAGGGCGAAGCGGCGATAGGCCGGATGTGCGAACAGCGCTTCCATGCAAAGGTCCATACCAACTCGCGGCGGCTTGGGCAATCGGCGCGACGGCCTCACTCCGGCTCGTTGGCGTGGGCGGCGCGCGCCTCGCGGTCGGCGGCATAGCCGTGCCGGCGGCGCGGATGCTTGAACTTCAGCGAGGTCTCGAACCAGCGCACCAGCGTCAGCACGATCGTGCCGAGCAGGCAGGCGAGCGCGGCAACCACCCACAGGCCGAGACCGGCAGCCAGCCCGGTGGCGGCGGCGAGCCACATGCCCGCCCCCGTGGTCAGCCCGCGCACGGCGCCGCGCTTGAAGATGATGAAGCCGGCCGCCAGGAAGGCGACGCCGGAGGTGATCGCCTCGACCAGGCGGATCGGGTCGGCGCGGATGTGGTCGCCGCGGAACGCCGACAGCGAGACGATCTCCAGCGCGATGATGGCGAAGGTGGCCGAGGCGAGGCACACCAGCATGTGCGTGCGCAGCCCGGCCGGCCGCTCGACCAGCTCGCGCTCGAAGCCGAGCACGGCGCCGAGCAGCACGGCGACGCCGAGCCGGGCGGCGATCACCTGCCAGGCCAGGGTCGTTCCCGGCACGAAATCCGCGAGTATCTCGTTCATCGCGGCGAGAACGCGCCTGCCATGCGTCCGTTCCTCCTCATCGCGCCGACGGTCCGGCCGACGCCTTTGCCCGGCTGCGCCAGCTAGCCGACGCGCAGCACGTAAGCATGCACGAAGACGTCGGGCTCGGCCACCGCGAAGGCGCGGAAGGGCGGGCTCTTCTCGATCACCCGGCAGCGACCGGCCGCCTCGAGCGCGGCGAAGGTCGCGCCGAAGCCCGCCTCCTCGACCAGCCGGTCGCGCACGGTGGCCACGCCGATGCCGCCGGGCCGGGTGGCGCGCACGAGCTCGTCGAAGGCGGCGGCCGGGGCGTGGCCCTGCGTGAACACGCCGGCGGCCAGGAAGCCGGCGAAGCGGCCGTCCTCGAAGGGCAGCGCCTCGCCGAGCGCGGCGCGCACCAGCCGCGCATAGACGCCGCGCTCGGCGGCATGCGCCAGCATCGCCTCCGACAGGTCGAGGCCTTCGATCGGCCGGTAGCCGAGCGCCGCGAGATAGGGGCCCGACAGGCCGGTGCCGCAGCCCGCGTCGAGCAGCGGCCCGGCGTCGGCCGGCAGGTGGCGGGCGAGCCAGGCGGTCGCCAGATAGGGCAGGCAGTAGCCGAGCGCGGCGGTCTCGCGGTCGTAGGCGGCGGCCCAGTCGCCATAGGCGTCGGCCAGCGCGTCGCGGCTGTCGGCGGCGTAGACGCGGTTCAGCGCGTCGCTCTGTTGCTCGGCGGTCATGGCTTTGCTCCCTTCCATCGCTGGTTGGCGCCGGCGTGGCGCCGGCGGCCGGAATCGGTCCGCCCCCGGTATACGTCATCGGCGCCGCGGTTCCGAACCGGCCGGTCCGGCCGGGCCGGCCGGGCCGCGCGGCCCGCCGCGCGGTCGGCTTGACAGGCCGCTGCATGGGCGTGATTTTAGCCATACTAAAATTCCTCCCCGACGACGGCCGCTCCCGGCTGTCCGCAAGCTCCCGAAAGGATCCGCCCATGCCCCGCGCCTGGCTCCTCCCGCGCTATGCCGGCTACCAGTGCCTGACGTTCCAGGACGTGCCGTCGCAGCAGCCGGGGCCGGGCGAGGTGCGGCTGCGCGTCGAGGCCTTCGCGCTCAACTGGGGCGACATGGACCTGATGTGGGACCGCTACTCGTTCTCGTTTCCCGAGCTGCCGGCGCGCGTCGGCATCGAGGCGGCGGGCATCGTCGACGCGCTGGGGCCGGGGGTCGAGGACCTGGCGATCGGCCAGCGCTGCTGCACGCTGCCCTATTTCTACGGCAACCGCGGCGCCTCGACGGAGGAGCTGGTCATCGACCGGCGCTACGTGACGCCGGCACCCGAGGGGCTGAGCGCGGTGGAGAGCGCCTCGGTGTGGATGCAGTTCATGACGGCCTATTTTCCGCTCGCCGAGATCGCCCGGGTCGGCCCGGGCGACGACGTGCTCGTCACCGCGGCCACCGGCACGGCCGGCGCGGCCGCGCTGCAGATCGGCCGCTACCTGGGCGCGACGATGATCGGCACCACGCGCTTCGAGCGCAACCGCGCCTACCTGGAAGCCAAGGGCGCCGACCACGTGGTGGTGCCCGGCGCGGGCGACCTGGCGGCCGAACTCGACGCGATCACCGGCGGCAAGGGCGTGGTGCTCGCCTTCGACCCGGTCGGCGCCGGGCTGATCGGCCGCTATGCGCCGGCGCTGGCGCGCGACGCCCGCATCTGCTTCTACGGCACGCTCGACGCGGCGTTCCCGACGCTGCCGATCGTCGACATGTTCCAGAAGAACGCCGTCTTCCACCCCTATTCGCTGTTCAACTATGTCGAGGCGCCGGCCATGTGCGCCAGGGGAACGGCCTTCGTCTACGACCGGCTGGCCGACGGCACGCTGAAGCCGGAGATCGACCGCGTCTACCCGATGGAAGCCTATCGCGAGGCGTTCGACTATCTGAGCCAGCCGCGCGAGCGCCACGGCAAGGTGGTGGTGACGACGGGGCTGTGAGGCACGGGTGCGGCCGGCGGGGCCGCGCCGCTCCGCCGTCCACCGGTCGGCGCCAGCGCCGCGGCGCGCCGCGCTCGCCGGCGGCGACCGGGTCGCGCACGGCCCGGAACACGCTCGCGCTGCCCCTCGGCAATGACCGTGCGAAACGAAAAAGGCGCGGCTGACCGCCGCGCCCGTTCGATGCCCGGTCGCGCCCGAAGGCGCGGACGGCTACTCGCTCTTGGCTTCCGCCTCGGTGTTGGCGGCGGCCTCGGCGGCCTCCTGCGCGGCCTTCTCGGCGGCCAGCGCCTCGGCGGCGGCGACCTTCTCGGCCTCGGCGCGGCGCTTCTCGGCGGCGACCGCCTCGCGCTCGGCGTCGTTCAGACGGCGGGCGCGCACGCCGGTGTTCTCGGTGATGCGGGCCGACTTGCCGCGGCGCTCGCGCAGGTAATAGAGCTTGGCGCGGCGCACCTTGCCGCGGCGCACGACCTCGACCGCCTCGACCAGCGGCGAATAGACCGGGAAGACGCGCTCGACGCCCTCGCCGTAGGAGATCTTGCGCACGGTGAAGCTTTCCTGGAAGCCGGAGCCGGCGCGCGCGATGCACACGCCCTCATAGGCCTGCACGCGGGTGCGGGTGCCCTCGGTGACGCGCACCTGGACGCGCACCGTGTCGCCGGCCTGGAATTCGGGAAGCTTGCGCTTCTCCTCGATCTTGGCGGCCTGCTCGGCCTCGATCTGACGGATCAGGTCCATTGCACTTGTCCTCTTGTTCTTCTCGAACCGTCAGAGCGCTCGTCTCGACGGCAGTCTGCGACCGCCTGGAAGAGTGCCCTTCGCGCAGAGGGGCAGGAGCGGGTTCACGCGTTCATGGATTGAGCCATCCGGCCTCGGCCGTCTGCGTGCAGCGCGCATACACGACATCGCGGCGCGAATCAACAGGGGCGGGCGCTCCGCGAGCGGCCGCGCGGCCGCGCCTATGCGGTGTCGTCGGTCTCCCGGTCGGCGCGGTAGGCGGCCCAGAGGTCGGGCCGGCGCCGCCGCGTCAGCGCCTCGGCCTCGGCGCGCCGCCAGGCGGCGATGCGGGCGTGGTTGCCCGAGGTCAGCACCTCGGGGATCGGCCGGCCTTCGAAAAGCTGCGGGCGGGTGTAGTGCGGGTGCTCGAGCAGGCCGCTCTCAAAGCTTTCCTCATGGCCGGACAGCGCGTTGCCCATCACCCCCGGCAGCAGCCGCACCACCGCGTCGAGCAGCACCAGCGCGGCCGGCTCGCCGCCCGACAGGACGTAGTCGCCGATCGACACCTCCTCGAGCGCGCGCGTCTCGATCAGCCGCTGGTCGACGCCCTCGAAGCGGCCGCACAGGATGACGGCGCCGGGACCGGCGGCAAGCGCACGCACGCGGGCCTGGTCGAGCGGCCGGCCGCGCGGGCTCATCAGCAGGCGCGGCCGCGGGTCGTCCGGCGGCGCGGCGTGGTCGATGGCGCGCGCCAGCACGTCGGCGCGCATCACCATGCCGGCGCCGCCGCCGGCCGGCGTGTCGTCGACGCTGCGGTGGCGGTCGGTGGCGAAGTCGCGGATCTGCACGGTGTGCAGCGACCACGCCCCCTCCTCGAGCGCGCGGCCGGCGAGCGACAGGCCGAGCGGACCGGGAAACATCTCGGGATAGAGCGTCAGCACGCTGGCGCGAAAGCTCACGCCGCACCTCCGTCGGCCGTGCTGCGCGGCGCCGGGGCGGGCGCGCGGGCCTCGCCGGTCTCGCCGTCGTCACGATCGTCGTCGCTCGCGAGGAGGCCGGCCGCGTGCGGCTCGACGGTGAGCGTGCCGGCCGCCAGGTCGACGGCGGGCACGGCCGCCCGGCTGAACGGGATCATGGCGCTGCGCCCGTCGGCGAGCGCCAGCTCGAGGATGTCGCCGGCGCCGAAATCGTGCAGCGCCACGACGCGGCCGAGCGCGCCGCCGTCGGCCGTGCGCGCGGCAAGCCCGATAAGGTCGGCCTGGTAGAACTCGTCCTCCTCGAGATCGTCGGGCAGCGCGGCGCGCTCGACGAACAGCTCGGTGCCGGCCAGCGCCTCGGCGGCGCTGCGGTCGGCGACCTCGGCGAAGCGGGCGATGGGGCCGGCCTTGCCGGGCCGCACGGCGGTGACGGTGAAGCGCCGGCCGTCGGCGCTGCGCAGCGGCCCGTAGGCGGCGAAGTCCATCGGGTCCTCGGTGAAGGCGCGCACCCTGATCTCGCCGCGGATGCCGTGCGCGGCGCCGAGGACGGCCATGCGCACCGGGTCGCGCGCGGTCATGCCCGTTGTCCTGCGCTCATGCCCCGGTCCCGCGGTCCCCTCAGATCGCCTCGCCGCGCAGCAGGCGCGGCGTCGGCCCGGCCAGGCCGGAGGCCTGGCGGATGAAGAAGCTCTTCATCGCCGGCATGCGGTCGACCAGCCCCAGGCCGAAGTCGCGGACCGCGCGCAGCGGGCCGAAATCGTTGGAGAACAGCCGGTTGAGCACGTCGGTGGTGACGCCCATCTGCACCGTGTCGAAGCGGCGCCAGCGCTCGTAGCGGCGCAGCACGTCGATCTGGCCGAAATCCTCGCCCAGCCGGTCGGCCTCGACGACCACCTCGGCGAGCGCGGCGGCGTCCTTGAAACCGAGATTGAGGCCCTGGCCGGCGATCGGGTGGATGCCGTGCGCGGCGTCGCCGGCGAGCGCCAGGCGCGGCGCCACGAAGTCGCGCGCCAGCGTCAGGCCGAGCGGCCAGGCGCGGCGCGGCCCCTCGACGCGGATGTCGCCGAGCTTGAGGCCGAAGCGCTGCTCGAGCTCGTGCTCGAAGACCACGTCGTCCTCGGCGACCAGGCGCTCGGCGACCTCGGTCCGTTCGGTCCACACGATGGACGAGCGGTTGCCCTTGAGCGGCAGCGTGGCGAACGGGCCGGCCGGCAGGAAGTGCTCCTCGGCGCGGCCGTTGTGCGGCCGCTCGTGGGCGACGGTGCACACGATGCCCGACTGGCCGTAGTCCCAGTGCACCGTCTTGATGCCGGCCATGTCGCGCAGCCGCGACTTCACCCCGTCGGCGGCGACGAGCAGCCGCGTCTCCACGCTCACGCCGTCCGCCAGGTGCACCCGGGCGAGCCCGGTCTCGGTGTCGTAGCCCTCGACCGCGACCCCTTCGAGAAGGTCGATGCCGAGCGCGTCGGCGCGCCGGCGCAGCGCGCCGTTCAGCACCGTGTTGGCGACCATGTGCGCGAACGGCTCGCCCGGCGCCACCTCGCCGCCGAAGGTGAGGAACACCGGGCGCACGGGATCGGCGGTGCGCGAATCGGTCACCACCATGTCGACGATCGGCTGCGCCTCCGGCGCGATCTCGTCCCAGCAGCCGAGACGCTGCAGCATGCGGCAGGCCGCCGCCGCGATCGCCGAGGCGCGGCCGTCGCGCTGCCACACGCCGGGCGGCGCGGCGTCGACGACGGCGACCGACAGGTTCGGCCGCGCCTGGCGGATCGACACCGCCGTGGCGAGGCCGACATAGCCGGCCCCCGCGATCAGCACGTCAAAGCGGGCGCCCGCGCCATCCGCACCGTCGCCGCGCGCGTCGTTGTCCGCCGTCACCGTAGCCATGGCCTTCATCCTTCTTCCGTCCTGCCGGTCGGCGCGCCGGGCGCCCTCTCCTTGACTTAGCCCGGCGCTTCGGCTTGGAAACCCGGCACGTCCACCGTCGCGGAGACCCCCAGCCCATGTCATCGGCCATGCAGGAGCTTCTCGCCATTCTCGACCTCGAGAAGCTGGAACACAACCTGTTCCGTGGTCGCAGTCCGCAGGTCGGCTGGCAGCGGGTGTTCGGCGGCCAGGTGATCGGCCAGGCGCTGGTCGCCGCGCAGCGCACGGTCGACCGGCGTCGCCACGTGCACTCGCTGCACTGCTATTTCATGCGGCCGGGCGATCCGGCGGTGCCGATCATCTACGAGGTCGACCGCATCCGCGACGGCGGCAGCTTCACCACGCGGCGCGTGGTGGCGATCCAGCACGGCCACGCGATCTTCTCGCTGGAGGCCTCCTTCCAGGTCGACGAGGAGGGCCTCGAGCACCAGATGGCGATGCCCGAGGGCGTGCCGGGGCCGGAGGCCTTGAAGACGCAGCACGAGCTGCTCGAGGCGATCGGCGGCCACGTGCCGGAGGCGATCCGCAAGTACTGGGCGCGCGAGCGGCCGCTCGAGGTCAAGCCGGTCAATGTCGAGCACTACACCAGCCGCGAGAAGCTGCCGCCGTGCCAGAACGTGTGGGTGCGCACCACCGGGCCGGTGCCCGACGACCGGGCGCTGCAGGCGGCGGTGCTCGCCTATCTGTCCGACATGACGCTGCTCGACACCTCGACCTTCGCGCATGGCCGCTCGGGCTTCGACGCCGACCTGCAGATGGCCAGCCTCGACCACGCGATGTGGTTCCACCGGCCGGCGCGGCTCGACGACTGGCTGCTCTACACCCAGGACAGCCCCAACGCGATCGGCTCGCGCGGCTTCTCGCGCGGCGCGCTCTACACCCGGCAGGGCGCGCTGGTCGCCTCGGTCGCGCAGGAGGGGCTGGTGCGCCTGCGCAAGAAGTAGGCAACGCGCCAATATTGCCCAATCGATAGCCAGTCCGGTTGTGCTGCGGTGCACAACCGGCTGCCGGCGCGCCGCATGTTCTTCTTGAAGATCAAGACCTTGGCCATGCGACGGCGCATCTGGCACAAAGCTTGAATCCCCTGTGACCGACCGGCCGGCAGCCCGCCACGGGCCGCCCGGCGGTTTCTCGCAATCGCGGAGACCCGCGACAACAGGGGTGAAGCCTGATGAAAATCGTGATGGCAATCATCAAGCCGTTCAAGCTCGACGAGGTCCGCGAAGCGCTGACCGCGGTCGGCATCCAGGGCCTGACCGTCACCGAGGTCAAGGGCTACGGACGGCAGAAGGGGCACACCGAGATCTATCGCGGCGCCGAATACGCCGTGAGCTTCCTGCCCAAGCTCAAGATCGAGATCGCCGTCGACAGCGGCATGGTCGACAAGGCCGTCGAGGCGATCGGCCGTGCCGCCAAGACCGGCCAGATCGGCGACGGCAAGATCTTCGTCTGGGGCATCGACCAGGCGGTGCGCATCCGCACCGGCGAAACCGATGCCGACGCGCTGTAGGCCGCCCGCACAAGACAAGGGGAATACGATGAAACTGTCTCACCACGTCACGGCGCGCCGCGCGAGCCTCGGCATCCTGGCCGCCGGCGCCTTCCTCGCCCTGCCCGCCTTCGCCCAGGAGGCGACGCAGGAGGCGGCCGAGGCCGCACCGCAATTCGCCAGCGCGGCCGACACCGCCTTCATCTTCAACACGCTGCTGTTCCTGATCGGCGGCTTCCTGGTCATGTGGATGGCCGCCGGCTTCGCCATGCTGGAGGCCGGCATGGTGCGCTCGAAGAACGTGTCCATGCAGCTTCTCAAGAACATCTCGCTCTACTCGATCGCCGGGCTGATGTTCTGGCTGGTCGGCTACAGCCTGATGTATGTCGACGTGAACGGCTATTTCGGCACGCTGTGGCCCTATTCCTGGCCGGCCGCCGGCACCGCCAACGAGGGCGACTACTCGGTCGCCTCCGACTGGTTCTTCCAGATGGTGTTCGTGGCGACCGCCGCCTCGATCGTGTCGGGCACGCTCGCCGAGCGCATCAAGCTGTGGCCGTTCCTGATCTTCGTCGTCGTGCTGACCGGCTTCATGTACCCGATCACCGGCTCGTGGAAGTGGGGCGGCGGCTGGCTCGACGGCATGGGCTTCCAGGACTTCGCCGGCTCGACCATCGTCCACTCGGTGGGCGGCTGGGCCGCGCTCGCCGGCGCGCTGCTGCTCGGCGCGCGCAAGGGCAAGTACGGCACCGGCGGCGAGGTGCAGCCGATCCCCGGCTCCAACATGGCGCTCGCCACGCTCGGCACCTTCATCCTGTGGCTCGGCTGGTTCGGCTTCAACGGCGCCTCGCAGCTCGCGCTGGGCTCCAACGCCGACGCCTCCGACATCAGCCGCATCTTCGCCAACACCAACCTGGCGGCGGCCGGCGGCGTGGTCGCCGCGCTGATCCTCACGCAGCTGCTCTACAAGAAGGTCGACATCACCTTCGTGCTCAACGGCGCGCTCGCCGGCCTGGTGTCGATCACCGCCGAGCCGCTGACGCCCGGGCCGTTCGCCGCCATCCTGATCGGCGCGGTCGGCGGCGTCATCGTCGTCCTCACGGTGCCGCTGCTCGACCGCTTCAGGATCGACGACGTGGTCGGCGCCATTCCGGTCCACCTGCTCGCCGGCATCTGGGGCACGCTGGTGGTGCCGCTCACCAACGCCGACGCCAGCTTCGGCGCGCAGATCGTCGGCATCCTGGCCTACGGCATCTTCACCTTCGCCGTGGCGCTCGCCGTGTGGGCCATCCTGCGCGCCACCGTCGGCCTGCGCGTCTCCGACGAGGAGGAGATGAACGGCCTCGACGTCGCCGAGGTCGGGGTCGAGGCCTATCCCGAGTTCATCGCCTCGCGCGTGCGCTAGACGAGGCGGCACGACGATCCCGTCGCGCCGCCGCGGACGGCGGCGCCACCTGGGGCCCGGTTCGCCGGGCCCCTTTTTTCGTCCGCCCGCAACCGGCCGCGCGGCGTGCGCCATGGTTAATGCCGCCTTAACCATCGCGCCGCTAGTGTCGGCGCGGAATCCGTCGCCCGCCGGTCGTGGCGCGGGCGAAGCCAATGCCGACGGACAAAGAGGAATCGCATGCGTTCGGGATCCTCCGCAGCACTCGCCTTCACCGAGGACGGCTTCGGGCTGGCGCCGCTGCTGCGCCGACTGGCCGCGCGGCTCGGCGGCGTGCTGGTGCTCGCGGCGGTGGCCTTCACCGTCGCCGCGCTGGCGACGTGGTCCGTGTCGGACCCGAGCTTCAGCCACGCCACCGCCAACCCGGTGACCAACGCGATGGGCTATCCCGGCGCGGTCGTCGCCGACCTGGCCATGCAGTTTCTCGGCCTGGCCGCGCTCGCCGCGCTGGTGCCGGCGGTGCTGTGGGGGGTGACGCTCGCCGCCGGCCGGCGGCTGGCGCGCAGCGCGCGGCGGGCCGCCGCCTGGGCGGGCGGCGCAGCGCTGGCGGCGGCGGCCTTCGGCTGCCTGCCGGTGAGCCAGGCCTGGCCGCTGCCGACCGGGCTGGGCGGCGTCGTCGGCGATCTGGCGCTGCGCCCACCGGCGCTCGTGCTGGGCGTCTATCCCTCCGGCGTCCTCGGCATCGTCGCCGCGCTCTTGCTGGCCGTGCCGGCCGGCTGGCTGCTGCTCTACGCCGGCGGCGCCTTCGGCCGCACCGCGGCTGCCGCGCCGGTGCCGCACGGCGCGGCCGACGAGGAGGAGGAGGATGCCGACGAGGCGGACGAGGCCGGCGGCTTCGTGCTGCTCGGCATCGTCACCCACTGGTGGCTGTCGCTGCGCGCGCACCTGCGCCGCGCGACCGCGCGCGGCCGGCCGCAGGCGGTGCGGCGGGCGCCCGGCCGGCGTGTCGAGCCGGCGCTCGAGGATGCCGCGCAGGACGATCTCGACGACGACTTCGAGCCCGCCTTCGCCGACCGGGATGAGGCGGCAGACGGGCCGGACGACGAGGCGGCGCTCGACATCGCCGCCGACGGCACGGTGCGTGCCGCCCGGCAGCCCGCGCGCGTCGAGACGCCGGCGCCGCGCCCGGTCGAAGGCAAGCGCGTGCGGCGCGAGGCGCAGCCCCCGCTGATCCGCGCCGACAGCTTCGAGATGCCGGCGCTGCACTTCCTCGCCGAGCCGAAGGCGGTGGCGCGCGATTCCAGCCTGTCGAACGAGGCGCTCGAGCAGAATGCCCGGCTTTTGGAGGGCGTGCTGCAGGATTTCGGCGTCAAGGGCGAGATCATCCATGTGCGGCCGGGGCCGGTCGTCACGCTGTACGAGCTGGAGCCGGCACCGGGCATCAAGTCGTCGCGCGTCATCGGCCTGGCCGACGACATCGCCCGCTCGATGAGCGCCATCGCCGCGCGCGTCGCCGTCGTGCCGGGGCGCAACGCAATCGGCATCGAGCTGCCCAACAGCGGCCGCGAGACGGTGTTCCTGCGCGAGCTCCTGGCCAGCCGCGACTTCGAGGTCTCCAAGGCCAAGCTGGCGCTGGCGCTCGGCAAGACGATCGGCGGCGAGGCGGTGATCGCCGATCTCGCCAAGATGCCGCACCTGCTCGTCGCCGGCACCACCGGCTCGGGCAAGTCGGTCGCCATCAACACGATGATCCTGTCGATCCTCTACCGCATGACGCCCGACCAGTGCCGGCTGATCATGATCGATCCGAAGATGCTCGAGCTGTCGGTCTATGACGGCATCCCGCATCTGCTGACGCCGGTCGTCACCGACCCGAAGAAGGCGGTGGTGGCGCTCAAATGGACCGTCCGCGAGATGGAGGAGCGCTACCGCAAGATGTCGAAGCTCGGCGTGCGCAACATCGACGGCTTCAACCAGCGGGTCGGCGCGGCCAACCGCAAGGGCGAGCGGCTGACGCGCACGGTGCAGACCGGCTTCGACCGCGAGACAGGCGAGGCGATCTACGAGAGCGAGGAGCTCGACCTCGAGCCGATGCCCTACATCGTCGTCATCATCGACGAGATGGCCGACCTGATGATGGTCGCCGGCAAGGACATCGAGGGCGCCGTGCAGCGCCTGGCGCAGATGGCGCGCGCGGCCGGCATCCACGTCATCATGGCGACGCAGCGCCCCTCGGTCGACGTCATCACCGGCACGATCAAGGCCAACTTCCCGACGCGCATCTCCTTCCAGGTGACGTCGAAGATCGACAGCCGCACGATCCTCGGCGAGCAGGGCGCCGAGCAGCTGCTCGGCATGGGCGACATGCTCTACATGGCCGGCGGCGGGCGCATCCAGCGCGTGCACGGGCCGTTCGTCTCCGATTCGGAGGTCGAGCAGGTGGTCGCCCATCTCAAGGTGCAGGGCACGCCGGAGTATCTCGACGCCATCACCGAGGACGAGGACGGCGACGAGGCGGCCGGCGGCGGCTCGGGCGGCGGCAACCTGGAGGAGTCCGACGACCCCTACGACAAGGCGGTGGCGGTGGTGCTGCGCGACGGCAAGGCGTCGACCAGCTACATCCAGCGCCGGCTCGGCATCGGCTACAACCGCGCCGCCTCGATCATCGAGCGCATGGAGCAGGAGGGCGTCGTCGGCCCGGCCAACCATGCCGGCAAGCGCGAGATCCTGGTGCCGACGGAGAACGAGGAGTTCTAAAGCGTTTCCAGGCGAAGTGGACACCGGTTCGCCGTCCGGAAACGCGTCGGGACGGGACGTTGGGGCCGGTCCGCGGGAAAGCAGGACGGCGCGCGGGCGCGGGCGGCCGGGAACGCGGTGCCGGCTGCCGCCGTTGCCCCCGACACGGCCAAATTTCGGCCCCACTGAGCGCCTATCGGGCGAAGGCAGAAGAAAAGGCAAGGCCCATGATCCGTTTTGCAAAGCAGGCAAGCAACGCCGCCCGGCGGCAGGCGCCGCGGCTCGCCGTCGGCGTGCTCGCCGCGCTCTTGTCGCTCGGCAGCGCCGCGGTGCAGGCCGCCGCCGACCCGGCGCAGCGCATCGCCAACCACTTCTCCAGCGTGCGCACGATGACCGGCGAGTTCGTGCAGTTCGGCCCGAGCGGCGAGCAGACCGGCGGCAAGTTCTACATCGAGCGGCCCGGCCGGCTGCGCTTCGACTACGAGCAGCCGTCGGGCTATCGCGTGGTGTCGGACGGCCAGTCGGTGGTCATCCACAACGAGAAGCTGCGCACGGCCGACCTCTACCCGCTGTCGAAGACGCCGCTCAAGCTGCTGCTCGACGAGCGCATCGACCTGACGGACGGCAAGGTCCAGGCGGTGCGCGAGGAGGAGGATCTGACGACGATCCAGCTCGCCGACCGCTCGGTGTTCGGCGATTCGACGATCTCGATGATGTTCGATCCGGACTCCTACGAGCTGCGCCAGTGGACCATCACCGACGCACAGGGCAAGGACACCACGGTGATGATCTTCAACGTGCAGCAGGGCGTCCAGTTCGACCCCAGCGTGTTCGAGATCAACTACCGCCGCGTCGACGAGATGAACCAGCGCAAGCACGGCCGCTGAAGCGGTTCCAGGCGAACTGGAAACCGGTTCGCCGTCGGCAAACGCGTCAAGACGATGACTTGGAGCCGATCTGCGATCGCTTGAAATGCGGACCGGCTCTACGGCCGCGCGCGCCGCAGGCACCGGCCTTGCGCCGGCAAGGACGCGCTGCCCGGAACTCGGGACGCGGGGCCTCGCCGCGAGGCGGCGCCCAGGATGCCGGCGCGGCGCGCGGCCGGCCGGGCGGTGGAAAAGGTCTCCCGCGCGGTTGCGCAGGACGGGCCGGCGCGCCAGATTGCGCCGCCCACGCCGCGCGGACCCGCCATGCCCTTCACGCTCGCCACCTGGAACATCAACTCCGTGCGCCTGCGCCTGCCGCTGGTCGCGCAGTTCCTCGACACGCACCGGCCGGACGTCCTGTGCCTGCAGGAGACCAAGTGCCGGGACGAGCAGTTCCCGCTCGCCGCGTTCCGCAAGCTCGGCTACGAGCATGTCGCCATGCACGGCCAGAAGGGCTACCACGGCGTCGCCACGATCGCCCGGCGGCCGATCACGGTGGTCGAGCGGCGCGACTTCTGCGGCGTCGGCGACAGCCGCCATCTGGCGGTCTCGATCGAGACGGGCGGGCCGCGGCTGACGCTGCACAATTTCTACGTTCCGGCCGGCGGCGACGAGCCCGACCCGGCGATCAATCCGAAGTTCCGCCACAAGCTCGACTTCCTGGCCGAGATGCACGGCGTGCCGGCCGCCGCCTCGGCGGAGACGGCGAGCGTGCTGGTCGGCGACCTCAACGTGGCGCCGCTCGAGACCGACGTGTGGTCGCACAAGCAGCTCCTCAAGGTGGTCAGCCACACGCCGGTCGAGACCGAGAGCCTGCAGGCGATGCGCCGCGCCGGCGGCTGGGTCGACCTGGTGCGCCGGCACATCCCGCCCGAGCAGCGGCTGTACACCTGGTGGAGCTACCGGGCGCGCGACTGGAGCGCCTCGGACCGCGGCCGCCGGCTCGACCACATCTGGTCGTCGGCGAACCTGGCGGGCGCGCTGGAGTCGGTCTCGGTGCTGCGCGCCGCGCGCGGCTGGGAGCGGCCGTCCGACCATGTGCCCGTGATCGCCCGCTTCGCCTTCGGCTGACGCAGGCGCCGCGTTGGGGCGCGGCGGATTGCCGCCTCAGCGGCCGAGGCGGGCGGCGACCGCCTCGATCTTCGCCATCAGCGCCTCGAGCTCGCCGGTCAGCCGCTGCTGCAGGGCGAGCGCGGTGTCGGGATACTCCTCGAGGATGCGGCGGAACAGCGTGCGGTTGATGCGGATGAGCTGCGCGTCGGTCTCGGCCGCCGCGTCGGTCAGCCGCACGCCCGGCGCGATCAGCGCGTACTCGCCGAGGATCTCATGCGGCCCGACGAGCGCGACGCGCCGCGCCTCCTCGCCGTTGCGGCGGTAGAGGCCGATTCGCCCCTCGGCGACCACGAAGGC
The DNA here is from genome assembly GCF_030398335.1 of Aquibium sp. A9E412. Lineage (GTDB taxonomy): Bacteria > Pseudomonadota > Alphaproteobacteria > Rhizobiales > Rhizobiaceae > A9E412. The sequence goes on from NZ_JAOAOP010000008.1 coordinate 88,799, forward strand.
GCAGTCGGCCTTGTCGCCCTCGCGATAGAGCGTGCGGCCCGACCCCAGCGGGATCGTCTCGGCGCCGAAGGCGAGCAGGCGCACCTGCTCGCGGGTAAAGCAGTCGAAGAGGTTCACGCCCGAGAGAACGCGAATGTCGTCGTCCAGCGCCATGCAGCCTGTCCCCGCGCCCCCTCCGACAGCGGACGGCCCCCCGGCGTGCGCGCGGTCTTACGGAACGAGCTTGTATCCGCCGCTTTCTGTCACAAGTATCTCGGCATTGGAAGGATCGCGCTCGATCTTCTGGCGCAGGCGGTAGACGTGGGTCTCCAGCGTGTGGGTGGTGACGCCGGAATTGTAGCCCCACACCTCCTCCAACAGCACGTCGCGCGTCACCACCTTCTGGTCGGCGCGGTAGAGATATTTGATGATCGAGGCCTCCTTCTCGGTCAGCCGGATCTTGCCGCCGCGCTGGTCGATCAGCAGCTTCTGGCTCGGCTTGAAGGTGTAGGGCCCGATGGTGAAGGTGGCGTCCTCGCTCTGCTCGTGCTGGCGCAGATGGGCGCGGATGCGGGCCAACAGCACGGCGAAGCGGAACGGCTTGGTCACGTAGTCGTTGGCGCCCGCCTCGAGGCCGAGGATGGTGTCGGAATCGGTGTCCTGCCCGGTCAGCATGATGATCGGCGCGCGGAAGCCGCCCTTGCGCAGCAGCTTGACCGCTTCGCGGCCGTCCATGTCGGGCAGGCCGACATCCATGATGAGCAGGTCGATGACGCCGCCGCGCGCCGTCTGGATGCCCTTGGTCGCCGTCGGCTCCTGCAGCACCTCGAACTCCTCGTAGAGCGAGAGCTGCTCGACGAGGGTCGCCCGCAGGTCCTCGTCATCGTCGACAATCAGTATGGTGCGTGACGTCATGGGTGACCCGTCCGTGCCTTTCCTGTCTGGCCGCGCTGGCGCGTACCGTCTATGCACTTCGACGCCGGCGCGAAAGGGCATCACGGTGAAGTGTAGCGCGATGCGAGCATACTCCAAAAAACGTGAGCGGAAGGTTTCGCGCGGCAAAAGCGCGCGTGCGGCGCCGCTCGTCGTGCGGCCGCGGCCGGGGCATCCCCGCGAGGGGCTGATCGCCTTCGCCGGCACGGTGCGGCGCTGCGCGCTGGGGCGCGGCGCAACCACCGTCCTGAAACGCGAGGGCGATGGCGCCACGCCGCTGGCGGCGATGCCGCTGACCGGCGGCTACTTCCGACCGCGCCGGGCCGGCCGCCGGCCGGCCGCGCGGCTCGACCTGGCGCCGATCGGCGCCGATCTCGGCTGGTGCGACGCGCCGTCCGACCGCAACTACAACCGGCCGGTGCGGCTGCCCTATCCGGCGAGCGCGGAGCGCATGCGCCGCGACGACCACCTCTACGACGTGTGCCTGGTGCTCGACTGGAACCTCAGGCCGCGCCGGCGCGGCCGCGGCAGCGCCATCTTCCTGCACCTGGCGCGGCCGGGCTTCGCGCCGACGGAAGGCTGCGTGGCGGTCGACCGGCCGACGATGGCGCGGCTGCTCGGGCTGGTGCGGCGCGGCACGCGGCTCGTCGTGACGCGCTGAGGCGGCCGCCGCTCAGCGCGCCATGGCGTGGTATTCGGGGTTCGGCCGCATGTCGACGGCGACGGCCATGCGGTTCGACATGTTGAAGAAGGCGGCGGTCGCGGCGATGTCCCAGATGTCGCGGTCGGAGAAGCCATGGTCGCGCAGCGCGGCGCGGTCGGCCTCCTCGATGCGGTCGGGCGTCTCGGTCAGCTTGGCGGCGAAGTCGAGCATCGCCTTCTGCCGGGCGTCGAGCGGGGCGGCGCGGTAGTTCATCACCATCATCTCGCCGAGCGCCGGGTCGCCGGAGAGCTGGCGCACGGCGGCGCCGTGCGCGGCCAGGCAGTAGAAGCAGTGGTTGGCGCTCGACACGGCGACCGCGATCATCTCGCGCTCGAGCTTGCTGAGGCCCGAATCGCCGAGCATCAGGTCGTTGTACATGGCGGTGAAGGCGCGCAGCTTCGCCTCGTCGAAGGCGTAGGCGAGAAGCACGTTGGGCACGAGGCCGAGCTTCTCGTCGCACTTGGCGAAATAGGCGCGGGTCTCCTCGCTGAGGTCGTCGGCTGGCGGCAGGTCGAGGGCTGTCACGGCGTTCGTCATCGCTGTCATCTCTTTTTAATCGGGCGTGTCGACTGTATGAGGGCAGGCGGTTGCGGCGGCTGGCCAATTGTGCCCGTGTGTACGATACAGGCGAAACGCCGCTCAGGGGAGACGAACGTCATGGCAGAACGGGCGCGATCGGGCTCCGCCGCGTCGGCGCGCAAGAAACCGGCGGCGCGCGGCAAGCCCGCGCGCGACGACGGGGGCGCGATCAAGCGGCTGCGCGACATCCTGGTGGCGCGCGCGCCAGCCGAGGACCTGAAGCCCTACGAGCCCGACGCGCTGACCGCCAGCGCGGCGCGCGTGATGGCGGCGCTGGAGAAGCACAAGCCTGGCGAGAGCATCGTCACCGTCGAGACGGAAGACGACATCCGCCATCTCGGCCGCGCCGTCACCACCGTGACGGTGGTCAAGGACAACATGCCGTTCATCTTCGATTCGGTGCTCGGCGAGCTCACCGAATCGGCCGGCGAACCGCTCCTGGTGCTGCACCCGGTGCTTCTGGTGCGGCACGGCAAGGCGGGAATCGACGAGGTGATCGGCGACGCGGCGAGCGCGCGCGGCGAGCGCGGGGCCGACAAGGTGAGCGTGGTGCACGTGCATGTGCCGCGGCTTGCGCCCGAGCAGTGCGCGGCGCTGCGCGACCGGCTGATCGCCATCCTGACGCAGGTGCGCGCGGCGGTCAGCGACTGGCGGCCGATGCTCGCCCGGCTCGACCGGCAGATCACGCAGCTGCGCTACGCGCCGATCCCGCTCGACAAGGAGGCGGTCGACGAGGCGATCGCCTTCCTGGAGTGGCTGCGCGACGACAACTTCACCTTCCTCGGCATGCGCGAGTTCGTCTACAGCGGCGGCGAGGACAGCGGCACGCTGTCGCGCTCCGACCAGCGCGGCCTCGGCATCCTGGCCGATCCCGACGTGCTGGTGCTGCGGCGCGGCCGCGGCCAGCTCGCCACCACGCCGGAGATCCGCGCCTTCCTGCACGGCCCCGATCCGCTGATCGTCACCAAGGCGAACGGCAAGTCGGTCGTCCACCGGCGCATCTATCTCGACTACATCGGCGTCAAGACCTTCGACGACGACGGCAACCTGACCGGCGAGCTGCGCATCGTCGGCCTGTTCACCTCGACCGCCTACACGCGCTCGGTGACGCGCATCCCCTATCTGCGCTCCAAGGCGCAGGCGGTGATCGAGCGCATGGGCTTCGCGCCGACCGACCATTCCGGCAAGGCGCTGCTCAACGTGCTGGAATCCTACCCGCGCGACGAGCTGTTCCAGGTCAGCGTGCCGACGCTGCGCAAGCACGCCGAGGCGATCCTGACGCTCGGCGAGCGGCCGCGGGTGCGGGTGCTGCACCGGGTCGACCAGTTCGACCGGTTCGTCTCGGTGCTCGTCTTCGTGCCGCGCGACCGCTACGATTCGCGCGTGCGCGAGCGCATCGGCGACCACCTGAAGACCGCCTTCGAGGGCCGGCTTTCGGCCTACTATCCGGCCTTTCCCGAAGGCCGGCTGGCGCGCGTCCACTTCATCATCGGCCGTTCCGGCGGCAAGACGCCGAAGATCGACAGCGAGACGCTCGAGGCGGCGGTGCGCAACATCGTGCGCACCTGGGACGACGCGCTGCGCGAGGCGGCCGAGGACGGCGACGCCGACGCGACCTATGCCGCGCTCGCCCAGCGCTTCCCCATGCGCTACCGCAACAGCTTCGGCCCGGAGACCGCGCTCGCCGACGCGCGGCGCATCGCCGAGCTTGCCGGCGACAATCCGATCGGCATCGACTTCCACCGCCACGGCGACCAGGACGAGCGCGGCGCGGCCTTGAAGATCTATCATCACGGCGAGCCGGTGGCGCTGTCGGAGCGCGTGCCGCTGCTCGAGAACATGGGCTTCCGCGTCATCAGCGAGCACACCTTCGAGGTCGAGAACGCCGACGGCGAGGCGGTCTTCATCCACGACATGGAGATGGAGAGCGCCTTCGACCGGCCGATCGACCTCAGCGACGGCGGGGCGCTGTTCGAGGAGCTGTTCCTCGCCGTGTGGCGGCGCGAGCACGACAACGACCGGCTCAACGCGCTCGCCCACACCGGCGGGCTGAGGGCACGCGACATCTCGGTGCTGCGCGCCTACAGCCGCTTCCTGCAGCAGGCCGGCATCCCGCAGAGCCAGGGCTACATCGCCGCCGTGCTCAACCGGCATCCGAAGATCGCCGGCATGCTGTTCGCGCTGTTCGTCAGCCGCTTCGAGCCGGAGCGCGCCGCCGAGGACGAGGCCGGCGAGGCGGCGCGCGGCATCGAGGAGGCGATCGAGGCGGCGCTGCAGGACGTGCCGAACCTCGACGAGGACACGATCCTGCGCCGCTTCCTCAACCTGGTCGCGGCGACGCTGCGCACCAACCACTTCGCGCCGGCCGCGCATGCGCTCGACCGGTCGCTCGCCTTCAAGCTCGATTCGCGCGCCATCACCGGCCTGCCGCAGCCCCGGCCGTGGCGCGAGATCTTCGTCTACGGGCCGCAGGTCGAGGGCGTGCACCTGCGCTTCGGCCCGGTGGCGCGCGGCGGCCTGCGCTGGTCCGACCGGCCGCAGGACTACCGCACCGAGGTGCTCGGCCTGGTCAAGGCGCAGCAGGTCAAGAACGCCGTCATCGTGCCGGTCGGCGCCAAGGGCGGCTTCTTCCCGCGCCGGCTGCCCGACGGCGGCACGCGCGAGGCCGTCTTCGAGGCCGGCCGCGAGGCCTATGTCAACTTCATCACCAGCCTCCTGTCGGTGACCGACAACCTGGACGGCGACGCGGTGCTGCCGCCGCCTGGCGTGGTGCGGCACGACGTCGACGACCCCTATTTCGTGGTCGCCGCCGACAAGGGCACGGCAACCTTCTCCGACACCGCGAACGGCATCAGCCAGGCGCACGGCTTCTGGCTCGACGACGCCTTCGCCTCGGGCGGCTCGGCCGGCTACGACCACAAGAAGATGGGCATCACCGCGCGCGGCGGCTGGGAGGCGGTCAAGCGGCATTTCCGCGAGATGAACCGCGACATCCAGAGCGAGCCGTTCACCGCCGTCGGCGTCGGCGACATGTCGGGCGACGTGTTCGGCAACGGCATGCTGCTGTCGCGCTGCACGCGGCTGGTCGCCGCCTTCGACCACCGCGACATCTTCATCGACCCCGATCCCGACCCCGCCGTCAGCTTCGCCGAGCGCGAGCGGCTGTTCGCGATGGGCCGGTCGAGCTGGCAGGACTACGACACGGCCAAGCTGTCGAAGGGCGGCATGATCGTCTCGCGCAGCCAGAAGTCGGTGTCGCTCAGCCGCGAGGCGGCCGCCGCGATCGGCTTTGCGCGCAAGAGCGGCTCGCCGGCCGAGATCATCGCCGCGATCCTGAAGGCGCCGGTCGACCTCCTGTGGTTCGGCGGCATCGGCACCTATGTGCGCGCCTCGGGCGAATCCAACGCCGATGTCGGCGACCGGGCCAACGACGCGATCCGCGTCACCGCGCCGGAGCTGCGCGTCAAGGTGATCGGCGAGGGCGCCAATCTCGGCGTCACCCAGCGCGCGCGCATCGAGTTCGGCCTGGCCGGCGGACGCTGCAACTCCGACGCCATCGACAATTCGGCCGGCGTCAACTCCTCCGACGTCGAGGTCAACATCAAGATCGCGCTCGCCGCGGCGATGCGCAACGGCTCGCTGACCCGGCCGGCGCGCGACACGCTGCTGGCCGAGATGACCGAGGAGGTGGCCGACCTGGTGCTCGCCAACAACTACCAGCAGACGCTGGCGCTCTCCATGGTCGAGCGGCGCGGCATCGGCGAGCTCGGCCATCAGGCGCGCATGATGAGCGCGCTGGAATCGCGCGGCCTGCTCGACCGCGCGGTCGAGACGCTGCCCTCGCCGCAGGCGCTGGAGGAGCGCGAGAGCCGCCGCGAGCCGCTGACACGGCCGGAGATCGGCGTGCTGCTCGCCTATGCCAAGATCGTGCTGCTCGACGAGCTGGTGGCCGGCCCGGTGCCCGACGAGGCGCATTTCGAGACCGACCTGCTGGCCTACTTCCCGCGCCAGATGCGCGAGCGCTACGTCGAGGAGATCTGCGGCCACCGGCTGCGCCGCGAGATCATCGCCACCGAGCTCGCCAACGATGTCATCAACCGCGGCGGGCCGACCTTCATCACCCGGCTGCAGGACCTGACCGGCCGGCCGGTGCACGACATCGTCGCCGCCTTCGCGGTGGTGCGCGACGGCTACGGGCTGCCGGCGCTCTACCGCGAGATCGACGCGCTCGACACGCGGATCGACGGCGAGCTGCAGCTCGATCTCTACCAGCGCGTGTGGCGGCTGATCCACACGACGACCGCCTGGTTCCTCAAGTACGACGCCGCCGGCGGCGCGGTCGGCGCGCGCATCGAGCGGCTGGCCGAGGCGCGCGGCACGCTGGAGCCGACGCTCGGCGCCATGCTGCCGGCCTTCCTCAAGGAGCGGGTCGCGGCCGAGGAGGAGCGGCTTGCGGCCGGCGGCGTGCCGGAGGCGCTCGCCGCGCGGCTCGCCTTCCTGCCGATCTCGGCCATGGTGCCCGACATCGCGCTGGTCGCCGACGCGGCCAAGGCCGAGCCTGTCGAGGCGGCGAAGGTGTTCTTCGCCATCAGCGAGGCCTTCCGGGTCGGCCGCATCGAGGAGGCGGCGCGCGCCATCTCGCCGGCCGACTACTATGACGGGCTTGCGCTGGCGCGCGCGACGGACATGATCAGCGCGGCCAGGCGCGGCATCGCCAGCTCGGCGCTGTGCGGCCACGGCGAGGCGGCCGATCCGGCGGCCGCCTGGTTCGAGGCCGGCGGCGAGCGCGTGGCGCGCGTGCGCGAGCGGCTGCAGGCGCTGACGGAGGGCGGCGAGATCACCGTGTCGCGGCTTACCGTGGCATCGGGGCTGATCGCCGATCTGACAGGGATCTAGCCGGCTTCAGATCGGCGGGACGGCGGGGAGGGGGCGTGAGCGAGATGACGGACGAGAGGGCCCCGCGCCGCGGCATCTGGGGCTGGATGCTGTTCGACTGGGCGCAGCAGCCCTTCCACACGCTGATCATCACCTTCGTCTTCGCGCCCTATTTCGCCGCCGCGGTGGCGCCGACGGCGGCGCGCGGACAGGAGCTGTGGGGGCTGGCGACCGGCCTCGGCGGGCTGATGATCGCGCTGTCCTCGCCGGTGCTGGGCGCCATCGCCGACGCGTCGGGCCCGCGCAAGCCCTGGGTGCTCGGCTTCTCGGTGATCGGCGTCATCGCCTGCTTCTCGCTGTGGTTTGCCGCGCCCGGCCTCGACGACCTGACCTTCGTGCTCGTCGCCATCGCGCTCGCCGTCTTCGGCATGGAGTTCGCCGCCGTCTTCACCAATGCGATGATGCCGGGCCTGGTGCCGCGCGCCGAGCTCGGCCGGCTGTCCGGCTCGGCCTGGGGTCTCGGCTATCTCGGCGGGCTGGTGTCGCTGATCCTGGTGCTCGGCTTCATGGCGGCGACGCCCGAAAGCGGCCGCACGCTGCTCGGGCTCGAGCCGATCCTCGGCCTCGACGCGGCCGCGCGCGAGGGCGACCGCGCGGCCGGGCCGCTGACGGCCATCTGGTACGTCGTCTTCGTGCTGCCGATGTTCCTGTTCACGCCCGACGCGCCGCGCCGGCCCTCGGCGCAGGGCGCGGTGTCGCGCGGTCTCGCCCAGCTCGGCCGCACGCTGCGCGGGCTGCCCGGGCAGCGCAGCTATTTCGGCTTCCTTATGTCGAGCATGTTCTATCGCGACGCGCTCAACGCGCTCTATGCCTTCGGCGGCATCTACGCGGCCGGCGTGCTCGGCTGGTCGATCATCCAGATCGGCATCTTCGGCATCCTGGCCAACATCACCGGCGCGCTCGGCGCCTGGCTCGGCGGCCGCATCGACCAGGCGCTGGGGCCGAAGACGGTGGTGACCGGCGCCATCCTCATCCTCACCTTCTGCTGCCTGCTGGTGATCTCGACGACGCGCAGCGAGGTGCTGTTCGTCAGCGTCGCCGGCGGCGACGGCTCCAGCCTGCCCGACATCGTGTTCTACGTCGCCGGAGCGCTGATCGGCGCGGCGGGCGGCGCGATCCAGGCGGCCTCGCGCACCCTGCTCGTCGACCAGGTGGCGCGCGAGAGGGTGACGGAGGCCTTCGGCCTCTACGCCCTGTCGGGCAAGGCGACGACCTTCATCGGGCCGCTGTCGATCGCCTTCGCCACCGCCTATTTCTCGCGCGAGGCCTTCGGCCTGGCGCCGGAGGACGCGCAGCGGCTCGGCGTGACGCCGATCATCGTGCTGTTCGCCATCGGCCTGGCGCTGCTGCCGCTGGTGCGCAGCCGCCACCAGGAGACGCTGGCGCAGGCCTGAGACCGCCCGGCGCGCGGCGCGGCGAACCGGTCTCTCCGCTTCGCCTGGAAACGCTTTGTCGTGCCGCGTTTCCGGACGGCGAACCGGTTTCCACTTCGCCTGGAAACGCTTTGTCGTGCCGCGTTTCCGGACGGCGAACCGGTGCCCACTTCGCCTGGAAACGCTTCAGTGGCGGAAGTGGCGCATGCCGGTGAAGACCATGGCGATGCCGTGGGCGTCGGCCGCCGCGATCACCTCGTCGTCGCGCATCGAGCCGCCCGGCTGGATAACCGCCGTGGCGCCCGCCTCGACCGCCGACATCAGGCCGTCGGCGAACGGGAAGAAGGCGTCGGAGGCGACGACGCTGCCGCGCGTCGGCGGCTCGGAAAGGCCGCCCGCGGCGGCCATGTCCTCGGCCTTGCGCGCGGCGATGCGGGCGGAATCGACGCGGCTCATCTGGCCGGCGCCGATGCCCACCGTGGCGCCGCCGCGGGCATAGACGATGGCGTTCGACTTGACGTGCTTGGCGACCCGGAAGGCGAAGCGCAGATCGGCCAGCTCGGCCGCGCTCGGCGCGCGCTTGCTGACCACCCGAAGCTCGACCGCATCGACGGTGCCGGCATCGCGCGACTGCACCAGCAGGCCGCCGGCGACCGAGCGCACGGCCAGCCCCGGCTGGCGCGGATCGGCCGTGCCGCCGGTCAGGAGCAGGCGCAGGTTGCGCTTCTCGGCGACGATGGCGCGGGCCGCCTCGTCGGCGTCGGGCGCGATGATGACCTCGGTGAAGATTTCGACGATGGCGCGCGCGGCATCCGCGTCGAGCGGCCGGTTGAGCGCGACGATGCCGCCGAAGGCCGACACCGGATCGCAGGCGAGCGCGCGGCCGTAGGCCTCGGCGAGCGTGGCGCCCTCGGCGACGCCGCACGGATTGGCGTGCTTGATGATGGCGACGGCGGCGCTGCGCGCGGGGTCGAACTCGGAGACCAGCTCGAAGGCGGCGTCGGTGTCGTTGATGTTGTTGAAGGAAAGCTGCTTGCCCTGCACCTGGTGCGCCGTGGCGACGCCGGGGCGCGCCTCGCCGGTGGTGTAGAAGCCGGCCGTCTGGTGCGGGTTCTCGCCGTAGCGCATCACCTGGGCGAGATGGCCGCCGAACGCGCGCCAGGCCGGCATGGCGCTGCCGGTCTCGGCCGCCAGCCAGCCGGAGATCGCCGCGTCGTAGGCGGCGGTGCGGGCATAGGCGGTGGCGGCCAGGCGCTGGCGCAGCGCATAGGGCAGCGCGCCGTCGTTCTCGCCGAGCGCGGCGAGCACGGCCGCATAGTCCTGCGGGTCGGTGACGACGGCGACATGGGCGTGATTCTTGGCCGCCGCGCGCAGCATCGCCGGGCCGCCGATGTCGACGTTCTCCACCGTGGTGGCGTAGTCGCCGCCGGCCGCGCGCACCGCCTCGAAGGGGTAGAGATTGATGACCGCAAGGTCGATCGGCGCGATGCCGTGCGCCTGCATGGCCGCCTCGTGCTCGGCGTTGCCGCGCACCGCCAGCAGGCCGCCGTGCACGGCCGGATGCAGCGTCTTGACGCGGCCGTCCATGATCTCGGGAAAGCCGGTCAGCTCGGCGACGTCGCGCACGGCGAGCCCGGCCGCCGACAGCGCCGCCGCGGTGCCGCCGGTCGACACCAGCTCGACGCCGCGCTCGGCGAGCGCGGCCGCGAACGCGACGATGCCCGTCTTGTCGGACACCGACAGCAGCGCCCGGCGCACCGGCACGAGATCGGGAATGGCGGTGGCGGCGGGCTTGGCGGGCATCGGCGGCGGGTCTCCGTTCTTGCGCGGCCCGGAGGTAGCACAGCGCCGCGCCTTTGCAAGCGCGCGCGGCGTCGCGGCGCCGCCACCGCGGCCTCTCGAACGGTCTTGCCGGCTGCGCGGCCGGGCGCGCCGGCCCGGCCGCACCGCGCGCCGGAGCCGCTCTGCTCTTCACAAAATCGCAGATCGGCTCCAACCGGTTGTCTTGACGCGTTTGTGGACGGCGAACCGGTTTCCACTTCGCCTGGCAACGCGCTATGCCTCGCTGGCGCCCATCCGCGACAGCCGCCAGTGCAGCTCGGGGCGCTCGTCCGGCGCCAGATAGACGACGATCTGGCGGCTGCGCACCGGCCCGGCGATGCCGGCCAGGAAGATCGATTCCTCGATCTCGGGGCGCGCGTGGGCGCAGGCGAAGGTCCAGGTCTCGCCGTTGCTGGCGGCCAGCACGAGGCGGCCCTTGTCGCCTTCCGCGAGCGCGATGTCGGGATGCAGGTGGAAACGCAGCGCGACGCGGTCGGCGCCGCCGCCCGACGGGATGCCGCCCGGCCGCAGGAAGCGGTCGACGCCGTCCAGCACGCCGCCATCCGCCGACAGCGCCAGCGCGCGCTCGTGCACCAGGCCGAAGCGGGACAGGTAGCCGTCGTGGCTGGCGCGGAAGCCGTGCCGGCCGTCGCCGTCGTGGCGCCGGCAGTCGACCGTGCGCGGCCCGGCGACCAGCGGCGTGCCGAGCAGGCCGCAGAGGCGGCCCGACAGGTTGAAGCGCGCCTGCGAGGTGTCGTTGACCGTGGCGGTGGAATGCGCCGCGGTGGCGCGGCCGAGCGGCCGGAAGTCGTCGGCGCCGAAGCGGTCGATGCCGCAGTTGACGATCACCTGCGTGCGCCCCGACGACAGCTCGAAGGACAGGCAGCCGGCATGCGCCTCGTGCGACAGCTCCGGCGGCGGCGGCGCGCCGGTGTCGGCGATCACCGTCGTGGTGCCGAGCGCCAGCCGCTCGTAGCCGGAATAGGGCGCGTGCAGCAGCGGCGCGCCGGCGGTGTCGTCGTGGCGCAGGATCGCCGCCACCCGGTCGTGCACGGTGACGCCCATGCCGTTGAAGCGGGCCAGGCTGCCCTCGCGGTGGCGGAAGAAGCGCAGCATCGGCAGCATGCGCTCGACCGCGCCGACCAGCGCGCCGGGCGGCGCCTCGGCCTGGTTGGCGTAGGTCTGGCGCAGCGGCAGCAGGTCGGCGAGCAGCTCCAGCACCGCGTGCGGGCTGCGCGAGACATGGCCGCCATCGGGCAGCACCTGGCGGTCGAGCTCGCGGCAGAGCTGGCGCGTGGCATGGCGCAGCACCGGCGTCGGCACCGGCAGCGACAGCGCGGCGAAGGCGAGCGCGATGCGCGCGCGCAGCCGCTCCTCGCCGTCGGCCATCTCCGGCGCCATCGAGCGCAGATAGCGGATCTGCAGCGACAGCGAGCGCAGGAACTGGCGGTAGAAGGCGAAGTCGGCGCCCTTGAGCACCACCGCCGAATGCTGCAGCCAGGCGATGACGCGGCGCGCGGTGACGGCCGGGTCCCACGCCACGCCGGCGATGCGCCGGCCGTGGCTCGCCATCCAGTCGGCCATCAGCGCGCGCGCGTTGGCCGTGGCGAGCTCGCTGTCGGCGGCGTGCATGTGGCGCAGCCAGCGGAAGCCGTGCAGCGCCTCGAGCCAGCCGCGATGGGCGACGTCGAGCTGGAAGGGCGACTGGCCGCCGGCCTCGACCATGCGGCCGGCGAAGGGAAAGCGGCCGTGGTAGATCTCGCTGGCGATCTGCGGGTCGGCCAGCCGCAGGTCGGGCGGCGCGATCAGCACCCGCTCGGGCGTGCGGCCGGTGTAGCGCCAGCGGTAGACCGGGCCGGTGCGCAGCCGCCGGCGCAGCCGGCGCCAAGCCTGCTGGACGACAAGCATCGCCAGTTGGCCGGCATCGCCCTTCGCCTTCGCCAAGCCCCGCACCCTCTCCGTGAACGCCCCCGCTTTCACAAGAGTCTAAATGATTCAACGATTTGTGCGAAGGCGAAAATACGGTGCGGCGGAAGACCTCAGGCCATGCGGCGCAGGCGGGCGGCGAAGAAGCCGTCGAGGCCGGACAGCCGGGCCGTCGTGCCGGGCATGCCGGCGGGGGTCGTGCGCAGCGTCCCCTGCGCCGTGACGAAGGGCGCGATGCCGGGAACCTCATCGGCCGCGACGGGCTCGAGCGCGACCGTGGCACCGGCCGGCGAGGCGAGGAACGCCTCCAGCAGGTCTTCGCCCTCGGCCGGGTCGAGCGAGCAGTTGGCGAAGACGACGGCGCCGCCCGGCCGCACCAGCGTGACCGCATGCGCGAGCAGCCGGCCCTGCAGCTCGGCGAGGGTGGCGATGTCGGCCGGCGTCTTGGTCCAGGCGACGTCGGGGTGGCGGCGGATCGTGCCGGTCGACGAGCAGGGCGCATCGAGCAGCACGGCGTCGAACGGCGCATCGGGCCGGTAGACGAGCGCGTCGGCCGCCACCGTCTCGGCGGCGAGGTCGAGCCGCGCGAGATTGGCCTCGAGCCGGGCGAGCCGGTTCGTCGAGCGGTCGACGGCGGTGACGCGCGCGCCGGCGGCGGCGAGCTGCGCCGTCTTGCCGCCGGGCGCCGCGCACAGGTCGAGCACGGCGAGGCCGTCGACGGGGCCGAGCAGCCGCGCCGGCAGCGCGGCGGCGGCGTCCTGCACCCACCAGGCGCCCTCGGCATAGCCGGGCAGTCCGGCGACCGGACCGGGCAGCTCGGCGAGGCGCACGCTGCCGGTCGGCAGCACGATGCCGCCGAGCCGCGCGGCCCAGGCCGCGGCATCCGCGCGCACGGTGAAGTCGGTCGGCGGCGGCTCGCGGTGGGCGGCCAGCACGGCGTCGGCCGTCGCCGCGCCGTAGGCCGCCGTCAGCCGCTCGATCAGCCAGTCCGGCGCGTCGCGCGTCTCGGCCAGCATGCGCGGCAGCGCCTCGTCGCGGCCACGCTGCAGGCCGCGCAGCACGGCATTGACGAGCGCGGCGAAGCGCGCGGTGCGCGGATCGGCCTTGGCATGGGCGACGGCGAGGTCGACCGCGGCGCGGTCGGGCACGTCGAGGAAGAAGAGCTGCGCGGCGCCGACATGCAGCACGTGCATGAGCGTGCGCGCCTTGGCCGGCAGCGGCCGCTCCAGCCGGCCCTCGATCATCCGCGTGATGGTCACGCGATGGCGCAGCGCGCTGACCACGATGGCGCGCACCAGAAGCCGGTCGCGCGGCGAGAGCGCGCGGTATTGCGGGTGGCCGTTCTCGGCGTCGGTCAGCGCGTCGAGCGGCGTGCGCGCGTCGACCACGGCGGCCAGCAGCCGGGCTGCCGCCTGGCGCGCTGCAAGCCCGGGCGCGCCGTCGGCGCTCGGCGCGGCGGGGTGGCGTGCGGCTCTGTCGGTGCGGCGCGGGCGCGCGCGGCTCACGACCACGGGCCCTGCGGCCCGTTCCCGCCGCCGCGGCCCCACGGCATCGGCGGCGCCCGGTCGTCGCCGGCGCCGGCCG
>NZ_JAOAOP010000090.1 GCF_030398335.1 Aquibium sp. A9E412
CCCCGCGGTCCCGCGGGACCGCCATGCCGCCGCCCGCGCCGCTTCTCCCCGGCGCGGGCGCGCTGCGTCGGGCAGGCCGCCCGATACCGAGGCCCCCGAAAACCGCTTCACACCGTTTGCCATCCTGTCTAGGGTCGCGCCGCCCAAACAGGCGAAGGACATGCCCATGCGCTTCGAAGGAACGGCGGCCTATGTCGCCGACAAGGATCTGATGGTCGCCGTCAACGCCGCGATCGCGCTCGAGCGGCCGCTGCTCGTCAAGGGCGAGCCCGGCACCGGCAAGACGGAGCTGGCCCGCCAGGTCGCCACGGCGCTCGGCCTCGACCTGATCGAGTGGCACGTCAAGTCGACGACCCGGGCGCAGCAGGGGCTCTACGAATATGACGCGGTGTCGCGGCTGCGCGACAGCCAGCTCGGCGACCCGCGCTTCGAGGACATCCGCAACTACATCAAGCGCGGCAAGCTGTGGGAGGCCTTCGCCGCCGACCGCAAGACCGTGCTCCTGATCGACGAGATCGACAAGGCCGACATCGAGTTCCCCAACGACCTGCTGCAGGAACTCGACCGCATGGAGTTCTTCGTCTACGAGACGGGCGAGACGGTGGCGGCGCGCCAGCGGCCGATCGTCATCATCACCTCGAACAACGAGAAGGAGCTGCCGGACGCCTTCCTGCGCCGCTGCTTCTTCCACTACATCCGCTTTCCCGACGCCGACACGCTGGCCGAGATCGTCGAGGTCCACTATCCGGGCATCAAGCAGGCGCTGGTGCGCGCCGCGCTGACGCAGTTCTACGAGGTGCGCGACGTGCCCGGCCTCAAGAAGAAGCCGTCGACCTCCGAGGCGCTCGACTGGATCCGTCTTCTGGTGGCCGACGACGTGGCGCCGGAGGACCTGCGCGGCGAGGCGAGGAACGCCCTGCCGCGGCTGCACGGCGCGCTGCTGAAGAACGAGCAGGACGTGCACCTGTTCGAGCGGCTGGCCTTCATGGCGCGTCGCCAGGGCTGACACCGGCGCCGGGCGCCGGGACCGTTCCGACCCTCGGAGAAACGCAGTCCGGCGCCGGCGCACCGGTTCTCCATGCTTGCCGACGGCGAGCCGGTGTCCCCGTCGCCAGGCCGCGCCCCGAGCCGTTCTGCTCGTCATGGAAGCGCAGATCGGTTCCAGCTCGTTGTTTTTTGCCGCGTTTCCGGACGGCGAACCGGTGCCCGCTTCGCCTAAACGGTCTAGCCGTCGAGGCTGAGGTCGCGCCGGGCGCCGCGCAGCGACACGGCGAAGCCGGCCAGCACGTCGACGAAGGCGATCACCGTCAGCGTGAAGAACAGCGCATGGGCAGCCGCGCGCACCAGCAGGAACTCGATCAGGAAGGCGACGAAGACGAAGGTCGACAGCAGGTGGTCGACCACCGAGGCGTTCGACGTGCGCGTCGCCTTGACCACCTCGACGAACAGCAGCGCCAGCGCCACCACGACCATCAGGTCGCCGAGCGTCATCGTCCACAGCCCGCCCGAGACCATCGCCACGTCGAACAGGACCGCGTCCCAGACCTGCGGCGCAGCGCCGCCGAAAAGGCCGGCGAGCCCCAGATTGTAGAGGATGAAGGGAACGATCATCAGCGGGACGTGGCCGAGCATGGGCGCCTCTCTGTTTCCTGCGGCCCCGCCTGTAGACGCCGCCGCCGGGCGCCCGTCAAGCCCGGCCGCGCCGCCGATGCCTCGGCCGCTCGGCGCCCGCGCCACGCGGTCTTCGGCGATCGTTCGGATTTTCGCCGCCGCGCAAAGCCTTTTCTAATCGCTCGTCTGCTAGGCACGGCGGATGCGGCGAAATACGCCGGATCGACCGTCACGCCGTTGAAAGACCCGTTGCACGGCTTCTCGGCATCACGGCCCAACGGAGCTGTCCCATGGCACGCCCGGCAACCGATCTTGCCCGCCTGAAGGCGCGCATCGAGGCGCGCCTGGCCGGCGGCCGTCTGGATCGCTGGCAGCGCGACTTTCTGTCCGACATCGCCGCACGGATCGATCGCTACAGGCAGAACACGCGCCTCAGCGACAGACAGCTCGCCAAGGTGCGCGAGATCGTCGGGGAAGAACGCGCGGCAGCCGAAGCCGGGCCGGGCGCGCGCGTCGTCGCCCTGCCGGTGCGGCAGCGTCGGCGAGGCGTCGGGACCGGCTGGCGCCGTGGGTCGCGGCCTGCCTACCGCCTGCTGCGCGAGGGGGTGCTGATCGCGGCGCTGTTCGCCGCCCTCGCCGCACTGCAGATGGACCTGTCGCTCTCCGCGCCCGTCACCTGGCTGCGCACCCTCACCGTGCCCGCCGACGGCCGCAGCGCGCCCGGCTTCGCGGTGACCGACGGCGACACCATCCGCCTTTACGGCGAACGCCGTGGCCTGCGGCTGGTCGGCTTCAACGCGCCGGAGACGGTCCGCCCGCAATGTGCCCGCGAGCGGGCGCTCGGCGAGCGCGCCAGGGCGCGCCTGAAGGCGCTCGTCGCAAGCGGCGAGACGACGCTGAAGGTGGTGCCGTGCGCCTGTCCGCCGGGAACGCAGGGCACGCAAGCCTGCAACTACGGGCGAAGCTGCGGGATCCTGCGCGTCGACGGGCGCGACGTCGGCCGCATTCTGATCTCGGAGGGGCTGGCGGTTCCCTATGCCTGCGGGCCGGCCGGCTGTCCGCCGGCGCCGCGGCCGTGGTGCGGCTGAAGCGGTCGCCTTCCCGCCAGACGAAAAAAGACCGGCCGGGGCCGGTCTTGCTGGTCGTTCGCGCGCCGACGCCGGAGGCTCAGGCCTCCTTCGGCTCCAGCACCTGGCGGCCGCGATACATGCCGCTCTTCAGGTCGATGTGGTGCGGCCGGCGCAGCTCGCCCGAGTTCTTGTCCTCGACATAGGTCGGCGCCTTGAGCGCGTCGGCGGCGCGCCGCATGCCGCGCTTCGACGGCGTGGTCTTTCTTTTCGGTACGGCCATGGTCCTGCTCCGCTGTCCGGTCGACGGCCGCTGCTGCCCCGGCTGAGGGCCACGCACTCCGGCCATGATTGTGGAATTCGGCGTGCCTATACACCGCCGGCGCGGCCTTGGCCAGTGGGCGGTGCGTGTTTTTTGCCCGCCACTCAGTCGTCCTCGGCGCTGAGCCCGTGCCGGGCGACCAGATCCGCGTCGGCGAGCCCGGCATGCAGCGTCAGCAGCACGAGCTCGGCATCCGCCCCCTCGCCGGCGGCCACCGCGCGCGCCAGCCGCGCCTCGGCCGCCGCGCGGCGCTGCGGCGAGGTGGCCTCGGCGAAGCCGGCCTCGCCCAGCACGCACAGCGCCAGGAGGTCGGCGGCCGGCTGATAGGCCTGCGGCGGCGGCTCGCCGCCGCTGCGGTCCTTCATCAGGTTGACCGTCGTCAGCTTGACGCTCTCGGGCACCAGCGCGGGATGCAGGCCCGCCGCGCGCAGAGCGGTGTCGAGCCGGCGCAGGTCCTCCGAGCGGCCGAAGATGCCGAAGAACCCGATCGAGGAGCGGCTGCGCGCCATCGTTGCGCTCACGCGTCGGCCGCGGCCAGGCAGCCGACATAGTCGCCGGCCTGCGCGGCGCGCCGCTCGATGGTGTCGGCCAGCCGGTTGAGCCCGGCCGACGGCCGCGCCGGATCGCGCGTCGCCGGGCTCGGCAGCGTGACGGCGAGCAGCGCCGCCTGGCGCCGCGTCAGGGCGTCGGCCGAGCGGCCGAAATGGTGCTGCGCCGCGGCCTCCGCGCCGTACACGCCGGGCGCCCATTCGACGATGTTGAGATAGATCTCCATCAGCCTGCGCTTGGGAAGGACCAGGTCGAGATAGAGCGCCAGCGGCACCTCGATCGCCTTGCGCACATAGGAACGCCCCTGCCACAGGAAAAGGTTCTTCGCCGTCTGCATGGGAATGGTCGAGGCGCCGCGCGTGCGCTCGCCCGACAGCGCATCCTCGATCACCGTGTTGAGCGCGCCCCAGTCGACGCCGTCATGGGCGCAGAAGCGGCCGTCCTCCGACATCATCACCGAATGGACCAGCACCGGGTCGATCGCCTCGAGCGCCGCCCAGCGCCGGTCGTAGCCGGCCAGCACGGCGAGGTCGCGCAGCATCAGCGTGGAGACCGGATGCACCGCCGGCACGCGGTAGAGCGCGCCGAGCGCGAACGGCAGCAGCGCGATCAGCACCATGAGCACCGCGATCCGGCGCGCCCAGCGGCCGAGCCGGCCGCCTCGCCTGCGCCGGCGCGCCGGCGCACGCCGTTGCGGTTCGATCTTCGGTGCCTTCACGCGCGCGCCTCCGGCTCTGCCCGTCCGGCATAGCCGTCGCCCGCCGTACTGGCAATGCGCCGCCGCCGGCCGGCACTTGACCGCACGCGCGAATGGCGGCATCGCTCGCCGCCATGTCCCAGAGCGCCGATTTCGAAACCCTGCTTGCCGCCCGTGCCGAGGCGGTGGAAACCTGCCTGAAGCACCTGCTCGACCCGCGCCCGCGCGAGGGCGAGATCGCCAGGCCGGCCAACCTGCTGGCCGCCATGCGGCACGGCGTGCTCAACGGCGGCAAGCGGCTGCGCCCGTTCCTCGTCGTCGAGAGCGCGGCGCTGTTCGGCGCCGGCGGCGACGCGGTGCTGCGCGTCGCCGCGGCACTGGAATGCGTGCACTGCTATTCGCTGATCCACGACGACCTGCCGGCGATGGACGACGACGACCTGCGCCGCGGCCAGCCGACCGTGCACCGCGCCTTCGACGAGGCGACCGCGATCCTCGCTGGCGACGGGCTCCTGACCTACGCCTTCGACATCGTGGCCGACGCGGAGACCGCGCTGCCGGCCGCCGTGCGCGTCGCGCTGTGCGCCGGCCTGGCGCGCGCCGCCGGTCTCGGCGGCATGGCCGGCGGCCAGGCGCTCGACCTCGCCGCCGCCCGCGAGCGCCCCGACGAGGCGGGCGTGCTGCGGCTGCAGGCGATGAAGACGGGCGCGCTGATCCGCTTTGCGTGCGAGGCCGGCGCCACCGCCGGCCGGGCGCCGGAGGCCGACCGCGCGCGGCTCGCCGAGTTCGGCCAGGCGATCGGGCTTGCCTTCCAGCTCGCCGACGACCTGCTCGATCTCACCGCGACGCCCGAGACGATGGGCAAGGCGACCGGCAAGGACGACGCGGCCGGCAAGGCGACGCTCGCCGGCCTCAACGGCGCCGACTGGGCGCGCCGCCAGCTCGCCGGCCTGGTCGACCAGGCGGTCGCGCTGCTCGAGCCCTATGGCGAGGCCGGCGCGACACTCGCCGCGGCAGCCCGCTTCGTCGCCGAGCGCCGCCACTGAGACGCCGGCGGGCCGTGCCGCAGCGTTAAGCGCGGCTTAATCCAATCGTCTCATTTTGAACCGGCACGCAACGCCAGGTTCAAGGGGTGAGCGATGTCCTCCGCGGTTTCGCGCCGCTACATGCGCGGCCGGCTTGTCGCCGTCCTGGTCGGCTTCGCGCTCGCCGTGGCGGCGGGAACCGGCGTCCTCATGTGGCAGGCCGAGAAGGCGAAGACCGCCGTCAAGTTCGGCGCCGTCGTCGGTTCCGTCGCCGAGGCGACCAGCGACGTCATCCACCACGCGCTGCGGTTGCAGCAGTCCGCCGTTCGTGGCGCGGCCGACGGACCCGCACCGCAGCGCAGCGGGGCGGCCCGCACGGCGACCGAGACCGTGCGCGCCGACCTGCGCGCCGCGCTCGGCCGGCTCGACGCCGCCTACAAGACGCTGGAGTTCGCCGCCGAGGGCGACGTGTCGATGCTGGAAAGCCGCCGCATCACCGCCTCGCAGACCGACACGGCGGCGCTGCCCGAGCCGGCCGCGGACGCAGGCGCGCTGGCCGACATCCGCGGCCTGGCGGTGCCCGCCTCGGTGGCCGCGCTGTGGCAGACCGGCACGCTGCGCGACGACATCCGCCAGGTGCTCACCCTGGGCAACCGGCTCGACATCTTCAACGACCACTCGGGCGCCGCCGCCGCGCGCGTCTTCACCCGCCTGCAGGACCTCGCCAACCAGCGCGTGCGGCCCGACACGGCACGCATGCTCGACCGGCTGCACACCGACATGATCGCCAGCTACGGCGCGCTGCAGGGCGTTCTCGTCATCGTCGCGCTGTCGATCGTGCTGACCGGCGCGCTGATCGGCAGCCGCGTCTTCGTGCCGATGATGCGCCGCATCACCGATGCCCAGGCCGCGCTCGAGGAGGTCAACGCCTCGCTCGACGCCGCGCGCCGCACGGCCGAGAGCGCCGACCGCGCCAAGTCGGAGTTTCTGGCCAACATGAGCCACGAGATCCGCACGCCGATGAACGGCGTGATGGGCATGGCCGAGCTCTTGTCGCGCACCGAGCTCGACCAGCGCCAGCGCATGTTCGTCGACGTGGTGGTGAAGTCGGGCAACGCGCTGCTGACGATCATCAACGACATCCTCGACTTCTCCAAGATCGACGCCGGCCAGCTCACCCTGGAGCCGGCGCCCTTCCGCCTCGGCGAGGCGATCGAGGACGTCGCCACGCTGGTCTCCACGCGGGTGGCGGAAAAGGACCTCGAGCTGATCGTGCGCGTCGACCCCGACCTGCCGGTCTCCTATGTCGGCGACGTCGGCCGCTTCCGGCAGATCGCCACCAACCTGGTCGGCAATGCGGTCAAGTTCACCGAGACGGGCCACGTGCTGGTCGACGTGTCGGGCACGGTGGAGGGCGAGACGGCGGCGATCACCGTGCGCGTCGAGGACACCGGCATCGGCATCCCCGCCGAAAAGCTCTCCGGCGTGTTCGAGAAGTTCGCCCAGGTCGATTCCTCGTCGACCCGGCGCCACGAGGGCACCGGGCTGGGGCTCGCCATCGCCGCCCGCCTGGTCGAGCTGATGGGCGGGCGCATCGGCGCCGACAGCACGGTGGGCAGCGGCTCGACCTTCTGGTTCACCCTGCCGCTGCCGATCGACCGGGCCGACGCGCGGCCGCGGCCGGTGCCGATCGACGTGTCGGGCGCGCGCGTGCTGGCCGTCGACGACAACCCGATCAACCGCAGCATCCTGCTCGAGCAGCTTCGGAGCTGGGGCTTCGACTGCGCGGCGGCCGAGAACGGCGAGGTCGGGCTCGCCTTCCTGCGCCGCGCCGCGGAGCTCGGCGCGACCGTCGACTGCGTGGTGCTCGACTACCAGATGCCCGGCATGAACGGGGCGGAGGTCGCGCGCGCCATCAAGGCCGACCCGCGGCTCGCCGGCATCCCGGTCGTGCTGCTGACCTCGGTCGACCAGGTCGAGATCGGCCGGCTGGCGTCGGAATGCGGCGTCGCCGCCCAGCTCAACAAGCCCGCCCGCTCCTCGGCGCTGCTCGAGACGCTGGTCGCCGTCATGCAGGCCGCGCGGCACGGCGGCGACGGCGCGCCGGCCTTCTCGCTCGCCCCGGTCCCCGCTGTCGCGACGCCGCACCGCGAGCGGCCGCCGCGCACGGCGCAGCGGCGCGAGGCTGCGGCCGGCCTCGACGTGCTGGTCGCCGAGGACAACGAGGTCAACCAGCTCGTCTTCAGCCAGATCCTCGACGGCCTCGGGCTCGGCTACCGCATCGTCGCCAACGGCAAGGCGGCGGTCGACCTGCACCGGGCGCTGTCGCCCCGCCTCGTCCTGATGGACGTGTCGATGCCGGAGATGAACGGCTTCGAGGCGACGCGCGCCATCCGCGCGGCGGAGATGGGCACCGGCCGGCACACGCCGATCATCGGCATCACCGCGCACGCGCTGAAGGGCGACCGCGAGAAGTGCATGGAGGCGGGCATGGACGACTACCTGTCGAAGCCGATCTCGCCCGACCGGCTGGCCGCCAAGATCGACCTGTGGCGCGCGCCCGAGCCGCAGGCCCGCAGCGCCTGAGGCGGCGGCCTATTCGGCGGCCGCCTTGCCGCCGCCGAAGCGGCGTTCGATGTAGTCGGCGACCATCTTCTGGAACTCTTCGGCGATCGCCGGCCCGCGCAGCGTCGCCGCCTTCCGGCCGTCGATGAAGACCGGGGCGGCCGGGCTCTCGCCGGTGCCCGGCAGCGAGATGCCGATATCGGCATGCTTGGATTCGCCGGGACCGTTGACGATGCAGCCCATCACCGCCACCTGCAGGCTCTCGACGCCCGGATAGGTCTCCCGCCAGACCGGCATGTTGCGCCTGAGATCGGCCTCGATCGTCTGCGCCAGCTCCTGGAAGACGGTCGAGGTGGTGCGCCCGCAGCCCGGGCAGGCCGCGACCACCGGCACGAACTGGCGGAAGCCCATCGTCTGCAGCAGCTCCTGGGCGACCTGCACCTCGCGCGTGCGGTCGCCGCCGGGCTCCGGCGTCAGCGACACGCGGATCGTGTCGCCGATGCCCTGCTGCAGCAGGATGCCCATCGCCGCCGAGGAGGCGACGATGCCCTTGGAGCCCATGCCGGCCTCGGTGAGTCCGAGATGCAGCGCATGGTCGCTGCGCGCGGCCAGCGCGGTGTAGACGGCGACGAGGTCCTGCACCTGGCTGACCTTGGCCGACAGGATGATGCGGTTGCGCGGCAGGCCGATCTCCTCGGCGAGCTCGGCCGAGATCAGCGCCGAGCGCACCATCGCCTCGCGCGTCACCTCGCGCGCCGTCAGCGGCGAGCCCGCCGCCTGGTTCTCGTCCATCAGCCGGGTCAGCAGCTCCTGGTCGAGCGAGCCCCAGTTGACGCCGATGCGCACCGGCTTGTCGTGCCGGATGGCCGTTTCCACGATGGCGGCGAACTGCCGGTCGCGCTTCTCGCGGAAGCCGACATTGCCGGGGTTGATGCGGTACTTGGCGAGCGCCTCCGCGCAGGCCGGATGATCGGCCAGGAGCGTGTGGCCGATGTAGTGGAAGTCGCCGACCAGCGGCACGTCGAGGCCGAGCCGGTCGAGCCGCTCGCGGATGCGCGGCACGGCGGCGGCCGCCGCGTCGCGGTCGACCGTCACGCGCACGATCTGCGAGCCGGCGCGCGCCAGCGCGGCGACCTGGGCGACGGTGGCGTCGACGTCGGCGGTGTCGGTGTTGGTCATCGACTGGACGACGACCGGCGCGTCGCCGCCCACCGTGACGCTGCCGACGGATACCCCCACCGAGCGGCGGCGCGGCAGGGGCGAGGACTGGTAGATGGCCATGGCGGGACTTCCCATTGTCTGCCACCCTGTCAGGTGGCCGAGCGCGCCGGCGATGTCAACTGCGGCCGCCAGCCGGCCGGAACCAAGCCGGCGCGCTTGCCGTTGAAGCCCGACGCCGCGCGGCGACGCGCGGCCGCCCACCCAGCATACCAAGGAGCAAGCCATGGCCTCCGGCTCGAGATTCCGCGAAGACCTCACCGACGACCTGCGCGAACAGCTCGACGAGCTGCGCCACGACATCGCCCGGCTGCGCCGCGACGTGTCCGGCCGCAGCGCCCGCGCCTATCGCGGCAGCCGCCATATGGCCGACGAGGTGGCCGAGGCGCTGCGCGAATACGCCGACGCCGCGCTGCCGACGCTGCGCCGCGGCGCCCGCGTCGCCCGGCGCCAGGCGCACGACCACCCCGGCTCCACCGCCGCCGTCGCGCTGGTCGGCCTCGCCGTGCTCGGCCTCGGCGCCAGCCTGTTCCTGCGCCGCTGACCGGCCGCGCCGCTTCGCTGCATTGCAATATCGTCTTCGCGGCGCAATAGAATGCGCCGGAAGACGGCAGCGGCACGCAGAGGAGCGAAACAATGGGCGACACGAGGACGGCGATCGTCACCGGCTCCACCTCGGGCATCGGGCTCGGGGTGGCGCGGGCGCTGGCCGCGCGCGGCTGCAACGTCGTGCTCAACTCCTACACCGACACGGCGGATGACCGGGCGCTGGCCGACGAGATCGCCGCCGAGCACGGCGTCGCCACCGCCTATGTGCCGGCCGACATGGCCGATCCGGCGCGCTGCCGCGCCCTCGTCGAGACGGCGGCCGAGCGCTTCGGCTCGGTCGACATCCTGGTCAACAACGCCGGCATCCAGCACGTCGCCCCGGTGGAGGAGTTCCCGGTCGCCAAGTGGGACGCGGTGATCGCCATCAACCTGTCCTCGGCCTTCCACACCGTCGCGGCCGCCGTGCCGCACATGAAGCGCGCCGGCTGGGGCCGCATCGTCAACATTGCCTCGGCGCACGGCCTGCGCGCCTCGCCCTACAAGGCGGCCTATGTGGCGGCCAAGCACGGCGTGCTCGGCCTGACCAAGACGGTGGCGCTGGAGCTCGCCGAAGAGCGCGTCACCTGCAACGCCATCTGCCCCGGCTACGTGCTGACGCCGCTCGTCGAGGCGCAGATCCCCGACCAGATGAAGGCGCACGGCATGGACCGCGACACGGTGGTCCGCGAGGTGATGCTGGCGCGCCAGCCCTCGCGCGAATTCGCCACGGTCGAGCAGATCGGCGGCCTGGTCGTCTTCCTGTGCTCCGACGACGCCGCGCAGATCACCGGCACGTCGCTGTCGGTCGACGGCGGCTGGACGGCGATGTGAGCGATGCCGGACGAGGCGCCCGAAAGCGTCGCCGACGGCTTTCGCGCCGCCTGGAACGCGCATGACGCGGCAGCGCTCGCCGCGCTGTTCGAGGCCGAGGCCGACTTCGTCAACGTCACCGGGCTGCACTGGACCCGGCGCGCCGAGATCGAGGCCGCGCACGCCTACGGCTTCGCCCGCATCTTCGCCGGCTCGCGCCTGGAGATGACGGCGCGCCGCGTGCGCCGGCTGGGCCCCGATCTCGCGCTTCTCGTGGTGCACTGGTCGCTGACCGGCCAGACGGCGCCGGACGGCACGCCGGCCGGCCCGCGCCGCACGGTGATGAGCTTCCTCGTGCGCCGCGCCGCCGATGGCTGGCGCGCGCTCGCCGCGCACAACACCGACCGCGTTGCCGGCGCCGAGACCTTCGTGCGTCGTGACGGCCGGCTGGCGCCGGCCTCCTACCGCGCCGGACCGGACGACGGCGCGGCCGGCTGACGCGTCGCCTGGAAACCAGCTATAGCGTTTCCAGGCGAAGTGGAAACCGGTTCGCCGTTCGGAAACGCGGGAAAACAATGAGTTAGAGCCGGTCTGCGATTCCGTGAAACGCA
>NZ_JAOAOP010000091.1 GCF_030398335.1 Aquibium sp. A9E412
TGCGTTTCACGGAATCGCAGACCGGCTCTAACTCATTGTTTTCCCGCGTTTCCGAACGGCGAACCGGTTTCCACTTCGCCTGGAAACGCTATAGCGCGGTTCTGCGAGTCGGCGAAAGGCCGACCGGCTCTGGCGCCCTGCCGCGGGCCGGCTACTCGGCCGCCTCGCGCCGCTGCGGCTGGCGCCGCGTCCTGGCCGGCTTGGTCGGCGCCTTGTGCTGCGCGGCGATCGGCGAGACCTCGGCCATCGGGAAGGCGTCGACGGCGACCACTGCGTCGACGGCCGCCTCCGCCTCCTCGAGCCGCCGGAGCTCGTCGGCGCTGATGACGCCCTTGTCGCGCGCCGCCTGCCGGTCGCGCAGCTTCGCCTCGCGCATCTTCTTCTCGATCGGCGCCACCGACAGCACCAGCGCGAAGGCCTTCTCCAGATCCTTCATCGGATGCTCGGCATGGCCCTCGCCGAGATAGAGATCGGGCGTCAGCCGCTCGCGCTGCGGCGAATCGCGCATCAGCGCCTCGGCCACCGCGGTGGTGTCGCGGTCCGACGGCGTCGGATCGGGCACGCCGGCCGGGAAGGCGACGAGCCGCACGACAAGCGCGGCCCAGCGGGCCGGCAGGTTGTCGAGCACGCCGGTGAAGGCGTCGGCGAGCCGCGCCCGGCCCTGCGCCATCACGTAGTCGACGATGACGCGATCCTCCTCCGGCCGGCCCTCCTCCTCGAAGCGCTTGAGCACCGCGCCGAGCAGGTAGAGCTCCGACAGGATGTCGCCGAGCCGGGCGGAGATCATCTCCTTGCGCTTGAGCGCGCCGCCGAGCGTCAGCAGCGACAGGTCGGACAGCAGCGCGAAGGCCGCCGCATAGCGCGAGAGCTGCTTCCAGTGGTGCCCCATCGCCGTGCCGAGCGGCGCCGGGCCGATGCGGCCGCCCGTCCAGCCGCGCGCGAAGGCGCGCCCGGCGGTCGCCAGCGCGTGGCCGACATGGCGCCAGAACGCCTTGTCGAAGCCGTCGAGCCCGCGCTTTTCGTCCTCGTCCGACAGCGCCAGGAGCTCGTCGAGCATGTAGGGATGCGAGCGGATCGCGCCCTGGCCGAAGATCATCAGGTTGCGCGTCAGGATGTTGGCGCCCTCCACCGTGATGCCGATCGGCACCGAGCGGTAGTGGCTGCCAAGATAGTTCTTCGGCCCGTCGATGATCGTCTTGCCGCCATGGATGTCCATCGCGTGCTCGATGGATTGCCGCATGCGGTCGGTGGCGTGGTACTTCATGATCGCCGACACGACCGACGGCTTGTGGCCCTGGTCGAGCCCGGCGATGGTCACGCGCCGCGCCGCGTCGATCAGATAGGCGTTGGCGGCGATGTCGGCGAGCGGCTTCTGGATGCCCTCGAACAGGCCGATCGGCAGGTTGAACTGGCTGCGGATGCGCGCATAGGCGCCGGTGGCGCGCGCGCACATCGCCGCCGAGGCGGCCGACTGCGAGGGCAGCGAGATGCCGCGCCCGGCCGCCAGCGCCGTCATCAGCATCTTCCACCCGTGGCCGATCTGCTTCTCGCCGCCGAGGATGCGGTCGAGCGGCACGAACACGTCCTTGCCGTAGAGCGGCCCGTTCTGGAAGAAGGTGAACTGCGGCACGTGCCGGTCGCCGTGACTGACGCCGGGCGTCGCGGTGGGCAGCAGCGCCACGGTGATGCCGAGATCCTCGCCGCGGCCGAGATGGTTGTCGGGATCGCGCATCTGGAAGGCCAGCCCCATCACGGTCGCCACCGGGCCGAGCGTGATGTAGCGCTTGTGGAAGTTGAGTCGCACGCCGAGCACCTCCTCGCCCTCGAACGTGCCGTACTCGACGACGCCGGTGTCGGTCATCGCCGCGGCGTCGGAGCCGGCGTCGGGCGAGGTCAGGCCGAAGCACGGGATCTCGCGCCCGTCGGCCAGCCGCGGCAGCCAGTGGTCGCGCTGCGCGTCGGTGCCGAAATGCATCAGCAGTTCGCCGGGGCCGAGCGAGTTGGGCACCATCACGGTGACGCCCGCAACCACGCTGGCCGACGACACGGTGCGCACGACCTCCGAATGGGCGGTGTTGGAGAACCCGAGGCCGCCGTACTTCTTGGGGATGATCATGCCGAAGAACTTCTTCTCGCGCATGAAGTCCCACACCGGCTTGGGCAGGTCGCGGTCCTCCCACACGAGCTTCCACTCGTCGACCATGGCGCACAGCTCGCGCACCGGGCCGTCCATGAAGGCCTGCTCCTCCTGCGACAGCCGGGCCGGCGGCAGCGCCATCAGCTCGTTCCAGTCGGGATTGCCGGTGAACAGCGCCCCGTCCCACCACACCGAGCCGGCGTCGATGGCGTCGCGCTCGGTTTCCGAGATCGGCGGCATGATCTTGGCCGCCCACTCGTAGATCGGCTTGGTGATGCGGTCGCGGCGGAAGGTGCGCAGGCTCATCGGAGCGCTCCTGTGTTGTTCGAAACTCGCTCGCGGGAAACGCCGCGCCGGATCGCGCGGTTCCTCGTCCGCCGGGCGCGCGTGCCCGGCGGCGGAGCTTGGACGTCATCCCGAATCTAGGGCGTCGCGCGACAGCTTGCCAGCGGCGCGGCGTCCGGCCCGGCGAGCGCGTCGTGCAGCGTCGCCGCCGCGCCCTTGGTCCACCACACGTAGCGCCCGCCGACATAGCGCGCGCCCGAGCCCGACGGCCCCACGGCGGCCACCACCGTCGCGTCCTGCCAGGCGAAGACGGCGAGCGAGACGTCGGCCGCGTTGATGTAGTCGACCGTCAGCGCGCCGCCATCCTCGCAGGCATAGGCGACGCTGCGCCGCTCGACCGCCGCGGCCTCCGGCACCGCGACGGTGAATTCCGCGGCCTGCACCTTGGCGGGGCAGGCGGAAACCGCCGCCGCGAGCACGGCGGGCAGGAGTGCGGCGGATTTCGGCATGACGGGCTCCTTGGCTGTCCGGAAGAAAAAAGGCAGGGCGGCAGCCGGCTACAGCTTGCCGTCGCTCGACATCAGGATCGCCACCGGCCGCGTCGACGGGCTGGCGGCCAGCGCGATGACGATGATCGAGGTCATCGGAATGGCCAGGATCGCCCCCGGCAGCCCCCACAGCGCCGACCAGAACGCAAGCGAGACGAGCACGACGAACGGGCTGAGATTGACCGACTTGCCGATCATCGACGGCTCCAGCTTGTTGCCGACATAGACCTGCGCCAGCGTCAGCAGCACCAGCGCCACGAGGACCGGGCTGATGGCGCCGAACTGGGCCACCGCGAGGATCACCGGGAAGGCGACGCCGACCAGCGAGCCGATGTAGGGAATGTAGTTCAGCACGCCGATGACCAGCGCCCAGAAGAAGGCGAAATCGATGCCGATGGCGACCATGATGACGTAGGAGATCGCCGCCAGGATGATGTTGACCAGCGTCTTGGTGCCGAGATAGGCGCCCACCTTGTAGTGGATCTCGTGATAGATCGACATGATGCGCCCGGCCTCCTCGCGGCCGGTGGCGAGCTTCAGCTTCTCGGCGAAGAGCAGCCGCTCGGCCAGCAGGAAGCTGGTGTAGATGACGATCAGCGTGAGCTGGCCGGAGATGCTCGCCGTCGACGACACGATGGCGATCATCCAGCCGCCGAGGTCGAGCCGCTCGAGCGTCATCTCGCGGATCGTCTCCCAGGTCGGCTTGTTCTGCACGCCGAACATCTCGGCGAGCTGGCCGGCCATCGCGACGATGTTGGCCTGGTAGCGCGGCATCGCCGCCACCAGGCTCTCGAAGCTCATCGACACCAGGACGACGACCAGCGCGAGCAGCAGCACGAAGACGAGCAGCGCGGCGAGATAGCGCAGCCAGGTCGGCGCCCGCCCGACGACCGGCAGCCGGCCGATCGCATCGGCCGCCGTCGACAGCACGTAGGCGGCGATGACGGCCACCGCGATCGGCAGGATGACGGCCTGGCCGACATACAGGATCCAGCAGATCAGCGCCGCGAAGGCGGT
This sequence comes from Aquibium sp. A9E412, assembly GCF_030398335.1. Classification (GTDB taxonomy): domain Bacteria; phylum Pseudomonadota; class Alphaproteobacteria; order Rhizobiales; family Rhizobiaceae; genus A9E412. The sequence continues at coordinate 3,988 of NZ_JAOAOP010000091.1, forward strand.
GAGATAGAAGGAGAGCTGCAGCTTCTTCAGGGACATGCGTGGCCAGCCGGCGATCGCGTCGTCTGGCGGCGGGCGCGCCCGCCGCGCTCGGGTTCATCGCGCACGACAATGCCGGCGATCGCCGCGCCGCGCAACGCGCCGTGTCGCGCCTTTGCCGGCTCAGCCGCCGGTTGCCGCCCGGATCAGCCGTCGCGCATCCTCGCTCGCCCATTCCGCCGGGCCGTTCATGTGGGCGAGCAGGCAGCCCCGTTCGTCGACGAGCAGCGTCACCGGCAGGCCGAGCGCCAAGTTGCGCCGCTTCAGCGTGTTGAAGAGCTCGATCGTCTCGTCGCGATAGAAGGCGAGGTTCTCGACGCCGATCTCGGCGAGAAAGGCCTTCGGCTTGGCGTCGTCACCGGCATCGACATTGACCGCCACGACCTCGAAGTCCGTATCGCCCTCGGCCACCTGCAGCGCGTCGAGCGCCGGCATCTCGGCGCGGCACGGCGCGCACCAGGTCGCCCACAGATTGACCAGCAGCGTCTTGCCCTCGCGGTCGCCGAGCGTCATCGGCTGGCCGTCGGGCCCGTCGAAGGCGAGGTCGGCGAGCGAGCGCGGCGCGTCGGCCACCAGCATCGCCGCCACCTCGCCGCTCGCCGCCTGCCGGACGGCCGCCACAGTCGCCGGATCGGGCGTGCAGGCGGCGACGTCGCCCGCCCCGGCCTGCCTGCCGGAACCGTTGTTGCCAGAGGGCCCGCCGGTCACGTATACGGCAAGGCCTCCGGCCAGGAGGCCCGCGACTGCGGCCAGCGCGATCAGGCGGAAGGTCGGAAGCTGCATTTTTTCCCGTTCGCCAGGGTCGACATAGTCCAGGACCGGTTAGCACGATGAGCGACAAGACTGCCAGCAACCGCATGTGGGGCGGGCGATTCGCCGCGGGGCCGTCGGCGGTGATGGAGGCGATCAACGCCTCGATCGGCTTCGACCGCAAGCTCTACGCGCAGGACATCCGCGGCTCGCTGGCGCATGCCGCGATGCTCGCCGAGACCGGCATCATCACCGCCGAGGACGCGGCGCGCATCGCCGACGGGCTGAAGGCGATCCTGGCGGAGATCGAGGCCGGCGACTTCGTCTTCGAGCCGCGCCTCGAGGACATCCACATGAACGTGGAGGCGCGGCTGGCCGCGCTGATCGGCCCGGCCGCCGGCCGCCTGCACACGGCGCGCTCGCGCAACGACCAGGTGGCGCTCGACTTCCGCATGTGGGTGCGCGACGAGCTGCAGCGCACGGCCGGGGCGCTGCGCGGCCTGATCGAGGTCTTTCTGGCGCGCGCCGAGGAGCACGCGGCGACCGTGATGCCCGGCTTCACCCATCTGCAGAGCGCCCAGCCGGTCACCTTCGGCCATCACCTGATGGCCTATGTCGAGATGTTCGGCCGCGACCTGTCGCGCGTCGAGGCGGCTCTCGAGCGGCTCGACGAGTGCCCGCTCGGCGCCGCCGCGCTGGCCGGCACCGGCTTTGCCATCGACCGCCACCGCACCGCCGCCGCGCTCGGCTTCCGCGAGCCGACGCGCAATTCGATCGACACCGTGTCGGACCGCGACTTCGCGCTCGACTTCCTGTCGGCCGCCTCGATCTGCGCCACGCACCTGTCGCGGCTGGCCGAGGAGATCGTCGTGTGGTCGACGCCGCAGTTCGGCTTCGTGCGCCTGTCCGATGCCTTCTCGACCGGCTCGTCGATCATGCCGCAGAAGAAGAATCCGGACGCCGCCGAGCTGATCCGCGCCAAGACCGGCCGCGTCAACGGCCATCTGGTGGCGCTGCTGACGGTGATGAAGGGCCTGCCGCTCGCCTATTCCAAGGACATGCAGGAAGACAAGGAGGCCGTCTTCGACGCCGCCGAGACGCTCGACCTGATGCTGGCGGCGATGACCGGCATGGTCGGCGACCTGACGGTCGACAAGGCGGCGATGAAGCGCGCCGCCGGCGCCGGCTTCGCCACCGCGACCGACCTCGCCGACTGGCTGGTGCGCGAGGCGGGCCTGCCCTTCCGCGAGGCGCACCACGTGACCGGCCGCGCCGTGGCGCTGGCCGAGGAGCGCGGCCGGCCGCTCGACCGGCTGGCGCTCGCCGACCTGCAGGCGATCCATCCCGCGATCACCGACGACGTCTTCTCGGTGCTGTCGGTCGCGAGCTCGGTGCGCAGCCGCACCTCCTATGGCGGCACGGCGCCGAGCGAGGTGCGGCGCCAGATCCGCGGCTGGCGCAAACGCCTGAAGCGCGATGCGCGGCGGGCGAAAGGCCGCTGAGGCATCGTCGGAAAACCGCTTCACACCTTTCGCCATCATGGTCTAGAACCATGCGCACGCGGCAACACGACCAACGGGACGGCTCGGCGACATGACGGCATCGAAATATCTTGCATTCGCCGCGCTCGCCGCCGCTCTGGCGCTTGCCGGTTGCGGCCGCAAGGCGCCGCTCGACACGCCCTACGAGGCGGCGGTCGAGGCGCGCAAGCAGGCCGAGCGCAACGACGAGCCGCTGCCGCCGGAGCCCGAGCCGCCGGTCGAGGACCGTCGCTTCATCCTCGATCCGCTGATCGACTGACCCGGCATCATCGCGAGGCCCAGCGCCGGTGAACCACTTCCAGTACCGCGACGGCGTGCTGTGCGCCGAGGACGTGCCGCTGCCGGCGATCGCCGCGGCAGTCGGCACGCCGTTCTACTGCTATTCCACCGCCACGCTGGAGCGCCATTACCGCGTCTTCGCCGGCGCTTTCGCCGATCTCGATTCGCTGGTCTGCTACGCCATGAAGGCGAACTCCAACCAGGCGGTGCTGGCGACGCTGGCGCGGCTCGGCGCCGGCGCCGACGTGGTCTCGGAGGGCGAGCTGCGCCGGGCGCTGGCCGCCGGCATCCCGGCCGGGCGGATCCTGTTTTCCGGCGTCGGCAAGACGGCGGCCGAGATGGACGCCGCGCTGTCGGCCGGCATCCTGTGCTTCAACGTCGAGAGCGAGCCGGAGCTCGAGCTGTTGTCGCAGCGCGCGGTGGCGATGGGCCGCACGGCGCCGGTGTCGCTGCGCATCAACCCCGACGTCGACGCGCGCACCCACCGCAAGATCGCCACCGGCAAGGCGGAGAACAAGTTCGGCATTCCCTGGCAGCACGCGCGCGCCGTCTACGGCCGGGCCGGCGCGCTGCCGGGCATCCGCGTCACCGGCATCGACATGCACATCGGCAGCCAGATCACCGAGCTGCAGCCCTTCGACGCCGCCTTCGCGCTGCTCACCGAGCTGACCGAGACGCTGCGCGGCGACGGCCATTCGATCGAGCATGTCGACCTCGGCGGCGGCCTCGGCATCCCCTACCGCCACGACGACGACCCGCCGCCGCTGCCCGACGCCTATGCCGCGGTGGTGCGCCGGCACGTCACGCGGCTCGGTGTCAAGGTGGTGTTCGAGCCCGGCCGGCTGATCGCCGGCAATGCCGGCGTGCTGGTCTCCAGCGTCATCTACGTCAAGCACGGCGACGCCAAGACCTTCCTGATCGTCGACGCGGCGATGAACGACCTGATCCGGCCGACGCTCTACGACGCCTACCACGCCATCCGGCCGGTCGCCGAGCCGGCGCCGGGCGCCGAGACCATGCTGGTCGACGTCGTCGGCCCGGTCTGCGAGACCGGCGACTACCTGGCGCACGACCGGGCGCTGCCGCGCCTAAAGCCGGGCGACCTGGTCGCCGTCGGCTCGGCCGGCGCCTATGGCGCGGTGCAGTCGGGCACCTACAACAGCCGCCTCCTGGTGCCGGAGGTGCTGGTCAGCGGCGACCGCTTCCACGTCGTCAGGCCGCGGCCGACCTATGACGACCTGATCGGCCTCGATTCGCTGCCCGACTGGCTGTAGCGCCGGCGCGTCCGGCGCGACGTCGCCGCCGGCGTCCGGGCGCCGTGGCGCGCGGTGCGAGCGCATCGACGCCACGGCTGCGCCGGCGATCACGATTTCGCCAGCCCGCCTCGCCTTCGCCGTCTTTCTTGCTATTGTCTTGCGGTGACGCAACCGCACGGTCCGGCGCGCGACGGCGCGCATGCGGGCCGGGAAAGGGCCGATGGCGAAGGCTCCGCACGACAGCCAGTCCGCAGCGCCGCGCGGCGCGGAGGCGCCGGCGCAGCTCCTGCCCGCGCGGCTTTCGGCCACGCGCCTCGTCACCGGAGCGGCGATGACGGTCGAGCGGGCCTGGCCGCTGGTCCTGCCGCTCGTCGTGCTCGTCAGCCTGTTCTTCAGCCTCGCCTGGCTCGGCGTCTTCCGCGCCCTGCCCGACTGGGCCCGCCTGACGCTGGTCGCCGGCTTCGCGCTCGCCGCGCTCGCCGCGCTGTGGCCGCTGCGCGGCTTCCGCCTGCCGGCCGCCGCCGAGATCGACCGGCGCATCGAGCGCGCCAACCGGCTCGAGCATGCCCCCGTGTCGACCCAGACCGACCGGTTGTCGGCCGGCGACGCCTTCGCCGACGCGCTGTGGCGGGAGCACCGGCGCCGCATGGCGGCGCGGCTGAAGAACCTGACGGGAGACCTGCCGCGCACGCGCGTGCCCGACCGCGACCCGTGGGGCCTGCGCGCGGCCGCCGCGCTGCTGCTCGTCGTCGCCTTCGCCTTTTCCACCGGCCCGTTCGGCGGCCGGCTCGGCGACGCCTTCCGCTCGGCCGCGGGCGCGACCGCGGTCCCGGCGCGCATCGACGCCTGGGTGACGCCGCCCGCCTACACCAACACCGCGCCGATCTTCCTGACGGCGGACGCCAATGCCGAGACCAGCACCTTCACCGTGCCGCAGAACAGCGAGCTCGCCGTGCGCGTGGCCGGCGGTTCGGGCGACGAGACGCTGGTGCTCGACGGCGCGCCCGATGCCGAGGGCGCGGCGGCCGACCCGGCGCCCGGCGGCGATGCGCGGCAGTTCACGCGCCGGCTTTCCGGCGACGCGACGGCGACGCTCGGCCGCGGCGAGGAGACGCTCAAGAGCTGGCGCTTCCGCGTCGTCGCCGACACGCCGCCGATCATTCGCTTCACCGAGGATCCCGCGCGCGCCGTCAACGGCGCGCTCGAGCTCGCCTACCAGATCGACGACGACCACGGCGCCACCGCCGCCGAAGCCGACTTCGCGCTCGCCGCGCCGGACGAGGCGGCGCGGCCGCTCTACGGCCCGCCCGAGATGGCGCTGTCGGTGCCCGCGCGGCGCGGCGACGGCACCGCCGAAAGCAGCGCCGACCTGACCGAGCATCCCTGGTCGGGCGCGCGCGTGCGCCTGACGCTCGAGGCGCGCGACGCGGCCGGCCAGACCGCGCGCAGCGAGACGCGCACGATCGTGCTGCCGGAGTGGCCGTTCACCAACCCGCTCGCCCGCGCGCTGATCGAGCAGCGCCGCATGCTGGCGCTCGACGCCAACGCGCAGCGCCGCGTGGTCGACCTGATCGACGCGCTGACGCTGCGGCCCGAGGACACCTTCGACAACGCCGCCCACTTTCTCGGCCTGTCCACGGTGCGCACGCGGCTTGCCATGGCCGGAAGCGACGCCGCGCTGCGCGATGTCGTCGACTACATGTGGGAGGTCGCCCGCAACATCGAGGACGGCGACCTGACGGCGGCCGAGCGCCGCCTGCGCCAGGCGCAGGAGGCGCTGCGCCAGGCGCTGGAGAACGACGCCAGCGACGAGGAGATCGAGCGCCTGATGGCCGAGCTGCGCGAGGCGATGCGCGAGTTCCTGCGCGAGTTCGCCGAGCGCGCCATGCAGAACCCCAACCTGGCGCAGCAGATGCCGCAGGATGGCGAGATGATGCGGCAGGGCGATCTGGAGCGCATGCTCGACCAGATCGAGAACCTGGCCCGCTCGGGCGCCCGCGACCAGGCGCAGGAGCTGTTGTCGCAGCTTCAGGAGATGATGAACAACCTGCAGGCCGGCCGCCAGCAGCAACAGCAGCAGGGCGGCCAGCAGCAGTCGGAGATGCGCCAGCAGATGGACCGGCTGGGCGAGATCATGCGCCGCCAGCAGGAGATGATGAACGAGACCTTCCGCCTCGACCAGATGCAGCGCGGCCAGCGCCAGCCCGGCCAGCCGGGTCAGCAGGGCCGCCAGCCCGGCCAGCGCGGCGAGGACGGCCAGCAGCCCGGCCAGGGTCAGGGCATGAGCCCGGAGGAGCTCGCCGAGGCGCTGCGCGGCCTGCAGCAGGGCCAGGGCGACCTGCAGGGCGAGCTCGAGGCGCTGATGCGCGGGCTTGAGAACCTCGGCATCCAGCCGGGCGAAGGCTTCGGCGAGGCCGGCGAGGCGATGGGCCAGGCCGAGAGCGCGCTCGGCGGCGGCGAGGGCGAGCGCGCCGTCGGCGAGCAGGGCCGCGCGCTGGAGGCGCTGCGCCGCGGCGCGCAGGACATGATGAACCAGATGCAGCAGGCCATGCGCGGCCAGCAGGGCGGCGGCGAGGAAGGCGGCCGCCAGCAGAACGCCGACCGCGACCCGCTCGGCCGGCCGCGCGCCACCACCGGTCCCGATTTCGGCGACACGGTCGAGGTGCCCGACGAGATCGACATCCAGCGCGCCCGCGAGATCCTGGAGGCGATCCGCCGCCGGCTCGGCGACGCGCTGAGCCCCGAGGTCGAGCGCGAGTATCTCGAGCGGCTGCTCAACATCCGCTAGCGTTCCAGGCGCAGTGCACACCGGTTCGCCGGCCGCAAACGCGTCAAGACCAGAAGCTGCAGCCGGTCTGCGATTTCGCGAAACGCAGCACGGCTCCAGCACACGCGCCGCATCCCGTCATTGCGACGGCCGCACGCGAGACGGTCGGCCGCGCCGGGAATGCTGCGGTGCGAACGGTGGCCGCCCCCCTTCTCCCTGCATGCGGGGAGAAGGGGCGATCCTCGATTACCTGTGGGGCGCAAACGCTCCCTTCTTCCCGCACGCGGGGAGAAGGTGTCAGTGGGTCATCCGCGTCGCTCGCCATCAACCCCTTCTCCCCGCACGCGGGGAGAAGGTGCCCCGAAGGGGCGGATGAGGGGCGGCGCCGGCGTTCGCCGCAAGGCGCCGCCATCCCTGCAAAAA
>NZ_JAOAOP010000092.1 GCF_030398335.1 Aquibium sp. A9E412
AGACGACCTCCGACTACGACCGCGAGAAGCTGCAGGAGCGGCTGGCCAAGCTGGCCGGCGGCGTCGCGGTGATCCGCGTCGGCGGCGCCACCGAGGTCGAGGTGAAGGAGAAGAAGGATCGCGTCGACGACGCCCTCAACGCCACCCGCGCGGCGGTCGAGGAAGGCATCGTGGCCGGCGGCGGCGTGTCGCTGCTGCGCGCTTCGGCGGCGATCAAGGCCGAGGGCGTCAACGCCGACCAGGCGGCCGGCGTCAACATCGTGCGCCGCGCCGTGCAGGCCCCGGCTCGCCAGATCGCGGCCAATGCCGGCGCCGAGGCGTCGATCGTGGCCGGCAAGATCCTCGAGAACAAGGGCACGACCTACGGCTACAACGCCCAGACCGGCGAGTATGGCGACATGATCGCCATGGGCATCGTCGATCCGGTGAAGGTGGTGCGCACCGCGCTGGAGGACGCCGCGTCGGTCGCCGGCCTGCTGGTCACCACCGAGGCGATGGTCGCCGAGTTGCCCAAGAAGGAGCAGGCCGCGCCGGCGATGCCGGGCGGCGGCATGGGCGGCATGGGCGGCATGGACTTCTAGCGCGTCGGCCTTGCGGGAACCGTCACCGGTTCCCGCAAGGAGCGATGCGCGGGTTCAACGACCTGCGTTCGCGGGGCTTCGGCCCCGAACGGGAAAGGGCGGCGTTTCTCGCGCCGCCCTTTTCCTTTTCTGCGCCGGGCCGCCGGTTCCGTTCCACAGCGTTTCCAGGCGAAGTGGAAACCGGTTCGCCGCCAGACGCTCTACTGCAGCACGTAGGCCGGCGCCGTCTTCAGATAGCGGGCGTAGGCCTCGGCGTCGGGCGGCGTCAGGTTCTCCGCGATCGGGTTGCGCCGGCGCTTGGCCGTGCCGATGTCGGCGAGCAGCTCGTCGAAATGCTTGAAGTGGTACGGTGCCACGCACAGCCCGCCATAGACGCCGGCCGCGCGGCGCTCCTCGCGCCGCCAGCGCAGCATCATGTCCATGTTGTCGCGCATCTCCTGCGCGCTCGGCTGGCGGGCGAGCTTGCCGTCGGCGTAGCGCACCAGCCACTGCGCGGCGAGATCGGCGCACAGCACCGTGCAGAACGACGAGTTGAAGCCGACGAAGCCGAGGTCGGGAATGTCGGGATTGGCGATCAGCCGGTAGAGCCGGTACTGGCCGTCGGGCTCGACCAGCTTGTCGCGGTACGCCTCGGGCAGGAACGGCACGCCGAGCTTCCAGCCGATCGCCAGGATCGCCGTGTCGGCCGCGACGCGCTCGCCGCCGGTCAGCACCACCGCATCGTCCTCGTAGTGGTCGAAGGTGCCCTGGATCGCCTTGATGCGGCCATCGGCCACCATGTCGAAGAAGCCGGGCGTGGCGATCGGCACCGAGCAGTTGATGCCGCCCTCGATCGGCTCCTTCGGCCGCAGGCCGGTCTTGCCGAGCTTGAGCTGCAGGCTGAGCAGGCTTTCCAGCGCGCGCCAGTTGGCCCACACGAAGGGCCGGGCCAGCGCGTGGTTGAGGCGCGCCATGCGGCCGATGCCCCAGCCGGGGAACATGCGCTCCTGCATGCGGATGTAGAGGATGCGCTTGAAGTTGATCAGCCCGCCGATGAAGTAGGGAATGCGCCACACCGATTCGCGGTAGACGATGGTGACGGCGGACGCGCCGGCGTGGACGGCGCTGACGGCGATGTCCGTGGCCGACTTGGAAAAGCCGAGCACCACCACCTTGCGGCCCCTGACCATCGCCGGATCGGTGTAGTCGGACGAGTGCATCACCCGGCCGCCGGCCGCCACGAAGGCCTCCTGGCCGGGATGCGCGATCACGTTCTTCTCGCTGAACTGGCCGGTGCACACGGCGACGAAGTCGAAGTCCTCGCGCGTCTCGCCCTCCGGCGTCTGCAGGTCGAGCGTCCATCCCGGCCTGCCGTCGGCGCGGCGCGCCATGCCGGTGACGGCGGTGCCGAAGCGCACCAGCCGCGTCAGCCCGTGGCCGTCGGCGTAGTCGGCCAGATAGGCGTGCACCTGCGGCCCCTTGGGCCACTCGGGATAGTCGTCGGGCATCGCCCGGTCGGTGTAGCGGTAGAGCTCCTTCGGGCTTTGCGTCTGCACGTCGGGATAGGAGCGCGACGGCGCCCACACGCCGCCCAGCTCGTCGCTGCGCTCGAGGATGACGACGTCGTGGCCCTGCTGCTTGAAGGCCCGGCCCGCCGCCAGGCCGCTGATGCCCGCGCCGATGACGCAGACCTTCTTTCGTGTCGGGTTCATGGCTCGCTGCCCCTGGTTCCTGCCGCTGTGTCGGGCACGGCTGCGCCGGCGCGGCGCCGGGCGCCGCGCGACCGGCCGTCGGGCCGCGCCGGACGAAGCGGAATCGCTTGTCGCTTGTCGCTGGTCGTCGTGTTCGCGAAGGCCGACGGCCGGCTCCGGCCGCCCGTCCGCGCCCCCCGCCGCGCGATCTGTGCGTGGTGCGGCCGGGCGGGCTCGCCCGGCCCGGCATCCGCGCGCGCTGCGGCGTCCCGGTCTAGTCGTTCGCCTCCGGCGGCAGGAAGTCGACCTCGTGCTCGGCGGAGACCTTCACCACCTCGTCGGGGTCCTCCATGCGGTCGAGCTTGGTGAACAGCGCCTCGAGCTTGCGCGCCGGCGAGACCCAGAACAGGGCGCGGGCGGGCTTGTCGGACTTGTTGAAGTAGCCGTGCGGGATGCCGCGCGGCATGCGCACCAGGTCGCCGGCCTCCGCGCGCACCCATTCGCCGTCGAGCTTGAGGTCGAGCGCGCCTTCCTGCACGAGAATGAACTCGTCCTGCGTGGGATGGACGTGAACGGGCACGAACTGGCCGGGCTCGCTGTTGGTCTCGAAGGCGAAGGTGGATTCGCAGGTCGCCTTGGGAAAATAGACCTGGCCGAGGATGTTCCAGCTCTTCTTCTCGAAGCCCTCACCCTCGCGCGTGATGCCCTTGGCAAGATCGTCAGCCATCGCGTCTCCTCCCTGATTGGCTGTGGCACTCGGGCGATGCTGGCCCGGATCGCCGCGCGCGCGCCAGCCGGATCGCGCAACGACTGTCCGAAAAACGAAAAAAACATGGCTGCGCGCGGATTCGACGCAAGCCGCATTTCGGCGACCGGGCCGCGGGTGCTAGGCTGGCGGAAAAAACGACAAGGGAGGAGGAAGCGACGGTGACTGCCCCGCTCGCCAACCACGTTCTGTTCCAGTCCGACGATCTCGACTGCGCGCGCGAGCGCGTGGCGCAGAAGTTCTGCAGCCACCGGCTCGAGATCGTCGGCAGCGCGACCGCCTTCCGCGCCGCCCACCACCACCGCATGGGCGAGATGATCTCGCTCAACTACATCAGCTACGGTGCGGACGTGCGCATCGATCCCGGCGCGCTCGATACCTTCTATCTCATCCAGATCCCGATCGCCGGCGCGGCGACGATCCGCAACGGCACGGCCGAGTTCATCACCGACGGCGACACCGCCTCGATCCTCAATGCCGACCGCACCTCGGTGATGCACTGGTGGCGCGGCTGCGAGCAGGTGCTGGTGCAGATCCGCAAGGCGCCGTTCCTGCATTTCGTCGAGCGGCTGATCGAGCGCGACCTGCCCGGCCCGCTGGTCTTCGACCCGCGCATCGACATGCGCCGGCCGGAGATGCGCGCCTGGCGGCAGCTTCTCAACGCGCTGTTCTGCGCCGCCGACGCGCGCGACAGGGACACCGGCCGCGGGCTGTGGGAGGCCTTCAACGAGCAGCGGCTGATGGAGAGCTTCGTGCGCGCCCAGCCGAGCAACGTGTCGCTGTTCCTGCCGCGCCGCGAGGTGCCGGCGCCGCGCCACGTCAAGCGCGCCGAGGCCTATATCCGCGCCCACGCCGACCGGCCGCTGACGATCGGCGACATCGCTAAGGCGGCCGGCGTCGGTCCGCGCGCGCTGCAGCTCGCCTACAAGGTCACCTTCGGCATCTCGCCGATGCAGGCGCTGCGGCGCGAGCGGCTGCGCCGCGTGCAGTACGAGCTGCTGGAAAAGGGGCCGGATCTGTCGGTGACCGAGGCGGCCGGCCGCTGGGGCTTCGGCCATCTCGGCCGCTTCTCGGCCGAGTACCGCCGCACCTTCGGCGAGCTGCCGCGCGAGACCGCCCGGCGCAGCCCCCACTGAGGCGGCCGGCGCGGCCCGCGGTTGGACCCGGCCGTGCGGCGGTGCCATATGGCGGGCAGCGAAAGGAGGTTGCCCGCCATGACCGAGACCCGTACCGAGACCGACACCTTCGGCCCCATCGAGGTTGCCGCCGACCGCTACTGGGGCGCCCAGACGCAGCGCTCGCTGGGCAATTTCCGCATCGGCGAGGAGCGCATGCCGGCGCCGCTGGTGCACGCGCTCGGCCTCGTCAAGCAGGCCGCCGCCCGGGCCAACATGGCGCTCGGCCGGCTCGAGCCGGAGATCGGCGAGGCGATCGCCGCGGCCGCCGCCGAGGTCGCGGCAGGCCAACTCGACGCGCATTTCCCGCTCGTCGTGTGGCAGACCGGCTCGGGCACCCAGTCGAACATGAACGCCAACGAGGTGATCGCCAACCGCGCCATCGCCCGGCTCGGCGGCACGATGGGCAGCAAGACGCCGGTGCATCCCAACGACCACGTCAACCGCAGCCAGTCGTCGAACGACACCTTCCCCACCGCCATGCACATCGCCACCGCGCGCGAGAGCGCGCGCGTGCTGATGCCGGGTCTCGACCGGCTGACGGCGGCGCTCGACGACAAGGCGCAGGCCTTCGCCGCGATCGTCAAGATCGGCCGCACGCACACCCAGGACGCCACGCCGCTGACGCTCGGCCAGGAGTTCTCCGGCTATGTGGCGGCGCTGACGCTCGGCCGCCGGCGCATCGAGCAGGCGCTCGACGACGTCTTCGCGCTCGCCCAGGGCGGCACGGCGGTCGGCACCGGGCTCAACGCGCCGGCCGGCTTCGACACCGCCTTCGCCGCGGCGGTGGCGGAGCTCACCGGGCTGCCCTTCCGCACCGCCGGCAACAAGTTCGAAGCGCTGGCGAGCCACGGCGCGCTGGCGCATTTCCACGGCGCGCTGGCGGCGCTGGCGGCCGACCTGTTCAAGATCGCCAACGACATCCGCTTCCTCGGCTCCGGCCCGCGCTCGGGCCTCGGCGAGCTGCGCCTGCCGGAAAACGAGCCCGGCTCCTCGATCATGCCCGGCAAGGTGAACCCGACCCAGGCCGAGGCGCTGACCATGGTGGCGACCCAGGTGATCGGCAACCAGACGACGGTGGCGATGGCCGCCAGCCAGGGCCATTTCGAGCTCAACGTGTTCAAGCCGGTGATCGCCAACGCGGTGCTGCAGTCGGTGCGCATCCTCGGCGACGCGATGCGCTCCTTCGCCGACAACTGCGTCGCCGGGCTGGAGGCCGACGAGGGGCGCATCGGCGAGCTGATGCAGCGCTCGCTGATGCTGGTCACCGCGCTGGCGCCGGAGATCGGCTACGACAACGCCGCGGCCATCGCCAAGGCGGCGCACAGGAACGGCACCACGCTGCGCGAGGAGGCGCTGGCGAGCGGCCTGGTCGACGGCGCGACCTACGACCGGCTGGTGCGGCCGGAGGCGATGACGCGGCCCGGCTGACCGGCCGCGCGCGCCGGCGGGGCATGGGCGCCGGCGCGGCGATCGTCTATGCTGGCGCCGCCGCGCGCGGCAAAGGGGGAGAACCATGTCGAACGGCGTCGTCATCCTGATCGGCCGCTTCCTGCTGGCGGTCATCTTCATCCTGGCCGGCTTCTCCAAGCTGGCCGACCCGGCCGGAACGGCCGCCTACATGCAGGGCGTCGGCCTGCCCTGGCCGGCCTTCACGGCCTGGGCGGTGTCGCTGTTCGAACTCGTCGCCGGCCTGTTCGTGCTCGTCGGCTACCGCACCGCGGCCGCGGCCACGCTGCTCGGCCTGTTTTCCATCGCCGCCGGCTTCATCGGCCACTGGGACCCCGGCAACGTCGTCGAGATGCAGATCCTGTTCAAGGACATCGCCATCGGCGGCGGCCTGCTGGTGCTCGCCGCCGCGGGACCCGGCCGCATCGCCCTCGACCGCCGGCCGGCCGGCTGAGGCGCCTGCCGGCCAGGCCCGCAAGGGGTCTCACGAAAGGGTGACGGGCCGGCCGGGACGGGTCAAAAGCCGGTGAGACGGCGCGCGAGCGCATTGCAAGTCGCGCCGCAAATCGCCATTCCAACGGCAGGCCCCGCCGAACGCGGCGCGGGCGACGCCGGAAAGGACCGATGACGCAACGCATGGCGACCGACAACATCGCGCGACAGGAGGACAAGGCCCGCGGCCGCGCCGCCTACTGGCGCTTCGTGCCGGTGGCGGTGATTCTGGCCGGCCTCGCCTTCGGCTACCTGATGGGCTGGCAGCGCTACCTGTCGCTCGACTTCCTGGCCGAAAGCCGCGACTGGCTGTCAGCCTTCGTCGCCGCGCATCCGGTCGCCGCGCCGCTCGGCTTCGCCGTCCTTTACACGCTCGCCGTCGCCTTCTCCTTCCCGGCCGCCTCGGTGCTCACCGTCTTCGCCGGCTTCCTGTTCGGCTGGCTCGCCGGCGGGCTGATCGTCGCGGTGGCGGCGACGGCCGGCGCCACCGCGCTGTTCCTCGCCTGCCGCTCGGCCGTCGGCGACGTCCTGAAGAAGGGTGTCGGCGGCCGCGCCGCGCAGCTCGCCGAAGGCTTCGAGCGCGACGCCTTCTCCTACCTGCTGGTGCTGCGGCTGGCGCCCGTCTTCCCCTTCTTCGTGGTCAACATCGCGCCGGCCTTCTGCGCGGTGCCGCTGCGCACCTACGTGGCGGCGACCTTTCTCGGCATCCTGCCCGGCACCTTCGCCTACGCCTATCTCGGCCACGGGCTCGGCAGCGTGCTGGAGGCCGCCGCCGAATCGGGCACGCGGGTGCAGCTCGCCGACCTGGTGACGCCGCAGATCACCCTCGCCTTCGCCGCGCTCGCCGCCGTGGCGCTGCTGGCCACCGTGCTGCGCCGGCTGCGCGCCGGCCGCCGGCCCGGTTCCTGAAGCCGCGCTTTCGTGGCAGAGACGCATTCATGACGACCCTTCTCAAGCCCGACATCTGCGTCATCGGCGCCGGCTCCGGCGGCCTCTCGGTGGCGGCCGCGGCCGCCGCCTTCGGCGTTTCGGTGGTGCTCATCGAGCGCGGCCGCATGGGCGGCGACTGCCTGAACTACGGCTGCGTGCCGTCGAAGGCGATGCTGGCCGCCGCCCGCCACGCCAGCGCCATCGCCGACAGCGGCGCCTTCGGCGTTTCCGCGGCCGAGCCGCAGGTCGACTTCCGCAAGGTGATGCGCCACGTGCACGCGGTGATCGCCGCCATCGCGCCGAACGATTCGGTCGAGCGCTTCACCGCGCTCGGCGTGCGGGTGATCGAGGGCGAGGCGCGCTTCGCCGACCGGCGCACGGTCGAAGTGGGCGACATCGAGGTGCGCGCCCGCCGCTTCGTGCTGGCCACCGGCTCCTCGCCGATGGTGCCGCCGATCGAGGGGCTGTCCGACGTCCCCTTCCTGACCAACGAGACGGTGTTCGAGCAGCAGCGCCGGCCCGGCCATCTCGTCGTCATCGGCGGCGGGCCGATCGGCCTGGAACTCGCCCAGGCGCATCGCCGGCTGGGCGCCGCGGTGACCGTGGTGGAGGCCGCCCGCGCGCTCGGCCGCGACGACCCCGAGCTTGCCGCACACGTGCTCGACCGACTGCGCGCCGAGGGCATCGCCATCCACGAGCAGACCGCCGTCAGGCGCGTGGAAAAGCGCGGCCGCAGCGGCGTGCGGCTGCATGTCGAGGGCGCCGGCGGCGCGGCGACGATCGACGGCACGCATCTGCTGGTGGCGGCCGGGCGCACGCCCAACATCGCCGCGCTCGACCTCGGCAAGGCCGGCATCGCGCACGACGCCGGCGGCGTGAGGGTCGACGCCAAGCTGCGCACCGGCAACCGCCGCGTCTACGCCATCGGCGACGTGGCCGGCGGGCTGCAGTTCACCCATGTCGCCAACTACCATGCCGGGCTGGTGCTGCGGGCGCTTTTGTTCCGGCTGCCGGCGCGCGAGAACCGCGCCATCGTGCCGTGGGCGACCTACACCGATCCCGAGCTCGCCCATGTCGGCCTCGACGAGGCCGCGGCGAGAAGGAAGCACGGCACGATCCGCGTGCTGCGCTGGCCGTTCGCCGAGAACGACCGGGCGCAGGCCGAGCGGCGCACCGACGGCTTCCTGAAGATGGTGACCGACCGGCGCGGCCGCATCCTCGGCGTGTCGATCGTCGGCGCGCAGGCCGGCGAGGCGATCAACATGTGGGCGCTGGCGGTGGCGCAGAAGCTGACCGTGCGCGACGTCGCCGGCTACGTGGCGCCCTACCCGACCATGGCCGAGGCTGGAAAACGCGCCGCCATCTCCTATTTCAGTGACGCGCCCCGGCGGCCGGTCGTGCGCGCGGCGGTGCGCTTCCTGCGGCTTTTCGGCTAAAAGGAACGAGAACGGGCGCGCCGGGGGGCCGGCGCGGACAGGATCACCGCATGGACGAGAGCGGGAAGCACGAGGCGGCCGGCACGGACGGCGAAGGCGGGGCGCAACGCGCCGTCCCGCTGGCGCGCGGGCTGTCGACCAAGCTGCTCGTGCTCACCGTCCTGTTCGTGCTGATCGCCGAGGTGCTGATCTTCCTGCCCTCGGTGGCCAATTTCCGCCTGCAGTGGCTGGAGCAGCGGCTCGGCACGGCGGCCGCGGTGTCGCTGGTGCTGCTGGAGGCCGACGCCGACGCCTTCAGCCGCGAGGCGCAGAACGACGTCCTGATGGCGATCGGCGCCCAGGCGATCGCGGTGCGCGACGCCGGCGTGTCGCGCCTGCTGCTCGTCTCCGACATGCCGCCCGAGGTCGACCGCCACATCGACCTCAACGCCGTCGACCCGCTGTCGGCGATGACGGCCGCGCTCGACACGCTCGCCTTCGGCGGCCAGCGCATGCTGCGCGTCTACGGCCTGGCCGGCGAGAGCGACAAGGCGTTCGAGCTGATCATCGCCGACGACGGGCTGCGCCAGGCGATGCTGACCTACGCGCGCAACATCGCCTTCCTGTCGCTGATCATCTCGCTGTTCACCGCGACGCTGGTCTTCTACGCCATCAACCGCATCATGATCCGGCCGATCCGCGCCATGACGCGCTCGATGCTGGCCTTCGCCAAGGCGCCGGACGAGCCCGGTCGCATCGTCGTGCCGGAGGCGCGCAGCGACGAGATCGGCGTGGCCGAGCGCGAGCTGGCGGCCATGCAGTCGAAGCTCTACCAGACGCTCGGCGAGCGCCGCCACCTGGCCGATCTCGGCCTTGCGGTCTCCAAGATCAACCACGACATGCGCAACATCCTGGCCTCGGCGCAGCTCATGTCGGACCGGCTGCGCGCCATCAAGGACCCGACGGTGCAGCGCGTCGCGCCGAAGCTCTTGCGCACGCTCGACCGGGCGCTCGCCTATTCGGAGGGCGTGCTGGCCTACGGCCGCACCCAGGAGGCGCCGCCGGCGCGCCGGCTGCTGCGGCTGCGGCCGCTGGTCGACGACGTGCACGGGCTGCTCGGCATCGCGCCCGACAGCGGCATCGAGTTCGTCAACGCCGTCGACGCCGAGCTCGAGGTCGACGCCGATTCCGAGCAGCTCTTCCGGGCGCTGTCCAACCTGTGCCGCAACGCCGTGCAGGCGATGTCGGGCGACGCCGAGGCGGACGGCGCGCTGGTGCACCGCCTCACCGTGTCGGCCGAGCGCACCGGAACGGTGGTGCGCATCCTCGTCGCCGACACCGGGCCGGGCCTGCCCAGGCAGGCGCGCGAGAACCTGTTCGCCGCCTTCCGCGGCTCGGCCAGGAGCGGCGGCACCGGGCTCGGCCTGGCGATCGCCCAGGAGCTGGTGCGCGCGCATGGCGGCGCCATCGAGCTGGTGGAAAGCACCGGCGGCCACACCGTCTTCGCCCTCACCATCCCCGACCGCCCGGTCAGCCTGACCGACGCGCGCGGCCAGCTGCGCCGGCACGGCTGAGCCCGGCCGGCCGGCGCCGCCGCGCACGGCCAGGCCGCGCCGCAAGACAGAAAAACGCCGCCAGCCGGCTTGCTTTTGCCCGCGTCAATCGCTAGGTAGGCCGCGGTCGGCGAACGGAGCCTAGCCCGTCGCCCCCTGCCGCCAACGGCAGGCTGCGCCCGTAGCTCAGCTGGATAGAGCACCAGACTACGAATCTGGGGGTCGGGAGTTCGAATCTTCCCGGGCGCGCCATTTCACATTTTCCACTACAAATCTCACCTAAAGCCTTGAATAGAAAGGCTAAATCAGGTGTTCGAAGTCCTTCGTTCCGGCTGTAGGCCAATGGCTCCAAAAATGCCAGTCTGAGGACGGTTTTTTTATTGGTTAAGTCAGTATTTTTCCATATATTCCAAGGGTTTGAGAGAAATTGGAGCGCGTGTTCGAACAACTCCTCCCAGGTCATGCGTGGTTTGCCGTTTGTGACCAGCTTTTCCTCTGCCAGCGTCCTTTCCCATTCAAGTTTTGTGATGCGTTTTTCGTAGGCTGCTATCACCGACGCAGTGTTCGATTCGACGATACGGTCGAGCAAGACCTCAATCTGTTTTTCAACTGCGGTGACGTTGGCCTTTAGCTGTTTTGTGGCTTGTTTGGCCTGAGCAAGGCGCATGTCCCATCCGTCTTTAAACATCGACTTCACCAGCCGAAACAATTTCTCTGAAGGCTTGTCTTATGACTTTCCTTGCCGAACAGGCGAAGACAGGACCGCCGGGAGAGAGTGTCAGCCCGCTCCCGGCGGCGAGGGTCGGATCGGA
>NZ_JAOAOP010000093.1 GCF_030398335.1 Aquibium sp. A9E412
CATCAGACTGCGCAGAAAACGCGCTGCCAGAAACAACCAATACCTCGCTCACATCCTCCAGCCCTTGCCGCGTTAACCCGGATTCACTGCCGTGCGCCGGCCGGGCCGGTCAGGCGACGTCGAGCACGATCTTGCCGATGTGGCTGCCTTCCTCCATCCGCTCGTGCGCGCGCCAGGCCTCGGCGAGCGGGAAGATCATGTCCATCACCGGCGCCACCTTGCGCGCGGCCAGAAGCGGCCAGACCTGGTCCTCGAGCTCAGCGGCGATGGCGCCCTTCACCGCCACCGGCCGGGGGCGCAGCGTCGAGCCGGTGTGGGTGAGCCGCTTGCGCATCAGCCGCGAGAAGTCGGCCGTCGCCTTGGCGCCGCCGAGCAGCGCGATCTGCACGATGCGGCCGTCCTCGGCGGCGGCCGCGTAGTTGCGGTTGACGTAATCGCCGGCCACCATGTCGAGGATGACGTCGGCGCCGCGCCCGCCGGTCATCTCCTTGATCGCGGCGACGAAATCCTCCTCGCGGTAGTTGACCGCCCGCTCGGCGCCGAGCTCGCGGCAGGCGCGGCACTTCTCCTCGCTGCCGGCGGTGACGGCGACGCGCGCGCCGAAGGCGACGGCGAGCTGGATCGCCGTGGTGCCGATGCCCGACGAGCCGCCGTGCACCAGCAGCGTCTCGCCCTGGCGCAGCGCGCCGCGCTGGAAGACGTTGTGCCACACGGTGAAGAAGGTCTCGGGGATCGCCGCCGCCTCGGTGAAGGTGAAGCCGTGCGGGATGGGCAGCGCGTTGCTCTCGTGCACCGTGCAGTATTCGGCGTAGCCGCCGCCCGGCGTCAGCGCCGCCACCTTGTCGCCGACGCTCCAGCGGCCGACGCCCTCGCCGAGCGCGGCCACCTCGCCGGCCGCCTCCAGGCCGGGCAGCTCGGACGCGCCGGGCGGCGGCGGATAGGCGCCCTGGCGCTGCAGCACGTCCGGCCGGTTGATGCCCGCCGCCTTGACGCGAATCAGGATCTCGCCGGGACCGGGCTCGGGCACGGCGCGGGTTTGCGGCTTCAGCACCATCGGCCCGCCAGGCTCGGTGATGGCGATCGCCGTCATGCGTTCGGGAACCGCTTTGCCCATTGCCATGCGCCTGACCTTCCTTGCTGTTGTCCGCCGGCTTGCGTAGGTTTTCGCACCGGCCCGCCGAGTATGTATCGTGCCGTGCCGCCGCGGCAAAGGGAGGGACACGATGGCCATCTTCGACGACCAGCCGAAACGGCCGCCGGACGGCCACGTCATCGGCCAGGACCTGTCGCTGCTGTCGGTCGCCGAGCTCGACGCGCGCATCGCCGCGCTCAGGGCCGAGATCGCCCGGCTGGAGGCGGAGCGCGAGGCCAAGGGTGCCACCAAGGCGGCGGCCGAATCGCTGTTTCGGCGGGAGTGAGCGCGGCGCCTTCATGATGCCACCTTTGCGGCGATGACGGCGCGGCAGACCCTGCCGCCCGCCGCGTCCCGCGAGCCTTCCGCCCGGAGCCCCGATGCTTTCTCCCTTCGCCTCGATCGTCTCGCTGCTGTTCGGGACCGCGTTCCTGCTCACCGCCTCCGGCCTGCACGCGCTGCTGCTGCCGATCCGCGGCCAGGCCGAGGGCTTCTCCGCGACCGCGCTCGGCCTGCTCGGCACCTCGTGGGCGGCCGGCTTCGTGGCCGGCTGCTTCGTGGCGCCGTGGCTGGTGCGTCGGGTCGGCCATGTGCGCGCCTTCGGCGCCTGCGCGGCGACGGCGGCGATCATAGCGCTGCTGACCGGCATGATCGTCGATCCGGTCGCCTGGGTGCTTCTGCGCGTGTTCACCGGCTTCGCCATGGCCGGCGCCTTCATGGTCATCGAGAGCTGGCTCAACGAGCGCGCCACCAACGAGAACCGCGGCACGGTGTTCGGCGTCTACATGATCGTCACCTATGTGGCGATCATGACCGGCCAGATGGTGGTGGCGGTCGGCGACACCGCCACCGCCATGCTGTTCATGACGACCGGCATCCTGTTCTGCCTGTCGCTGATCCCCACCGCGGTGTCGACCGCGGTGGCGCCGCAGCCGCTGACGCGCGTCTCGCTCGACCTCAAGGGCCTGTTCGCCAACTCGCCGGTCGCCTTTCTCGGCTGCCTGCTGGTCGGCACGGCGAACGGCGCCTGGGGCACGCTGGGTGCCGTCTACGGCGCGCGCATCGGCATCTCCACCTTCGAGATCGCGCTGATGATGAGCCTGGCCGTGGTCGCCGGCGCGGCGCTGCAGATGCCGATCGGCCGCGCCTCGGACCGCACCGACCGGCGCTTCGTGATCGCCGGCGGCGCGACCGGCGCGGCGCTGTTCGCGCTCGTCGTGTTCTTCGCCGCGCCGCGCGACGCCGTCTTCATCATCGTCCTGGCGACCGCCTACGGCGCGCTGTCCTACACGCTCTACTCGGTGACCGTGGCGCACGCCAACGACCACGCCGCGCCGGAGGATTTCGTCAAGGTGTCGGGCGGCCTGCTGGTGCTCTACGGCTTCGGCACGATGATCGGCCCGCTCGCCGGGGCGCTGTTCATGGAGTGGCTGCGCCCGGAGGGCCTGTTCCTCGCCACGGCGCTGGCGCATCTGCTGCTCGCCGGCTATGCCGCGCTGCGCATCAGCCGCCGCGCGCCGGTGCCGCTCGAGGAGCGCGAGGCGTTCAAGACGCTGCCGGCCGAGCGCGCGGTGACGCCGCAGGCGGTGATGCTCGACCCGCGCGCGGAAGGCGATGCGGAGGTGCAGGAGGAGACGCCGGAGGGACAGGCCGGCGACCATCCGCCGGCGGCAGGCGAAGCCGCGGTGGCGGGCGCTGCCGGCGACCGGCCGGGCTGACCGCCGACCGGGTCGACGGGGCGCACCGCCGCCCGGAGGCAGAGACCGGCGCGACGCAGGGGTGGCACGCCGGCGCGCGACAGGCGGGCGCACTGCGGAGCGGGCCGGCGGCCGCTTGGCGGCCGGCGTGGCACGGTGCGGGTGCCCGGAGCCGGGCCGGCGGTCACCGGGCCCGCGCCGCGGCCTTCAGAGCCGACCTGCCATTCACGGAATCGCAGATCGGCTCCAAGTTGTTTGTTCTAGCGCATTTGCGAACGGCGAACCGGTTCCGACGTCGCCGGCAAACGCCATGTCAGTGGGTGGTGGGGGCCGTCCTCAGCTTTTCCATCTCGTCCTTGATGGCCAGCTTGCGTCGCTTGAGCCGCGAGATCTCCAGCGCGTCGACCGAGGGATGCGCCATGGCCTCGTCAATCTGCCGTTCCAGATTGCCGTGCCTGCGCTGCAGCTCCGCAAGGTGGGATTCAAGAGACATGGTGGACTCCCTTCGCTAGGTTCCTCGTACCCGTCGCAAGGGATGAACCGCCGACACGCCCTTGTGACGGGACGATGACAGTGTGCCATCTCCGTGGCGGCTTGTCGAATGGCGCGGCGTCGCATTTCCCACAGGCGCGAAATGTGCTAGGCCTATGCTTTCAGCATTGCCGCGGCCGCGGTGCGCCAAGCCTGGCGCTCCGGCGACGCCGGCCCAGCCAACGGACGCCATGTCTGACCAGGAACAGGCCGAGATTCGTCTCGAGTTCGCGCGTCTGAAACAGGATCATGCCGATTTCGACGCCGCCATCAACGCCATGGTGGCGACGGGATGCGACCCGCTGCAGATCCAGCGCATGAAGAAGAAGAAGCTGGCGGTGAAAGACCGCCTCAAGGACCTGGAAGACCGCATCATTCCCGACATCATCGCCTGAGCGGCGGGCGCCGGCCCGAGCGGGGCAGGGCGCGGACCTGCGCGGCGTCGCGGACAGGCGGCGAAATCCGTCGCACAGGCCATGACGGCGTCCGAAAAGCGCTTCACACGTTTCGGCATCATGGTCTAGACCAGCGCGGCGCATCGCCGCCGCCCGCCGGGGCGCGGCCGGCGCGACAAGGGGGACCGCCATGGCCGACGGCGCGGACGTCTGTATCATCATGGGAAGCCAGTCCGACTGGGC
Source organism: Aquibium sp. A9E412 (assembly GCF_030398335.1). Classification (GTDB taxonomy): domain Bacteria; phylum Pseudomonadota; class Alphaproteobacteria; order Rhizobiales; family Rhizobiaceae; genus A9E412. The sequence goes on from NZ_JAOAOP010000093.1 coordinate 3,999, forward strand.
GACGATGCGGCATGCGGCCGACACGCTGGCCGCGCTCGGCGTCGGCCACGAGGCGCGCATCGTCTCGGCGCACCGCACGCCGGAGCGGCTCTACGCGTTTGCCCGCGGCGCGCGCGCGGCCGGCCACAAGGTCATCGTCGCCGGCGCCGGCGGCGCGGCCCATCTGCCGGGCATGGTGGCGGCGCTGACGCCGCTGCCGGTGTTCGGCGTGCCCGTCGAATCGAAGGCGCTGTCGGGCCAGGATTCGCTGTTGTCGATCGTGCAGATGCCGGCCGGCATTCCCGTCGGCACGCTGGCGATCGGCCGCGCCGGCGCCGTCAACGCCGCGCTGCTGGCGGCCGCCGTGCTGGCGCTGACCGACGAGGCGCTCGCCGCGCGGCTCGACGCCTGGCGCCGCGACCAGACGGAGGCCGTGGCCGAGACGCCGCAGGATGCGCCGTGAGCGGCCCGCTGGCGCCCGGCGCGACGATCGGCATCGTCGGCGGCGGCCAGCTCGGCCGCATGCTGGCGGCCGCCGCCGCGCGGCTCGGCTACCGCACGATCGTGCTCGAGCCGCAGCCCGACTGCCCGGCCGCGCAGCTCGCCAACCGGCAGGTCGTGGCCGCCTATGACGACCCGGCCGCGCTCGCCGAGCTGGCCGACGGCGCGGCGGCGGTGACCTACGAGTTCGAGAACGTGCCGGTCGCCGCGGCGCGCCGGCTGGCCGAGCGCGTGCCGGTGTTTCCGCCGCCGGCCGCGCTCGAGGCGGCGCAGGACCGGCTGGCCGAAAAGCGCTTCCTCAACGCCGCAGGCGTCGCCACGGCGCCCTACGAGGCGGTCGACGACGCGGCGGGGCTCGCCGCCGCGCTCGCCCGGCTCGGCGGCTCCGGCGTGCTGAAGACGCGGCGGCTCGGCTATGACGGCAAGGGCCAGCGTGTGCTCGACCGGCCGGCGCCCGAGGCGCTGGCCGAGGCCTTCGCCGCGCTCGGCGGCGTGCCGCTCATCCTCGAGGGTCTGGTGCGCTTCGAGCGCGAGGTCTCGGTGATCGCCGCGCGTGGCCGCGACGGCGCGGTCGCCGCCTACGACCTGGCCGAGAACGTGCATCGCGGCGGCATCCTGCACAGCTCGACCGTGCCGGCGGCCGTGTCCGACCGCACGGCGCAGGCGGCGCGCCAGGCGGCCCGCGCCATCCTCGAGGCGCTCGACTATGTCGGCGTGATCGGCGTCGAGTTCTTCGTGCTGGCCGACGGCTCGCTGCTGGCCAACGAGATCGCGCCGCGGGTGCACAATTCCGGCCACTGGACGGAGGCGGCCTGCGTGGTGTCGCAGTTCGAGCAGCACATCCGCGCCGTCGCCGGCCTGCCGCTCGGCGCGCCGGGTCGGCACAGCGACTGCGTGATGGAAAACCTGATCGGCGACGACGTGGCGCGCGCGCCGTCGCTCCTCGCCGAGGCCGACCTGGCGCTGACGCTCTACGGCAAGGCCGAGGCGCGGCCCGGCCGCAAGATGGGCCATGTGACGCGGCTGACCGGGCGCGTCCGGTTGTGAGGCCGCGCCTGTCCGGCGGCGTCCGCCCGGCCGCCGCGCGCTCCCTCGGCGAAGGGCCGGCCGCCGCGCTTTCCGCAGGAGGCTCGCGACGCCGTCACACGCCCCAAAGCCCGATCACCGCGCCCATGATCAGGGCGACGCCGAGCCAGTGGCCGGCGTCGATCAGGGTGAGGTCCCAGCCGAAGCCCTGATAGCGCTGGTTGACCGTGACGGTGGTCGCCATGAAGCCGAGCCAGACGAAGGCGCCGGAGACGACGCCGTTCCACAGCGTCACCTGGCCGTCGCCGAGATGGCCGATGATGCCGGCCAGCACCCAGGCCATCACGAGCTCGGCGAGGAAGCCGGTGACGAACAGGCCGGCGCTCATCCGCGCCTCGGCCGGATCGATGCGCGCGGCCTTCATCCACGGCTTGCCGAGCAGGCCGTAATAGGCGGCGCCGAAGACGAAGCCCGCCAGCGCGGCGGCGACGACGGCGACATAGCTGATGCCGGCAAAGACCATGCGATGCCCCTCCCCTTGCGGCGCGCCCGCGCCCGGATTGAACGCCGGCCGGCGCGCCGCGTCAAGCGAGCCGCCAGACCGTGGTGCGCTTGACCTCGGCGTCCTCGAGCGCGCGGGTGACCGGCACCCGGTAGGTGGCGAGCGGCTCGAGCCCGGTACGCGGCAGGTAATGGCGTCCGGGGTCGCCGACGAGCACGGCCGCGCCACGCCGGGCGAGGTCGGCGAACCACGGCATCAGCCGGTCGGCCAGCGCCCGGTCGTAGAACACGTCGCCGGCCAGCACGACGTCCCAGCCGGCGTCGCGGCCGATCCAGTCGGAGCCGGAGAACGCCACGGCGACGCCGTTGGCGGCGGCGTTGAGCGCCACCGCGGCCTCGGCGAGGGGATCGATGTCGGCGGCGGTGACGGACCGCGCGCCGGCGCGCGCGGCGGCGATCGCCACCAGCCCGGAGCCGGCGGCGACGTCGAGCACGCTGCGGCCGGCGACGACGGCCGGACGGTCGAGCACGTAGCGGGCCAGGCCCTGGCCGCCGGCCCAGGCGAAGGCCCAGAAGGGCGGCGGCAGGCCTTCGGCCTCGAGCTCGGCTTCCGTGCGCTGCCACAGCGCGTGCGCCTCGTCGGCCAGGTGCAGGCGAAGCTCCGGCACGTGCGGCGGCGCCAGAAGCGCGGTGTTGGCGCGGATGAAGTCTCGCGGGTCGCGGCCCGGCCGGTTCACGGCACCCGGTCGAGACCGCCCATGCGGCAGATCTCCGCCCACTCGTCGTCGGCGACCGGCTGCACCGAAAGCCGCGAGTTGTTGACCAGCACCATGTCGGCGAGCTTCGGGTTCTGCTTGATGGCCTCGAGCGTGACCGGCTTCGGCATGTCGGCGACGGCGCGGATGTCGACGCACTCCCAGCGCGGGTCGTCGGTCGTCGAGTCGGGATGCGCCTCGGCGCACACCTCGACGATGCCGACGATCTCCTTGCCGTCCTGCGAGTGGTAGAAGAAGCCGCGATCGCCCTGCTTCATGGCGCGCATGTTGTTGCGCGCCTGGTAGTTGCGCACGCCGTCCCACTCCTCGCCGGCCGCGCCGCGCTGCTTCTGCTGCTGCCACGACCAGGTGGAGGGTTCGGACTTGAAGAGCCAGTGCGCCATCATGCGGTCTCCGGTTTGTTGAACACCCAGCTCCACGGCCGGATCTCGACGCTGTCGAACAGGCCGGCCACGGCATAGGGGTCGGCGGCGGCGATGGCCGCGGCCGCCGCGCGGCTCTCGGCCTCGACGGCGACCATGCTGCCGCACGGCTTGTCGTCGGCGTCGAGGAAGGGGCCGGCGAATTTCAGCACGCCGCGCGCGTTCAGCCCCTCGAGATAGGCGACATGGTCGGGCCGCGTGGCAAGCCGCGTCTCGAGGCCGCCCGGCCGGTCGTTGCACAGGATGGCGTAGATCATGCCGTGGTTCCCTTTCTCGCGCCCTCAGGCGTGCTCGTGCTTGAGCGGGCGGGCGAGCAGCTCGTCGACCGCCGCGGCGATGGTCAGCCGGCCGTCGAGCAGCCGGTCGACGGCATCGACGATCGGCGCCTCGATGGCGTTGTCGCGCGCCAGACCGGCGGCGACGCCGGTCGTCGCCACGCCCTCGGCGAGCGGCAGGCCGTCGAGCGCGTCGCCGCGGCCGAGCGCCATGCCGTAGGCGAAGTTGCGCGACTGCGCCGAGCCGCAGGTGAGAAACAGGTCGCCGAGCCCCGACAGGCCCATCACGGTCTCCGGCGCGGCGCCGAAGGCGGCGGCGATGCGGCGCAGCTCGACGAAGCCGCGCGTCACCATGGCCGCCTGGGCGCTGGCGCCGAGCCCGGCACCGGCCACCGCGCCGGCGGCGATGGCGAAGACGTTCTTGAGCGCGCCGCCGAGCTCGACGCCGGTCAGGTCAGCCGACGAGTAGCAGCGAAAGCGCGGCGCCGTCAGCGCGGCGGCGAGGCGGGCGGCGTCCTCGGCGTCGGCCGCCGCGACGGTGACCGCCGTCGGCAGGCCGCGCGCCACGTCCTCGGCGAAGCTCGGACCGGACAACACGGCGAGCGGATGGTCGGGCAAGACTTCGCCGGCCACCGTCGACAGGCGCTGGCCGGTGCCGCGCTCCAGCCCCTTGGCGCACAAGACGACCGGCACGCCCGCCGCCAGCAACGGCCGCACGGTGCCCAGCACCGCGCGCATCGTCTGCGCCGGCACGACGGCGAGCACCGTCTCGGCATCGCCGAGCGCGGCGGCGAGGTCGCCGGTCGGCCGCAGCCCGGCGTCGAGCGCGACGTCGGGCAGATAGCGCGCGTTGCGGCCTTCCGCGGCGATGCGCGCGGCGTGCCCGGCGTCGCGCGCCCACAGCCGCACCGGGTGCCCGGCGCGGCGCATGGTGAGCGCCAGCGCGGTGCCCCAGGCGCCGGCGCCCAGCACGGCGATGCGCCGCGGCGCGCTCATGCCTTGGCTCCGCGCCGGCCGTGGCCGACCAGCGGCGCGGCGGCGGCGTCGAGCGGCCAGCGGGCGCGCGGCGCGGCGTCCATCGCGTCGGCCTCCACCAGACCGGCCGCCAGGCGCTCCAGCCCGGCCCAGGCGATCATCGCGGCGTTGTCGCCGCACAGCGCCGCCGGCGGCGCGACGAGGCGGAAGCCGGCCGCCCGGCAGGTCTCGCCGAGCGCGGCGCGCAGCGCGCGGTTGGCCGCAACGCCGCCGGCGACGACGAGAACCGGATCGGCGAGCGCGGCATGCTCGGCGCGGAAGCGGGCGAGCGCGCGCGCCACGCGGTCGCCGACCGCCTCGCTCACGGCGGCCTGGAAGGAGGCGCAGATGTCGGCGACGTCGCCATCCGACAGCGGCGCGATGGCCTCCGCGGCCTGGCGCACGGCGGTCTTGAGACCGGAGAACGAGAAGTCGGGGCGCGCCTCGCCGCGCATCGGCCGGGGAAAGGCGAAGCGGGCGGCGTCGCCGGCCGCCGCCGCGCGCTCGACGGCCGGGCCGCCGGGATAGGCCAGGCCGAGCAGCTTGGCCGTCTTGTCGAAGGCCTCGCCGAGCGCGTCGTCGATGGTGCTCGCCCAGCGCCGGTAGTCGCCGACGCCGCGCACCTCGACGATCTGCGTATGGCCGCCGGAGACCAGCAGCAGCAGATAGGGAAAGGCGAGGCGGTCGGTGAGGCGCGGCGTCAGCGCGTGGCCTTCCAGGTGGTTGACGGGCACGAGCGGCTTGCCGGTCGCCGCGGCCATCGCCTTGGCGGTCACCAGCCCGACGATCAGCCCGCCGATCAGGCCGGGGCCGGCGGTGGCGGCGACGGCGTCGATCTCGCTCAGCCGCACGCCCGCCTCGTCGAGGGCGGCGGCGATGACGGCGTCGAGCGCCTCGACATGGGCGCGCGCGGCGATCTCCGGCACCACGCCGCCGAAGGCGGCATGCTCGGCCGCCTGCGACAGAACGACGTTGGACAGGATGTCGCCGCCGCCGTCCGGCCGGCGCGCGACGACCGCGGCGGCGGTCTCGTCGCAACTCGTCTCGATGCCGAGGACCCGGGTGACCACAAGCGCTGTTCCCTGTGCCGCCCGGTCGCGCCCCGCCCTTCGCGAAGGGGGTGGCGCGCGGGCCGCATGCGGGTTATCACGGTGGCCTCGCCATGCAAACAGATGTCTTGAAGATCGGAACGCGCGGCAGCGCCCTGGCCCTCGCTCAGGCGACGGAGACCCGTGACCGGCTGATGGCCGCGCACGGGCTGCCCGAGGAGGCCTTCGAGATCGTCGCGATCTCGACCAGCGGCGACCGCATCCAGGACCGCGCCCTGGCCGAGGCCGGCGGCAAGGGCCTGTTCACCAAGGAACTCGAGGAGGCGATGTACGACGGGCGCATCGACATCGCCGTGCACTCGTCGAAGGACATGCCCACGGTGCTGCCCGAGGGGTTGGAGCTGTCGGCCTTCCTCGAGCGCGAGGACGTGCGCGACGTCTTCATCGGCCGCGCCGCCGCGCGCATCGCCGACCTGCCGCAGGGCGCGCGCGTCGGCACCTCGTCGCTGCGCCGCCAGGCGCTGGTGCGGCGCATGCGCCCCGACCTCGAGGTGCTGCTGTTCCGCGGCAACGTGCAGACGCGGCTGCGCAAGCTCGACGAGGGCGTGGTCGACGGCACGCTGCTGGCGCTCGCCGGTCTCAACCGGCTCGACATGGCGCATGTGGCGACCGACGTGATGACGCCGGAAAGCTTCCCGCCGGCTCTCGGCCAGGGGGCGGTGTGCGTGGAAAGCCGCATCGGCGACACGCGGGTGCGCGACCTGCTGGCGCCGATCGACCATCGCGAGACCGGCATCCAGCTCGCCTGCGAGCGCGCCTTCCTGGCCGCGCTCGACGGCTCCTGCCGCACGCCGATCGCCGGCCATGCGCGTCTCGACGGCGAGCGGCTCAGCTTTTCCGGCACGATCCTGCGGCCCGACGGGCGCTCGGCGCACGAGATCGCCCGCGAGGGCGCGGCGTCGGACGCCGCGGCGATCGGCAGCGAGGCGGGCGCTGCGATCCGCGCCATGGCGGAGCCCGGCTTCTTCGACGGCTGGCACTGAATGCCGCGCCGCATCCTGGTGACGCGGCCTGAGCCGGGCGCCAGCGAGACCGCCGCGCGGCTGGCCGAGCGCGGCCATGTGCCGCTCGTCCTGCCGCTGACGCGCATCGCCGGCCTCGCGCCCGCGCCCGACCTGCCCGCGGCGGCCGGCCGTGCCGACGCGGTGGTCGCGG
>NZ_JAOAOP010000094.1 GCF_030398335.1 Aquibium sp. A9E412
CATCCGCCCCTTCGGGGCACCTTCTCCCCGCTTGCGGGGAGAAGGGATAGCGCTAGCTCCTTCCACCTCCAGGTGAAACACCCTCTCCCCGCGCGCGGGGAGAAGGCGCGACGCAGCAGCATCACTATCTGCGCAAGGACACCCTCTCCCCGCCCGCGGGGAGAAGGCCGCGCGCCACCAACGGCGCGCCCGCCTCAGCCGCTGCCGGTGCGTCCGAGCAGCGCGAGGATCGCCACCGTGCCGCTCGCCACCGCCGCGCCCATCGCGGTGCCCCAGGCGGTGTCGATGACGGTGACCAGCGGGTCGTAGCCCTTCATCACCGCCAGGTTGGTGGCGTTGTAGGTGAGATAGGTGAAGAAGCCGAACAGCGCGCCGTTCGCCGCCGCCTGCGCGACGCTGCCGGTCGCCATCGCGCCGGCCACGGCGAAGTAGATCAACCCGCCGATGTAGAGCAGGTAGAACACCGCCGCCACGCCCCAGCGCGGGCTGTCGAGCAGGATGTCGCCGATGCGGTTGTTGTAGAGGTTCTTGGCAATGACGCCGATCCAGATCAGGTCGACGACGAGAAAGATCGCAAAGGCGATCGCGTAGGCATAGAGATACTTCAAGGCTCCCTCCACGAGGCTGCGGCGGCCGCCGCGGACCGCCCTCACCCCGTCAACATGCGCGCCGGGCGGCCGGTTTCAAGCCGCCGCGGCGCCGCGCCGCGACGGACCCGCGCCGCCGCGCGCCTAAAGCCGTTCTGCGCTTCACCGAATCGCAGATCGGCTTCAACGTGTTGTCTTGACGCGTTTGCGGCCGGCGAACGGTTTCCGCTTCGCCGGGAAACGCCTCAAAGCGCCGGCAGGTCGCCGCGCCGCCAGCCTTCCGCGATCGCCTCGGCCCGCGCGGCGTAGCGGCCGGCCTCGATCGCCGCGCGCAGGTCCTGCATCAGCGCCTGGTAGTAGGCGACGTTGTTCCAGCTCAGCAGCATGGCGCCGAGCGCCTCGCCCGACCGGACAAGATGGTGCAGATAGGCCCGCGAATAGTCGCGCGCGGCCGGACACGCGCTTTCCTCGTCGAGCGGCCGCGGGTCGTCGGCGTGGCGCGCGTTCTTCAGGTTGACCTTGCCGCGCCGGGTGTAGGCGAGCCCGTGCCGGCCGGCCCTGGTCGGCATCACGCAGTCGAACATGTCGATGCCGCGGCCGACCGCCTTGACGATGTCGTCCGGCGTGCCGACGCCCATCAGGTAGCGCGGCTTGTCGTGTGGCAGCGCCGGACACACGACGTCGAGCATGGCCAGCATCACCGCCTGCGGCTCGCCGACCGCCAGCCCGCCGACGGCGTAGCCCTTGAGGTCGAGCGCGGCGAGCGCGCGCGCCGAGGCCTCGCGCAGCGCCGCGTCCTCGCCGCCCTGCACGATGCCGAACAGCGCCCGGCCCGGCTGCACGCCGAAGGCCGTTTTGCAGCGTTCCGCCCAGCGCAGCGACAGCTCCATCGCCCGGCGCTGCTCGGCCTGCGGCGCCGGCAGCCGCAGGCACTCGTCGAGCTGCATCTGGATGTCGGAGCCGAGCAGGCCCTGGATCTCGACGGCGCGCTCCGGCGTCAGCGCGTGCACGGTGCCGTCGATATGCGAGCGGAAGGTGACGCCGCTCTCGTCGATCTTGCGCAGCTGCGCCAGCGACATCACCTGGAATCCGCCCGAATCGGTGAGGATCGGATGCGGCCAGTTGGCGAAGGCGTGCAGCCCGCCGAGCCGGGCGACGCGCTCGGCGCCGGGCCGCAGCATCAGGTGGTAGGTGTTGCCCAGGATGATGTCGGCGCCGGTGCCGCGCACCTGGTCCATGTAGAGCGCCTTGACCGTGCCGCCGGTGCCGACCGGCATGAAGGCCGGCGTGCGCACGACGCCGCGCGGCGTCACCACCTCGCCGCGCCGCGCCCGGCCGTCGCTGGCCAGCAGCCGGAAGCCGAACGCTGCGCTCATGCCGGCGCCGCGCGCCACAGCAGGCTGGCGTCACCGTAGGAGTAGAAGCGGTAGCCGGCGGCGATCGCGTGCCGGTAGGCCGCCAGCATGCGCTCGCGGCCGCTGAAGGCCGACACCAGCATGAACAGCGTCGAGCGCGGCAGGTGGAAGTTGGTCATCAGCCCGTCGACGACGCGGAACCGGTAGCCCGGCACGATGAAGATGTCGGTGGCGCCCGACCAGGCCGCCAGCGTGCCGTCCTCGGCCGCCGCGCTCTCCAAAAGCCGCAGCGAGGTGGTGCCGACGCTGACGACGCGCCGGCCGGCCGCGCGCGCGGCGTTGATGGCGGCGGCCGCCTCGGCCGACACCTGGCCGCGCTCGGCATGCATGCGGTGGTCGGCCGTGTCGTCGGCCTTGACCGGCAGGAAGGTGCCGGCGCCGACATGCAGCGTCACGAACACGCAGACGACGCCGCGCGCCGCGAGCCGCTCGAACAGCGCCGGCGTGAAGTGCAGGCCGGCCGTCGGCGCGGCGACCGCGCCCTCCTCGCGCGCATAGACCGTCTGGTAGTCGTCGCGGTCGCGCGCGTCCTCCGCGCGCCGCGCCGCGATGTAGGGCGGCAGCGGCACGTGGCCGACCGCGGCGATCGCCTCGTCGAGCACCGGGCCGGACAGGTCGAAGACGAGCAGCGCCTCGCCGCCCTCGCGCTTTTCCGCCACCGTCGCCTCGAGCGCGCCGAGCAGGCAGGCATTGCCGCCCTCGCCGAACACCAGCCGGTCGCCCGCCGCCACGCGCCGCCCGGGCTTGAGAAAGGCGAGCCAGCGGTCCTCGCCGGCGCGCATGTGCAGCGTCGCCTCGATCGCCACGCGCGCATCGCCGCGCTGGCGGGTGCCGACGAGCTGCGCCGGGATCACCCGCGTGTCGTTGAACACCAGCACGTCGCCGGGCTCGAGCAGCTCCGGCAGGTCGCGCACGCCGCGATCGGCGAGCCCGTCGCCGTCGACGACGAGCAGCCGCGCGGCGTCGCGCGGCTCGGCCGGGCGCAGCGCGATGCGCTCGGCCGGCAGCGCGAAGTCGAACAGGTCGACGCGCATGGGCCGGCTCCTATTCCCCCACGCACACGACCGGCCAGGCGCCGAGGCCCGGCAGCCGCAGCGTGCCGGCCATCGCCGCGTCGCGCCGCTCGTCGGCGCGGCTCAGGCGCAGCTCGGCCACGATCGCCTCGACATTGGCGTCGGCGAAGTCGACCTGGTAGAGCCGCCCGTCGGTGAAGGCCTGCGCGACGACGATCGGCGTCGCCTTGTTGCCCTCGATCGACCAGGTCTGGCCTTCGGCGGTGATGCGCGCGCCCACCACGGCGAGCCCCGGCACCCGGCCGATGGAGAGCTCCGCGGTGACCGAGGCTGTCGGCGCCGCGCAGGAGATGGTGCCTGTGGCCGCCGCCGGCGCCGCCGTTGCGGCGAGCGCCAGCCCGGCCAGAACGAGACGCGCGGCGCGCCGCATCACGCGTCCGCCGCCACGCGCATGGAGACGATCCGGTCCGGCTCGCGCACCGGCTCGCCGCGCTTGAGCTGGTCGATCGCCTCCATGCCGGAGACCACCTGGCCCCACACCGTGTACTGCCGGTTGAGCCACGGCGCCTCGCCGAAGCAGATGAAGAACTGCGAGTTGGCCGAGTTCGGGTTCTGCGTGCGGGCCATCGAGCAGGTGCCGCGCACATGCGGCACGTTGGAGAACTCCGCCTTCAGGTCCGGCTTGTCCGAGCCGCCGGTGCCGGTGCCCGTCGGGTCGCCGGTCTGCGCCATGAAGCCGTCGATCACGCGGTGGAACACCACGCCGTCGTAGAACTTCTCGCGCGCCAGCTCCTTGATGCGCGCGACGTGGCCGGGCGCCACGTCGGGCAACAGCTCGATGACCACCGCGCCCTTGCTGGTCTCGAGAAGGAGGGTGTTTTCCGGGTCCTTGATGTCGGCCATGATGCGGCGGCTCCTGTCGGTTGCGGTTACTGGTCGTCGGCGGCGACGCGCACGTCGAGCATGCGGTCGGGCTCGGCGACGATGCCGTTGCGCGCCGCGTCGCCCTTGGCGATGCGGTCGACATGCTCCATGCCGGCGACGACCTCGCCGACGACCGTGTACTGGCCGTCGAGATGGCGCGCCGGGGCGAGCATGATGAAGAACTGCGAGTTGGCCGAATCCGGGCTCTGCGAGCGCGCCATGCCGACCACGCCGCGAGTGAACGGCACGTCGGAGAACTCGGCCGGCAGGCTGCCGCGCTGCGAGCCGCCGGTGCCCACGCGCGCGGCGTCGAAGCCGTCTTGCATGTCGCCGAAGGCGACGTCGCCGGTCTGCGCCATGAAGCCGCCGATCACCCGGTGGAAGGCGACGTTGTCATAGGCGCCCTCGCGCGCCAGCGCTTTGATCTGCGCGACGTGGCGCGGCGCCAGGTCCGGCCGCAGCGCGACCTCCACCTCGCCGCTCGGCAGCGTGATGACAAGCGTGTTCTCCGGCTCGGCCGCCGCTGCCGCGCCGGCGGAAAGGACCAGTCCCGCGACGAGGGCGAGAGCGGCCAGAAGCTTCGGTCGATGCATGAAGATCTCCTTCTTGATGGCGGACGCCGGGAGCGTTTCCGGTGCGGCGGCGGCCGCCGCCTAGGCCTGGAACTTGCCGCGCAGCGCCTCGGCCACCACCGCCGGCACGAAGGGCGTGACGTCGCCGCCCATCGCCGCGATCTGGCGCACGAGTGTGGCGGTAATGGTGCGCACCGAGGGGCTGGCCGGCAGGAACACCGTCTGCAGCTCCGGCGCCATCGTCTCGTTCATGCCGGCCATCTGCATCTCGTAGTCGAGATCGGTGCCGTCGCGCAGGCCGCGGATCATGATCGTCGCGCCGTGCCGGCGCGAGGCGTCGACCAGCAGCCCCTCGAAGGAGACGACCGCGATGCGCCCGGCATCGAGGCCGAGCTCGTCGGCGACCGAGCGCTCGATCAGCGCCATGCGGTCCTCGAGCGAGAAGACCGGCTGCTTGGAGGCCTGGATGCCGACGCCGACGAGGATCGTGTCGGCGACGGCCAGCGCCGCCTTGAGCACGTCGAGATGGCCGTTGGTGAGCGGGTCGAACGACCCGGCGTAGAATGCTTTGCGTTCCGTCATGACGGCCGCTTCTAGCGCATCGCGCCGCCGAGCGGAATGCGCGTTTTCGCAAATGACGCCGCCCTGCCCCCGGCCGGTGGAATGCCGGCGAAACGGCCGCGCCGCGTTCTTCTGCCGGCGCGAGGGAGCCTGTAAGGTCGCCGCCGGCGCCCGCGCGCCCGAAAGCCGTTCTGCTTTTCGTGGAATCGCAGATCGGCTCCGACTTGTTGTTCCAACGCGTTTCCGGACGGCGAACCGCGAGCCACGTCGCCTGGAAACGCTGCAGCGGGCATCCCCGCCCGACGAAGGAGGCAGCCGCCATGACCGACCAGCCGCACGCCAGCGACGCCACCCGCCGGATGCAGGCGCGCGCGGCCGGCGCGTTCTACCTGACGATCATCGTGATGGGCGTGTTTGCCGAGCTCGCCGTGCGCGCCCAGCTCGTCGTGCCGGGCGATGCCGCCGCCACCGCGGCGGCCGTGCGCGCCGCGCCGGGCCTGCTGCGCGCCGGCTTCGCCGCCGACGTGGTGATGGCGGTCAGCGACGTGGCGCTCGCCGTGCTGCTCTACCGGCTGCTGAAGCCGGTCGGGCCCGCGCTGGCGCTGGCCGCCATGGCCTTCCGCCTGGTGCAGGCCGCGGTGATCGCCGCCGGGCTGATGAACCAGCAGATCGCGCTCGCCCTGCTGCAGGCCGGCGACGCCCCGTCCGCCGCCGACCGGGCGCTGGCGCTGGTCTTCTTCGAGGCGCACGCGCAGGCCTACGATCTGGCGCTCGTCTTCTTCGGCGTGAACTGCGTGCTGACCGGCCTGCTCGTCTGGCGGGCGCCGTTCCTGCCGCGCCTGCTCGGCCTGGCCGTCCTGCTGGCCGGCCCGGTCTATCTCGCCGGCTCGGCGCTGCGCTTCCTGGCGCCGCAGGCGCTTGCCGCCTTCGCGCCGGCCTACGCCGTGCCGCTTTTCGCCGAAACCGCGTTCGCGCTGTGGCTTCTGGTCGCCGGCACCGGCCGGCCGCGGCCGGGCGCCGCCGCCGCCCGCCCCGCCTGAGCGCCGCGGCCCGCGGCGCCCATCAACGGCGGATGAACGCCGGATGAACGGATGCTTCAGCGTCCGTTCCGGCCGCATCGGTCATTCAGGACGGCAAGCCAGGTGAAACCAAATCGCCCGAGCGCCGTTACTTGGGTCAAGGAGACAGGACGATGATGATCTTTTCGCTTGCCGCCGCAATGACCTTGGCCATGCTGATCGCGACCGCCTTCGCGCTGCACGAGGAGGCGCAGCGCGCGAAGCTGGAAAACCGCATCCGCCGCAACGACAACCGCTTCCTGCGCTGAGCGCCGCACCGGCGGCGATGACGCCGCCGGCGGCGCGCCGGCTCAGGCCGCGCCGCCGTCCTCCGGGGCCGGCCCGTCCGGCGCAGCGGCGGCCGCAGCCGCCTCCTCCGCCGTCTCGCCCGCCTCGTCGCCGTCCTCGTCCTGCGGCTCGGGGATGCGCTCGACCGAGACCACCGTCTCGCCGCTCGCCGTGTTGAAGATCGTCACGCCCTTGGTGGCGCGGCTGGCGATGCGGATGCCGGTGACCGGCACGCGGATCACCTGGCCGCCGTTCGACACCAGCATGATCTGGTCTTCCATGTCGACCGGGAAGGCGGCGACCAGCCGGCCGATCTCGTCGACCTTCGAGACGTCGGTGGCGCGGATGCCCTTGCCGCCGCGCCCGGTCAGCCGGAAATCGTAGCTCGACGACAGCTTGCCGTAGCCGAAGGCCGACACGGTGAGCACGAACTGCTCGTGCCCGCGCAGCGCCTCGTAGCGCGCGTCGTCGAGCGCGGCGTCCTCGCCGACCTCCTCGTTGGTCAGCGCCACCTCCTCCTCCTCGCCGGCGGCCAGCCTGCGCTCGCCCGCCGCGCGCTTGAGATAGGCCTGGCGCTCGGCCGGCGTCGCCTCGACGTGGTCGAGGATGGCCATCGAAATCACCGTGTCGCCCTTGCCGAGCGCGATGCCGCGCACGCCGCGCGAGTTGCGCCCGGCGAACACCCGCACGTCGCTGACCGGGAAGCGGATGCACTGGCCCGAATCGGCCGTCAGAAGCACGTCGTGATCCTCCGTGCAGGTGAACACGCCGAGGATCGCGTCGCGCTCGTCGTCGAGCTTCATGGCGATCTTGCCGTTGCGGTTGACCTGCACGAAGTCGGACAGCTTGTTGCGCCGCACGGTGCCGAGCCTGGTGGCGAACATCACGTCGAGCTCGCCCCAGCTTTCCTCGTCCTCGGGCAGCGGCATGATGGTGGTGATGCGCTCGTCGGCCTCCAGCGGCAGCATGTTGCGCAGGAACTTGCCGCCCGACTGCGGCGTGCCGACCGGCAGCCGCCACACCTTCTCCTTGTAGACGATGCCGCGCGAGGAGAAGAACAGGATCGGCGTGTGGGTGCTGGCCACGAACAGCCGGGTGACGATGTCCTCGTCCTTGGTCGACATGCCCGAGCGGCCCTTGCCGCCGCGCCCCTGCGCCCGGTAGATCGACAGCGGCACGCGCTTGATGTAGCCCTTGCGCGTCACCGTGACGACCATGTCCTCGCGCTGGATCAGGTCCTCGTCCTCCATGTCGCCGATGCCCTCGGCGATCTCGGTGCGGCGCGGCGTGCCGAACTCGTCGCGCACCGCCAGAAGCTCGCTCTTGACGATGTCGAGGATGCGCGCGCGCGACGACAGGATGTCGAGGAAGTCGGCGATCTCGGCGCCGATCTTGTTGAGCTCCTCGTCGATCTCGTCGCGGCCGAGCGCCGTCAGGCGCTGCAGCCGCAGGTCGAGGATGGCGCGCGCCTGCTCTTCGGACAGGTTGTAGGTGCCGTCCTCGTTGACGCGGTGGCGCGGGTCGTCGATCAGCCGGATCAGCGCCTCCACGTCGTGCGCCGGCCAGCGCCGCGTCATCAGCTGCTCGCGCGCCGTCTGCGGGTCGGGCGCGTGGCGGATGAGGTGGATCACCTCGTCGATGTTGGCGACCGCGATCGCCAGGCCGACCAGCACGTGGGCGCGGTCGCGCGCCTTGCGCAGAAGGTGCTTGGTGCGCCGGCTGACGACGTCCTCGCGGAAGGCGACGAACGCCTTCAGCATGTCGATCAGGGTGAGCTGCTCGGGCTTGCCGCCGTTGAGCGCCACCATGTTGGCGCCGAACGAGGTCTGCAGCGGCGTGAAGCGGTAGAGCTGGTTGAGCACGACGTCGGCATTGGCGTCGCGCTTCAGCTCGATGACGACGCGATAGCCCTGCCGGTCGCTCTCGTCGCGGATGTCGGAGATGCCCTCGATGCGCTTGTCGCGCACCAGGTCGGCCATCTTCTCGATCATCACCGCCTTGTTGACCTGGTAGGGCACCTCGGTGACGACGATCGCCTCGCGATCGCCGCGGATCGCCTCGATGTCGACCTTGCCGCGCATGACGATCGAGCCGCGGCCGGTCTCGTAGGCGCTGCGGATGCCGGCGCGGCCGAGGATGATGCCGCCGGTCGGGAAATCCGGGCCGGGGATGATGTCCATCAGCTCGACGAGACCGATCGCCGGATTGTCGATCACCGCCACGCAGCCGTCGATCACCTCGCCGAGATTGTGCGGCGGGATGTTGGTCGCCATGCCCACGGCGATGCCGCCCGAGCCGTTGGCGAGCAGGTTGGGAAAGCGCGCCGGCAGCACCTTGGGCTCGCGCGCCGCGCCGTCATAGGTGTCCTGGAACTCGACGGTGTCCTTGTCGATGTCCTCGAGCAGCTCGTGCGCCACCTTGGTCAGCCGCGCCTCGGTGTAGCGCATGGCCGCCGGCGGATCGCCGTCGATCGAGCCGAAATTGCCCTGCCCGTCGATCAGCTGCAGGCGCATCGACCAGTGCTGCGCCATGCGCACCAAGGCGTCGTAGATCGCACCGTCGCCGTGCGGATGATACTTGCCCATCACGTCGGCGACCGGCCGCGCCGACTTCACGTATTTGCGGTTCCAGTGGTAGCCGCTCTCGTGCGAGGCGTAGAGGATGCGCCGGTGCACCGGCTTCAGCCCGTCGCGCACGTCGGGCAGCGCGCGGCTGACGATCACGCTCATCGCGTAATCGAGATAGGAGCGCTGCATCTCCTCGACGATGGAGATCGGGTCGATGTCGTCGGGCTCGTCCGGCCCGAGCGGCGTGGTCTGGTCGGTCAATTCACGTCACGATCGATGTTCGGGAATCATTGCCCTCTTATATAGGAAGCGGCGCCGATTCTCCAATGTCGGGCGCCGATTCCGCGCTCGGATTGCGACGGAAATTCAAGCGGATACCGCGGCCCTCCGAATTGCGCCGTGACATCTCGCCGCAAGACGGCCGGGCGCGGCGGCGGCGCACGGTTGGGGCCGCGCGGCGGCCGTGCTATGGCCTCGTGCGAAAGGGGTGCCATGCCCGGCCTCGACGCCATCCTCAACGCCTTCTTCACCATCCTCGTGACGGTCGATCCGCCGGGGCTGGCGCCGCTGTTCCTGGCGCTGACGGGCGGCATGAACCGGGCCGAGCGCAACCAGGTGGCGGTGCGCGCCAGCGTCATCGGCTTCGCCGTGCTGGCGCTGTTCGCGGTCGCCGGCACGGCGATCCTGGCGCTGTTCGGCATCTCGCTCGCAGCCTTTCGCGTCGCCGGCGGGCTGCTGCTGTTCGTCATCGCCTTCGAGATGATCTTCGAGCGCCGCCAGGAGCGACACGAAAAGAGCGCCGAGCGCGCCATCACGCGCGACATGATCCGCAACATCGCCGCCTTTCCGCTCGCCATACCGCTGATCGCCGGCCCCGGCGCGATCTCCGCCACGCTGCTGTTGTCGGCCAGCTTCACCGGCCCGCTCGGCCTCGCCCTGCTGGTGGCGATCGTGCTGGCGGCGATCCTCGTCACCTATGCGGTCTTCGTGCTGGCCGAACGCGTCGACGGCTTCCTCGGCGAGACCGGCCGCTCGATCCTCACCCGGCTGCTCGGCGTCATCCTGGCCGCGCTCGCCGTCCAGTTCGTCGCCGACGGCATCAAGGCGCTGCTCGCGCTCCCCGCCTGAACGCCCCGCCCCCTCGGCCGCCACCGCCCTGTCGCCCCTTCTCCCCGCACGCGGGGAGAAGGTGCCCGAAGGGGCGGATGAGGGGCGGCGCCGGCGTTGGCCGCAAGGGCGCCGCCATTCCTGCGAAAAACCGCGCGCCGCCGCCGCGTCGCCGCTGCCCCTCACCCTGCCCTCTCCCCGCAGGCGGGGAGAGGGAGCGGCGACGCTTTCGCCCGTCTCCCGACCGACCGGGCGGCCGCTCGCCAGCCCGATCTCCCCCCTTGAGGAGGAGATGTCGGCGCAGCCGACAGAGGGGGGTGCCGCGCCGGCGCAATCCCCGCATGCGCCGGCGCACACCCCGCGAGCGGGGAGAGGGTGAGGCCACGCGCGTCTTCGCCGAAACGCTGCTGCCCGCCGGCACGAATGCGACACGCCAGCCGCCCCTTCTCCCCGCACGCGGGGAGAAGGTGCCCCGAAGGGGCGGATGAGGGGCGGCG
>NZ_JAOAOP010000095.1 GCF_030398335.1 Aquibium sp. A9E412
CGCCGCCGCGCCGGCGGCGATCGCCAGCGCGTTGACGTTGAACGGCCCGCGCACGCGGTTCACCGCGTCGATGACGTGGGTCGGCGCGTACATCCAGCCGATGCGCAGGCCGGCCAGGCCGTGGATCTTCGAGAAGGTGCGCGTCATCGCCACGTTGCGCGACGACGAGACCAGCTCGATGCCGGATTCGTAGTCGTTGCGCCGCACATACTCGGCATAGGCCGCGTCGAGCACCAGAAGCACGTGCGGCGGCAGCGCGGCCTGCAGCCGGCGCACCTCGCCGAACGGCACATAGGTGCCGGTCGGGTTGTTCGGGTTGGCGAGGAAGACGATCCGCGTGCGCGGCGTCACCGCGGCCAGCATGGCGTCGATGTCGGCGCGTTCGTCGGTCTCCGGCACCACCACCGGGTGCGCGCCGGCGGCCAGCGTCTGGATGCGGTAGACGAGGAAGGCGTGCTCGGTGAAGATCGCCTCGTCGCCGGGCTTCAGATAGGTCTGCGCCAACAGGCCGAGCAGCTCGTCCGAGCCGTTCGAGCACAGGATGTTGGCCGGGTTGAGCCCGTGCGCGGCACCGATCGCCTGGCGCAGCGCGGTGGCCGAGCCGTCGGGATAGGCCTCGAGATGGTCGAGGCTGCGCCGCACCGCCTCGACCGCCTTCGGCGAGGGCCCGAGCGGCGTCTCGTTCGACGACAGCTTGTAGACCTTCGCCACGCCGGCCGCCGTGTCGCGGCCGGGCACATAGGCCGCGATGTCCATCACGCCGGGCTTCGGTTCGGGGCGGGCGGGCTCGCTCATGGAATTGGTCTCGCGCAAGAAGGCCGCCTGCTTTACCGGATGATCGGCGTTGACGCAAACGGCCTTCCGGCCTATCAATCGGCCGGTTCCGTGGTGATTTGGCCGGTCGGCTTGCAGCCACGTTAAACAAGTCGCTAAAAGGCCGCACGCGGGATTTCCTGAGCCGGCCTTGCGCGCGCAACGCCGGCTTTTTCGTGTCGCGGCACGGGGGCCGGCGGAGAAGGAGCGGAAGATGGCGCCGGTCGAGGCGAAACGGGCGAGGAACGAAGCCAACGATCCGTCGAGCCTGGTCATGCGCTTCGGGCCGGACCGGCCGCTCGCGCTCGACGCCGGCGTCGACCTAGCGCCGTTCCAGATCGCCTACCAGACCTACGGCCAGCTCAACGCCGCGCGCTCCAACGCCATCCTCGTCTGCCACGCGCTGACCGGCGACCAGCACGTCGCCAACGCGCACCCGGTGACCGGCAAGCCCGGCTGGTGGGAGAAGCTGATCGGCCCCGGCCGCACCGTCGACACCGACCGCTTCTTCGTGATCTGCGCCAACGTGGTCGGCGGCTGCCTCGGCTCGACCGGCCCGGCCTCGCGCAACCCGGCGACCGGCCGGCCCTATGGCCTCGACCTGCCGGTCATCACCATCCGCGACATGGTGCGCGCACAGGTCATGCTGGTCGACAGCCTCGGCATCGACCGGCTGTTCTCCGTCATCGGCGGCTCGATGGGCGGCATGCAGGTGCTGGAGTGGGCGGCGAGCTATCCCGAACGCGTGCTGACCGCCGTGCCGATCGCCACCGGCGCGCGCCACTCGGCGCAGAACATCGCCTTCCACGAGGTCGGCCGCCAGGCGGTGATGGCCGATCCCGACTGGTGCGGCGGGCGCTATTTCGAGCACGGCAAGCGGCCGGAGAAGGGGCTGGCCGTGGCCCGCATGGCCGCGCACATCACCTATCTGTCGGAATCCGCGCTGCACCGCAAGTTCGGCCGCAACCTGCAGGACCGCGAGAACCTGACCTTCGGCTTCGACGCCGACTTCCAGATCGAGAGCTACCTGCGCCACCAGGGCATCACCTTCGTCGACCGCTTCGACGCCAACGCCTATCTCTACATGACCCGGGCGATGGACTATTTCGATCTCGCCGCCGACCACGACGGCCGCCTGGCCGACGCCTTCGCCGGCACGAGCACGCGCTTCTGCGTCGTCTCCTTCACCAGCGACTGGCTGTTTCCGACCGAGGAAAGCCGCACCATCGTGCACGCGCTGACGGCGGCCGGCGCCTCGGTCTCCTTCGTCGAGATCGAGACCGACCGCGGCCACGACGCCTTCCTGCTCGAGGAGCCGGAGTTCTTCGCCACCGTCGGCGGCTTCCTCGGCGCCGCCGCGCGCGCCCGCGGGCTCGACCTGCCATGAGCGTCAACAACACGCAGCGCATCGACCTCAAGGTGGTGGTCGACCTGATCGAGCCGCGCGCGCGCGTGCTCGACGTCGGCTGCGGCGACGGCGAGCTGCTCGAGCTGCTGCAGAACGAGAAGAACGTCGACGGCCGCGGCATCGAGCTGTCGCAGCGCGGCGTCAACGAGAGCGTGGCGCGCGGCCTGTCGGTGATCCAGGGCGACGCCGACCGCGACCTCGGCTTCTACCCCGACAAGGGCTTCGACTACGTCGTCCTGTCGCAGACGCTGCAGGCCACGCGCAACCCCAAGGCGGTGCTCGACGACCTGTTGCGCATCGGCGAGCGGGCGATCGTCTCGTTCCCCAATTTCGGCCACTGGCGGGTGCGCCTGTCGCTGCTGTTCAAGGGCCGCATGCCGGTCACCCGCGACCTGCCCTACAGCTGGTACGACACGCCCAACATCCACTTCTGCACCATCCGCGATTTCGTCAGCCTGTGCGACGAGCTCGGCGCGACGGTGGAAAGCGCCACCGCCCTCGATCGCTACGGCCAGAAGATCGCGCTGGCGATGCCGTGGGCGTTCTGGAACATGTTCGGCCAGCAGGCGGTCTTCCTGCTGCGCCGCTGAGCGGCGCAAGGCGGTGCCCGACCCGGGCCGCCCGCTTGCCGGCGCCCTGGCCTACAGGCCGGTGCGCGCGAGCAGCGCCTGCGCCTCGTCGACCAGCGCACGGGTGAGCGCGCCGGCCGGCATGCTGCGCGCCAGCGGCGCTGCCTGGCCGGCCCACAGCGGCGAGAAGTCCGACAGGCCGGCCGCCTCCGCCTTCGCCCGCAGCGGCGCCACGGCGCCGGCCGCCAGCGGGAAGGCGGGCGCTTCCGCGCTCATCGGCCCGAGCTCGGCGACGATGCGGTTGAGCAGGCCGCGCGCCGGCCGCCCGGTGAAGACGTTGGTCAGCACGGTGCAGTCGTCGGCGGCGGCCTGAAGCGCGGCGCGGTGGCCCGCGCCCGTCAGCGCCTCCGGCGTCGTCAGATAGGCGGTGCCGACCTGCACCGCCGCCGCGCCGAGCAGCAGGCAGGCGGCGACGCCGCGCCCGTCAGCGATGCCGCCGGCGGCGATCACCGGCACCGACACCGCGTCGACCACCTGCGGCACCAGCGCCAGCGTGCCCGGCTGGGCGGCGACGTCGCCGGCGAGGAAGATGCCGCGATGGCCGCCCGCCTCCGCGCCTTGCGCGATGATCGCGTCGCAGCCGTTCTCCTCCAGGAAGCGGGCTTCGGCGACCGTCGTCGCCGAGGCGATGACGCGCGCGCCGGCGGCCTTGACGCGGGCGACGAGCGCGGCCTCGGGCAGGCCGAAATGGAAGCTCACCACCGCGGGCCGCAGCGCCTCGACCAGCGCCGCCGCCTCGTCATCGAACGGCCGGCGCCCGGCCCCTGCCGGCACCGCGTCGGCATCGATGCCGAAGGTCTCGTAATAGGGCGCGAGACGCCGGCGCCAGACCGTCTCGCCCTCGGGGTCGGGCTCCGGCGTGCGGTGGCAGAAGAAGTTGAGGTTGATCGGCCGGTCGGTGGCGGCCCGGATGGTGGCGACCTCGTCGCGGATCTGCTGCGGGCTCAGCATGGCGCAGGGCAGCGCCCCGAGACCGCCGGCCTGCGACACGGCGATCGCCAGCGCGGCGCCGGAGGAGCCGGCCATCGGCGCCTGCAGGACCGGCAGCGCGATGCCGAAGAGCGCGGTGATGCGGGTGTCGACTGGCATGCGTTCACTCCCCCTTGCGTCGCGCCGGCGCCGCGGCCGGCATTGCGCGCATGGCGCGCGTGGCGCCCTGCGGCGTGAGCACCGGCACGAAGACGCGGCGCGAGGCGCGCGCCGGCGACGGCAGGCCCTGGTAGAGCCGCTTCTGCGCCTCGACCACCAGCACGCCGGCGAAGATCGGCCAGAAGCGACGGCCGGCGCTTTCCACCACCTGGTGCAGCCGCATCACCGAGCGGCGCTTCGAGGGCGGGAAGTGCAGCGCGTCGGCGAAGGCGCCGGGCGTGAAGTTGGCGTCGCGCAGGACCTCGGTGAGCTGGCTGCGCGAGTAGGGCCGGCCGGTGCCGAACGGCGTGTGCTCGAAGCGCGCCCACAGGCCGCGCCGGTTGGGCACCACCAGGACCAGCCGGCCGCCCGGCGCCAGCACCCGCCATATCTCCTTGAGCGTCTCGCGCGGGTTCTCGGCATGCTCCAGCGCATGCACCATCAGCACCCGGTCGACCGACGCATCGACCAGCGGCAGCTCCTCCTCGAAGACCAGCGCGGTGGCCGACGGCCCGGCCGGCGGCCAGTTCACCGCGCCCTGCGCGGCCGGCATGAAGGCGAGCACGCGTTCCGAATCGGCGCCGAACCGCTCCAGCCAGGGCACCGCGTAGCCCAGGCCGACCAGCCGCTCGTTGGCCAGCTTGGCCCACACGCTCGACAGCGCCATGGTGATCGAGCGCTCGGCCAGCCGGCCCAGCAGCGAGGCATAGAAGGCGCGCAGGTCGACGATGTCGGCGTTCATGCGCGGCACGGTATCCGCGACGCAATGGCGCTGCAAGGAAGCCGCCGCAAACGGGTGACAGGCACGCCGCGCCGCCCTAGGTTCGGCGCAAACGGAGAGGATCATGGCCCTGGAAATCGAACAGTTCACCTGCCGCGACGACAATTTCGGCGTGCTCGCGCACGACAGCGAGACCGGCGAGACGGCGCTGATCGACGCGCCCGAGGAGCGCGCCATCCTGGCGGCGATCGAGCGCACCGGCTGGAAGCCGACGATGGTGCTGGTGACCCACAAGCACCCGGACCACGTCGAGGCGATCCCCGCCCTCAAGGAGCGCTTCGGCCTCACCGTCGTCGGCCCGGCCGCCGAGGCCGACAGCATTCCCGGCATCGACCGCACGCTCGCCGAGGGCGACACGGTGCGCGTCGGCCGGCACGAGGCGAAGGTGATCGAGACGCCGGGCCACACGGCGGGCCACATCAGCTATCATTTCGCCGACGCCGGCATCGCCTTCACCGCCGACACGCTGTTCGCGCTCGGCTGCGGCCGGCTGTTCGAGGGCTCGCCGGCCGACATGCTCGGCTCGATGCGCAAGCTGGCCGCGCTGCCGCTCGACACGGTGATCTACTGCGGCCACGAATACACCCAGGCCAACGCGCGCTTTGCGCTCAGCGTCGACCCCACCAACTCGGCGCTCAAGCAGCGCGCCGAGCGCATCGACGCGCTGCGCGAGGACGGCAAGCCGACCCTGCCGACCACGCTGGCCGAGGAGATGGCGACCAACCCCTTCCTGCGCTGGCACGATCCGGTGATCCGCCGCAACCTCGACATGGCCGACGCCTCCGACGAGGCGGTGTTCGCCGAGCTGCGCAAGCGCAAGGACGTCTTCTGAAGCGCGTCCAGGCGACGTGGAGACCGGTTCGCCCGGAAACGCGTCAAGACGATGACTTGGAGCCGATCTGCGTTTCCGTGAAGAGCAGGTCGGCTCTCGACCGCGACGGCCTGGCGCGCCGTCAGACGACCAGCCCGAGCACGATGAAGAGCTGGGCGCAGACATAGCTGATCCACACGGCCGGGCTCATCCAGCCGTGATGCGGCGAGCGCGCCGGCAGAAGATAGCGCGCCGCCGCCAGGATCGCGTCCGACAGCATGAACAGCACGGTGCCGAGGATGGCGAGCGCGCTCGGCAGCGTCAGCGCGGCGAGCCCCATGGCGAGGATCGCCGCCACATAGGCCGCGACCGGGCCGCGCATGGCGCCGGCCAGCGCCGGCCACAGCGCCCGCAGCATGGCGAGCGCGAAGGCCGCCATGGCGAGCGCGAGCGCGATGCGCCAGCCGGCGACCGCCGCCGCGCCGCCGCCGACGAGCAGGAACAGCGCGACATAGGCGAGATGGCCGGCGAGGAAGCTTGCCAGTCCGGCCAGGAAGGCGCGCTCGCCGGGATGCGCGAGAAAGGCGTCTCCGGCCGCGCTGAGCAGCAGCGCGACGACGAGCAGCGGCGGCCCGCCGGCCTGCCAGGAAAGCACGGCGAGCAGCGCCACGCTGCCCGCCTTGACCGCCGTGCGGCGCAGCGAGGGCGGCCGGCCGAGCAGCAGCAGATAGTAGACCGCGGCCGCCAGCGACAGGATCAGCGTGCCGTTCGCCGTCGCGCTCACGCCGCCGGCAAACGGCATCATGTGGCCCGGCTCCGCTCCGGCCGCCGCCGCCCGCCCGATCGTCGCTCCATCGTCGCCCCTCCTGCATCCGCGCGCCGCCGCCATCAAGCACAGCGCGCGCGCCGCGGCCAGAGGCCTGCGGCCCACGCCCGGCGGGCGGCTGGCCGCTCGGCCGGGTCAGTCGACGCGGGTGATGGAGCGCGCGCGCACGCGCACCGTGCCGATCTCGGTGCCGATCGCCGCCTCGACGGGCGAATAGACGCCGGTCTCGCCGAGTGGCGCGAAGGCCACCAGGATGCGCGCCCGGTCGCGCAGGAAGGCGATCGCCGAGCGCCCCTTGCGGTAGCCCGACACCGGCACGAAGCGGGCCCGGCAGGTGACCGCACCGGCGTCGAGCCGGTCGCGGCCCGTCGCCGCGTCGAGCACGAAGTCGACCCGCGTCTGCCCGTCATAGACGCGCAGCGTGCGGCCGCACACCGCGTCGGGCGCATCGGCCCTGACCAGCATCGCCGACAGCGGATCGACGGCGCGCCGCAGTTCCGCGCCCGCCACCGCGATCCAGTCGTCGCCGCGCGGCTTGGGCGGCGGATCGTTCTCGGTCGCCGCCACGCGACCGTCGGCGAAGCGGATCTCGGTCGTCTGGCGCTTGTCGCCGTTGCGGTAGTCGAGGCTGAACCGCTCCGGCTTCGGCGCGGCCGGCGCCAGGGCGCCCTTCGCCGTCACGCTGCCCTCGGTGCGGTCGAAGATACGCGCCAGCCCGGCGCTGGCGAAGCTGCCGGTGACCTCGAAGCGGGCGCCGTCGAAGCGGCTCTCGAACGCCGCCTGGCCGATCGGGAAGCCGAGCAGCGAGGCGTCGTAGCGGGCGCGGTAGTGGTGCGGTTCGCCCGCCGCGGGACCGGCGGCGGCGACGACGGCGGCGAAAAGGGCGGCCGCCAAGGGTTTCGACGCGATAGGGTGCATGACATCGACTCCGGCCGCGCGACGCCCTTCCCGCCCGCGGCACGGTCGGTTTTCCGCCGCGATTGGGGCGAATCTTGGGAAGGGCCGCACCGCAGCCTGCTTGACCGCGCCGCCAATAGGCATTATGGGAACCGGCGATTTTCCATCAGGCCGCCTGAGATCGTCCGCGCGCCGCCTTCTTCCGGTGCGGCACGGACATTTGGCCCGGCACGAACGCGAAGGTTTGAGAGATGTCCCGCGCCTGTGAACTGACCGGCAAGGCCGTGCTGTCCGGCAACAATGTCAGCCATGCCAACAACAAGACCAGGCGTCGCTTCCTGCCCAATCTGTGCGACGTGACGCTGATGTCGGAGGCGCTCGGCCAGAAGTTCCGCCTGCGCGTGTCGGCCAACGCGCTGCGCACGGTGGAGCATCGCGGCGGTCTCGACGCCTTCCTGATGAAGGCGAAGGAGGCCGAGCTGTCGCAGCGCGCCCGCCTGCTCAAGAAGCAGGTCGCCAAGAAGCTCGCCGAGCCGGCGCAGCCGGCCGCCTAGGCCGCGAGCGTCCGCGTGGGCCGCAAGGCCCGCACCACTGGTTCCATCACCCAGGATAAAAAAATGACCCGTTTCGCGCGAATCTGGCCTTTCGTGGCCGCCATGGCGGCCGTCGTGGCGCTGTCCAACGTGCTGGTGCAGCATCCCTTCGCCCATTTCGGGCTGGGCGAGGTGCTGACCTGGGGCGCCTTCACCTACCCCGTCGCCTTCCTCGTCAACGACCTGACCAACCGGCGCTTCGGCCCGGCGGCCGCGCGCCGCGTGGTGTTCGCCGGCTTCGCGCTCGCCGTCGTCCTGTCGGTGTGGCTCGCCAGCCCGCGCATCGCGGTCGCCTCCGGCAGCGCCTTCCTCGCCGCCCAGCTTCTCGACGCGGCGGTGTTCGACCGGCTGCGCGGCACCGCCTGGTGGCGCGCGCCGCTGATCTCGACGCTCGCCGGCTCGGTGCTCGACACCGCGCTGTTCTTCACCATCGCCTTTGCGCCGCCCTTCGCCGCTCTCGACACCGCCTTCGGCCTGGCCGACGGCACGCTCGCCTTTCCGGCCAGCCTGTTCGGCGTGGCGATGCCGCTGTGGCTGTCGCTGGCGTTCGGCGACTTCGCCGTCAAGGTTCTGGTGGGGCTGGCGATGCTGGTGCCCTACGGGGCGCTTCTGTCGGTGCTGCGCCCGGCGCCCGCCGCGCGCTGACGGCGCGCCTCAGTCGCCCACCAGGGCGAACTCGAGATAGAGATTGCGCTGCAGCATCGAGTGGTTGTCGTCCGACATCAGCGACAGCATGACGGTGCCGTCGGCGCGCTGCCACGCGTCGAGCGCCTCCATGTTGTCGATCTGGTAGCGCATGTCGGCCTCGAGCAGCACCGCGCCGTCGACCGTCGCGTCGGGGCGGATCGCGTCGCCGGCGATGCGCCGCAGCCGCATCGCCACGCCGTCGGCCATCGTGAAGCGGCGCTCGAGAAGGACGAGGTCGCCGTCCGGCAGGAAGGCGCCGTCGGTGATGTCGAAGCCGTCCGAGCGCGCCACCGAGAAGATGCCCTTGCGCGGCCCGTCGAGCACGGCGGCGAAGATGTCGCCATTGGCGTCGAGGCTCTTTTCCGTCACGATCACCAGCGCCCCGGCGAGCGGCCCGTCGGCCGGGGCGTGCGCCACCGTCTCGAAGCCGCGGTTGCGGCGCAGCTCGTGCGCCGGCACCAGGAAGTCGCGCTCGGCGAAGGGCTGGCCCATCGCCTCGGGGTCGAGCCGGAAGTCGGCGATACGGTGGGCGCGCTCGAAACCGACGGTGGCCACACCGTCCCTGACCGCCAGGCCCTCGGCATCGGTCGTCCATTTCTCGCGCGTCGGCTCGCCGGTCTCGTCGACCATCGCCGCCATGCGGAAGTCGGCGACGCCGCTCGGCCGGCCCGCCTCGTCGCGCGTGATGCGGCCGAAGAACCAGAAGCCGGTGTCGGCGACGCCGACGAAGGTCTCGCCGGGCGTGCGGAAGCGCAGCGCAGACAGCGCACCGAAGTCGCGCCCGCGCGCGTTCATCTCCAGCCCGCCGACGAAGCGCAGCGGGCCGAAGCGCGTCTCGTCGGAACCGATGTGGAAGTTTTCGATCGGCCGGCTGCGGATCGCGATCTCGCCGCCCCCGGCGGCCGCCGGCAGCGCGCCGGCGAGCGCCGCGCCGAGCGCGAGAGCGCGAAGCGTGCGCCGCACGGTGGTCAGCCGGTCCGGCGCAGCGCGCCGCCCGGGGTGCCGCGGCGCGCGCCTTCTTCCTCGAACAGCGCGGCGAGCTGCTCGGTCATCGCCCCGGCGAGCTCCTCGGCATCGACGATGGTGACGGCGCGGCGGTAGTAGCGCGTCACGTCGTGGCCGATGCCGATCGCCAAGAGCTCGACCGGCGAGCGCGTCTCGATCAGGTCGATCACCGCGCGCAGATGGCGCTCGAGATAGTTGCCGGGATTGACCGACAGCGTGGAATCGTCGACCGGCGCGCCGTCGGAGATCATCATCAGGATGCGGCGCTGCTCGGGCCGCGCGATCAGCCGGTTGTGCGCCCACAACAGCGCCTCGCCGTCGATGTTCTCCTTGAGCAGGCCCTCGCGCATCATCAGCCCGAGGTTGCGGCGCGCCCGGCGCCACGGCGCCTCGGCCGACTTGTAGACGATGTGGCGCAGGTCGTTGAGCCGGCCCGGGTTCGGCGGGCGGCCCTCCTTGAGCCATTTCTCGCGCGCCTGGCCGCCCTTCCACGCCCGCGTGGTGAAGCCGAGGATCTCGACCCGCACGCCGCAGCGCTCCAGCGTGCGCGCCAGGATGTCGGCGCAGGTCGCCGCCACCGAGATCGGCCGGCCGCGCATCGAGCCGGAATTGTCGAGCAGCAGGGTAACGACGGTGTCGCGGAATTGGGTGTCGCGCTCCTGCTTGTAGGACAGCGGCTGCATGGGATCGATGACCACGCGCACCAGCCGCGCCGCGTCGAGCGTGCCCTCTTCCAGATCGAAGTCCCACGAGCGGTTCTGCTGCGCCATCAGCCGGCGCTGCAGCCGGTTGGCGAGCCGGCCGACGACGCCCTGCAGGTTGGCGAGCTGCTTGTCGAGGAAGGCGCGCAGCCGCGTCAGCTCCTCCTCGTCGCACAGCTCCTCGGCCGCGATCTGCTCGTCGAACTCGCGGGTGAAGACCTTGTAGTCGATCTCGCGGGAAAGCTGGGTGAAGGGATGCTCCGGCCGCTTCGCCTCGCCCGGCGTCTCGGCC
>NZ_JAOAOP010000096.1 GCF_030398335.1 Aquibium sp. A9E412
CGAAGCGGTCGCCGTCGAGCGCGGCGGCGATCGCCGCGCCGTCCATCGCCCACTCGCGCCCCAGCGCGCCGAGCGCCAGCGCGCGCGGCGTGTCGGCGTCGAGCAGCCAGGCCGCCGAGCGGCGCCGGCGCAGCGCGTCGTAGACGATGTTGCCGATCGCCGCCCGGTCGGCCGAGCCGGCGAAGCGGTGCGACAGCCCCCAGTCCTTCAGCGCCTCGGCGGCCGGCCGGTGGCGCCGCTCGATGTCGTCGAGAATGTCGATTGCCGCGGCAAGCCGCCCGCCAAGACGCATGTGCGATACCCGTGGTTTCGCCCGCACGTGCGGGCGCGGGCGCATGATCCCGCCGGCCGGTCGCCGGCCCGCGGATGCGATCATGCGCAAGGAAAAACGACTGCCCTGACCCGATGACCCGGGGCAGGCCGGTCTAGACCATGACGGGGAAACCTGTGAAGCGGTTTTCGCATGCCGTCCCGGTCTGCCCGCACGATCGGCCGCACCGCGGCGCCAGGCGATGCCGCGCGGCAATGCGAAAGGGCGCGGATCGCTCCGCGCCCCGTCGTCTTCCGCTTGCCGGGAAGCGGCCCGCCCGTGCGGCCGCTCCGGTCGCCGTGCCCTACGCCTGCAGGTCGAAGCGGTCGGCGTTCATCACCTTGGTCCAGGCCGCGACGAAGTCCTTGACGAACTTCTCGTGGCTGTCGGCGCAGGCATAGACCTCGCCCAGCGCGCGAAGCTGGGAATGCGAGCCGAAGATCAGGTCGACCCGCGTCGCCCGCCACTTCAGCGCGTTGGTGGTGCGGTCGCGGCCCTCATAGGTGCCGTCGGCGGCGGGCTGCCACTGCGTCTCCATGGTCAGCAGGTTGACGAAGAAGTCGTTCGTCAGCGTGCCGACCCGGTCGGTGAAGACGCCGAGATCGGAGCCGCCCGCGTTGGCGCCGAGCACGCGCAGGCCGCCGAGCAGCACCGTCATCTCCGGCGCCGTCAGCGTCAGCAGCTGCGCCCGGTCGACCAGCGCCTCCTCGGGCACCATGAACTGCTCGCCGCTCAGATAGTTGCGGAAGCCGTCGGCGCGCGGCTCCAGCGCGGCGAAGGATTCCACGTCGGTCTGCTCCGCCGAGGCGTCCATGCGGCCGGGCGTGAAGGGCACGGCGACCTCGACGCCGGCGTCGCGGGCCGCCTTCTCGACCGCCGCCGCGCCGCCGAGCACGATCAGGTCGGCGAGCGAGACCTTGCGGTCGCCGGTCTGGGCGTCGTTGTAGGCCTTCTGGATCTCCTCCAGCTTGCCGAGCACCTTTTCGAGCTGGGCCGGGTCGTTGACCTGCCAGTCCTTCTGCGGCGCCAGCCGGACGCGCGCGCCGTTGGCGCCGCCGCGCTTGTCGGAGCCGCGGAAGGTCGAGGCCGAGGCCCAGGCGGCCGAGACCAGCTCGGAGACCGTCAGGCCGCTGTCGAGGATCTTCGCCTTCAGCGTGGCGATGTCCTGCTCGCTGACCAGCTCGTGGTCGACCGCCGGGATCGGGTCCTGCCAGATCAGCGTCTCGTCGGGCACCAGCGGACCGCGGTAACGGGCGAGCGGGCCCATGTCGCGGTGCGTGAGCTTGAACCAGGCGCGCGCGAAGGCGTCGGCGAACTCGTCCGGGTTCTCGTAGAAGCGCCGCGAGATCTTCTCGTATTGCGGGTCGAAGCGCAGCGACAGGTCGGTGGTCAGCATGGTCGGCACGTGCTTCTTCGACGGGTCGTGCGCGTCGGGCACGGACGGCTCGGCGTCCTTCGCCCGCCACTGCCAGGCGCCGGCCGGGCTCTTCTCCAGCTCCCACTCGTACTTGAACAGGTTGTCGAAGAAGTGGTTGGTCCAGCGGGTCGGCTCCTGCGACCAGGTGACCTCCGGGCCGCCGGTGATGGCGTCGGCGCCGAAGCCGGTGCCGTGGCCGCTCTTCCAGCCCAGCCCCTGGTCCTCGATCGCCGCACCTTCCGGGTCGGGACCGAGCAGCGACGGATCGCCGGCGCCGTGCGTCTTGCCGAAGGTGTGGCCGCCGGCGATCAGCGCGACGGTCTCCTCGTCGTTCATCGCCATGCGGTAGAAGGTCTCGCGGATGTCCTTGGCGGCGGCCACCGGGTCGGGCTCACCGTTGGGGCCTTCCGGGTTGACGTAGATCAGGCCCATCTGCACGGCGGCCAGCGGCTCCTCGAGCTGGCGCTCGCCGCTGTAGCGCTCGTCGCCGAGCCAGGTGCCCTCGGGGCCCCAGTAGAGCTCCTCGGGCTCCCACACGTCCTTGCGGCCGCCGGCGAAACCGAAGGTCTTGAAGCCCATCGATTCCAGCGCGACGTTGCCGGCCAGGATCATCAGGTCGGCCCAGGAGATCTTGCGGCCGTATTTCTGCTTGATCGGCCACAGCAGACGGCGCGCCTTGTCGAGGTTGGCATTGTCCGGCCACGAGTTGAGCGGCGCGAAGCGCTGCTGGCCGGCGCCGGCGCCGCCGCGCCCGTCGGTGATGCGGTAGGTGCCGGCGCTGTGCCACGCCATGCGGATCATCAGGCCGCCGTAATGGCCGAAATCGGCCGGCCACCAGTCCTTCGAATCCGTCATCACGGCGTGCAGGTCCTTGATCACGGCATCAAGGTCGAGGCTCTCGAACGCCTCGGCGTAGTCGAAATCCTTGCCCATCGGATCGGACAGCTCGGAATTGCGATGCAGCACGTCGACGTCGAGCATCTCCGGCCACCAGTCGCGATTGCGGCGGCTGCGGCGGCCATGGCCGAACGGGCAACCGCCCCGGTTCTCGTCAGTTCGTGCGTCCATGTCTCTCTCTCCGATCGTGTTCGGCGATCTCCCGCCGACGGCGCGACGCCGTCGGGGTCTCGCAAGGGATGCCGGCTGGCGCGGCGACGGTGGCGGCCGCGAGCCCGCGGCCTGCGCCGCGCCGACCGGTATCCGGTCGCGCGGCGGCGTACCGCGCCACCGTCTAGAACGATTCCAGACTAGCCGGAAAGTGCGATAATCACCAATTGTGTTTTCTGTTGTCTTCGATAATCTGCTCCTATGATACGGCTGACGATCCGGCAGCTCGAATATTTCCAGGCGCTCGCCGAGGCGGGCCATTTCGGCCGCGCCGCGCGGCTGGCCGGCGTCAGCCAGCCGGCGCTCTCGGCGCAGATCGCCGAAATGGAGGAACGGCTCGGCTGTCCGCTGTTCGAGCGCGGCCGGCGCGCCGTCGGCCTGACCGAGGAAGGCCGCGCCATCCTGCCGCGCGTCGAGCGCCTGCTCGCCGAGGCGCGCGAGCTGGAGGCGGTCGCGCGGCGCGGCCGGCGCGCCATGGAGGGCCGCTTCCGGCTCGGCATCATTCCCACCGTGGCGCCCTATCTCCTGCCGCGCGTGCTGCCGGAGTTGCGCCGCCGGTTTCCCGAACTGCAGACGGAGCTGCGCGAGGCGGTGACCGACGTGCTCGCCGAGGCGGCGGTGACCGGCGGCATCGACGCCTTCGTGGCGGCGATGCCGGTCGAGCACCAGAGCCTGATCGCCGAGCCGCTGTTCACCGACCGCTTTCTGCTCGCCGTGCCGCCCGGCGACCCGGGCTTCGCCTCGCCGCCCGTGCCGCCGGAAAGCCCGGCGCTGGAGCGCCTCATGCTGCTCGAGGAAGGCCACTGCCTGCGCGAGCAGGCGCTGGCGGTGTGCGGCCGCATCAAGCCGGTGACGATGGCGCGCTACGGCGCCACCAGCCTGACGACGCTGTTGCAGATGGTGGCGCACGGCATGGGCGTGACGCTGATTCCGGAGATGGCCGTGGCCGGCGCCGGCGCCACCGCCGGCATCAAGGTCGTGCCGTTCGCCGAGCCGCAGCCGGCGCGCACCATCTGTCTCGCCTGGCGCAGGAACGGGCCGCGCCAGGACGAATGCCGGGTGCTCGCCGAGGTGATCCGCGCGGTGAACGCGCCGGCGCCGGCGGCCGCCGGGCCGCTCACGCAGGCGTGAAGGAACGGCCGCGCTCCCGCCCTATTTAGCCTGATCGATCCGATCGATCGCCCATGCAGCACCCGAGGAGGCCTTCCATGCGCATCGCCGCCGTCACGCTTGCCGCGCTCGCCCTGCCGACCGTCCCGGCCGCGGCACAGTCGTCCTTCACCGTCGAGAGCAACGAACGCACCCTTTCCGCCACGCCGGTGGCCGCGTTCCAGGAGCCGTGGGCGATGACCTTCCTGCCCGACGGCGCGCTTCTGGTGACCGAGAAGCCGGGCACGCTCCAGCTCGTCACGCAGGACGGCGAGAAGACCGCCGTTTCGGGCGTGCCCGAGGTCGCCTATGGCGGCCAGGGCGGGCTCGGCGACGTGGTGCCGCATCCCGACTTCGTCGAGAACGACGTCGTCTACCTGTCCTATGCCGAGCCCGGCGAGGGCGGCACGCGCGGCGCGGCCGTGGCGCGCGCCACGCTGGCGCGCGGCGACGGCTCGCCGGCGCTGGAGAACCTGGAGGTGGTCTGGCGCCAGCAGCCCAAGGTGAGCGGCAGCGGCCACTACTCGCACCGCCTCGCCTTCGCGCCGGACGGCGAGGCGCTGTTCATCACCTCCGGCGACCGGCAGAAGCAGACGCCGGCGCAGGACATGCAGCAGGCGCTCGGCAAGATCATCCGGCTCGACCCCGACGGCAGCGTACCGGACGACAACCCGTTCCAGGATGCGGGCGAGCTCGCCCGCTCGTTCTGGTCGGTCGGCCACCGCAACATGCTGGGCATCGCCTTCGACGCCGAGGACCGGCTGTGGGCGATCGAGATGGGGCCGCGCGGCGGCGACGAGATCAACCTGATCGAGGCCGGCGAGAACTATGGCTGGCCGGTCGTCTCGAACGGCCGCAACTACAGCGGCGCCGACATCCCCGACCATGCGACGCGGCCGGAGTTCGCCGCGCCGGAAGCCTCCTGGACGCCGGTGATCTCGCCGGCCGGCCTCGTCATCTATTCCGGCGACATGTTCGCCGACTGGCAGGGCAACGCGCTGACCGGCGGCCTGTCGAGCCGGGCGCTGGTCCGCATCGATCTCGGCGAGCAGGACGACGGCACGATGGCCGCCGAGATCGAGCGCTTCGACATGGGCGCGCGCATCCGCGAGGTCGAGCAGGGTCCGGCCGGCGCCGTCTGGGTGCTGGAGGACGGTGACGGCGGCCGCCTGCTCCGGCTGACGCCGGCCGGCGCGGGCTGAGCGGCGCACCCGGGCGCATGCGCGGCCAACCGGCATCCGCCGACCGGGCCGCGCATCGGCGACGCGACGACCGGCCGCCGACCGGCGGCGCCTACTGCAACAGGAGCTGGACGGCGAAAACGAGCCAGCCCGCGCCGAGCGCCAGGAAGCCGGCGACGAAGATCGGCCGGCGCGCCTGCAGGCGGTTGCTCGTCACATGCACCCAGGCGTGCGCCAGCCGTGCGACCACGAAGAGCCAGGCGAGCGTCAGGGTGAGGATCGTGACGCCGCCGGTGACGTAGAGCGCCAGGCACAGCGCGTAGAACAGCACCGGCAGCTCGAACTGGTTCTTCAGGTTGTTGACGGCGAACAGGCTCTCGTCCGGCTCGTCACGGTTGTCGCGGAACTGGGCGGCGCGGGCGCGGCCGGCCTTCACCGCCGCGATGCGGCGCTGCGAGACCAGCGCATAGACGCCGTAGACGAGGGCGACCTGGACGAGCATCGGCCAGAAGATGGCGGTCTGGGACATGGCGCCTCGCGTTGTGCGGCCGGCCGCGGGGGCCGTCAGTTGCCGGGATAGTTGGGGCTCTCGCGGGTGATGGTGACGTCGTGCGGATGGCTCTCGCGCAGGCCGGCCGGCGACACGCGCACGAAGGTCGCCTTGTCGCGGAAGCTCTTCAGGTCGCGCGCGCCGACATAGCCCATCGCCGCCTTCAGCCCGCCGACGAGCTGGTGCAGCACGCCGGAGGCCGGTCCCTTGTAGGGCACCTGGCCCTCGATCCCCTCGGGCACCAGCTTCAGCGTGTCGCGCACCTCGGCCTGGAAGTAGCGGTCGGCCGAGCCGCGCGCCATCGCGCCGACCGACCCCATGCCGCGATAGGCCTTGTAGGAGCGGCCCTGGTGCAGATAGACCTCGCCCGGGCTCTCGTCCGTGCCGGCCAGCAGCGAGCCGATCATCGCCGCGCCGGCGCCGGCGGCCAGCGCCTTGGCCAGGTCGCCGGAATATTTGATGCCGCCGTCGGCGATCACCGTCACGCCCGATCTGTCGGCCGCCTCGGCCGCCGCCATGATGGCGGAGAGCTGCGGCACGCCGACACCGGCCACCACGCGGGTGGTGCAGATCGAGCCCGGACCGATGCCGATCTTGACGGCGTCCGCGCCGGCATCGACCAGCGCGCGCGTGCCCTCGGCGGTCGCCACGTTGCCGGCGATGATGCGCACCGCGTTGGACAGCTTCTTGGCCCGGCCGACCGCGTCGATGACGCGCTGCGAATGGCCGTGTGCGGTGTCGATGACCAGGATGTCGACGCCCGCGTCGATCAGCCGCTCGGCGCGCTCGTGGCCGTCCTCGCCCACCGTTGTGGCGGCGGCGACGCGCAGCCGGCCGTGCGCGTCCTTGCTGGCGTTCGGGTTGAGCTGCGACTTCTCGATGTCCTTGACGGTGACGAGGCCGACGCAGTTGCCGGCGTCGTCGACGACCAGGAGCTTCTCGATGCGGTGCTGGTGCAGCAGCCGCTTGGCCTCCTCCTGGTCGACGCCCTCGCGCACGGTGACGAGGTTCTGGTGCGTCATCAGCTCGCTGACGCGCTGGCCGGGATCGGAGGCGAAGCGCACGTCGCGGTTGGTCAGGATGCCGACCAGCCGGCCGGTCCGCTGGCCGCCGGCGCCGGCGTTCTCGACCACCGGGATGCCGGAGATGCCGTGCGCGCGCATCAGCGCATAGGCGTCCGACAGCGTGGCGTCGGGACCGATGGTGACGGGGTTGACCACCATGCCGGACTCGAACTTCTTGACCTGGCGCACCTCCTCGGCCTGCTCGGCCGGCGTCAGGTTGCGGTGGATGACGCCGATGCCGCCGGCCTGGGCGACGGCGATCGCCAGCCGCGCCTCGGTGACGGTGTCCATGGCCGCCGACAGGATGGGGATGTTGAGGTCGACGTCGCCGGCGATGCGCGTGCGCACGTCGGTCTGGCCCGGCATCACCTCGGAGTGGCCGGGCTGCAGCAGCACGTCGTCGAAGGTGAGCGCCAGCGTGCCGGTCGCCGATTCAATGATTTTCGCCATGGCCAACCCCAGGATTCGGGAAAGCCGGCCCCGTGCCGCCCGCGCCTCGCGCCGCCGCCGACTCGTGCCGCCGTCCCTTTGCAGATTGGCACGGGTCGCTACCATGTCTTCACCCGCATGGGAAGACGCGACGAGCAAACGCCGCGCGTCCCGGCCGTGCCCGCGGCCGGGCTACAGATCGAACTGGTAGCTCTCGGGCACGAAGCGGTAGCCGGTGTCGAGCGTCTCGATGTAGCCGGCCGCCGGGAACGGCATATGGTAGCCGATGAAGGGCATGCGCTCGGCGGCCACCATGTCGAAGACGCGCTTGCGCGTGGCGGCGGCGGCCGCCTTGTCCATGTCGAAGCGCACCTCCCAGTCGGGGCGCTGCAGCGACAGGACGAAGTGGTTGGCCGTGTCGGCGGTCAGGAGCAGAGGCCGGCCGCCCGATTCCAGCATGAAGATCATGTGACCCGGCGTGTGGCCGAAGGCGGCCATCGCGGTGATGCCGGGGAGCACCGTGCCGCCGTCCTCGACGAAGGTCATCGCCTCGGCGAACGGCTCGACCGTCTGCTTGGCGAGCTGGTGGCCGTTCTCGGCCGGCGTGCCGGCGCGCGCCGCGTCGAGCCAGAAGTCGTACTCGGCGCGCCCGGCGGCGTAGCGCGCGTTCGGGAAGGCCGGCTCGCCGCCCTCCGTCATGCCGCCGATGTGGTCGGGGTGGAAGTGGGTCAGCACGACCAGCGTGACGTCCTCCGGCGCGATGCCGGCGCCGGCGAGGCGCTCGCGCGTGCGCCCGACGCCGCCCTCGCGGCCGCCCTCGCCGTTGCCGGTGTCGAACAGCACGACCTCCGAGCCCGTGCGCACGGCGGTCGGCGCGAAGCCGAGCTGCATGCGCTCGGCCGGCAGGAAATTGTCCTCAAGCAGCGCGCCGACCGTCTCGGCCGACTGGTCGGTGCCGAAGATCGACTGCGGCTCGGGCACCGTGCGGGCGCCGTCATTGACCACGGTGATCTCGAAGTCGCCCAGCGTGAAGCGGCTGAAGGCATCGGATGCGAGCGGCGCGGCGGCCTGCTGGGCGCTGGCGGCGCGCGTCATGATCTGCGGCGCGGCGAGCGTGGCGGCGGCGCCGGCGAGCCCGAGCTTGAAAAGCGAACGTCGGTCGGTGCTGGCAGTCATCGTGGCTGTCTCCTGTCGCGGTGTTCACCCCTGCGACAGACCTGGGCCAGGCGGGGCGGAAGGCAAGGCGCGCGGCCGCCGCACCGCCGCCCGCGGCGGCGAACACAGCGTCCACGCAGCGGAGACGACGGCAGTGCCGGCCGGTTGCGGCCGGCTCAGTCCCCGCCGTCGGGGCGACCCCTGAAGCCCTTGGCGAGCAGATAGAGCTCGGCCGATTCGTCGCGGCTGGCCGGCGGCTTGACATGGTGGACGGAGCGGAAGGCGCGCTTCAGCCGGTCGAGCAGCGCCGCCTCGGTGC
Source organism: Aquibium sp. A9E412 (assembly GCF_030398335.1). GTDB lineage: Bacteria > Pseudomonadota > Alphaproteobacteria > Rhizobiales > Rhizobiaceae > A9E412. The sequence continues at coordinate 8,682 of NZ_JAOAOP010000096.1, forward strand.
CGCCCTGGAAGGTCTTGGCCAGGAAGTGGCCGCCCGGCGCCAGCACCGCGACGGCGAACTCGGCCGCCGCCTCGCACAGATGCATGGTGCGCAGATGGTCGGTGCGGCGGTGGCCGGTGGTCGGCGCGGCCATGTCGGACAGCACCACGTCGGGCGGGCCGTCGAGCGCCTCCATCAGGCGCGCCGGCGCGGCGTCGTCGAGGAAGTCCATCTCGAGGATCAGCGCGCCCGGCACCGGATCGACCGGCAGGTAGTCGATGCCCACCACGTGCGGCGCGTCGCCGGCCGAGCCGGTGCGCTCGGCCGCCACCTGGCACCAGCCGCCGGGTGCGGCGCCGAGGTCGATGACGCGGCTGCCGGGCGTGAGGATCTTGTGCCGGTCGTCGATCTCGATGAGCTTGAAGGCGGCGCGCGAGCGCAGGCCGGCCGCGCGGGCGCGCTGCACATAGGGGTCGTTCATGTGGCGCTCGAGCCAGCGGCGCGACGATTCCTTCAGGCCGTGGCGCTTGCGCAGCCGGGTGTTGAGCGAGCGGCCGCCGCGCCCGCCGCCCTTGCCGGACGGGCTCACGATGCCGGCTGCCGGCGCCGCCGGCTCCTGCGCCAGGCGCCGTCGAGCGCCATCATCTCGGTCAGCATGCCCTCGCGCAGGCCGCGATCGGCGACGCGCAGCCGCTCGCTCGGCCACAGCCGGCGGATCGCCTCCAGGATGGCGCAGCCGGCCAGCACGAGGTCGGCCCGGTCGGCGCCGATGCACGGATTGGCGCGGCGCCGGTCGAAATCCCAGCCGAGCAGCGTGGCGATCATCCGGTCGACGGCGGCGCGGTCCATCCACAGGCCGTCGACGCGGCGCCGGTCGTAGCGCGGCAGGCCGAGATGGACGCCGGCCAGCGTGGTCACCGTGCCGGAGGTGCCGAGCAGGTGGAAGCGGCCGCCACCGGCGACGTGGTCGAGCCGGTCGCGCCCCTCGAAGCCGGCGAGCAGCGCAGACACGTCGGCGACCATCGCCTCGAACAGCTCGGGCGTGACGTGGCGGCCGCCGAAGCGCTCGGCCAGCGAGACGACGCCGACCGGCAGCGAGGTCCACGAGACGATGTGGTCGGCCAGCCGCGGCGTGCGGCGGCCCGACAGGTCGATCAGCGCGATCTCGGACGAGCCGCCGCCGATGTCGAACAGCACCACGCCCTCCGTGCCGCGCTCGACCAGCGAGCCGCAGCCCGACACGGCGAGCCGCGCCTCGGTGCGGCGGTCGATGACCTCGAGCGCCAGGCCGGTCTGCGCCTCGACGCGGGCGAGGAACTCCGCCCCGTTGGCCGCCGCGCGGCAGGCTTCGGTGGCGATCAGCCGGGTGCGGCGCAGGCGGCGGGCGCCGAGCTTTCCGGCGCACACGCCGAGCGCCTCGACGGCGCGCTGCATGGCCGGCTCGCCGAGCCGGCCGCTCGCCGTCAGCCCCTCGCCGAGGCGCACGATGCGCGAGAAGGCGTCGACGACGCGGAACTGGCCGGGCCGCTCGGGCACGGCGACGAGCAGGCGGCAGTTGTTGGTGCCGAGATCGAGCGCGGCATAGGCCGGCCGCTCGGCG
>NZ_JAOAOP010000097.1 GCF_030398335.1 Aquibium sp. A9E412
CGCGGCAGGCCGCCCGCGCCTCACAGGTTGCGCAGCACCGGCGCCGCCTTGTGGCCGAGCACCCGCCAGGTGCCGGCCAGCCCGAAGCCGACCGTCAGCACCAGCGCGATGACGATCGTCGACACCGCCACCTCCGGCAGGAAGCTGTTCGGCAGGCTCATGATGCGCGCGACGACGAACCATGCCGCCGCGCCGCCGGCGGCCAGCGCGAAGGCGGCCGTCGCCAGGCCGATGATGAGATATTCGAGCGAGAAGGCGGCGATCAGCGTGCGCCGCGTCGCGCCCAGCGTCTTCAGCACCACCGCGTCGTGCACGCGCGCCCGGTTGCCGGCCGCCAGCGCGCCCGACAGCACCAGCACGGAGGCGACGAGCGCCACCGCGGCGGCCGCGCGGATGGCGGTCGCCAGCTGCCCGACCAGCCGGTTGACGACGTCGAGCGCATCCTTCACGCGCACCGTGGTGACGCCGGGAAAGCGCTGCGTCACCGCGTTCAGCAGCGCCGCCTCCTCGTCGGCCGTGGCGTCCGCCTCGGTCAGCGTGGCGAGCCAGGCATGCGGCGCGCCGGCGAAGGTGTTGGGCGAGAACACCATGACGAAGTTGATGCCGAGCGATTCCCACTCGACCTGGCGGAAATTGGCGATGGTCGCGGTGATGTTGCGGCCGAGCACGTTGACCGTCACCGTGTCGCCGACGGCGAGCCCGAGCTCGCGGCCCTCCTCGGCGGCGAAGGAGACCAGCGGCTCGCCGTCGTGTTCGGCGTCCCACCACGCGCCGGCGACCAGCGTCGAGTTCTCCGGCACGTTCCGCGCATAGGTGATGCCGCGGTCGCCGCGCAGCACCCAGGCGGCCTCCGGCGGCGCCTCGATCTCGCCGACGTCGACGCCGTCGAGCGCCATGATGCGCCCGCGCAGCATCGGCACGCGCACCAGCTTGCCGTCCGGCGCGCGGTCGGCGATGAGGTCGGCGAAGGCGTCGACCTCGGTCGACTGGATGTCGACGAAGAAGAAGTTGGGCGCGCGCTCCGGCAGGTTGCCGGCGATCTGCCGCCGCAGATTGCCGTCGATCAGCGCCAGCGTGACGAGCAGCGTCAGGCCGAGGCCGAGCGACAGCACCACCGAGGGGGTGAGCGCGCCGGGCCGGTGGATGTTGCCGATCGCCAGGCGCAGCGCCGTCGAGCGCACCCGCGGGCTGCGCCGCGCCAGCCACGCGACCAGCACGGCGACGGCGCGCAGCACGACGAAGGCGAAGATGGTGGCGCCGACGAAGATCGCCGCCACCATGCGCTCCTCGGCAAACCAGATGGCCAGCGCGGCGAGCGCGGCGGCGATCGCGCCGGCGACGAGGAGATAGACCGGCCGCGCCAGGCCGTTGCCGCCGAGCCCCATCTCGCGGAACAGCGCCGTGGCCGGCACGTGGCGCGCCCGGCCGAGCGGCAGGATGGCGAACACCAGCGTGACCATGACGCCGAACAGCGCGGCGACGCCGAGCGCGGCCGGGTAGAGCCCGGCCTGGGCGGGCAGCGGCAGCATGGCGGCGAGGGCGGCCTGCGCGGCGAACGGCGCCAGCGCGGCGAGCACCAGCCCGCCGGCGATGCCGATCGCCGCGATCATCAGGATCTGCACGAGATAGATGGCGAAGACCAGCCGGCCGGAGGCGCCGAGGCTCTTGAAGGTGGCGATCACCGGCCGCTTGCCGTCGAGATGGGCGCGCACGGCATTCGCCACGCCGACCCCGCCGACGACCAGCGCGGTGAGGCCGACCAGCGTCAGGAACTGCGAGAAGCGCTCGATGTTCGAGGTCAGCGCCGGCGCCGCGTTGTTGCGCGTGCGGATGCTCCAGCCGGCCTCGGGGAAGGCGGCGACGGCGCTGTCGCGGATCGCCTCGAGCCCGACCGTGCCGGTCGCCCGGTCGAGTCTGAGCTTGTAGGCGTGCTCGACCAGGCTGCCGCGCTGCACCAGGCCGGAGGCGCGCAGCCCGTCGAGCGAGACCAGCATGCGCGGCGCCAGGCCGAAGCCGTCCGACACCGCGTCCGGCTCGCTGACGAGCGCCGCGCGCAGCTCGAAGGCCTGGCCGCCGAGCATCAGCCGGTCGCCGGTCGCGAGCCCGAACTGGTCGAGCAGGAACTGCGGCACGGCGGCGCCGTAGACGCCGTCGCGCGGCCCGAACAGCGCCTCCGGCGCCAGCGCCGGCTCGGTGACCAGCGTGCCGTAGAGCGGATAGGCCGCGTCGACCGCCTTGACCTCGACCAGCGTCTGGTCGGAGCCGTCGGCGAGCCGCGCCATCGAGCGCATCTTGGCGCTCGCCGCCACCGTGCCGTAGCCCTCGAGGAAGGCGCGCTCGTCGTCGCCGATCTCGCGGTGCACCAGCTCGAAGCGGATGTCGCCGCCGAGCAGCTCGCGGCCCTGGCTCTCGACGCCCGAGCCGATGGCGCGCGCGACCGAGTTCACGCCGCCGATGGCGGCGACGCCGAGACCGATGCACAAGAGGAAGACGAAGAAGCCGGCAAGCCCGCTGCGCATCTCGCGCAGCGCGAAGCGCACGGCCAGGCGGAGAGGCGCGGGACCGGCCATCGCGGTCAGGCCGAGATCTTGGCGGCCGCGGCCGGCTCGATGCGGCCGGAGCGCATGGCGACCTGCCGCGTGCAGCGCGCCGCCAGCGCCGGATCGTGCGTGACCAGCACCAGCGTGGTGCCGCGCTCGGCCGCCTTGGCGAACAGCAGGTCGGCGATCTGCCGGCCCGTCGCCTGGTCGAGATTGCCGGTCGGCTCGTCGGCGATCAGGATCGCCGGCTCCGGCGCCAGCGCGCGCGCGATCGCCACGCGCTGCTGCTCGCCGCCCGACAGCTCGCCGGGGTAGTGCGTCAGCCGCTCGGCCAGGCCGACGGCGGCGAGCTCGCGGCGCGCCACCGCGAAGGCGTCGGCGCGGCCGGCGAGCTCGAGCGGCACGGCGACGTTCTCCAGCGCCGTCATGTTGGGGATCAGGTGGAACGACTGGAAAACGATGCCGATGGTGCGGCCGCGGAAGGCGGCCACGGCATCCTCGCTGCGCCCTTCCAGCGCCTCGCCGGCGACCCGCACCGCGCCGCTGTCGACGCGCTCGAGCCCGGCGATGACCATCAGCAGCGTCGACTTGCCCGAGCCGGACGGGCCGACGACCGCCGTCGCCTCGCCGCGCGCCACCGTGAGGTCGACGCCCTTGAGCACATGCACCGAGGATGCGCCCTCGCCGAGCGTGAGAGAGACCTGCTGCAACTCGATGACGGGTTCTGTCACGGCCAGGACGTCCTATATGGGAGGGAGGGACAGGTCGGGTCCCGCGTCATATGGGTCGTCGAGCATGGCTTTCAAACGTTTCGTTCCGGTTTTGCTGCTGCTGTGTTTCGCCGCAGCCACACCTGCCGCCGCAGCCGAGCCGCTGCGCATCGTCGGCTTCGGCGACAGCCTGATGGCCGGCTACCAGCTCGATCCGCAGGACGCCTTTCCCGCCCGCCTCGAGACGGCGCTCGAAGACGCCGGCCACGACGTGCGCGTGAGCAATGCCGGCGTCTCGGGCGACACGACCGGCGGCGGCCTGGCCCGGCTCGACTGGTCGGTGCCGGAGGAGACCGATCTTGTCATCCTGCAGCTCGGCGCCAACGACATGCTGCGCGGCCTGCCGGTCGACAAGGCCGAGGCCAACCTCGCGGCGATGATCGAGCGGCTCGAGGCGCGCGGCATCACCGTGCTGCTCGCCGGCATGCGCGCCGCGCCCAATCTCGGCGCCGACTATGCGCGCGCCTTCGACGCGATCTATCCGCGGCTCGCTGCGCGCCACGACCTGGTGCTGATGCCCTTCTTCCTGGAGGGCGTCGCGGCCGAGCCGTCGCTGCTGCTCGACGACGGCATGCACCCCAACGCGGCCGGCGTCGCGCGCATGGTCGAGGCCGCGCTGCCCTATGTCGAGGCGGCCATCGCCGAGGCCCGCGCCGCGCCGCAGGCCGCGCACGCCGACCCGGCCGAGAAACCGCTTGCCCCGTCCGGCGATCGGTGATTCGCTCGCACCCACAGCACGAATCGAGGAGGGAGCCATGCCGCGCCTTTTCACCGCCCTCGAGATCCCCCGCGACGCGGCCATGTCGCTCTCGCTGCTGCGCGGCGGCCTGCCCGGGGCCCGCTGGATCGACGTCGAGAACTACCATCTGACGCTGCGCTTCATCGGCGACGTGGAAGGCCATGTCGCCGACGAGATCGCCGATGCGCTCGACCGGGTGCGCCGGCCGGCCTTCACGCTGACGCTGTCGGGCGTCGGCGCGTTCGGCCAGAAGAAGCCGCATGCGGTTTGGGCCGGCGTCTCCGCCTCGCCCGACCTCTACGCGCTGCAGGCCGAGATCGAGCGCATCTGCCAGCGCCTCGGCCTGCCGGCGGACCCGCGCAAGTTCACCCCGCACGTGACCCTCGCGCGGCTGCGCAACACCAGCCCCGCCGACCTGGCGAAGTACCTGTCGGCGCGCGGCAACTTCGCTTCCGCGCCGTTCCGCGTCGGCCGCTTCGTGCTGATGTCGTCGAAGGATTCGGTGGGCGGCGGACCCTACATCGTCGAGGAGGCCTGGCCGCTGCTGGGCGGCGATTCCAGCCGCGCGGCGAGCCGCACCGCCAGCGCCTCGGACGCCTCCTGGATCGTGCGGTAGACCGCGCCGAAGCCGTCGGCGCCGCCGAAATACGGATCGGGCACGTCGTGCGGGCGGCCGAGCGCATAGTCGAGGAAGAGGTGCACCCGCGCATCGTCGCCCGGCGGAGCGGCGGCACGCAGCGCCGCGACATTCGACGCGTCCATGCCAAGAAGCAGATCAAAGCGCTCGAAATCGTCCGCCGTCAGCCGCCGCGCCGCCTGCGCGGTGATGTCGATGCCGTGCCGGGTGGCGACGGCCACCGAGCGCGGATCGGGTGGCGAGCCGACATGCCAGCCGCCGGTGCCCGCCGAATCGAGCGCCACCCGCCCGGCCAGGCCGTTGCGCGCCAGGGCGGCGGCGGCGACGCCCTCGGCCAGCGGCGAACGGCAGATGTTGCCGAGGCACACGAACAGGATCGACATCTCGGGCTTTGCGGCCATGGCGCGCGCGCTATCCTTGTTGCCAGACACCGGCGACAGCATGGAGCAGGACGATGGCCAGAGACAAGCTGAGCGAGACCGAGATCGACGAGGCGCTGTCGGCGCTGCCGGGCTGGGCGCGGGCGGAGGACGGCCGCTCGATCATGCGCCGCTTCACCTTCGCCGATTTCGGCGAGGCCTTCGCCTTCATGGCGCGCAGCGCGCTGGCGGCCGAGAAGATGGACCACCATCCCGACTGGTCGAACGTCTACAAGACCGTCGACGTGATGCTGTCGACGCACGACGCCGGCGGCGTCACCGAGCTCGACGTCGCCCTGGCACGCCGCATGAACGGCTACGCCGGCGGTTGAGCGGCAGCCCCGCAGGCTTGCAAAACCCGGCCCCAGCGCCCAGATTGACTGGCATGAAGGCTTGGACCACAGGCAGGACCGGCGGCCGCGCGGCAGGCGACGCGCCGGCGATGGACGAGGCGCAGGTCGGCGAGATCCTCGAGCCGGTCGGCGCCGAGGAGGAGGCGCGCCGCGAGGAGCGCGTGCGCCGCCGCTTCTGGCGCACCGCCAAGGCGGCCGCCCGCCAGGTGCCGTTCATGGAGGACGTCGTCGCCGGCTACTACTGCGCGCTCGACCGCGACACGCCGGTGCGCGTGCGCGGCGTGCTGCTCGCCGCGCTCGGCTACTTCGTGCTGCCGGCAGACACCATCCCCGACGTGCTCGTCGGCATCGGCTTCACCGACGACATCGCCGTGCTGACGGCGGCGCTGACGGCGATCCGCAGCCACATGCGCCCCGCCCACCGGCTGGCCGCGCGCCGCGCGCTCGACGACGCGGGGTGAGCGGCGGGGCCGGTCCGGCCGCCGCAAACCAGTCAAAGTGTTGCCTTTTTCCTGCTGTTGAACGAACCCGACCATCCTTGGTGGGGCCGCACGGCGATCGTCCGCGGCGATATCGGGCGCAGGGGCAGGTGGCGAAAGGCCGGTTCACCCTTTGGTAACCCTGTTTCTCTACGCATCGGGCGAGCGACGTCGCGGCCGGACAGGCAACGACGACAGGGCAAAACAACAACGGTCATGACGATGCGTGGAGCGATCTCGACACTCACATTCCTGTTCGCCTTCGCCGCGGCCGCACCGGCCTTTGCGCAGGCGCGGGCGATGGACCAGTTCCGCGACTGGGGCACCTACAGCTACCAGGCGGACGGCAACAAGGTGTGCTACGTGATGAGCGTGCCGAAGGAGAAGCGCCCGGCCAGCCTCGACCACGGCGACATCTTCTTCTTCGTCAGCCAGAAGCCCGGCCAGGGCGGCGGCTACGAGCCGCAGTTCATCGCCGCCTACGACTTCCAGAGCGATTCCAAGGTCACGGTCACGGTCGGCGACGCCACCTATTCCATGTTCACGCGCGGCAAGTCGGCCTGGCTCGAGGACGCCGGCCAGGGCCCGCAGCTCGTCGCCGCCATGAAGGCGGGCGCCGACATGAGCGTCTCGGCCACCTCCGGCCGCGGCAACCCGACCAGCTATTCCTTCTCGCTGTTCGGCCTGACCGACGCGCTGAACTCGATCTCCGAGTGCAAGTAGGCCGCAGCGCCGCCAGGTGCGGGCGCCCGCGTCCGCCGGCCGGCGCGTGAGGTCCGCCGGCCTTGCGCCGGCCGGCCCGACGCCATAGATGGGGCCCTGCCGGCGCCTGCGTGACCGCCGCCGCCGCGCCGTGCTATGAGCGGGCGAGCGAAGCGGCCGCCGCCCCGTTGCGGCCGGGCCGCCGCGCCGGCCGACACGCCGAAAGGACCCCGACAGAGCGATGAGCGTCTCGATCGACACCTTTGAGCCCGCCCGCCGCGCCGCGCTGCGCCCGGCCGGCACGGCCGACGCGCGGCGACCGCTGATCGGCCTCGACCGCGCCGGGCTCGCCGAGGCGCTGGCCGAGATCGGCGTGCCGGAGCGGCAGCGCCGCATGCGCGTGCAGCAGCTCTGGCACTGGCTCTACGTGCGCGGCGTGTCGGACTTCTCCGCCATGTTCAACATCTCGCGCGAGCTGCGCACGGCGCTCGACGCGCGCTTCACCATCGCCCGGCCGGAGATCGCCGAGGAGCAGGTGTCGGCCGACGGCACGCGCAAATGGCTGCTGCGCTTTCCGCCGCGCGGCGCCGGCCGGCCGGTCGAGGTGGAGACGGTCTACATCCCCGAGGACGGTCGCGGCACGCTGTGCGTGTCCTCCCAGGTCGGCTGCACGCTGACCTGCAGCTTCTGCCACACCGGCACCCAGAAGCTGGTGCGCAACCTGACGGCCGGCGAGATCCTCGACCAGCTCCTGGTCGCGCGCGACCGGCTCGGCGACTTTCCCGACGCCGCCACGCCCGACGGCGCCATCGTGCCGGCCGCCGGCCGCAAGGTGACCAACATCGTCATGATGGGCATGGGCGAGCCGCTGTACAATTTCGACAACGTCAAGCAGGCGCTGCTGATCGCCTCCGACGGCGAGGGCCTGTCGCTGTCGAAGCGCCGCATCACGCTGTCGACCTCCGGCGTCGTGCCCGAGATCTACCGCACCGGCGAGGAGATCGGCGTGATGCTGGCGATCTCGCTGCATGCGGTGCGCGACGAGCTGCGCGACGAGCTGGTGCCGATCAACAAGAAGTACCCGCTCGAAGCGCTGCTGGAGGCCTGCCGCGCCTATCCCGGCCTGTCCAACGCGCGCCGCATCACCTTCGAATACGTGATGCTCAAGGGCGTCAACGATTCGCTCGACGACGCCCGCGCGCTGGTGCGGCTGCTCAGGGGCATCCCCGCCAAGATCAACCTGATCCCGTTCAACCCATGGCCCGGCTCGCGCTACGAGTGTTCCGACTGGGAGGCGATCGAGGCCTTCGCCGAGCACGTCAACCGGGCCGGCTACGCCTCGCCGATCCGCACGCCGCGCGGCCGCGACATCCTGGCCGCCTGCGGCCAGCTCAAGTCGGAATCGGAGCGCCTGCGCAAGGCCGACCGGCTGGCCCTCGAGGCGATGATGATCGCGGGACACGGCGAGGCTTGAGACGCCTCCTCCGCGCGATCGGCCGGCTCTTCCTGATCCTGCTCGGCTACGCGCTGGCGCTCGCCGCGGCGGCCGTCTTCCTGGTCGCGCTGTCCTACGGCGAAGCGGGCGTGCTGCCGCGCACGGCCGACGAGATCACGCCGGGCCTCGCCGCCGCCACCGCGGTGCTGGCGCTGCAGCTTTCCGCCTTCGCCTTCGCGCCCGCCGTGGCGGCGATCCTGTTCGCCGAGCTGTTCGCGCGGCGCGACTGGCTGAGCCACGCCGTGCTGGGCGCCGCCACGGCGCTCGGCGGCATGCTGATGGCGCGCGGCGGCGCGGTGCCGGGCGCCAGCGAGCGCTGGGACGTCAACGCCGCGCTGATCGCCGCCGGCGCCGTCGGCGGCCTGGTCTACTGGGCGCTCGCCGGCCGCGCCGCCGGCCGCTGGTAGCCGCCAGGCACGCGCCGCAAGACAACCCTGCGCAGCCGCAAGAACGGTGCACGCCGGTTGTTTCGCATGTGCGAAGAAACGAGAACGCTTATTCAGTCAAAGCGATAACGACGTTTCCTCGACTCGGTGTATAGATTCGGCTGGCGAGTCTCTGTGCCGTTTTTCGACTCTCTTGCATCATCATGACAATGGCATATCCTCCAAGAGCCAAACAAACAAGAAATCCGCTCTGGGAGGAGCATCATGTCCAATCAGAAGATGTCTCGCCGTCGCTTCATGAAGACTTCCGCCGCAGGCGGCGCCGCCGCAGCGGGCGGCGCACTCGCCGCGCCGGCTGTTCTGGCGCAATCGCCCGTCACCTTGAAGATGCAGTCGTCCTGGCCGTCCTCCGACGTCTTCCAGGAGATGGCGCAGCAATATGTCGATCGCGTCGAGGCGATGTCCGGCGGCCGGCTGAAGATCGACCTGTTGCCCGCCGGCGCCGTGGTCGGTGCCTTCCAGGTGCAGGATGCGTGCCATGACGGCGTGCTCGACGCCGCGCACACCGTGCCGGTCTACTGGTACGGCAAGAACAAGGCGGCCTCGCTGTTCGGCACCGGCCCGGTGTTCGGCGCCGACGCCAACCAGATGATCGCCTGGCTCTACCATGGCGGCGGCTACGAGTTCTATCGCGAGCTGACCCAGGACATCCTCGGGCTCAACGTCGTCGGCTTCCTGTCCTTCGGCATGCCGGCCCAGCCGCTCGGCTGGTTCAAGGAGGAGATCACCGACGCCAGCCAGCTCGAGGGCCTGAAGTACCGCACGGTGGGCCTGGCGGCCGACCTGTTCCAGGCGATGGGCGCCTCGGTGGCGCAGCTTCCCGGCGGCGAGATCGTGCCGGCCATGGAGCGCGGCGTGATCGACGGCTTCGAGTTCAACAACCCGACCTCCGACAGGCGCTTCGGCGCCCAGGACGTGGCCAAGAACTACATGCTGTCGTCCTACCACCAGGCCTCCGAGTCCTTCGAGTACATCTTCAACAAGGACCGCTTCGAGAGCCTCGATCCCGACCTGCAGGCGATCCTGCGCTACGGCGTGGAGGCGGCGCACCTGGCCAATTTCGCGCTCGCCATGAACCAGTACTCGGCCGATCTCGCCGAGTTGCAGTCGGAGGCCGGCGTCAACGTCCAGCGCACGCCCGAATCCGTGTTGCAGGCGCAGCTCGAGGCGTGGGACGAGATCCTGCCGCCGCTGATGGAGGACCCCTTCTTCGCCAAGGTGGTGGACAGCCAGAAGGCCTGGTGCGAGCGCGTCGTCTTCTACAGCCTGCAGAACTCGCCCGACTACCGGCTCGCCTTCCAGCACTACTTCCCGGACAAGCTCTGATCGGCCGGGAGCGGCGGATCCGCGCGGCGGGGCCCGACGGCCC
>NZ_JAOAOP010000098.1 GCF_030398335.1 Aquibium sp. A9E412
GCTCAGCCGGTGCCGCGCGGCGATGCGGCAAGGCCGGCGCTGCCCCTCTCCTGCCTGCCGGCATCCTCTCCCCGCAAGCGGGGCGAGGACCGGCGGCCGCAATGCCCCGCCTGCCCGCCACCGCCGATCGGCCGCTCCCCTTCTCCCCGCAGGCCGACCGCACCCCTTCTCCCCGCAGGCGGGGAGAAGGTGCCCCGAAGGGGCGGATGAGGGGCGGCGCAGACGGAACAGGCCGCCGACGACCGGATCGCGGAGGGCGGCCGCTCAGCCGGTGCCGGCGGCGATGCGGCACGGCCGGCGCTGCCCCTCTCCTGCCTGCCGGCATCCTCTCCCCGCAAGCGGGGCGAGGACCGGCGGCCGCAATGCCCCGCCTGCCCCTTTTCCCTTCGCACGGCCGCACCCCTTCTCCCCGCAGGCGGGGAGAAGGTGCCCCGAAGGGGCGGATGAGGGGCGGCGCGGACGGGACAGGCCGCCGACGACCGGATCGCGGAGGGCGGCGGCTCAGCCGGTGCCGGCGGGCGACGGCGGGGCGCCGTAGGTCGCCTCGGGATCGCGCGCCAGCGCCGCGACCGCATGCTCCTGCAGCCGCGCGGCGACCTCGTTGGCATCGCCGTCGAGCGCGTCGGGCGCGATCGGCCGGCCGATGGTCAGCGACACCGCGCGGCCCTTCTTGTTGAGCAGCTCGTGAAACAGCGTCATGTCGCGCAGCTCGTTGGAGTATCGCGACAAAAGATAGAACAGCCCGGAGTTGCGCGCGGTCATGTTGACCGGCACCACCGGCACCTCGAAGCGGCGCGCCAGCGCCACGACGGAGGGCTGCCACGGCCGCTCGGTCAGCTTGTCCTCGTGCCAGTAGGCGATGCGGCCGGAGGGAAACAGCACGATCGCCTTGTCGGCGGAGAAGGCGCGCGCCGTCGCCTCGAGCGTGTCGCGGCTCTTGGCGTGCGACTTCTCGCTGGCGCGCCACTCGACCGGGATGATCAGGTCGGCGAAGCGCGGATTGACGCGCAGCGCATCGCGGTTGGCGAAGACGGCGAAGTCCGGCCGCTGCTCCTTCAGGAGGTCGAACACGGCGATGCCGTCGGCGATGCCGGTGGGGTGGGTCGGCGCCAGGATGAAGGCGCCGCTCTCGGGAATGTTGTGCCGCCCGGTCACCGTCAGCTCGAGCGACAGGAGCGCGCTGATGTGGCTCATCGCGTCCCAGCCCGACATGGCCGCGATGCGGTCGGCCATGGCGACCGCCTGCTTGTAGTGGAAATAGCGGTAGAGCAGCGGCCGCGCCACCGGCCACAGCGGGTTCTTCGACAGCTCGGTGGTGCGCTCCAGGATGAGCTGGTCGACGATGTGCAGCTTCGCCTTCGGCAGCGTCTCGCGCCGCAGCCCGCGACCGCCGAGCGCTCCGGCAACGGACGCCAGCGTCGTGTGTAGATCCATGGGCGAAGCACTCCGTTGGCCGCTGTTTCGCCGAACTCTGTGACGCCGCAATGACACGCGATTCGCCTCGGCCGCAGGTTGCGTCGGGACCCTTAGCCGACTGCCACGATACTATTGAACGTCGATCCGGGCCAAGTCCTGCGCCACCGCAAGGCGCAGAACCTCGGCGAGTTCGCGCGCTGCGCGATCCTCCGCGTCGCGCTCGGCGCGCAGTGCGGCATAGTTCTGCCGCGGCACGTCGTAGGCGGCGGTGACGGCGCGCTCGCCGCGCACGAGCAGCGCGCCGGTCGCGGCGTCGCGCAGCCGGTAGCGCGAGGTCAGCGTCAGCGTCGAGGCGGTCGGCTGGTCGGCGCCGCCGACCTGCACGCGCGCCGCGGTCGCCGTGTTTCGCGTGACCGCGAGGTCGAGGCTGTAGCGCGTGTCGAGCGGCGTGCCGCGCCCGCCGTAGAGCAGGAAGACGAGATGGTTGCGCACCTGCTGTGCGTAGCGCGTGTCGACGTCCTCGACCAGCACGCCCGACAGCCGGTCGGCCGAGACCGGCGTCGTGGCGGTGACGACGGTCGCGTCGGCGACGAGCAGCGGGCGCACGGTGCAGCCGCCGGCGGCGAGGATGCCGGCCAGAAGCGTGGCCAGCAGGGCTGGACGAACGATCCGCTGCACTGGTTCCGCCTCCGCTCAGGCCACCACGTTGACGATGCGCTGCGGCACGACGATCACCTTGCGCGGCGCGGCGCCGTCGAGCGCGCGGCGCACGAAGTCGAGCTCCAGCACCGCCCTTTCCACCGTCACTTGATCCGCCGCGCGCGAGATTGTCAATTCGCCGCGCTTCTTGCCGTTGATCTGCACCGGCAGCACGATCTCGTCGTCGACCACCAGCGCCGGGTCGTGCTCCGGCCACGGCCTGGCCGCCACCAGATCCGTGCCGCCGAGCGCCGCCCAGCATTCCTCGGCCAGATGCGGCATGAAGGGCGCGATCATGTGCACCAGCATCTCGAGCGCCTGGCGCAGCGCCGGCGCCAGCGCAGCGTCGCCGCCGAGCGCGCCGGCCGGCCCCTGCAGGGCGTTGACCAGCTCGTGGATGCGCGCGATCGCCCGGTTGAAGGCGAGCCGCTCGATGTCCTCGCCGACCGCCTTGAGCGCCTTGTGCGCGGCCTTGGAGACGGCCGCCGCCGCCCCGTCATGCGCGGCCGCCGGCGCGACGCCGGCAAGCCCGGGCGCCGCCTCGCCGACCAGCCGCCAGACGCGCTGCACGAAGCGGTGCGCGCCGGCCGCGCCGTCGTCGGTCCATTCGACGTCGCGCTCGGGCGGCGAATCCGACAGCATGAACCAGCGCGCGGTGTCGGCGCCGTAGGAATCGGTGATCTCCTCCGGGCTCACCGTGTTCTTGCGCGACTTCGACATCTTCTCGAGCCCGCCGATCGTCACCGGCTGGCCGGTCTCGATCTCGACGGCGCTGCGGCCGCCCTCGCCACCGCTCACCCGCACCTCGGAGGGCGCCAGCCAGCGGCCGTCGCCGGCGCGGTAGGTCTCGTGCACCACCATGCCCTGGGTGAACAGGCCCTTGAACGGCTCGGCCAGGTCGAGATGGCCGGTGTCGCGCATCGCGCGGGTGAAGAAGCGCGAGTAGAGCAGATGCAGGATGGCGTGCTCGATGCCGCCGATATACTGGTCGACGGGCAGCCACGCATTGGCCGCCGCGCGGTCGGTCGGGTCGTTCTCCTGCGGCGCGGTGAAGCGGGCGAAGTACCACGAGGAATCGACGAAGGTGTCCATCGTGTCGGTCTCGCGCCGCGCCGCGCCGCCGCATGTCGGGCAGGCGACGTCGCGCCAGGTCGGGTGCCGGTCGAGCGGGTTGCCGGGCTGGGAGAAATCGACGTCCTCGGGCAGCGTGACCGGCAGGTCGGCCTTCGGCACCGGCACCACGCCGCACGCCTGGCAGTGGACCATCGGGATCGGGCAGCCCCAGTAGCGCTGCCGCGAGATGCCCCAGTCGCGCAGCCGGAAGTTGACGCGGCGCTCGCCCATCGGCCGGCCGTTCAGCGTCTCGCCGGCCAGCCTGTCGGCGACCGCCTCGAAGGCTTCCGCCGGCCGCATGCCGTCGAGGAAGCGCGAGTTGATCATCACGCCGTCGTCGACATAGGCCTCCTCGGTGATCTGGAAGCTCGCCGCGTCGGCGTCGTGCGGCATCACAACGGGCACCACCGGCAGGCCGTATCTGTTGGCGAAGTCGAGGTCGCGCTGGTCGCCCGACGGGCAGCCGAAGATGGCGCCCGTGCCGTAGTCCATCAGGACGAAGTTGGCGACGTAGACCGGCAGCGTCCAGTCGGCATCGAACGGATGGCGCACCCGGATGCCGGTGTCGAAGCCCTTCTTCTCGGCCGATTCCAGCGCCGCCACCGAGGTGCCCATGCGGCGGCACTCCTCGATGAAGGCGGCGAGCTCGGCATTGCCCTCGGCCGCCTTGCGCGCCAGCGGATGATCCGAGGCGATGGCCATGAAGGAGGCGCCGAAGATCGTGTCGGGCCGCGTCGTGTAGACCTCGAGCTCGCTCTCGCCGGCCGGCGCGGTGCCGTCGACCAGCGGCCAGCGGATCAGCAGCCCCTCGGAGCGGCCGATCCAGTTGCGCTGCATCAGCCGCACCTTCTCGGGCCACTCGTCGAGCCCCTCGATCGACTGCAGCAGATCGTCGGCGTAGTCGGTGATGCGGAAGAACCACTGCGCCAGCTCGCGCGTCTCGACCGGCGCGCCGGAGCGCCAGCCGCGCCCGTCGATCACCTGCTCGTTGGCGAGCACCGTGTGGTCGACCGGGTCCCAGTTGACCTTCGAGGTCTTGCGCGCCACCAGGCCCTTCTCGAAGAAGTCGACGAACAGCACCTGCTGGCGGTGGTAGTAGTCGACATCGCAGGTCGCGAACTCGCGGCTCCAGTCGAGCGACAGCCCCATCATCTTGAGCTGCGTGCGCATCGTCGCGATGTTGTCGTAGGTCCAGGCCTTGGGATGGATGTTGTTCTGGATGGCGGCGTTCTCGGCCGGCATGCCGAAGGCGTCCCAGCCCATCGGGTGCAGCACGTTGTAGCCGCGCGCGCGCCGGTAGCGCGCCACCACGTCGCCCATGGTGTAGTTGCGCGTGTGGCCGATATGGATGCGCCCCGACGGATAGGGGAACATCTCCAGCACGTAGTATTTCGGCCGCGGGTCGTCGTTGCGCGCGGCGAAAAGCCCCGCCTCGTCCCAGGCGGTCTGCCAGCGCGGCTCGCAGTTGCGGGGGTTGTATCGCTCGGTTGCCATGACCGCCGTTCACAGAAAGGATGCGCGATGCTAGTTCGCGCGGACCTTCACCATGGTTTGCCGCGACCGTCAACTCCGGCCCGCGCCCGCCCCGTCCGAGGACCGAACCGCATGACCGACGCCGTCGACCGCCTGAACGATGTCCGCGCCCGCATCGCCGCCGCCGCCCGCGAGGCCGGCCGGCCGGCCGGCGACGTGACGCTGGTCGCCGTGTCGAAGACGTTCGAGGCCGAGGCGATCCGCCCGGTGATCGACGCCGGCCAGCGCGTCTTCGGCGAGAACCGCATCCAGGAGGCGCAGCGCAAGTGGCCGGCGCTGAAGGCCGCGCATCCCGATCTCGTGCTGCACCTCATCGGCCCGCTGCAATCGAACAAGGCGGCCGACGCGGTGGCGCTGTTCGACGTCATCGAGACGGTCGACCGCGACAAGATCGCCGCCGCCCTGGCCGCCGAGATGGCGAAGCAGGACCGCCGGCCGCGCCTCTCCATGCAGGTCAACACCGGCATGGAGCCGCAGAAGGCCGGCATCGCCCCGGCCGAGGCGGCCGGCTTCCTGGCGCGCTGCCGCGACACGCACGGCCTGGCGATCGAGGGGCTGATGTGCATCCCGCCGATCGACGAGAACCCGGGGCCGCATTTCGCTCTGCTTCACAAGCTCGCCGGCGAGCTCGGTCTCACCGGCCTGTCGATGGGCATGTCGGGCGACTACGAGACGGCGATCGCCTTCGGCGCGACCGCCGTGCGCGTCGGCTCGGCGATCTTCGGCAGCCGCGGCTGAGCACGGCGCGGATCGAACGTCTAATGTTGTCCCCGACGCCGGAATGATAATAATGCGCGCGACTTTGGCGGCCGCCCGCCGGCCGCCGGCGGCCGCACCCGTGGGCGGCCGGAACGCGATGGAGGAGGAATGATGTCCGAGGTTCATGTCCACAAGGTCAGGCCGGCCTGGAAGAAGAAGGCTCTGATCGACGACGCGACCTACGAGAAGTGGTACGCCGAGAGCATCAAGAACCCGGACAAGTTCTGGCGCAAGCACGGCAAGCGCATCGACTGGTTCAAGCCCTACACCAAGGTGAAGAACGCCAGCTTCGAGGGCGCGGTGTCGATCAAGTGGTACGAGGACGGCCGCACCAACGTCGCCTACAACTGCATCGACCGCCACCTGAAGAAGCGCGGCACCCAGACGGCGATCATCTGGGAGGGCGACAACCCCTATGACGACAAGAAGATCACCTACAACGAGCTCTACGAGAAGGTCTGCAAGCTCGCCAACGTGATGAAGGCGAACGGCGTCAAGAAGGGTGACCGGGTCACCATCTACATGCCGATGATCCCGGAGGCCGCCTACGCCATGCTCGCCTGCGCGCGCATCGGCGCGGTGCACTCGGTGGTGTTCGGCGGCTTCTCGCCCGATTCGCTGGCCGGTCGCATCCACGACTGCGAATCCGACTTCGTCATCACCGCCGACCAGGGCCTGCGCGGCGGCCGCACGATCCCGCTCAAGGAGAACACCGACAAGGCGATCCAGATCGCCGAGAAGCAGGGCGCCAAGGTGCGCAACGTGCTGGTCGTGCGCCGCACCGGCGCGGCGATCGACTGGGTCGACGGCCGCGATCTGTGGTACCACGACGAGATGGCGCGCGCGAAGCCGGAGTGCAAGCCTGAGAAGATGAAGGCGGAGGACCCGCTGTTCATCCTCTACACCTCCGGCTCGACCGGCAAGCCGAAGGGCGTGCTGCACACCACCGGCGGCTATCTCGTCTACACCTCGATGACGCACGAATACGTCTTCGACTATCATGACGGCGACATCTACTGGTGCACCGCCGATGTCGGCTGGGTGACCGGCCACAGCTACATCGTCTACGGTCCGCTGGCCAACGGCGCGATCACGCTGATGTTCGAGGGCGTACCGAACTATCCCACCGCCTCGCGCTTCTGGGATGTGGTCGACAAGCACCAGGTCAACATCTTCTACACCGCGCCGACGGCGATCCGCGCGCTGATGGGCGCCGGCGACAGCCACGTGACGAAGACCGACCGCAGCTCGCTGCGCATCCTCGGCACGGTCGGCGAGCCGATCAACCCGGAGGCCTGGGAGTGGTACTACAAGGTGGTCGGCGACGAGCGCTGCCCGATCGTCGACACCTGGTGGCAGACCGAGACCGGCGGCATCATGATCACGCCGCTGCCCGGCGCCATCGACCTCAAGGCCGGCTCGGCCACGCGGCCCTTCTTCGGTGTCGAGCCGCAGCTCGTCGACAACGAGGGCCAGGTGATCGAGGGCGCCGGCGCCGGCAACCTTTGCATCACCGAGTCCTGGCCGGGCCAGATGCGCACGGTCTACGGCGACCACGAGCGCTTCGTGCAGACCTACTTCTCGACCTACAAGGGCAAGTACTTCACCGGCGACGGCTGCCGCCGCGACGAGGACGGCTACTACTGGATCACCGGCCGCGTCGACGACGTCATCAACGTGTCGGGCCACCGCATGGGCACCGCCGAGGTCGAATCGGCCCTGGTCGCCCACCACAAGGTCTCCGAGGCGGCCGTCGTCGGCTACCCGCACGACGTCAAGGGCCAGGGCATCTACTGCTACGTGACGCTGATGTCGGGCGAGGCGCCGGACGACGAGCTGAAGAAGGAGCTGCGCGACTGGGTGCGCTCGGAGATCGGCCCGATCGCCTCGCCCGACCTCATCCAGTTCGCCCCCGGCCTGCCGAAGACGCGCTCGGGCAAGATCATGCGCCGCATCCTGCGCAAGATCGCCGAGGACGACTACGCCGCGCTCGGCGACACCTCGACGCTGGCCGATCCGGCCGTGGTGGAGGATCTGGTGGAGAACCGGCAGAACAGGCGCTAGGCGCACGGTCCGCCAACCGGCGGCCGTCGGCAGATCGCCGGCCGCCCCTTGCGTTTCGTCGGCGCGCACCCCATCATCCGGGCGTGTTCAACGAAACGAAAGGAGGTGATCCAGTGTCGAGTGATTTCCGTTCAACCGTGGTCTCGACGGATTGCCTTCGCGGGGAGCAGCCTTCCCGCTAGGCGCAGGACGCGGCGCCGGCCGGGCCGAACGGCCGCCGGCGGAGACCGCGCGAGAACAAGAAAACACGGAAGGGCCGCTCCACCGCGAGCGGCCCTTTTCCGTGCCGCCCTCAGCAGACGACCGGCCGCCGGCGACTGCCGTCATAGGCGGCCGCGAGCGCGCGGGCCAGGAGGTGCTGCGCGACATCGGTGCCGTCCGCCGTCGTCACGTCGGCGACGACGCGGCCGAAATACTTGCCGCCGCCGACCGCGCGCAGACGCACCGGCCCGTCGCCGATCAGCCCGGCGAGCGCGGCCCTCGCCCGCTCGGCCGCGCGCCGCTCGGCCGCGCAGCGTGCCCGCAGCTCCGGCGCATCGATGCCGCGCAGGCGCACCGTCACCGTGATGCGGTGCCCCGGCCACACATGCGCCTCGGCGACGAAGGAATCGCCGTCGATGACGCGCACCACCCGCGCCTCGACCGGCCCGGCGACGCGCTCGCCCGCGGCCGCGGGCGCCGGCCCGCAAACCGGAAGGGCAAGCGCCAGAACGATGGCGGCGAGGCGCGAATCGGACATCCGAGGATAATATTCCTATATTGCGATGCCGGCAAGCCGCCGCGGCCGGTCTGCACAGCGCCCGGCGGCCCGAAGCCGTTCTGCCTTTCACGCAATCGCGGATCGGCTCCGGCTTGTTGTCTTGACGCGTTTGCGGACGGCGGACCGGTTTCCGCCTCGCCTGGAAACGCCCTAGAAGTCGCTCGCCCGGCCGCCGACCTCCCAGTCGCCGTAGCGCACCGGCTCCGGCCCCTTGCCGCCGCCGATCTCCTTCGGCCGCTCGCGCGCCCGCCGGTCGTAGTCCGCCCGCCGCGCCGCCGCCTCCTCGAGCGCCCGGCGCGCCGCCGGGCTGAGCGGCCGGCCCGCGCCCGTGTCGGTATCCGTGTCCGCCCGGTGCGCCGCCTCGGCTGTCGCCCCGTTCCGCTCGTCGCTGCCGTCGTCCATCGCCTCGCCTCGCCGTCTGGCCCAATATTGAAAGCGCCCTGGCGCTCACCCATCATATAGTCGGAACCGACCGGCCCGGCGACCCGCCGGACCCCTTGAGGAGATTGCGATGAACCTCGTGCGCACGGCGATGCTGCTGGCCTTCATGACGGCGCTGTTCATGGGCGTCGGCTATCTGATCGGCGGCACGGGCGGCATGACGATCGCCTTCGTCGTCGCCGCGGGCATGAACCTGTTCAGCTACTGGAACGCCGACAAGATGGTGCTGCGCATGCACCGGGCGCGCGAGGTCGATGCCCGCAGCGCGCCCGAGTTCCACGGCATGGTGCGCGAGCTTGCCCGCAGCGCCGGCCTGCCGATGCCGCGCGTCTACGTCATCGACAATCCGCAGCCCAACGCCTTCGCCACCGGCCGCAACCCGCAGAACGCGGCGGTCGCCGCCACCACCGGCCTGCTCGACCGTCTCTCCTACGAGGAGGTCGCCGGCGTCATGGCGCACGAGCTCGCCCATGTGCAGAACCGCGACACCCTGACGATGACGATCACCGCCACGCTCGCCGGCGCCATCGCCATGCTGGGCAACTTCGCCCTGTTCTTCGGCGGCGGCCGCAACGGCAACAACCCGCTCGGTTTCGTCGGCGTCCTGGTCGCCATCATCGTCGCGCCGCTCGCCGCCATGCTGGTGCAGATGGCGATCAGCCGCACCCGCGAATACGCCGCCGACCGGCGCGGCGCGGAGATCTGCGGCAACCCGCTGTGGCTCGCCGACGCGCTGCGCAAGATCGCCGGCGGCGGCCGCCAGGTGGTCAACGAGGACGCCGAGCGCAATCCGGCGACCGCGCACATGTTCATCATCAACCCGCTGTCGGGTCAGCGCATGGACGGCCTGTTCTCCACCCACCCGGCGACCGAGAACCGCGTCGCCGCGCTCGAGGCGATGGCGGCCGAGGCCGCGGCGCCGGCGGCCGG
>NZ_JAOAOP010000099.1 GCF_030398335.1 Aquibium sp. A9E412
GCTCGGCGCACCGCGCTGGAACGGATTCGGAACGGATCGGATTTCGTTCGTCAAAACAGGGATTTGGCAGCCCTTGCCAAATCGGAACAAAGAGAGTACAAAAAACATCGGGAGAGCGGACCGTCCGGCCTTCGTTGACGACCTAGGGGTGTTGTATCATGGCACAGAATTCATTGCGGCTTGTTGAGGACAATTCGGTGGACAAATCCAAGGCTCTGGACTCGGCGCTGTCGCAGATCGAGCGTGCCTTCGGCAAGGGCTCGATCATGCGGCTCGGTGCCAACGAGCAGGCGGTCGAGATCGCCACGGTGCCCACCGGCTCGCTCGGCCTCGACATCGCGCTCGGCGTCGGCGGCCTGCCGCGCGGCCGCATCGTCGAGATCTACGGGCCGGAGAGCTCCGGCAAGACGACGCTGGCGCTGCACACGGTGGCCGAGGCGCAGAAGAAGGGCGGCATCTGCGGCTTCATCGACGCCGAGCACGCGCTCGATCCCGTCTATGCCCGCAAGCTCGGCGTCGACCTCGAGAACCTGCTGATCTCGCAGCCCGATACCGGCGAGCAGGCGCTCGAGATCTGCGACACGCTGGTGCGCTCGGGCGCCATCGACGTGCTGGTCGTCGATTCGGTGGCGGCGCTGACGCCGCGCGCGGAGATCGAGGGCGAGATGGGCGATTCGCTGCCCGGCATGCAGGCCCGCCTGATGAGCCAGGCGCTGCGCAAGCTGACCGCCTCGGTGTCGCGCTCCAACACCATGGTCATCTTCATCAACCAGATCCGCATGAAGATCGGCGTCATGTTCGGCTCGCCGGAGACCACGACGGGCGGCAACGCGCTGAAGTTCTACGCCTCGGTGCGGCTCGACATCCGCCGCATCGGCGCGGTCAAGGACCGCGACGAGACGACCGGCAACCAGACCCGCGTCAAGGTGGTCAAGAACAAGCTCGCGCCGCCCTTCAAGGAGGTCGAGTTCGACATCATGTATGGCGAGGGCATCTCCAAGACGGGCGAGCTGATCGACCTCGGCGTCAAGGCCGGCGTGGTCGAGAAGTCGGGCTCCTGGTTCTCCTACAATTCGCAGCGCCTCGGCCAGGGCCGCGAGAACGCCAAGCAGTTCCTGCGCGCCAACCCGGAAGCGGCGCTCGAGATCGAGACGGCGCTGCGCCAGAACGCCGGGCTGATCGCCGAGACGCTGCTCGACGAGGGCGGCGACGACGAGGCCGGCGCGGCCGGCGCCTGAGGCACGGGGGCCGCCGGCATCGGCCCGGCGGCCGGTTGACGCTTGCCCGCGAGGCCGAAGCCGGCCCGAAGCGACGGCGAAAAGAGCGCGAAAAGAGCGATGACGGCAAGATCGGCGGCGGCCGGTGCGTTCGGGCGCGCCGGCCGCTTGGCGTGTGCCGGGAGGGCGTGGCGGCCGCCTGTCCCGCGGGGCGGTCGCGCCCGGCCCGGTGCCGCGGCTGCGGCGGCGCGGTGTTTTCTGGACAGCGGCCCGCCGGCGACGCTAAAAGGCGCAAAAATCGGCGGCGACCGCGCGGCCGGTCTTCACGCAAGGGCGAAAGCCGGCCGCGGGCGCGCCGCGGACCTCACGCAAAAGGCGAAAATATGAGTGGCGTCAACGACATCCGGTCGGCCTTCCTGGATTTCTTCCACCGCAACGATCACGAGATCGTCGCCTCCGGCCCGCTCGTGCCGCGCAACGATCCGACGCTGATGTTCACGGCAGCCGGCATGGTGCCGTTCAAGAACGTCTTCACCGGGCTGGAGACGCGCCCCTACAGCCGCGCCGCCACGGCGCAGAAATGCGTGCGTGCCGGCGGCAAGCACAACGACCTCGACAATGTCGGCTACACCGCGCGCCACCACACCTTCTTCGAGATGCTCGGCAACTTCTCCTTCGGCGACTATTTCAAGGAGCGCGCCATCGAGCTCGCCTGGACGCTGGTGACGAAGGAGTTCGGCATCGACCCCCGGCGCCTGCTCGTCACCGTGTTCCACACCGACGACGAGGCGGCCGGCCACTGGAAGAAGATCGCCGGGCTGCCCGACGAGCGCATCCTGCGCATCGCCTCCGACGACAATTTTTGGGCGATGGGCGATACCGGCCCGTGCGGACCGTGCTCGGAGATCTTCTTCGATCATGGCGAGCATCTCGCCGGCGGCCCGCCCGGCAGCCCCGACGAGGACGGCGACCGCTTCGTCGAGATCTGGAATCTTGTCTTCATGCAGTACGAGCAGGTGACGCCGGATGAGCGCGTCGAGCTGCCGCGTCCGTCGATCGACACCGGCATGGGCCTGGAGCGCATCGCCGCCGTGCTGCAGGGCGTGCACGACAATTACGACACCGACCTGTTCCGGGCGCTGATCCTGGCCTCGGAGGAGGCGACGGGCGTGCGCGCGGAGGGTGGCAACCGGGCCAGCCACCGCGTCATCGCCGACCATCTGCGCGCCGCCAGCTTCCTGATCGCCGACGGCGTGCTGCCGTCGAACGAGGGCCGCGGCTACGTGCTGCGCCGCATCATGCGCCGCGCCATGCGCCACGCCCAGCTGCTTGGCGCCGCGGAGCCGCTGATGTGGCGGCTGGTGCCGGCGCTGGTGCGCGAGATGGGCCACGCCTATCCCGAGCTGCAGCGCGCCGAGCCGCTGATCGGCGAGACGCTGAAGCTGGAGGAGACGCGCTTCCGCAAGACGCTGGCGCGCGGCCTCGGCCTGCTGTCGGAGGCGACCGAGACGATGGGCGAGGGCGACCGGCTGGACGGCGAGACCGCCTTCAGGCTCTACGACACCTACGGCTTTCCGCTCGACCTGACGCAGGACGCGCTGCGCCAGCGCGGCATCGCCGTCGACGTCGAGGGCTTCAACGCCGCCATGGAGCGCCAGAAGGCGGAGGCGCGCGCCAACTGGGCGGGCTCCGGCGAGGCGGCGACGGAGGCGGTGTGGTTCGCGATCCGCGACCGCGCCGGTTCCACCGAGTTCCTCGGCTACGAGACGGAGAAGGCGGAGGGCGTGGTGCGCGCGCTGGTGCGCGACGGCGCCGAGGTCGATGCCGCGGCGGCCGGCGAGACGGTCGCCGTGGTGGTCAACCAGACGCCGTTCTATGCCGAGGCCGGCGGCCAGATGGGCGACACCGGCACGATCGCCGGCGAGGGGTTTCGGCTCGAGGTGACCGACACGACCAGGAAGGGCGAGGGCGTGCACGTCCACCACGCCCGCGTCGTCGAGGGCACCGTGCGCGCCGGCGACGC
Source organism: Aquibium sp. A9E412 (assembly GCF_030398335.1). GTDB lineage: Bacteria > Pseudomonadota > Alphaproteobacteria > Rhizobiales > Rhizobiaceae > A9E412. Next base: position 3,241 of record NZ_JAOAOP010000099.1, read on the forward strand.
GGTGACGCTCGCGGTCGACCACGCGCGGCGCGGCAAGCTGCGCGCCAACCATTCGGCCACCCATCTGGTGCACGAGGCGCTGCGCGAGGTGCTCGGCGGCCACGTCGCGCAGAAGGGCTCGCTGGTCGCGCCCGAGCGGCTGCGCTTCGACTTCTCGCATCCCAAGCCGATCGACGCCGCCGAGCTCGCGCGCATCGAGGCGCTGGCCAACGCGATCGTGCTGCAGAACGGCCCGGTCGAGACGCGGCTGATGGCCGTCGACGAGGCGATCGCCGAGGGCGCCATGGCGCTGTTCGGCGAGAAGTACGGCGACGAGGTGCGCGTCGTCTCGATGGGCACGGCGATCGAGGGCGACAAGGCGGGCGAGACCTACTCGCTGGAGCTGTGCGGCGGCACCCATGTGCGGCGCACCGGCGACATCGGCCTCATCCGGCTGGTCGCCGAGGGCGCGGTGGCGGCCGGCGTGCGCCGGGTCGAGGCGCTGACGGGCGACGCCGCGCGACACCACCTCGACGAGCAGGAGCGCCGGCTGAAGGCGATCGCCGCCGCGCTCAAGGTCTCGCCGGCCGATGCGCCGGCGCGCGTCGAGGCGCTGGTCGAGGAGCGCCGCAAGGCCGAGCGCGAGCTCGCCGAGGCGCGCAAGAGCCTGGCGCTCGGCGGTGCCGGCGGCGGCGCTGAGACCGGCGGGGCGCAGGAGACGGTGGCCGGTGTCGGCTTTCTCGGCCGCACCGTCGCCGGCGTGCAGCCCAAGGACCTGAAGCCGCTCGCCGATGCCGGCAAGACCTCCGTCGGCTCAGGCGTCGTCGTCTTCGTCGGCGCCTCGGAGGAGGGCAAGGCGAGCGTCGTGGTCGGCGTCACCGACGACCTGACCGACCGTTTCAGCGCCGTCGATCTGGTGCGCGCGGCCGCCGCCGCGCTCGGCGGCAAGGGCGGCGGCGGCCGGCCCGACATGGCCCAGGCCGGCGGCCCCGATGCCGGCCGCGCCGAGGCAGCGATCGCGGCGGTGCGCCAGGCGATGGCCGAGGCGGCGGCGCCGGCCGGCTGAGCCGGGCCGGCGGCGGCGCTCGGCGAGCCGGCGCTGCGGGGGTGCTCAGCCGCCGCCGGGCGGCCGGCCGGAGTGCTCCTCGTCCTCGTGCGCCACATAGGGCTCGACATAGAGGATGCGCGTCAGCGTCAGGCCGAGCGCCGCGGCCGGCGTGGCGAGCGCCACGCCGAGCAGGCCGAACAGGATGCCGAAGACGAGCTGGTTGGCGATGATCAGGGCCGGCGGCAGCGACACCGATTCCTGCTGCAAGAGCGGCGTGATCAAATAGCTCTCCAGCGTCTGCACGCCGAGATAGACGGCGAGCACCCAAAGCACCATGCTGCTGCCCTCGCCGAAGGCGAGCAGCACCGCCGGCACCAGCGCCAGCAGCGGCCCGATGATCGGCACGAAGGCGAGCAGGCCGGCGATCAGGCCGAGGATCGGCGCCAGCGGCAGGCCGATCAGCCACAGCCCGGCGCCGGTCAGCGTGCCGACCACCGTCATGGCGATGAGCTGCGCGCCGAGCCAGCGCTTCAGCGTGGCGGCGGCCGCGTCGAGCGCGTAGCCGAGCCGCGGGTGCAGCGACGGCGCGGCGAGCGCCAGCAGCCCCTTGCGGTAGGGTGTCGGGTTGAGCGCCACATAGGCGCCGATGAAGACGATCACCACCAGGTTGCCGGCCGCGCCGAAGGTGGTGAAGACGGCGGTGCGCGCCTCGCTCATCACCATCTTGGAGGGGTCGAAGCGCTGCAGCAGGGCGCGGCCGAAGCCGCTCTGGCCGAGCTGCTGGCGCAGCGCCTTCATCGCCTCGGGAAGCTGGTTGGCGAGCTGGTCGAGCTGCGCGGCGACGGTGCCGGCGGCGAGCGTGACGAAGCCGGCCACCAGCAGCGCCGCGATGACGAGAAAGATCGCGATGCCGGCGATCTCCGGCAGGTGCAGCCGGTGGGCCAGGAACACGCCGCCGCCATGCAGCAGCACGGCCACGAGCAGGCCGGCGAAGGTGACGAGCACGGCGCCCGGCACCAGCACCACCAGCAGCAGCGCCACGAGCGCCAGCACGATGGCGGTCACCCGCCGACGCGGCAGCCCGGCGGGAAAACGGCTATCGCTGCGGTCCGGCATGCTGCGGGAACTCGGCGCGCCGCCCGAAGGTTCCCGCTGCTCGCCGGCTGGGCGCGGTTCAGCGCGCCATCGCCTTCTGCAGGTTCTCGTCGACCTTGTCGAGGAAGCCGGTGGTCGACAGCCATGGCTGGTCGGCGCCGATCAGCAGCGCCAGGTCCTTGGTCATGAAGCCGGACTCCACCGTCTGGATGCACACCCGCTCCAGCGTCTCGGCGAAGGCCTTGAGCTCGCCGTTGCCGTCGAGCTTGGCGCGGTGGGCGAGGCCGCGCGTCCAGGCGAAGATCGAGGCGATCGAGTTGGTCGAGGTCTCCTCGCCCTTCTGGTGCTGGCGGTAGTGGCGCGTCACCGTGCCGTGCGCGGCCTCCGCCTCCACCGTCTTGCCGTCGGGCGTCATCAGCACCGAGGTCATCAGGCCGAGCGAGCCGAAGCCCTGCGCCACGGTGTCGGACTGCACGTCGCCGTCGTAGTTCTTGCACGCCCACACATAGCCGCCCGACCATTTCAGGTTGGAGGCGACCATGTCGTCGATCAGGCGATGCTCGTACCAGATCTTCTTTTCCTTGAACTTGTCCTCGAACTCGGTCTCGTAGATCTCCTGGAACAGGTCCTTGAAGCGTCCGTCATAGACCTTGAGGATGGTGTTCTTGGTCGACAGGTAGACCGGGTAGCCGCGCTGCAGGCCGTAGTTCAGCGAGGCGCGCGCGAAGTCGCGGATCGAATCGTCGAGGTTGTACATCGCCATGGCGACGCCGGAGGAGGGCGCGTCGAACACCTCGTGCTCGATCGTCTCGCCGTCCTCGCCGACGAACTTGACCGTCAGCTTGCCCTTGCCGGGAAACTTGAAGTCGGTGGCGCGGTACTGGTCGCCGAAGGCGTGGCGGCCGACGATCACCGGCTGCGTCCAGCCCGGCACGAGCCGCGGCACGTTCTTGGCGATGATCGGCTCGCGGAAGATCACGCCGCCCAGGATGTTGCGGATCGTGCCGTTCGGCGAGCGCCACATCTTCTTCAGGCCGAACTCCTCGACGCGCGCCTCGTCCGGCGTGATCGTGGCGCACTTGACGCCGACGCCGTGCTTCTTGATCGCGTTCGCCGCGTCGACGGTCACCTGGTCGTCGGTGGCGTCGCGGTGCTCGATTCCCAGATCGTAGTATTCGAGGTCGATGTCGAGATACGGGTGGATCAGCTTGTCCTTGATGAACTGCCAGATGATGCGGGTCATCTCGTCGCCGTCGAGCTCGACGACGGGATTTTCCACCTTGATCTTCGCCATGGGAAATGCCTCGTTCATGGAAATCGATGCCGGGCGGCCGCCGGGCGCCCGGGGCCGAAAGTGCGGCCCCTATAGCATCGCGGATCGGCAAGGCAAAGCCGTGCCGGCTCCGCCTTTCGGCGGGCTCGGCCGGGGAGGGCGGAAGGCATGCGCATCGCGTTCGACTGGCACGAGACGGCCGACGGCACGACGCTGCACGTCGCCCATGGCGGCGCGCCGCAGGGGCGGCTCGTGCTGTGCCTGCACGGCTTTCCCGAACACTGGGTCGCCTGGCGCGCGGTGATGGCCGAGCTGGCCGCCGACCACCGGCTGGTGGCGCCGGACCTGCGCGGCTACAACCTGTCCTCGCGGCCGGCCGGGCTCGAGGCCTACCGCATGGCCGCGCTGGTCGGCGACGTCGCCGCGCTGGTCGACCGGCTGTCGCCGGAAGCCCCCGTCGTGCTGGCCGGGCACGACTGGGGGGCCGCGCTCGCCTATGCCTACGCCTTCGCCCATCCCGGCCGGGTGTCGCACCTCGTCGTCGCCAACGGCGTCCACCCGGTGCCCTTCCAGCGCGCCATCCTCGCCGACCCCGAGCAGCGCCGTGCCAGCCAGTACATCGCCCGGCTGCGCGCCGCCGATGCCGAGGCGCTGCTGGCCGAGGACGACTTCCGCCGCCTGCTGCGCATGATCGAGGGCTTTTCGCGCGCCGACTGGATGGACGAGGGCCGGCGCGCGGCCTACCGCGCCGCCTGGCGCCGGCCGGGCGCGCTGACCGGCATGCTGAACTGGTACCGCGCCTCGCCGCTCGTCGTGCCGGGGGTCGACGAGGCGCTCGCCGACGCGCCGCTCCTGTCCGTGCCGCCCGACCAGATGGCGGTGCCGATGCCGCATCTGGTGGTCTGGGGCGAGGACGACGAGGCGTTGCGGCCGTCCTGTCTGGAGGGGCTGGAGGCCTTCGCGCCGCGGCTTGCCGTGCAGCGCATCGCCGGCGCCGGCCACTGGGTGCTGCACGAGAAGCCGGCCGCCGTCGCCGCCGCGATCCGCGCCTTCCTCGGCTGAAGCGTTCGCAGGCGAAGTGGACACCGGTTCGCCGTCCGCGAACGCGTCATCACAAGCGTTCGCAGGCGAAGTGGACACCGGTTCGCCGTCCGCGAACGCGTCATCACAAAGCGTTCGCAGGCGAAGTGGGCACCGGTTCGCCGTCCGTCGAACGCGCCGGGAACAAAGCGTTCGCAGGCGAAGCGGGCACCGGTTCGCCGTCCGCCGGCGCGGCGCGCGCGCAAAGCCCGTTCCGTTTTGCCGCCGTCTGTGTCAGGGAACGCGCGGTATCTCGCAGGGCGGAAGGACGATGGCAGGCAGCGACGCGACGCACCCGATGCTGGCGGAAGGGCCGGCGGTGATCCTGGTCGAGCCGCAGCTCGGCGAGAACATCGGCATGGTGGCGCGCGCCATGGCCAATTTCGGCCTCGCCGAGCTGCGCCTGGTGGCGCCGCGCGACGGCTGGCCGAGCGAGCGGGCGCGCGCGGCGGCGAGCCGCGCCGACCACGTGATCGACGCCGCGCGCGTCTTCGCCGGCGCCGAGGAGGCGGTCGCCGACCTGCATTTCGTGCTCGCCACCACGGCGCGCCCGCGCGACAACTTCAAGCCGGTACGCGGACCCGTCGCGGCGGCGGGCGACCTGCGCCGGCGCTTCGCCGAAGGCCAGCGCACCGGCATCCTGTTCGGCCGCGAGCGCTGGGGCCTGACCAATGCCGAGGTGGCGCTCGCCGACGAGATCGTCACCTTTCCGGTCAACCCCGCCTTCGCCTCGCTCAACATCGCCCAGGCGGTGCTGCTGATGGCCTATGAGTGGATCAAGACCGGCGAGGCCGGCGTGCGGCCGGCCGCGCGGCCGCTGGCGCCGGCCGAAAAGCACCACATCGAGAGCCTGATGGGCTATCTCGAGAGCGTGCTCGACGAGCGCGGCTATTTCCGCACCGCCGACAAGAAGCCCAAGATGATGGACAATCTGCGCGCCCTGGTCACCCGGCCGGGCTTCACGGTGGAGGAGCTGGCGGTGCTGCGCGGCGTGCTCGTCTCGCTGGAGCGGTTCTCGCCGCAGCGCCCGCGCGGCGCCGGCGCGCCTGAGGCGGACTAGCGGCGATGGACGCGCGGCCCGTCCTGTTCTTCGATTCGGGCATCGGCGGGCTGTCGGTGGTCAAGGAGGCGCGGGTTCTCCTGTCCGGCCGGCCCTATGTCTATGTCGCAGACGACGCCGCGTTTCCCTACGGCGCCTGGCAGGAGGCGGCGCTGCTCGAGCGTCTGGTCGGCCTGTTCGCCACGCTGATCGCGCGCTACCGGCCGGCGATGTCGGTGATCGCCTGCAACACCGCCTCGACGCTGGCCATCGCCCGGCTGCGCGAGGCGTTTCCCGGCGAGACCTTCGTCGGCACCGTGCCGGCGATCAAGCCGGCGGCCGAGCGCACCCGTTCCGGCCTGGTCTCCGTGCTCGCCACGCCCGGCACGGTGCGCCGGCAGTACACCCGCGACCTGATCGCCGCGCACGGCGCGCGCTGCCACGTGCGCCTGGTCGGCAGCGAGAACCTCGCCCCCCTGGCCGAGCAGTACATGCGCGCGGGCTTCGTCGACGAGGATGCGGTGGCCGCCGAGATCGCCCCCTGCTTCGTCGAGCGCGATGGCCGGCGCACCGACATCGTGGTGCTCGCCTGCACGCACTATCCCTTCCTGGTCAACCGCATGCGCAAGACCGCGCCGTGGCCGGTCGACTGGATCGACACCTCCGAGGCGATCGCGCGGCGCGCGCTGGCGCTGGCCGCCGCGCTGCCGGCGCCGGGCGGCGGCGGCGGGCGCGACATCGCCCACTTCACCTCCGGCCGGCCGGCCGAGGGCTACCGCCGGCTGCTCGCCGGCTTCGGCTTCGCCGCGGAGGACGAGGCCGCCGACGGGCCGTGAGATCGCCAGGCGCGCCGCCCACGGCAGTGAATCCGGGTTAACGCGGCAAGGGCTGGAGGATGTGAGCGAGGTATTGGTTGTTTCTGGCAGCGCGTTTTCTGCGCAGTCTGA
>NZ_JAOAOP010000009.1 GCF_030398335.1 Aquibium sp. A9E412
GGCGCCCTGGCCGAGATCGGCCAGGGCAGCCGACCACAGGGCAGCCGCACACTCGGCCCCGCATGCGGTCATGCCCAACTCCTTTGCCAGATCGCTGGCCGTGTGAAGGTCCTTGGCCATGAGGGTCATGGCGAAACCCGAGGCGAAGCTTCCCGACAGGATGTGCGGTTTCAGTTTCACTTCGGTGGCATTGTTGCGACCGGTCGAGGCGTTGAGAATGTCGACCAGCGTGGCAGGATCGACGCCGAATGCCTCGCCGATCAGCATCGCCTCGCAGGCGGCTGCCAGACCGGCCGCCGAGACGTAGTTGTTGAGCGCCTTGGCAGCGTGACCGCAGCCAAGCGGACCGGCGTGGATGACCGTCGTGCCCATGGCATCGAGCAGCGGCCGGGCCCGAGCGACATCGACATCGCGCCCGCCAGCCATGATGCACAGCGAGCCGTCGCGTGCCCGAGCCACCCCGCCCGACACCGGCGCGTCCACGAGAGCAAGCCCTCTGTCCAGGAGGAGCGCCCCGAGCTTGCGCGTGCTCATCGGCGCCGACGAGCTCATGTCGACAACCAGAGCCCCCGGCTTCAAGCACGCCGCCACGCCGCCCTCGCCCAAGACCACTTCGCGCACCACCGTCCCGTCCGGCAGCATCGTCACGACGATGTCGCAACCTGCGACCGCCGCTCGTGCGTTCTCGAACACGCGAACGCCCGAGGCGGCGAGCGCCTGGCGCGATTGCAGGTCCGTATCGACGCCACGAAGATCGAAGCCGGCCGCACGCAACCGCTCGGCCATCGGCCGGCCCATCATGCCGAGTCCGATGAAGGCGACGGAGCACGCGCCGCCCGGAGCTGTCGCCGTCACACGTCCATCTCCTTGAACACATCCTTGGCTATGCGAAAACAATCGAGCGCGGCCGGCACGCCGCAATAGACACCGATCTGCAGAAAGATCTCCTTGAGCTCATCTTTGGTGAGGCCGTTGTTGAGCGCGCCGCGCAGATGCAGCTTGAACTCCTGCGGGCGGTTGAGGGCCGCCGTCATGCCCAAATTGAGGATGCTGCGGTCGCGCCGCTCGAGACCGGGGCGGTTCCAGATCTCGTCCCAGCACCATTCGGTGGTGAGCTGCTGCATGGCCCAGTTGAACTCGTCCGCCTGCTCCAGGGACGTGTCCACATAATCCGCGCCGAGCACCGCTCGTCTGGTCTTGAGCCCACGCTCGAATTTTTCAGATCTCGGTTTCTGTCCGCTCATTGGCTCTGTCCTTGTCGCCCTCGTCGCGGTTACGCACGCACCCAGGTCGGCTCGAACAGATCGCCCAGCAGGCGCTCGATCTCGAGGCCGGCGCTCATCAGACGCACGTCCTGACCATAAAGCCCTGATATCAGAATGCTGGTCGGCAACCCGCTGCCGTCGCGCCCGGTCGGCAACGCCAAGCCGCACAGACGCAGCATGTTGCCGAGCATCGTATTGCGCAGCGTGCGCAGATTGACCCGGTGAAAGAGCTCGTCGTCGGCCTCCAGCGGTGCAACCTCCGGTGCCGTGGTCGCCGTCGTCGGCATCAGCAAGAAGGCATCCGCCAGTTCCTGCTCGAGCCGTGCGATCGCCGCGGCGCGCTCTGCCTGGATCGACTGCAGGTCGTGAGCGGACATCGCCTTGCCCTGCAGGATGCGGTGGGTCACGCGGCGATCGATCTTGCCGCCGTCCGGTCCATCCACCAGCTCGTGGTATTCGTGGTAGGCCTCGGCCGCCACCAGCGAGCCATGTCTGGCCGTCATGTGGCTGGCCATCTCCAACGCCTCAACGGGACGCCTCTCGACCTGGGCGCCTGCCTTCTCCAGCCGCTCAAGTGCGGCATCGTAATTGTCCAACACCGCCTGCTCAGCCTCATCCAGCACGATGTTCGTCGCGGCGACGAAACGGCACTCAGACAGATCGGCGCGCCGGGCCTCGGTGGCCGGCGCACCCCGCAACACCATGTCGAGCATGACGCAGTCGGCCACGCTGCGCCCGAGCGGTCCGATCGTGTCGAGCGTACGGGACAGCGGCACCATGCCGTTCTTGTCGATCCGCCCCTCGCTGGATTTCAGTCCGACGACCCCATTGAGCGAAGCGGGGATGCGCACCGAACCTCCCGTATCGGTCCCGACCGAACACGGCGCCAGCCCGGCCGCAACCGCCGCGCCCGAGCCCGAAGACGACCCTCCCGGTGAGCGGGCAACCCGGCGATCGTTGGGATTGACGGGGGTGCCGTAGTGGGGATTGAGGCCCAGGCCGGAATAGGCGAACTCGGTCAGGTTGAGCTTGCCGAGCGTCACCATGCCCGCCGCCGCTGCGTTGGCCACGCAGAAGGCGTCCTGCCGTTTGGGCGGGGCGTCGCGATACAGCGCCGAGCCGGCTGTCGTTGCGGCGCCAGCCGTATCGAACAGATCCTTCCAGGCGATCGGAACGCCGTCCAGCGACGACAGCGGTCGGCCTTTGCGAAAGCGCTCTGCGGCTGCCCGGGCCTCCTGGCGCGCCCGATCGTGCATGACCGCGATGAAGATGCGATCCTCCTTCGCGTCATCGATGCGCTCCAGGAAATACTCGGTCACGTCCACCGGATCGGTCTCGCCGTTGCGATAGGCCAGGGCGATCTCGCCGGCCGTCCGACGGACAATCGCGTCGATATCTTCCACTCTTCTGCTCCTTCGCGATCGTCGCCCGCCCGGGCTTCTCAAGCCGTTCGCGGTGGGGTAGGTTGAAAATGTTGCCGTCCGCCCACGGTACACCCGTCGCGCGGTTTCCCGCCTGCTGCGGCCGCTGCATTCTGCGCCTGACGAGCCGGGCTTCTGTCCTTTCGCGGCGACGAAGCACCCGATTTTTCGAACAAAGCCAATCCTTGCGGCGCGCTGAACAGCGCGCCACAGCATGTTGAACGACACCGACAAGCGGCTATGTGGATGGGTTCAGCGTCTCAGACGGTTCAAAACCTTTCGTTTTCGTCGTGTTCGCGTTTCCGTTGTCCACGCTTCCCACTAATGGGCCGCGTAAGGTTCCGACGCACCGGTGTCGACCCGATCGAGCACATGCGCGTGCTTCTTGTCCCAACTCGCCGTGACGGCATCGCCGGGTCCGATCGGCTCGATGAAGTAGTCATGATCGGGCACGTTGGCGACGAAGGTGTCCAAACCCGGCACCTGCAGGCTCACCTTCACGAAATTGCCCTGATATTCGATGGAATCCACGGTGCCGAGGACCGAATTGGTCGCCGTCTGGGTTTCGGCGTCGGCGCGTTTGTGGATCGTGATGTAGTCGCGCCGCACGGAAAAGGACAGGTCATCGCCGACCGCCGGCGCCGCTTTCTGCGGGGCGAGCTCGAACGTTTCGCCGCGCGCGCTCTTCAGTTTGGCGATGCCGCCCTCGATGCTCTCCACCTTTCCGGTGAGCACGTTCTGAGCTCCCATGAAACGGGCCACATAGGGCGTGGCGGGGCTGTTGTAGATATCCCGCGCCCTGGCAGCCTGGTCGATGCGGCCCGTATCCATCACCACCACCATATCGGCCAGCGCGATCGCCTCCGGCTGGGTGTGGGTCACGTGCACGAATGTGATGCCGAGTTCGGCCTGGAGCGTCTTGAGCTCCACCCGCATCTGCAGGCGCAAGAACTCGTCGAGCGCCGAAAGCGGCTCATCGAGCAGCAGAACGCGCGGATTGGTGATCAGCGAACGCGCGAGGGCAACGCGTTGCTGTTGGCCTCCCGATAGCTGCGCCGGCATGCGGTCGCGCAGATGCGCGAGCTGGACACGCTCGAGCATTTCGTCGGCGCGCTTGCGGCGCTCGTCCCTGCCCACGCCGCGCATCTTCAAATAGAAGGCGACGTTGTCGCGAATGCTCAGATGCGGAAACAGCGCGTAGCTCTGAAACATCATCGCCGTACCGCGCTGCACAGGCGGCAGGCCGAGCACCGAAGTGCCGCCGATTGTGATCTCGCCCGATGTCGGAGCCTCATGCCCGGCAATCATGCGCAGGATCGTGGTCTTGCCGCAGCCCGACGGACCGAGAAGGCAGCAATAGGACCCGTGCGGGATGGTCAGGTTGATGTCCTTGACCGCATGGGTGTCGCCGAACTTCTTGGTCAGATCGACCAAGCGGATTTCGCCGGAGTTCGACGTGTCGGTCACTGAGGCGCCGGACGGGGCAGTAACTGGTGTGAAATTCATCTACTTCGACCGTCTGCGTTGGATGAGGATGATCGAGCCCAGGGCCACGGCGATCACGAAAAACGAGATCACCGTCGTTACCGTGCCCAGGGCGTAAAGCGCCGGCGAGGTGACGTTGGTGGTCATCGTCCAGATCTCCAGCGGCAGGGTGTTCCTGGTGCCGACGGTCAACCAACTGCGCGGAAACTCGTCGTAAGACAGCGTGAAGCCGAACAGCGCGACGGCGATCATTCCCGGAAACACAATTGGCACGACTACGTCCTTGATCGACTGCCAGCGGCTGGCACCGAGATCGAACGCGGCTTCCTCGTAGGATGGGCTCAGCCGCCCAAGAATTGCGAACATGATCAGCAGGCCAAAAGGCAGCGTCCATGTCAGATGGGCCCCCAGCGCCGTGCCGTACCAGCTCGCCGACAGGCCGAGGAACTGGGCGGTCACCAGAATGCCGATCGATAGCACCAGGCCGGGAATGATCAGGCTGGCGATCGCCATGTAGAACAGCGGACCCGAGCCGCGGAAGCGATGGCGGAAGCCAAAACCGGCCGTCACCGAGATCAGCACGGTCAATACCATGACCACGAGGGCCAGCGGCAGGGATCGCGAGAAGGCGCCGGGCACGTCGCCGACGCGCGTCGGGTTGAACAATTCGTCGAACCAGATCAGCGAGGGATCGCGCAGCGGAAAGTTGAGCGATGCCGACGGGCCCTGAAAGGACAAGACCAGCACCGAAATCATCGGTCCGTACAGGAACAGGACGAACAACAGCATCAGCAAGGACAGAACGTAAAAGGTCCAAGGTCTGCGGTCTTGGGAGGACGGCATGGCGCTACCTGACGAGTTCCTTGCGCACATCGACGAGACGGAAGATGGCGGAGGCGATCAAAAGAACGACGATCAAGAGGATGACCGCGTTGGCGGCGGCCCGCGGATAATTCAGAAACTGCAGGTCGTTGAAGATGGCGGACGCCGCCGAACCGGACAAGCCGCCGCTCATGACGGTGACGACCGAGAAATCCCCCATCACCAGCGTCACGACGAACAGCGTTCCAAGGGCGATCCCGGTCTTCGACAATGGCAGCACCACGTTCCATATCACGCCCCAGCGGCTGGCACCGGCATCCACCGCCGCCTCGAGCAGCGACTTGTCGATGCGCGCCATCGAATTGAAGATCGGCACGATCATGAACAGCGTGAACAGGTGGACATAGGCGATCACGACCGCGAAGTCGGAATAAAGCAGCCATTCGACCGGCTGGTCTGTCAGACCGCTGCCGACGAGAGCCTGATTGATCACGCCCTCGCGGCCGAGCACCGGACGCCACGAGATCATGCGGATGATGTTGGAGGTCCAGAACGGCACCGTGCACACCAAGAACAGCGCGATCGCGGTGACCAGATTGCGGACATGGAAGACCAGGAAATAGGAGATCCAGAAGCCGATGAAGCCCGTGATCGCCAGCACGATCAGGGCAAACTTGATCGTCGACCAGTATAACATCCAGTTTGTTCGATTGGTCAGAATGTCTGCGTAGTTCTTGAAGGTGAAGTCGGGGACTATGCCGACGAGCATCTGGTAGCGAAAAAAGCTGACCAGGAGAACCAGCGCGACCGGTATCGAAAAAAACAGGATCAGGACCAGTGCCAATGGCGACACTTGGATATAGGGAAGGGCCGAGGATCTGCTGTTCATCGTGCGGGGTATCCGGATGTGGGGCGGACGGCGGCCCGAACCGCCGTCCGCTTTCTGTCAGCCGTCAGGCGGCGCTGAACTCGTTCCACTTGGAGTAGAGGAACTCGGCCTCGTCCATGAGGTTGTTCCACACGGCAACGCTTGAGAAGCGGTCCTCGTAGGAGCCGCCATCGCGCACGTCGCCGGCCGAGTTCGTCTTCTGGCCGGTCGGACTCGTGATATCGTCCGTCGCTGCCTTGCCCTCGTAGAAGAAGCCGCGCTCGTTCTCGCTGAGCGCTGCCTTCGCGGTTTCCGGATTGGCGCTGTAATAGCCCTGTTTGGCGATGAAGCCGCCGACCCAGCCGGAATTGTACCAGGTCATGTACTCATAGGCGGCATCGCGTTTGAGCCCATCGAGGTGGGACATCATCGCCAGACCGTTGCCCCAACCGCGATAGCCTTCCTTGAGCGGCTGGTAGACGCAAGGCACGTTCTGGGTCTGGACGGCGGTGACGGCTGGCGACCACATCGACTGGATCACCACCTCGCCGCCGGCCATCAGGTTGACCGACTCGTCGAACGTGTTCCACAAGGCGCGCCAATGGCCGTCGCGCTTCAGTTCGATCAGCCGGGCGATCGTCTTCTGGATCTCGTCCTGGGTCGGATTGCCCTTGTCACCGTAGGTCAACTCGCCCGCGCTCTCCAGCGCCATCATGGCGTCCATGATGCCGTTGGTCGGGATGTTCTGGATCGCCGCCTTGCCCTTGAAATCCGGCGAGATCAGATCGGCCCAGGAGGTAATTTCCCGCCCCACCAGGTCGGGGCGAATGCCGAGCGTATCGGCGTTGTAGACACCCGGCACGAACGTGGCGAATTCGGTCTGTCCGCTGGCAAAGCCCCGGGCGTCGACCGCATCGAGATAGATATACTCGATCGGCGCGTCGCCTTCGCGCGACACTTCCTTGCCGTTGAACGTGCCGGCCGTGTACAGCGGGGTGAGCTGATCCCAGTTCCTGACCTTGGCGATCTCCACGCCTTGGATCACGCCCTGCGGGACGGCGATCTTGGACTGCCAGATCTCCATGTCCGCCACGTCGATCGAATTGGGATCGTTGATCATGCGGTTGATCAGGCCGGGATGGTCGACGACCGACATCTCGACCTTGAATCCGAGATCCTCGCTTGCCTGGCGGGCAATGTCCGGCAGGGTCGAATAGGACATGCCGGTATGGTTGAGCGTGACATCCTTGAGGTTCTGCGCCCAAACCGTCGGAAAGCCAGTGACCAGCGTCGTGCCGGCAACAGCGGCACCACCCTTCAAAATCGAGCGCCGCGACACGCGGCCCGTACCGATCGCTTTCGCTGATTTCTTCATTTCCTGCTCCCATTCGTCAGTATGAAACATACTCCGCGCCATTCCCATGGCGCCTGGCGGGCGAAGTTCGGCATTTGTCTTGCTCTTGTTGCTTCGCCGCCGACGTCTCTGCCTGCGCAGTCCTTCATCGCCCCATGCGTTGCGATGTCTTTTTCCGCTCCTTTCACAAACGTATCACACCGTAGCCAAAACCCGTCATTGCGCGCCCATTCGTGCCCGCAGCTCACGGGTTCCGTTCAAGTCCAGCTTCCATCCATAGCCATCGTCAATCTCTTCCAGCACCACGCCGTAGTCGTCGCGCGCGTGCTCGCGCGTGATGAAGCCGTCCAGAACGTCGTCGAGAACCTTGTTCGGGTCGCGCTCGAGCGGGTCTCCATAGCCACCCCCGCAGGGCGAAAAATAGGATACCACGTCGCCGGTGCGGGTCAGCTTTCCGGAGAACTTTGCCGGCTCCAGGCTGACCTCCCCGGTATGGATGTTGCGGATCTCGACCTTGCCGCCGGCGCCCGGCTTGCCGCCGAAGACGCCCCAGGGCACATCCTCGTGGCGGTCTGCCTCGTGCGTCATGTAGCCAGGGCTGAGGAAACGCTGCGACTTGACCACGCCCGCGCCGCCGCGGAACTTTCCAGCGCCCGGGGGTGCGTCGTCACGGACCTCGTAGCGGTCGCAGATCAGCGGCAGATGCATGCCGAGATCCTCGAGCGGGTTGTTGCGCGTGTTGCGCATCAGTTCCTCGATCGTATCCGGTCCATCCGACTGCGGACGACCGCCCATCGCCGCCTCGTTGACTTCGAGGAAGACCCAGTAGTCGCCGTTCTCGCGCACACCGGAATAAGCGGCGAAGGACAGAACCGCCGCATTGCCTGCGGTGCACTTGTCGGGCAGCACCGGCGCCAGCGCCTTGATAATCAGGTCGACGATGCGCTGGATCTGGGCAAAGCGCGCTTCGGCCGCGGCCGGCGCCGTCGGGTTGAAGATCGAGCCCGGCGGTGCCGTCACCTTAACCGGACGGAACGACCCTTCATTCTGAGGAATATATTCGGAATGAGTGTAGGTATCGAGCAGCAGGGCGCGGAAGGCGAAGAAGCAGGCGACCTTGGTGGAACCCTCGAACGGGACGTTGTAGGCGGTCGGCACCTGGGCCGAGGAGCCGGTAAGGTCGACTTCGACGGCGTCGCCGGAGACCCGCACGGTCACTTTGAGCGGCAAGGTGACGCCGCGATTGCGGCCGTCGTCGTCCAGAAAGCCTTCTGCGACATACTCGCCGTCAGGAATCTTGGCGATCTCGCGCCGCAGCATATTCTCGGTGTAGTCCATCAATTGGCGCGTCGCGCGCAGCACGGTAGCCTTGCCGTACTTCTCCATCAATTGCTGGAACCGCACCACGCCAAGCTCGGCCGAGGCGATCTGGGCCTCCAGATCGTTCATCACCTGGCTCGGCACGCGGGTGTTGTCGCGGATATATTTCCACATCGTGTCGTTGCGCTTGCCGGCCTCGAACAGCTTGATGCCGTTGAGCAGCATGCCTTCGGCATAGACATCGGGAATGTCCATGATCAGGCCGGGCGTGGCGGCGCCGATGTCGATGTGATGGGCGGTGTTGGCAGAGAAGCCGACCAATTCATCCTCGAAGAACACCGGCATCACGATGGCGATGTCCGGCGAATGGCTGGCGCCGAAATACGGATGATTGTGAATGACAACGTCGCCGGGCTGCCACGCGTCGAGCGGGACCGACTTCTCGATGCCGCGCAGATAGCCGGGCAACGAGCCGATGTGCATAGGCGTGGAATCGGACTCGCACAGCGTGTTGTAGTCACGATCGAACAGTCCGGCGCCCAGATCCTGGCTTTCGCGAATGATCGACGAATAGCTCATTCGGTAAAGAACCGTGCCCATCTGCTCCGCGATCGAGTGCAAAGCGCCGCCAATGACCTGGAGGGTGATCGGATCGACTTCTTGCGCCATTGCTGCCTCCTCAGTTCCGACGGATCAGCATGTCGCCGAAGCGCATGACCTGAGCGACGTAGCCCGGTGGCACGATGGTGGTGGAATTGTGCTGGATCACGACCGCCGGACCGGAGATGCGATCGTCCGCAAGCAGTTTTTCGCGCTGGTAGCGCGGCGTGTCGTGCGCCTGGCCGTCGTCGAAGACAGTGCGCCGGCTGTAGAGGCGCGCTTCATCGGGGTTCTCGCGGCTGCCATTGGCGAGTTCCGGCAGCGACAGCGTCTCGACCGCGATGGTCGCCACCAACCGCAACGTGATCAGCTCGCAGGCCTGATCGCGAAAGGCGTGTCCGTAGATCTTCTTGTGCTCCTCGTAGAAGCTGTCGATGATCAGCTTCGCATTGCCGGCGTCAACCTTGCCGTCCGGCATGGCGGCGCGCAGTTCGAAGCCCTGACCCAGGTAGCGGCATTCGGCAATGCGCTGGAAGCGCCGCGCCTCGCGCGGGATGCCGTCGGCATCGAGTTGCTGGTGCGCCTGCTCCGTCAGGCCATCAAGGGCGTCGTTGACGGTCTTGAAATCGGCATCGCTGGCGTTGTCGAGCACCATCAGCAGCGGATGGGTGTATTCATACTGCAGATCGGTGACCAACAGCCCGGTTGCTGCCGTTATGCCCGGCTGAACCGGGGAGATGACGTCCCTGGCGTGGATCGCCTCGGCGAGCGAGACGGCATGTAGCGGACCGGCACCACCGAACCCCATCAGGGTGAAATCGCGCGGGTCGACGCCCTTTGCCATCGAATTGGCGTTGATGGCGAGAGCCATGTTGTTGTTGACGATCTTCAAGATGCCGAGCGCGGCAGCGTCGAGCGACAGACCGAGCGGCTCTGCGATGTGATCGCGGATCGCGGTTTCCGACAGTGACGCATCGATCTTGATGTCGCCGCCGAGAAACTGTTCAGGATCGAGTCGCCCCAGCACGACCTGCGCGTCGGTGACCGTCGGCTCGGTACCGCCGTTGCCGTAGCAGGCCGGACCCGGCACCGCTCCGGCCGAGCGCGGTCCGACACGGAACGCCCCGCCCGGGTCGAGATAGGCGATCGAACCGCCGCCTGCGCCGATTGCGTCGATATCGATCATCGACACCAGCACCGGCAGCAGTCCCACTTCGGTGTCGCGCGGATTCTTGATCCGCAGGTCGCCATCCTGAATGACGCCGATATCGGCCGACGTACCGCCGATATCGATGGTGATGATGTTGGACTTGCCGCAATTGTCGCCGGTCCAGCGCCCGCCGATGACACCGCCGGCCGGCCCCGACATCAAGAGCCCGATCGGCAGTTCGCTCGATTTCTCGACCGTGGTGATGCCGCCGTTGGATTGCATGATGCGAATGATGCCGCCGACGCCCACGGCCCGCAAACGCCCTTCCAGCTTGCCCAGATAGGCCGACGTCTTCGGCCCGATATAGGCATTCATCGCGGTCGACGAGAAGCGCTCGTATTCGCGGATCGTGTTGACCACCTCCGAGGAGCAGCACACATAGGTGTCCGGCAAGACGGACTTGACGATCTCCTTGGCTCGTTGCTCGTGCTCGTTGTTGAGGAAGGAGAACAGGAATCCGATAATGACGGCATCCATGCCGCGCTTGGCAAAGAGCTCCGCCGCCTGCCTAACCTCGTCCTCGGCAAGCGGCACCTCGATGCGGCCGTCGGGCGGGAGGATTCGCTCGGTCACAACGAGACGATCGCGCCGCCTGACGAGCGGCTTGGACTGCCACGGCACATCGAACTGGAGCGAGAAATTGTGCGGGCGTTTGTGGCGGCCCATATGCATGACATCGCGAAAACCGCGGGTGGTGATCATGCCAACCCTGGCGCCGCCGCGCTCAATGACGAGGTTGGTGGCGACCGTCGTGCCATGGAAGACCGCATCGATGGCGCCCGGCTCGACGCCGGCCATCTCACAGACGTTGAGAATTCCCTGCACGACGCCCTCTGACTGATCGTGCGGCGTGCTCGCAACCTTGGTGACCACGACAGACCGCTCACCGCCGGCGTCTGTGCGCTCCAGGATAATGTCGGTAAATGTGCCGCCTACGTCGACCCCAACGCGGATCATGACTGCCACCGCCGAGCGCCGAAGAGGCTGCCGACTGCGCGCTCAGCGAAGCGCGGCGTTACCCACAGAAGACCGGGGGGCGCGGAGCGGCTGTCGTCGCCTCGACGGCAGAGCACTGCGATTTTCGCGACACCCGCCGCGGCACGAACCCGTGGCATGTGAGAACAACACTCCCATTGACTCGTTCAACGCAGTCGGCCAAGTGACCGTTTTCTCTTGATTGATTGGATAGTAGACATTGAAAATCTGCATGTTAAATAATGATTTCGAAACGATTGATACGATAACGATATCAAAGTGCATTACGACCTGAAGCATCTGTCCACCTTTGTTGCCGTGGCCGAAGAGCTGAATTTTCATCGTGCCGCGGAACGTCTGGGCATAGCGCAACCGGCGGTCAGCCGGCTGGTTCAGGAACTGGAAGACAGGCTCGGTGTCCGGCTACTGGAGCGCACCACCCGCAAGGTTCTGCTGACGGAAACCGGACGTTATCTGCTGGAGGAAGCCCAGGACGTACTGGACCGGCTCGACGTCGCGGAAAGCACGGTGCGACTGCTTGCTTCCGGCACCAAGGCGATCTTGCGCATCGGCTACACGACGATCACCGGCCACTCACTGGTACCGAAAATCGCCCGGGAGTTCCGGCTCGAGAATCCTGAAGTCCGGCTCGAGCTCACATATCTGACTTCGCCGGTTCAGCGAGACCGGATCCTGCAGGACGAAATCGACCTGGGCTTCATCGAGGGTTCGTTCCTGAGCTCGGAGATCGAGTCGCGCGCAGTGGCCCGCCACTCGCTGGTCGCACTTCTGCCGCCCGACCATCCCCTCACGGCCAAGGAGGCCTTGACGGTGGCGGACCTCGCCCGCGAGGCGCTGATCTTGGGCACCAACGCCGAGTGGCCGACCTTTCGGCGCATCGTCATCGACATGTTCCAGAATCACGGCCAGGTGCTGACGGTTGGCCAGGAAGCCTCCAGCCTTACCGGCATTCTCGGCCTGGTCACCGCCGGTGTCGGCATCACCGTGTTTTGCGGCATGCCGAGCTTCTGCGGCCCGCAAGTGCTGGCGGTGCGCCCGATCGCCACCGATACGCCGACCGAGGTAGAAACCCACCTCGCCTGGCGGCGCTCCAACCTCACGGCGGCCATGAGGCGTTTCGTGGAGACCAGTCAGCGCGTCGGCGCGGATTACCGCAGTATCGTGTGAGCACGCCGTGGCTCACGCAGCGGCCGAGCCTGAGCCATCGACCGTTTCCAGATAGGCTACGCATTCGGCGACCGAATGAACGTCGGCGAACTTGGCGTCGATGTCGTAGAGGTTCCAAGCGACGGCACCCGGCACCCTGTCGCCAATACAGTCACGCACGGCGATCGTGCGAAAGCCCTCAGCCAGCCCGTCGCAGATCGTGGTGCGCACACAGGCCGTTGCCGTGACACCCGTGACCAGTATGGTGTCGACGTCGGCCGCGCGCAAAATCCCGGCGAGCGGCGTGCCATGGAAGGCGCTGGCGCGTTTCTTGAGCAGGGTGTGCTCGCCATCCGCCGGCGCAATGCGTGAATCGATTGCCCACAACTCCGTATCGGTCAGGGAGACGGCCTCGATCGGGATCTTGTGGTGCCACAGCCCCATGTCCGTGAAGGGAGCATCACGATCGGTGATTTCGTAGGCCGTGGTCACATGGATGACCGGATGGCCCTTCGCGCGACAGGCGCTCAACAGCGCTTGCATGCCTGGAATGATTTCGCCGTTCATCGCTTGCTGATCGCAGGTAAAGGGGTTGCCGGGCCGGGTCCAGGCGTTGGCGAGGTCGACGCTGACAAGGGCTGGGCGTCGTCCGAAGCCAATGCGCCGCTGAAAGCCGCGCTCCTGATAGATGCGCGTCGATGCCTCGAAAGCCGCGCGCAGCATTCTTTCGAGTTCTCCGTCGTCTAGCTGCTCCATCCTGCTGCTCCGTTGGCCAGTTGCGGACCGGGAACCGGTCGGCAGAGTATCGCAGCGCGCCTGCGCATGCGGAATTGACAATAGTGCCCTTATTGGTGCGCATTGTGCATCAATACCCGCACGGGCAGGAATGATGGAGCAGCATCCCGGCCTCGATCTCGCGCATTCCTTTCTGATCGCCGCAGAGGAACTGAGCTTTCGGCGGACGGCCGAACGGTTGGGAATTGATCACTCGGCTCTGAGTCGACGGATCGCCAAGCTGGAGCGCCAGCTCGGTTTCCAGCTCTTCGAGCGGACCACGCGCGAGGTGGTGCTGACGCCCGCAGGCCGAAGCTTTTACGAATCCGGCGCCCCGTTGCTGGCGGCGTACGACCAGGCGGTGGCGACCGCGCGGCGCGTGGCGCAGGGCAAGACCGGACTGTTGCGCGTCGCGTATATGGCGTTTGCGGCCATTGAGCTGATGCCTCGCGCGGTCAAGCGCTTCCGCGCCGCCAACCCCGCCGTGGAGATCGGCCTGCGCTATCTGCCCACCGAGGAACAGAAGCGCGCGCTGGCCGAGGGGGAAATCGATCTCGGCTTTATGATCGGGCCGTTCGAACATAGCGACTTCGAAAGCCGACAACTGGCTTCCGACCCGCTGCACGTGTTCATGCCGCGCGGCCACCCGCTGTCGGCCAGGCACACCGTCGAGCCGCACGACCTCGCAGGCGAGGACCTGCTCTTGGGCGACATGGCCGATTGGGAGGCCTACCGGCGCCATCTCGGCAAGAAATTGGCGTATGCCGGCGTTCCGGTCGCACCGCACCAGGAAGCCTCCAGCACGATGGCACTTCTGGGCCTCGTCGCGGCCGGTTTCGGCGTCACCGTCTATCCACGCCAATTGATCGGACTCACTGGCACAACCATCGTCTCGCGACCGATTGCCGATCCGGCATTTCACATCGAAACGGTCCTCGTGCGGCGACGTATCGACCGCACCGCCGGCGTCCGCCGCTTCATGGAGTGCGCCATGGAAACCGTCCGGCCCGCGCCCGCCGAGCACAACAACCGCCGCGGCCATTGACGCATCGTCAAGTTTGCGACCTGATTGGAGCGGACGCGGATGCTTCGGCCCCATCGGCGATCATGAGTGACATCGTGACGATCGTGGAGGCGAAGATGGAAAATTGGGCCAACCGCAAGACGCTGATCTTGGGCCGCAGCGAAATGGTCGGGCTTTTGAGCCCGGCCGAATACAATCAATGCGTGGAACAGGCCTATCGCATGCATGGCGAAGGCCGCTTCTACATGGACCCCAAGAGCCATATCGTTCTCGACCGGTTTCCCGGCGAGTGGGAGGCGATGCCGTCCTATATCGAGGAACCGCACGCGGCGGCCTGCAAGTGGGTGTCGATCCGCGAGCAGAACCGCGAGCGCTACAATCTGCCGACGGTGTTTTCGATCCTCATCTACACCGAGCCGGAAACCGGCTTCCCGCTGGCCATCGTCGACGGTTCATACCACACGGTGATGCGCACCGGCTCGGCCGGCGCGGTGTCTGCCAAATGGATGGCGCGGCCGGATTCCAAAACGCTGGCCATCGTCGGCGCCGGACATATGGCCGAAGGCGCGCTGGCCACCTGCAACGAGGTGTTCGACTGGTCGGACGTGCGGGTGTGGAGCCGCAGCCAGACGACGCTCGACGCGTTCGTCCGCGAACAGCAACCCAAATATGACGGCTTTACCATCCGCACCTCCACTGATCCGGAAGAAGTCGTGCGCGGCGCGGACGTGATCGTCACGCTGACGCCGGCACGCGCGCCCATCATCAAGGCAGACTGGATCGCGCCGGGCACCCACATCGCAGCGGTGGGCGCCGACAAGGCAGGCGATCAGGAACTGGAGGGCACGCTGCTGACCAAAGCTCGGATATTCGTCGACGACATCCGCCAGTGCCGCACCGATGGCGAAATCAACGTGCCGCTTTCGCAGGGGCTGATCACCGAGACCGACATCGCGGGCGAAATCGGCGAGGTGGTCACCGGACGCAAGGCGGGGCGGAGGTCCGACGACGAGATAACCATCTTCGATTCCACCGGGATCGCTTTGCAGGATTCAGCAACGGTGCCGCTCGAATATCAGCGCGCGATGGAAAAGGGTGTCGGCATCGAGAAGAAAATGATCTCGACCTGACCCGCAAGCCGGAACGACGCCGCTGCGACGAGAGCCCGATGCAATCGCGCATGGTCGTGCCGACGACCTGTCGGCGAGGCCCTCCAGAACCACCGGCTGACGGGCTTCATCGACGGGTCCTTCATGAGGATGCCCTCGCAAGGTCACCGGCAGATGGTTCTGCATCCGTCGAGTGGCGCAGACGGGCTGGCGCACAGCGGACGCCAGCCTCCACATCTCCCCGGACGGGCGCGGCCGCCTGCAAGAGCCGGAGCTTCAGCCGCGCACGATCTCCATTTCTATCTCGCTCAGTTCGTGCCGGTGGCCGCCGCTCACCTCCCAGCCATCGACTTCGAGGTCGAAGGGACAGGCGCTGACGACGCAGATGAGATCGATCAGCGCTTCCACTTCGACATAAGCCCCCGGAGCGACGGGGTTGGGTGGCGAGGTCAGCTTGCCGTCCTCTGCCACATGGGACTTGGCGAAAAAGTTCACCGCCTGCGGCACATGCGGCACGGCGTGGCCGAAGCGCTTCATCGCGGTTACCAGATTGTCCGAGCAGTTGGCGTGCGGTCCGACAAACCCAAAAAACTCGTAGCGGAACTGATCGCAGGTGGTGATCAGCATGTCATGCGCACCGGCTGCGCCGTCCTTTGCCATCTTCAACATCGGCCGACGATACTGCGACAAGAACACGTCGCCTTCGCGCGGCACCATCGAGAAATTGGTCACCCATGTATGGGGGCAGGAGAGAAACTCCTGGGTGTTTTGCGCATTGAATGCAAAGAAATCCGCGCATTGCGATCCCCGGGGAGTGGTGATCCGCAGCACCTCTCCCTTTCCGACCCTGATGCCGCGACCTTCGCGGGCGGGAACGACCACCTTGCCCATTGATATGATCCCCTCCTTCCGGAAACTCTACAAGTCCAGCACCAAACGCGACGAAAGCGGACGGGACACACAGATCATCATCGTCCTGTTGGCCACCCGCTCCGCTTCGGAGTGGAGCTGGTCCAGATGCTCGACATCACCTTCGATGATGGCCGTCTCGCATGTGCCGCAGAAGCCCGCCTCGCAGGACCAGGCGACGTCTGGCTTGGCGCGGCGTATAGCCTGAAGGACGGACTCGCCGGCGCCGACCGTTACGGTGATGCCGGAGCGGGCAAGATGAACTTCTGTGCCGGCGGCGTTCGGCGCACCGGCGCTTGAAGGCGTGGTGCTCGCGGCGAAGCGTTCGGTGCACAACGTGATGTCCGGTCGCGCGGAACAGGCTTCCGAAACCAAATCCAGCATCCCTTCCGGACCGCAGCAATACACTGCGGTGCCGCGCGGCGCATTTGAGATTTCGGCAGCGAAGTCGGGGCGCCCGTCGGAGTCATCGGATAGCACCGTGACTTCCGGTCGACGGGCTAGCCGGTCGAGAAAAGCCATGCCCGAGCGGGACCTGCCGCAATACAGCGCTCGCCAGTTTTCCGCCCCGCGCATGGCCTCGATCATCGGCAGGATCGGCGTTATGCCGATACCGCCTGCTATGAACAGATATGCTGCGGCCGGCATAAGCGCGAAATGGTTCCGTGGGCCCCGCAAGGTGTAGATCCGACCCACTTTCAGGTCGTCGTGCACCTCGGCCGAGCCACCGCGGCCGCCATCCACGCGCAGAACCGCGACGCGATAGACATGGCGATCTGACGGGTCGCCGCAGAGCGAGTAGTGCCGCACTCTGCCCGAAGGCAGAACCACCTCCAGGTGGGCCCCCGGTTGCCATTCCGGCAACCGGGAACCCTCCGGATGACGAAAGGCGAGGGAAACCACCCCTTTCGCCTCCAGCCTGATTTCCATCAGGGTCAGTTCGTGCTGGTTCTGCACCACCCGGGTCTGGGTTGCGCGTTGCGGCTGCATCAGGGCACTACCTGCCTGCCGCACTTTCATGCTCCAGGCGGTCGAGGATCGTGTCCACGACAAACTTGACCGCGCGGCGGTAGTTGAGCGTGTAGATGTCCGCCGGGCACGAAACCTCTTGCCAGCCGCCGGACAGAGGCACCTCGGGCGGCGTCAGGCCTTCGAGGATGGGTGTGTCCTCATCGAAAACCGCCGTTTCCAGTTTAAGGATGTCCTCGATGGTTCCGCCCTGGAACTGGCTGTCGATCGCCACGCCCCAGTGGATGACGCATTCGGTGCGGCTGACCGGCGTGGGGAAATCGACCAGGTAGCGCTTGCCGGTCTCGCCGTAGTCGTAAAGGATGGCAGCGAAGCCCGGCGCATAGCTGTGATAGTGCATCATCGCATTGCCGATGCTGGAAAAATGGGCCTGCTCGACTTGGTCGTACTGGAAGGACACCGACAGGCGGCGCCCGTCCCGCTTCACGTCCAGCGCCGGAATTGCGGAGGGGACATTGCCCATCGTTGCCTTGTGAACGAAGGGGAAGTGGGCCATGTCCCGGAAGTTCTCAGTCGCCGCCATGAACCCGCAGCGGGCCGGTATCGGCGCCGCCGGTCGCCATTCCAGATCCAGACCGTCCAGTTCCGGCGGAGAGGGAATGTCGAAGAACGGTTCGTCGAGGCATGTCCATACATGCTCGTAGCGCTCCACCACCCGGTAGCCGCCGATCCGGGCATTTGGCGGAATGGGGCTGGACGGGTCGAGAGAAGGGATATGCGTGCACATGCCGCTCGATCCATCGAACGACCAGCCGTGATAGGGGCACTGGATGCCGTGATCAGTCACGGTGCCTGCTGCCAGGTCCGCGCCGCGGTGGATGCAGCGCCGATCCGTAACCTGAGCCCTGCCGCTCTTGTCGCGAAACACCACAAGATCGTGGTCAAGCAGCCGCGCCGCCTTCGGCGTATCGATGTCACAGCTTCTGGCGACGACAAACCAGCAATGGCGATACGCACGCCAGAGGTTGTCGGGGCTGTAGCGTTCGTTCATCGGAACAACTCCTTGTTCTCAAACGGCAGGAGTGGGCTGGCACAGCCCTCTTGGAGACAGGGAAAGGGAGCGCACATGGCTGGCGATCTCGTGCATCGGAGCGATCCACACGTCGCCGCACTCGATCGCGTAGCGCATGAGTCCCTGTAGTGCGGCAGCACGGCCGGGACGGCCGGAAAGGAACGGGTGGCAGGTCAATACCCACAGCCCGCCCGCTTCGCGCATAGCGTCGAGCTCCGACTGGAACAATTCGATTGTCTTTTGCGGTGTTTCTATTAATCCCGTTCCTGAAAAATCAGGCACGAAACAGTATTGCTGCCAGTCGTCCAGAATCCAGTTTATCGGCAATTCGACGACAGATTTGCCGCCACCGCAATCGAGCTCGTACGGATGATCAGAATCCATGAGGCTGGAGTCGTATAAGAAACCGTACTCCTCTATGAGTCTCGGCGTGTGCCAGTTCATCTCCCAGATTGGCGCCCGATAGCCTTTTGGCGCGACGCCAAGCACGGTGTTCAGCGCGTCGAGTCCTCGTTCCATGTGACCCCGCTCTTCCGCTTCGCTTAGGCCCGCGAGCGGTTCATGCAGATAGCCGTGGTGCCCGACCTCGTGCCCTTCGTCGACGATGCGGCGAATCTGATCGGGATAGCGCTGCGCCACGTAGCCCGGGACATAGAATGAACTCGTGATGCCGACAGCCTTTAGCGAATCGAGAATTCGCGGCACGCCAACCATCGGCCCGTATGCCTGATGCGTAATCGTGGCCATGCGCTCGGCCAGCTTCGGATTTGTGACGAGAAGAGGGCTTTCGGCATCAACATCGAAGGTAAACGCAACTGCCGCCTTCTTGCCGCCGGGCCATTCTACTGGCTCGGCAGGACGAAATACCGGTTTTGTCATCATGGCCACCTTGTCGGTTTGATGGTTCAGAGGCGATGGCGAAAGTAGCCGCCGCTGCAATGGATGGTCTGACCGATGGCCGCCCCGAGGTCCGGCCGGCACAGCAGCGCGACGAGGCGCGCCATGGCCTCACACGACCCCAGCGCACCCGAAGGCACGATTTCAGCAGCCCTGCTCCGCAATCCCTCCTGCGACAGCCCGAGCGCCGCGGCATCGCAAGCCAGCCATTGCGGATCGTCGAGAAATGCCGGCGCAACCGCGTTGACGGCAATCCCTCTGGGGCCCAGCTCACATGCAAGGCCGCGGACAAGCAGATCGATACCGGCCGACGCTGCCGACAGGCCCGCGAGGTCTCTCGCACCCGTCGACCAACCGGAGGACAGCAAGACGACCCTTCCCTGGCCGGATTCGGCTAGCAACTCGGCAGCACCCTGGACGACAAGGAAGCTGGAGGTCAGCATCCCGTCGATCTGCCGCCAGAACGGCCGGCTATCCTCGTCGAAAAGACCGGTCGGCTCCGGCTCGGCATGGCAAGCCACAACCGCGTCGAGACCGCCGTGCCGTCTCTTGATCTCGCCCATCATCGCAGCGATCTCGGTGGCGCATTGCAGATGGGCATGCAGCCCAACCTTGCCGGATCCGAGGTCATCGCCGACGACACACATGCCACGAGCACGCAACTCGGCGACGACCGCCCGGCCCGGGCCGGTGCCCGCTCCCGTTACGAGCACGGCGTTTCGACGTTCAGCGGCCGGCATCACATCACCGTCCCGCTGTTGATCGAGATCAGACCGCCATCAAGGAACATGCCGTCCTCGATGAGCGCCACCACCGCCAGCGCAACCTCCTCCGGATGCGCGATGCGACGCGCCGGCAGAGTCTCGGTGAAGGATGGCTGTCGCTCCCAGGAGTCGGCAGCAAGCAGCGGCGTGTCGGTAGGCCCCGGCGCGACGGCATTTACCCGCACGCCCCTGGCAGCGACCTCAAGGGCGGCAGTCCTCGTCAGCGCCAGCGCGGCAGCCTTCGCACTAGCGTAGTGGGTGTCCCCGCCGGCGGCGACAAGGGCTCGCTCGGACGCTATCGTTACGAAGCTGCCCGCCCCGCGCGCCGCCATCCCCGGAAGCGTTGCCCGCATCATGTTGTAGACCCCACCGACATGGGTGCGGATCATGCGGCGCCAGGTTTCCGGCGTTATCGATTCCAGCGGCATCTCTTCATAGTGGCCGGCGCAGGCCACGACGGCGCTGACCGGTCCTAGGCGCGATTCGGCCTCGGCAACGGCGGAGCGCACGGCAACCTCATCCGAAACGTCGAGACGGCGCCCGTAGTCGAAGCCGCTCTCGTCGCGGAAATCAAAGTTGGCGACTCTCCACCCTGCCGCCTGCATCCTGTGGGCGACGCATTGTCCGATGCCACTCCCCGCACCGGTCACAATTGCCGAACCGTTGGGTTCCACTTGCCTGCTCCCTATGGCGACGGCGCCCGACCTCTACACGCACCGCAGTGGCTGACTGTTCGACAACGTTAGTCGAAGCCAAAACGTTTTGTCAAACGCTATAATCGCGAATGGCACGGCCAGGAACCGCCTGGCGCCCGCGGGAGCAAACTAGGAAAAGAATCCAGTGTTGGGAGACGGCACGAACGCAAGCTCCACCTTGGGGGCGCGCGGCCTCGAAACGCCCGTCTCGAGCCAGCGAAGACCGTCTGAGACAAATCGGGACAGCAAGCGGAACGCTCTCACCAACGAGGACGGCGAGGCGCATCGCCCTTTCTGGCGACGGCGCCAAATGGCGTCGCTGCCGTCGTGGGCAGCTTGCTCGCCGTCCGTTTCGGCATGGGAGCCAACGCGCTGCCGGCCGTTGGCGGAACCTTGGGAACGGGAGACGATGTGTGCTTGATGTCTCGTGTTGCGTCATCGGCGATCGTGATTTTTGCCTGCGGGGCTCGCCTGCCCTGGGGGAAGCCGGAGCAGCGAGGCCGGACTTGGCGGCGGGCGGTGCCGGTGGCAGTCAACGTCGCGCGAAGGGCGCAGGGGTCGGAGTGGAAGCTCGCTCCGGCGACGTTGAGCCACGCCGCCGGGTCCCTGCGCACGGAATCACAGACGCGTGCGAAACGGCAGACGGGGTATCTTCAACCATGCCGCAATGCCGTGCGGCAGCCAGATGGTGGAGGCGACGACAATCACGCCCAGAATCAGAAGCCGATACTCTCCGAATTCGCGGAGCAACTCGTTCCCGATCGTGATGACGAATGCTCCGAGAATAACGCCGGGAAAACGCCCCATGCCGCCGACGCAGAGCATGGTCATGGCGATCAGGAAAAATTCGTTGCCGAGCACCGTCGGCGCGATCACCCCCAGATAATTCGCATAGAGCGCACCGGCCAGACCGGTCAGACCCGCCGAGATCACAAAGGACAGAAGCCGGTAGCGCACCTCGTTCACACCCAGCACGCGTGCTGCCTGTTCGGCATCGCGCAGGGCGATGAAGGCCAACCCCATGCGGCCGCGCAGCAGCACGAAGTAAATCAGCCATACACAGAAGGACGCAATCGCCAGCATCAGGAAGAACCATGCCGTCTTGTCCGCTGATGTGAGGCTGTATCCAAACAGTTCCAGCGGCTGTCCACCCATCAGGCCCGCTGACCCGCCCGTTCCGTGATTGCGACCAAGTTGCAACAACGTCGGAAAGGCCAAGTGCACCGCGAAGGTGAACAGAGCCACGTACTCGCCGCGCAGTCTCAGACATGGCAGACCGACGAGCAGGCCAAAGGACGCCGAGGCCGCGACGGCGACGAAAAGCGAGGGCAAGGCACCCAATCCCGCCTGAAGCGCGAGCATCTGGCTCGCGTAGCCGCCGACGGCGAAAAACACGAGCTGACCGAAATTCATCAGCCCCGCGTAGCCCATCAGCAGATCCCAGCTGGCCACGACCACACACCATATCAGAGCGAGGATCAGGATATGCAGCAGATAGTTGCTCTCGATCGCCAGGCCGAGGCCCGCAAGGCAGGCAACCGACGTCGCGAAAGCGATTTGGCTGCGCCGCAGAAAACCGGCCTGTTGCACGGAGCCGTGGTCGACGTCGTTCACCGTCTTGCCGGACGCGCTGCTCCGGATTGAATCGAGGACACTCATACGCCCCAAACTCCAAGCAAGCCCTTCGGTCGCACCATGAGGACAATGACCAGAACCAGGAGCCAGACCAGCATCGTCCAGCTCGTGCCGAGGTAATAAATCACCGCCGTCTCGGTGACTCCTAGAATAAGCGCGGCGATCAGCGCCCCGTTGATGCTGCCGAGCCCGCCGAATACAACGATCACGAATGCCTTGAGGAACAAAGGCCAACCGGCTTGCGGCGATACAAGGGTGACCGGCGAGAGCGTGAGCGCGGCTATGCCGACCAACACGAGCGAGAGACCGAAGGCGACCGCGAACACCCGATCAACGCCGATGCCCACCATCGAAGCTCCCTGCATGTCCTGCGAGACTGCCCGCATCGCCTGTCCCAACGGCGCCGTGCGCAGGAATAGCTCCAGGGCTACGATCGCCACTATGGCAATGAAGAATATCGCGATCTCCTGAACCCCGATGAACATCGGTCCCATTTGCACAACGTTCGAGGAGATCGGTGGAATGCTGCGTTGCTCCGGGCCGAAAGCGACCAGCGCCGCATTGTCGAGGATAAGGGCTAGCCCGAGCGTCCCCATCATGCTGACCAGCTTCCAGTTTTCGGACTGGCGCAGGCGGCGAATGACGAGATGATCGACCACCAGCCCGATCAGAAACAGGGCCGGGAGCAACACCATGGCAGCGACCGCGTAGTTGAGCTCCAGCCGCACCACGAGGAACCAGGCCAGATATGCCGCCATCATGTAAAACGAGCCATAGGCAAAATTCAGGATACGCGAGGTGCCGTAGACCAGTGAAAGCCCCGCTGCGAAGACCGCATAAACGGTTCCGGTGATGATGCCGGAGACCAGAATGAATATCGCTTCAGACACTCATACCTCCATGTCTTGGAGAATTGCGGCCGGATTCTCGCGCTTCAGTGCTCCCTCCTCGATCCGCCAAACCTTGCTCAGATGTGGACGGATGAGATCGAGGCTCTGCTCGACCAGGAGAACCGTGATGCCGGTGCGGTTGATCTCGACAACCGCGTCCATGAGGGTTGCAGTCAGTTTCGGCGACAAGCCCAGGGACGGCTCGTCCAGCGCGATGCAATCCGGCGCCGACATCAGGCCGCGCGCCATTGCCAGCATCTGAGCCTCGCCGCCGGACAAGCTGCCGGCGCGTTGGCTGCGCCTCTCGGCCAGCCTCGGAAACAATGCGTGAACAAACTCAAGATTGCGCGATCGCACTTTCTGGGCACGCGGCAGATAGGCTCCGAGCATGAGGTTTTCGTGCACGGTCATATCGTTGAACAGTCGCCGGTCCTCCGCGACGTAGACCAGGCCGCGCGAGGCCATGGCGGCCGCGCCGAGCCCGGTCACGTCCTCGCCCTTGAACTCCACCTTGCCGCTGTCGGGACGCAGCAGCCCGCACACGGTCTTCAGGAACGTGCTTTTTCCATGCCCGTTTGGCCCAAGGATTCCGGCGGCCTGCCCGCGCTCCATCCTCAGCGAGACGTTCTGGATGACCTTGAAGTCACCGTATCCGGAGTTGAGCGATTCAATGGACAGCAATAGTGTCTCTCCGAGCCAGGTAGATGTCGTTCACCTGCTCATCGGCCAACACCGCGTCGGGGGTCCCTTCGCAAAGCGTCTCGCCGAAATTGAGGATGAGAAGCCGATCCGACAGGCGGGTCAGCGCCCGCATCTTGTGTTCGACGATGACGAAGGACAGACCGAGTTTGTCGCGCAACCTTTCGACCAGCGCGGCGTAATCTTCTATCTCCTGAGCGTTCAGGCCACCAAAGGGTTCGTCCATGAAGACGATGCTCGGCCCGGTGGCCAGCGCCGCGCCAAGCATGATCATCTTTCGCGTAAGCAGGTCCGCTTCGCCGGCAAGCCGGTAGCGCAGCGACCGCAGGTTCAGAAGCTCGACAATGCTGTCGGTCCGCTTCCGTCCGTCCTCTTCGGTGCCGGAGGTTCCGAACGTACCGCCGACGCGGATGTTCGTTTCCACGTCCAGAGACGCGAAAACCTGCGGGATCTGAAACGTACGGGCGAGGCCGAGACCCGACAGGCGATGAAGCGGCAAGCGGTCTATGCGCCTGCCATCCATCGCAATGGATCCGGCCGAGGGACGCAAGACACCGGTGCAGACATTCAGCAATGTGCTCTTGCCTGCGCCATTGGGACCGGCAATCCCCAGCACTTCCCCTCGGGCGACCTCGAAACTGACTTCCTTGAGGGCATGAAAATTTCCGAACCGCCTGCTGAGACCTTGTGCGGTGAAGGCCATGACGCACTCCCGGTGGCGGAGGACTCGCGCCCCGGCCGCCCCTATCGTATTCCTATGCTGGTGATTTGAGCCGGTCCCCTGCGCGGGAAGCTGGCACGACTACCAGTCGGGGCTTACGAACTCGCCCACCTTCTGCGTGCCGATCATCAGAGGCACGATCTTGCCATCGATTGCCTGGAGAAATTGCGACGGCTGCGTCTCGTCACCGACGGGAACGAGGTAGTCGTCGTTGAAGGACAGCGTACCGGTCACACCAGCATAGCTGATCTTCATGATCTCGTCCCGCACCTTGGCGTAATCCGTCGCATCGCCTGCACGGGTCGCCGCCTCGGCCCAGAGCATCACCTCGTCATACACCTGCCCTGCGATGCTCAACGGAGGCTGTTCGCCGAACTTCTCCTGCCATGCAGCGGAGAACGCCTCGCCTTGCGCGCCCGGTCTTTGGGCAGAAAGCGTCATGCCCACGATTCCGTCCAGATTTCCCTGGGAGATCATCTCCGCCAGAGCAGGGGTGGAAACGGCATAGCCGGCATAGACCATCGCTCCGGCGATCGGCGCCTTGCGAAACTGGTCCAGAAAGGTGCTTACCGAAGCGGGATCGAGCGTTTCAAAGACGATCAGATTGGGACGCTGCATGCGCAGCTTCTGCATCATGGCGGCCCACTGTGTCGTGCCATACGGCACTTCCTCGGTAAGCGTTACGGTCCAGCCGGCCTCCATCGCCGCCTCCTCGACGCTGGCGGTAAAGCCGACCTCCCAATCGTACGGACCATGAAGGATCGCAACGCGGCGCTCGCCGAAGTCTATCCCCGTCGCCATGAGCTGTTCGAATGTGGCCCGACCGTAGTTGCGCTCGACATCCGCGGCCATGAAGATATTCTCGCAGCCGAGGCGTGCGGTGAGTTCGACCACGGCCGACGTCGCGTTGTTGTTGAGGTAGGGTTGCTCGCGACCGCAGAACGCCGGAATATCCGGCCCCATCCCGCCATAGCCGTTGATCAGCACGGCAACGTTTTGCCGGTCGACCAGCTCTGACGCCGCAGCCTGCAGCTTGTCCGGCGTCAGGTCACCAATGTCGAAGGTGCGAACGGAGACTTCGCTGCCGTTCACGCCGCCTTTTTCGTTGAGATGGTCGACGGCAAGCTCGATGGCTTTGAGCATCACCTGTCCATCAACGGCATATGGGCCGGTAATCGGAATCGGAGCGCCAATTTCGACAGTCGGCGGCTGCTCGGCCTGTGCGAGCGAGCACATGCCCAGCAACGCCAATGGCGGCAACAGCAGCCTCATTGCATTCATCGACATAGCGAATCCTCCTTCCCGTTTCCGACAGATTTTTCTGAGTGCGTTTGAGATTTTCTTCGGTCTCGGCGACGCAGCGTTGGCGCGTCAGCCGCCTGTTTCCCCTTGCTGATAGCTAAGTCGTGAAAAAAACGTTTTGTCAACAATGGCGCACGAAAAACGTGACCCCGAGCGGCCACCGATCGGCTGCTTCACCCAGTTGAGGGTGATGCTGAAATCGCCGCGCCGCGGCTTTGCGAGGCTGTATGCGCCTGGCAACGAGCGCATGGCCACGAGCTCTGCGCCCGGGCGCGCAAGCGGGCCCGGCTCCGCAGCCACGGCCGAGCACTCCATCCGGACGCCTGCGCATGAACGAGCCCACAAACGGTGGCATCCGGTCCGTGATACGCGAGACGCCGGACTGCCGCGTCGGCCTCACCGGTTCAACCGGTCAAGACCACACCCCGCCATCAACGGACCGCCCGCGGTCGAAGCGGAACACGAGCTCCTTGGAAACCACGGTTTGGCACAAAGGCATGCAGGGTTGATCTTGCAATTCGCCCCCCATAGGTAAAAGGCTTTGGCAAAGGGTATTCTCCTACCGGAGATCACATCGAACCCTCGCGTGCTGAAGAAATCAATGGGCAGCACCCGCCGTGGGCTCGTATCCTGCCTGCGAGGCTCGAAGGGAAGGCATGAAAGAAGCACGCAAGAGAGCCACAATTCGGGATGTCGCGACCGCCGCCGGCGTTTCGGTAACGACTGTCTCGCACGTGCTGAACGGCAAGGGCAGGATCGACCCCGCCACTGCGGAAAGGGTCCAATTGCTGGCGCGGCAACTCGGCTATCGCGCCAGCGCGATAGCCCGTGGCCTGCGCGAGGGCCGCGTCGGCCGCATCGCTGTCATTCACTCGGAATCGTCGACCGGCACCTCCACCTTAACAAACCTCGCATTCTTCGTGCGGATGCTGGGCTCCATCACCGAGTGCGCGATAGGGCAAGGTTTCAGCACGCTTCTCACGTTGCCGCCGGGGTCGGCCGAAACGGGCCATTTTGACCTGGACGGGGTCATCTTTGTCGATCCTGTGCCCGAAAACCGCCTGCTTGACCGTCTGCGCCGCGCCGACGTTCCGATCGTCACAACCGGGCGCGACCTGTCGCGCTCCGAAGAAGAAGGAAACTGGGTCGACAACGACCTGACCGCCGCAACAAGCGAGATGCTTGATCTTTTCGCGTCTCGCGGCGCCGAGAGAATAGCTCTGGTGGCCTCTTCACCGCAGATTTCTTACAATCATGATGCAATTTCCAGCTATCGCGCCTGGGCCGAACGGAACAATCGTCCGGAAATACTTTACAGGATTGGTAACGCGATGCACGAATCGGAAGGATTCTTTCTGGCACGCTCGATCTTGAACTCGCCGGACCGGCCCGACGCAATCCATTGTACGACCGACCGTCATGCCACGGGCCTATTGATCGGCGCTCACGCGGCAGGCATCAAGGTGCCGGACAGCCTCATGGTCTCTGCCGGCACCGACAGCATCGCCGCCCAGTCTTCCTCGCCGAGCCTCACGGCGCTCGACCTCAATCCGGAACTCATGGGCCACCGTGCTTGCGAAATGCTGATTGCGCTGATTGAAACGCGGCAGACGATGCCGGGGGAAGTGATCCCGCACAGGCTCATCCAGCGTGACTCGATCCTCACAATGGCTGCCGCGCAGGCCCGCAGGACTGCGGCAGCCTCGAAGACGATGTCGCGTGCCGTTGGGACCGGGCCCGCAACCGAAAGCTGACAGTCGCCGCGCCGGTACCGCAGGGCCGGCAGAGGTGCCGCCTCCGGTCTCCCGTGAGTCGCCCGTGGATCGGGAAGCCCCCAAACAAGACTGTCCGCACTCGAAGCTCAAGATGCACCCGCTTCAATCGGAGCGTGCAGCCGAGAGAGCGCTCGATGCAGGGCCCGCCTCTCGCAAGGTCTGACGACAGGTGCTGCGCGAAGGCACGACCAACTCGCTCCGCACAGTCGAAAGGCCGAGAGCAGCTCGACCTTCCGGCTGCCCGTCGTGGCACGACGGACCTCGCGGAGACCTGCGGGCTGCCGCCCGGAATCGGATCGCGCTGTTCAATGGGGCGCCAACGGCAACCGGCTGCCCGACCCCGAAAGCGGGCGGCTCACGATGCGAATTGATCGGAAATAGCGATATGAACCCCGAAAACTCCTTATGGATTGGAGTTCGGGGCGAGTGCTAAGCGTCCCTCAAATCGATCCTGGCACGTCGGCGTGATCGAGGATCATGACAAGCGAGAGCACGCAACACGGTCCTGTCATGATCTTGGGCACGCCCGGCACGACATTCTGTTAGATTTGGGAAGTATTCGATGGGATTTCATGGATATGAAGGCGGACGGCTCGACCTTCCGTTTGTCGGCCTGTGCACGTTTGGCAAGCGGCCAGCTTGCCTGGACTGGGACAAGATCGATGCCGACGTTGCTGTGCTCGGCGTGCCGTTCGACATGGGGACCCAGTACCGCTCCGGCGCACGTTTCGGCCCGAGGGCGATCCGGGAGGCATCGACGCTTTTTTCCTTCGGGCACAGTGGTGCCTACGATCATGAAGACGACGAGGTCTATCTCCCTCTCGACAAGGTTCATATCGTCGACATAGGCGATGCGGACATCGTGCACACGGATACCGCAACCAGCCACGCAAACACCGAAAAGGCGGTGCGAAAGATCCTGGAAAAGGGTGCTCTTCCCGTCGTGCTGGGCGGCGATCACGCCGTCAACATTCCCTGCGTCAGAGCTTTCAGCGATCACGGGCCGATCCACATCGTTCAAATCGACGCGCATCTCGATTTCGTCGACGTGCGCCACGGTGTAACGGAAGGTCACGGCAATCCCATGCGCCGCGCTGCCGAGCAGGCGCATGTCTCGGGGCTCAGCCAGATCGGCATCCGCAATGTCTCCTCGACCGCGCGCGATGGTTACGACGACGCTCGCCAACGAGGCTCAACCATCCTTTCGGTTCGACAGGCACGCAAGCTGGGCGCCGAAGGCGTTCTCGCCACCATCCCGGCCGGAGCCCGCTACTATGTGACCATCGACATTGACGGCTTTGATCCGTCCATTGCCCCCGGTACGGGCACGCCGAGCCATGGCGGCTTCGTGTACTACGAGGTGATGGAGATCCTTCAGGGGCTGGCCAAACGAGGCCATGTCGTCGGCATAGATCTTGTCGAGGTCGCACCGGCCTACGACCCATCGGGCGTGACCGGCTTCCTTGCCGCCCAGGTGCTGTTGAACTTCCTGGGCTACATCTTTGTCGATCGGGGGACTGGCACTGACCAAGCAGGCGGCGAGGAGGAGCAAGAGCGATGAAGACGGACGGTCACACCAACGAGATCCAGACCATCCCGGCGCGCAAGGGGGTGGCAGCCTACGTTCGCGAGGGACAGGTCGTCTCGGTCATCAACACGCATGGCAGCCAGGTGGTGGACACGTGGGCCTTCCGTGCCGACGATCTGTCCGAGTTCATGTCCATGGAGCATAGCCGTGGTGCCATGCAGAAGGTGAATCCCGGCAACGGCGACCTGCTGCGCAGCAACAGGCGGCGCCCGATGCTGACCATCGTGGAGGACACGTCCGGTGGCGTGCACGACACGCTGATCGCGGCCTGTGACCGCTACCGATACGAGCAACTCGGCCACATCGGCCACCACGACAACTGTACGGACAACCTCGCCGCCGCGCTCGCGTCGCTCGGTCTGGCCGCGCCGGAAACGCCCTCTCCGCTTAACCTCTTCATGAACATCCCGATCGACGCAGCTGGCTCGATTTCGTTCGAGGCGCCGGTCTCGGCCCCCGGCTCCCACGTCAGCCTGCGCGCCGAGATGGATCTCATCGTCGCTTTTTCAGCCTGCCCGCAGGACCTCGTTCCGATCAACGGAGCAGCCTGCGTGCCCACCGATGCGCACTACAGGATTGACGAAGCGACAGCCGGCAAACCGGGCTAGCCTTTCCTCCTTGCCGCCGGCTGATCTCTCAGCGACCCATCTCCCCCACCCTCTTGCGCAACTCCTGCAGGAATATGCGCTGTGGTAGAGACGCCTTCCTGTGCTTCGGTGCGATGATAACGAAGGGGGAGCGAAACCGGGTTTCGGGGACAAGCAACGCTTTCAGCGGTTTCTTTTCTTGGAACATGACGATCATGTGGTCCGGCAGATAGCCGATATAGTGACCGCTCAGGATATACATTGCCTGGGCCTCGATGTTTGAGGCGTAGGCACCAACCCTTGCATTCGGTATGTGCTGCAAATCGGTCCTGTTCGCGTAGGGTCGCACCACAACCTGCGCCCCTTCCACGTCCGATTTCGTCACAACCTTCTTCCTGTACAACGGGTGACGTTCGCTGCAATACAACGAGTTCATCTCGTGGTGGAATTCGGTCTGCGAATAGCCTGGAAGCAGTTTTATGCGCGGCGAGATCGCAAAATCGATGTGTTCCTTCGCGAGATCGGCAATGAGTTGTTCCGGAGAGCCGATGGTTAAGCGCAGATCGACCTCGCTGGCCTTCCTGACGAACTGCTCAATCACATCGTCAAGGCCGAGAACCCAGTCGGTCACAGTGGCGTCGACAACTCCCACGCGCAGTACCCCGGTCGCGCGCAAGCGGAGTTCGCCCAGTTGCTGCTCGAACACCGAGAGCGCAGACGTCAGCGAATTGGAGTATTCGTAGACCGCTCGGCCTCGGTCCGTCAGTTCAAAGCCGCGTCTGCCACGCTGGCACAACGAAAAGCCAAGGCGCTGCTCGAGCGCGTTGATCTGAAAGCTGATCGTCGATTGGCTCATGGAGAGTGCGAGTTGCGCTCCGCTGAAGCCTCCATGCTCGACGACCGAACGGAAAACCCTCAGCGCACGTATATCGGAAGCGGATAGGCGCATTCTCAAACTCCGAGATACGCCGCCTGGAGAGACGGCGCTAGCATCGCAAATGTCGATGTATAATCTATTCCTTCCATATTTATTAGAGTGTCATTCCTGCCATCCTTCGATCAAGCGCAGTACCGGCAGTCAAACGAACTCCGCCGGATTCGAAGCCGTTGTCGGTCCGTCACCACTGACCTGCAGGACAATGGGTTCAGCACGGCGCCACGGATACGGCTGCGGCTCCACCGGACAGGGGCGCAAGAAGAGGAGGGTTTCATGCGGTCCGTTTTGAAATCGTACGTAGCGGCGCTGCTTGCCGCTTCGCTGTCGCTTGCGACGGCGAGCATGGCTTCGGCGACCGATCTTCTTGAACGGATTAAGGAAAAGGGCGAGATCGTTATCGCCTCTGAAGCTAGGTATCCGCCCTTCGAATTCGTGGAGAACGGGCAAGTCGTCGGCTACGGAGTCGACTTGTTCGACGAGGTGATGAAAGCGCTTCCCGGCGTCAAGGTGACGAGGCTGGATCTGCCCTTCCAGGGGTTGCTGCCCGGCCTGCAGACGAAAAAGTTCGACGCCATCATCACCGCAGTTACGGTCAACAAGCAGCGGTATGAAGCCTACCGCCTGTCCTTGCCGATCGCCGACGCCTCTTTCTCCTATGTCAAGCGGAAGGGCGACACCTCGCTCAACTCCCCGGACGACCTTAGCGGCAAGATCGTGGGCACCCAGGCAGGCTCGGCACAGCTGAAGGGCACCGAAGCCTTCTCGCAGCAACTCGAGGCCAAAGGCCTGGAGCCGATAGCCGACATCCAGACCTATGTCGACTTCAACGAGGCCTACGCCGACCTCGCCGCCGGACGCACAGATGCGGTGGTCAATTCGCTGCCGAACCTCCTCTATCTGCAAACGCAGCGCGGCGACGTGTTCGAAACCGTGAAGACCACCTTCGGGGCGCCAACCTACTTCAGCTGGGCGTTCCGCAAAGACGACGACAGCAAAGCTCTGGCCGACTTCGTTGACGATCAGTTCCGCAAGCTTTCGGACGACGGAACGATGGCAAGACTACAGGAGAAATGGTTCGGCTTCACCATGGAGCTGCCGACGGACGCTCTGCCGGTGCCACAGGAGTGAACGTCGCCGTCGAGGCAAGACAGACGGCCCCTGCGCGCGTCCGGTCCGCAGGGGCCATTCCAAGACTTCTCACGTCGACCTTTCAGCTACGTCTCGCAAGGTGAAGCCGGTGGCAACGTTCGCCCTCATTCAGGAGAGCCTGCCGATGTTGATGTGGGGCGCCGGCATGACCGTCCTGGTCTCCGGCACCGCCATCATCCTCGGCATGCCGCTCGGCCTAATGCTGTGCTTCGGCGTGACGTCGTCAAACCCCTGGGTGAGCCGCTTCTCGCGCATCTATCAGAGCGTCTGGCGCGGCACGCCCATCCTCGTCCAGTTGCTGATCATCTACTACCTGCTGCCGCTGATCGGTCTCAATGTCGCCCCCATCCTTGCCGCCATCATCGCCTTGACCCTCAACACGGTTGCCTTTCAGGCAGAGATCTTTCGTGGCGGACTGCTCGCGATCCCGCCGGGCCAGATGGAAGCTGCGCGGATGGTGGGGATCCGCAAATGGGCCATGCGCTATCACGTCGTCGTTCCACAGATTTTTAGGCTGGTCATTCCATCGCTTGTCAACGAAACGATCAGCATTCTGAAGAATTCCTCCCTGGTATCCGTGATCGCCGTCACCGAACTGATGCGCGTCAGCCAGCAGATTGTAGCGACGACCTATCGCCCCTTCGAAATATATATCACCGCCGCCGTGATATATATTCTCGTTAACTTTCTTCTCTCGCTGATCGGCCGCACGGCAGAAAAGCGCCTCGCCGGCGGAACCTAGGCCATGATGCAATCCCTCGACCTTTGGGTTCAGTACGCACCGCTGATGCTCCGCGGGCTGGTTACGACGGCCTGGATCTGCGCATTGGCGACCGTGGTAGGGATAGCCGTCGGGCTTCTCATGGCATGGCTTGGCAGCATCGCCTTCGCACCGCTGCGCTGGGCCGTCCGCACCTATGTCGAGATCATGCGCGGCCTCCCGATACTCATCCTGCTTTTTGTTCTTTACTACGGAGGACCAAGCATCGGGTTGAGGCTGAGTGCGGAGTCCGTCGGCGTATTCGGGCTCGGCCTCTACAGCGCCGCCTATTTCGCCGAGATCTTCCGCTCCGGCTTCCAGTCGATCCCACAGGGGCAAATCGAGGCCGCCCGCATGGCCGGGCTCACCGGTACGCAGATCATCCGCCACATCAAGTTGCCGCAGATGCTGGTGCTGATCACCCCATCCATGGTCAACCAGACTATCATCCTGATCAAGGAATCCGCAGTTCTGTCGATCATAACCGTCGCTGAGCTGACGAAGAACACGACTCAGTTCGTCAACGAAACATATGCGGTCATTCAGCCCTACGTCGCAGCCGCAGTGCTTTACTGGCTGCTGGTCGAGACCGTCGCCCGGCTCGGCAGGTTCGTCGAGCGGCGGGTCAAGTTCTAGCGCGACGGGCAGTTGCCTGGCGCCCCATCCGTAACGCGAGCAGACAGAATCGATGACCACCAAACCCCTTGAGCCCATCATCAAGATTCGCGACCTGACGAAAACGTTCGGCACGGTCTCGGCGCTGTCGGGCATCTCGCTGGACGTCGATCCCTCGGAGGTCGTCTGCATCATTGGTCCGTCCGGATCCGGCAAGAGCACGCTGCTTCGCTGCATCGGCTTCCTCGAGGAATACACAAGCGGCGAAGTGCAGATCGAAGGACGCCTGCTGGGCTATCGGCGCACGGCCTCCGGGCTCGTGCGCGAAAGCGAAAAGAACATCGATGCCGTGCGCCGCAACGTCGGCATGGTGTTCCAGCACTTCAACCTCTGGCCGCACATGACGGTGCTGGACAACGTCACTCTCGGACCGCGACTGACCAAGCGAATTCCAACCGGCAGAGCGCGCGGCCAAGGCAGGCACGCGCTTGCCAAGGTCGGACTGGAAAGCTTCGCCGACCGCTACCCTTCCCAACTCTCAGGCGGCCAGCAGCAACGCGTCGGCATCGCGCGGGCTCTGGCGATGGAGCCTCATGTGATTCTCTTCGATGAGCCGACATCTGCCCTCGATCCGCAGCTGGTGGGCGAGGTCCTCGATACGATGAAGCAGCTGGCTAGCGACGGCATCACCATGGTCGTCGTGACCCATGAGATGGGGTTCGCGGCTCAGGTCGCCGACCGCGTGGTGTTCATGGATCACGGCCAGATAGTCGAGAAAGGACCTCCCGTCAGCCTCTTCAATGCACCCGAAAGTCCGCGCCTGCGTGAGTTTCTCGACACCTGGAGGTCGCGAAACATGCTGTTCCAGAACGATGCGTCGGTCACCGGCGAAGGCGAAGAAGGCGGTGCGCGGTCATGAGCGAAACCCTTAGCCCTGTCGGTGTTCCTCCCATCTATGGCGACGTGCCGCCCTTCATGGCCTTTCCGCATGTCCGTGACCTGTCCGCGCTGTCGGCGGATGCCGTTGTGGTGGGCATGCCCTATGACGGGCTTGCCACCTTCCGTGGCGGTGCGACACGTCGTGCCCCTCAAGAGATCCGCAAGTATTCGCTTCTCTACGGCAGCTACTCCTTCGATTGGGACATTGACCTGCTGAGCCACATTGCGGTGGCCGACGCCGGCGACATCGATGTGCTGCCTGGAGACAATGTCGAGAGTTATGCTCGCCTCGAAGCCAGGCTCGCGGCGGCTCTCGCGAAGACGACCATTCCCCTGACGATCGGCGGCGACCATGGCATCAGCTATCCGGCCGTTCGTGCAGTCGCAGAGGCGGGAGACGAACCTCTCGGCCTGATCGTCTTCGACACCCATCTCGATCTCAGCGAGTCCTTCGGCGGCGACCGTCTCACACGGGCCTCGCCGCTGCTGCGCATCGCACAACTCGAACAGGTCGACCCGCGCCGCATCGTGGTGATCGGCGCCCGGGGGCCGCGCAACTTGAAGGAATGGACGTCGCTCTATCGCCAGCTCGGCATAACGGTCTACTCCATGGAGGAGGTCGACCGCCTTGGCATCGATACGGTAGCGGAACGCGCGCGCAAGATAGCGACCGTTGACGGCGCTCGCCTCTACATCAGCCTCGACATCGACGGCGTCGATCCGGCTTTCGCCCCGGCAACCAACAGCCCGGAATCGGGAGGTCTGACATCGCGCGAGATCATCCGCGGGCTCCGGATCGTCGCGCGTGACGGCTTCTCCGGCTTCGATCTCGTCGAAGTATCACCGGATTTCGACGCCGCCAGCGGCACGACGAGCATCCTGGCAGCACGCTTGCTGGCGGAAGCGCTGTTCTGCCTGGCGGCGAGGAAAGCCGGGAAACAGGATGCATGGCGGCACGCCCACGCAACCGAACCCCTGCGAGACTGACATCCACACTCGCCGCGCCTTCGCTCCGGTGCCGGCACCAATGGGAAAGACGCCAGCCAATGGTCAGCGCTGACTTTCAGCCACTCGATTCAGGCATCGTGCCGCGCTTTGCCGGCCCCTCGACCTTCATGCGCCTGCCGACGACGACGCCTGATCAGGTCGACATTGCCCTGGTGGGGGTGCCGTTCGACAGCGGGACGACCAATCGCCCGGGCGCCCGGCACGGTCCCCGTGAAATCCGCAACCAGTCCAGCCTCGTAAGGCGTGTCCATCATGTCACAGGTCGCTCGCCCTTCGATCTCGCGCGGGTAGGGGACTGCGGAGACGTGTCGGTGAGCCCCCTCGACCTCAATGGCGCGCTCGATACCATTGCCGCTTCTTTCTCCGGCATTCGCCAGGCCGGCGCCCGGCCGCTCGCGATTGGAGGCGATCATCTGGTAACGCTGCCGATCCTGCGCGGATTGACCGACCGACCGCTCGGTCTCATTCACTTCGACGCCCATTCCGACACGTATGACGCGTTCTTCGGCAATCGCTACAATCATGGCACGCCGTTCCGCCGTGCGGTGGAGGAAGGCCTGCTCGATCCGAAGCGCATGGTACAGATCGGCATCAGAGGCTCGATCTCGAGCGCAGCCAACTACGATTTCGCCCGCGCCGCCGGCATTCGCCTCGTCTTCATCGAGGAGGTGATGGAACGCGGCATCGACTCGGTGATGGCGGAGGCGCGCTCCATTGTCGGAAATGCGGCGACGTATGTCTCGTTCGACATCGACGTGGTCGACCCGTCGTTCGCGCCGGGAACCGGTACGCCGGAGATCGGTGGCATCACGACCCATCAGGCGCAGAAGATGATTCGCTCTCTCTCCGGCCTCGACATCGCTGGAGCCGATCTCGTGGAGGTGTCGCCGCCGCTCGATCCGTCCGGCCTTACCGCACTCACGGGCGCGACCCTGCTGTTCGAACTTCTTTGCGCGATGGTCGGCGCCTGAAGCACGGTGCAGTCTGTCCGGACCGGCCCGGAACGCGCTGGGCGCATTCCCGGGATTACGGCCTGGTGGACCGTCGAAGAGTCCGCGCTGAAAGCGACTTTGCCTAACCGGCGCTGGCGATCGAACTGGTCAAGCGGCCGACCGTGTCGGTTCGGAAATCAACACGCCGGCTTTCGAAGGAAGGCTGATGGTGCAGGGGAGGAATCGAACATCGTCAGTAACGCGCTGTTTTAAAATCCGTATTTTACTCGCCGAAGCCTAAGTACCCCTGCCATATACCCCCAAAATCCAACCGCTCGGCGGTTCCCAAGCCACCACTTATGCGAACAGCGGTCGGGCGCTTGCGACCATGTAGGTTGATTTCTCCGCATGGCAGCGGGCCGATTGTAGAGGGAGTAGCAGGGCACCGCCGACATCGTCGCGCTTGCATCGCAACATGGTCGCGACGGCTACAG
The DNA here is from genome assembly GCF_030398335.1 of Aquibium sp. A9E412. Classification (GTDB taxonomy): domain Bacteria; phylum Pseudomonadota; class Alphaproteobacteria; order Rhizobiales; family Rhizobiaceae; genus A9E412. The sequence continues at coordinate 36,732 of NZ_JAOAOP010000009.1, forward strand.
ACGGATCACGGCCCGGCTGCGCGATGCCGGCTGGATCGTCAACGTGAAGCGCGTCGAGCGGACCTGGCGGCGGGAGGGGCTGAAGGGGCCTTCGAGGCAACCGAAGAAGGGGCGCCTCTGGTTCAACGACGGTTCATGCATTCGCCTGCGACCCGAGCGATCCAAGCACGTCTGGTCCCATGACTTCGTCGAGAGCCGGACCCATGATGGAAGGAGGTTCCGGATGCTCAACCTCATCGACGAGTTCACCCGGGAGAGCCTGGCGATCGGGATCGACCGACGGCTGAGATCGACGGATGTCATCGATGTGCTGTCCGACCAGTTCATCCTCCGTGGCGTCCCGGACCCCATCAGATCGGACAATGGCCCGGAATTCGCGGCCGCGGCGGTGCGGGAGTGGATCGCAGCCGCCGGCGCCAGGACGGCCTGCATCGAGCCAGGCAGTTCATGGGAGAACGGCTACTGCGAGAGCTTCAACGCCGAGCTCCTCAACGGCGAGATCGTCTACAGCCCGGCCGAGGCGCGGATCGTTACCGAGGGCTGGCGCCAGCACTACAACACGAAGCGACCGCCCTCATCCCCCGGCTACCGGCCGCCGGCTCCACAGGTCGTGCAGTGGCCGGCGCCGCCATCCGGAACCGCTCGCCGGCCACCCCGACCGTAGCTCCGACACCCGTCATGCACCAAGACGGAAACCGGACCACTTGATTGGCGCAGCTTCGCGCCATGGTCCCACGCTATCGCGTCCTAGGTTGATGCGGCACGGATCGCCGACCGGCACGCAATCAGTTGCCCAGCGAAGCGCTGCGCACGCTCCTGCTCTTCCTCGCTCGGCGCGCGCGCTGCGAAGTCAAGATAGCAGTCGAGCAACAGTTCGCATAACGCCGCAGCCCGTCCGGTGACGTCCGGAGCCACGCCCGCCTTCAGCAGCGGCGATTGACCGAACGGTTTTCGCGTGTTCGCAGCGACCCGACCGCGCGCTTGTTCCGCAGCAGCGGCGAAATCCGGAGCTTCCTCAGCCTGACGGGACGCCGCCAAGGCCAGCAGGTGCTCCGCAAGTCTCTGCTCCAGTTCCGGCAGACCAGTCGCGGTCATACACCGGTTTCGATCTTTTTCTGCATGGAACGCCCGTCGCCGCTCACGGCGCAGTGTGGTCAGATGTCCGAGCTCCTCGCGCGCCATCTGCTCGGCAGCCAGACGCAGCTTGCCGTCGTCAGCCTGTGCCGCGACATAGGTCCAGAAAAGGAACGCCCGCTCCTCGTTCCGCACGGCCATGGAAAACATCCGATAAGCACTCAGCAGTTCGGCCGCGACGCTGCTTGCCCCCTCGTCGTCAAACGTTCCCGCCGGCTGCCATCTGAGTTTGCTCAGGTCCGGCTTTGCGCCGCTCGTCCGTTCCGACCACTCGACGACGGTGTTGAGGTGCTGTGCCTCCTCCTCGGCCAGCCGCTCGAAAACGGCAACGAGGTCGGGCTGCCGTTCGCGACGCATCCGGTCGGCCAACTCCGTGTAGTTCGCGATCGCTTCCTGCTCCATGCGGCTGGCAATGGCGAACAGCTCTTCCATCGTCTCGACGGCACCGAACGGCTCTGAGCTGAGCAGCGACACGGGGAACCTCCCTTCAGGCGCGACAAAACTGCCACATCGGCGATCAGATGGGTTTGTTCCAGCGCAAAGACACCACAGCGAGAATGCCGAATGAAAGGGCAACCGGCCCCCGACCGCACGCTGCCCCCGCGCGGTGACCCAGGCGCCCAACGAGGAGCCCGCCAACCGAATGCCCTCGAACCGTCTTCTCAAGCCATGCCACTTCGTGGTGCTCCGCGTGGCACGACTTGTGCTCCATGTCGTGGCTTTCGCGTTTGTCGTTGCCATCGCAACGTCGTGCGACGCTGCTGCCGCCGACCGTCTCCAGCAGTATCTGACGGAGGCTGAGCCAGGCGAACTGTTCGAGGATGCCGACCAGTTCGGCGCACCGAGCGGCGATCCGCCCATTGCGCCAGTCTATCGGGACGACGTTCTGGTGGGTCACGTCTACCTGAATTCCGATTTCACAAGCGCGATCGGCTATTCCGGCAAACCGATCCACGTCCTGGTCGGGATTGATCCGTCGGGCGTGCTTCGCGGCTTCAAGCTGGTCGAGCATCACGAGCCGATCGTCCTGATTGGCATTCCAGAAACAGAGGTCATCGAAGCCCTGAATTCGATGATCGGCGAGGACCTCGGCCGCGTCGCCGCCGGCGGTGCCAGCCCGCCGCAGGTGGACATCGTCAGCGGTGCGACCGTGACCGTGCTCGTTATGGGCGACAGCATCGTCAGGTCCGCCGTCCGGCTCATCCGCAGCAATCGGCTTGGCAGCCAGGCTGGTCCGACATCCGAAATCGCGCCGGCGGGCAAGAGGGAGCTCGATCTCTCGCAGACCGCCGTGCGCGACTGGCAGTCTCTGCTCGGAGACGGCTCGGTCCGGAGCTTGCGACTGACTGTAGCCGAGGTCAGCGAGGCATTCCGGCGAGCCGGCGAGAACGAGGCCGCGATGCGGCCGGAAACGAGCAATCCCCAGGCGCCGTTCATCGAGCTCTACATCGCTCCGGCAAGCGTACCGAGCATCGGTCGCAGTCTGCTTGGCGATGTTCAGTATGAGCGACTGCAAGAAAGGTTGCAGCCGGGCCAGCATGCCGTCGTAGTGGCCGGTGACGGCGCATATTCGTTCAAAGGCTCTGGCTACGTCCGGGGCGGCATATTCGATCGCATCGAGCTTCTCCAGAACGACCAGGGGGTCCGCTTCCGCGACCGCAATCATACCCGTCTCGGCGATCTGGCCGCCGACGGCGCACCCCGGCTGCGCGAGATCGCGCTCTTCGTCGTTCCCGAGGATTTCGACTTCGAAGTCACCGAACCGTGGGAATTGAAGCTTCTGGTGCAACGCAGCGTCGGTGCGCGCGACAAGGCCACGCTCACCTACGACCTGGGCTATGCGTTGCCAGACCGTTACGTGTCTGACACGCGATCCGAAGTGCTCGCGCCGCCTTCATCCGCCTCCGATCAGCCCGGCCAGACAGACAGCGCCCCCCTCGAAACCTCCCTGGGCAACGGAGCTGCTCGTCCGACGGACGAGGAGCCACTCTGGCAGCGCATATGGAAGATGAACACCGGCTTCATCGGTATCACGGTTGCCGCTCTGTTGATCCTGACAGCCATCTTCTTCTTCCAGGACTGGCTGGTTCGGCGCCCGTCGCTCTACGTCTGGGTACGCCGCAGCTATCTCGTTTTCACGCTGTTCTGGCTCGGCTGGTACGCCAACGCTCAGCTGTCCGTCGTGAACGTTCTGACCTTCACCAATGCGCTGATCACGGATTTTCGTTGGGAGTTCTTCCTGTCGGCCCCGCTGATCTTCATACTCTGGGCGGCGGTAGCGGCAGGCCTCTTGTTCTGGGGACGGGGACCGTTTTGCGGTTGGCTCTGTCCGTTTGGCGCCCTTCAGGAGCTTACCAACAACATCGCACAATGGCTGAAGGTGCCGCAGGTCAAGGTCCCCTTCGGGCTCCACGAGCGGCTTTGGCCTGTCAAATATATCATCTTTCTCGGCCTTTTCGGCCTGTCATTCTATTCAATTTCGATGGCAGAAATCGCCGCAGAGATAGAACCGTTCAAGACTGCAATAATCCTGAATTTCATGCGCGACTGGCCGTTCGTAACCTTCGCTGTCGGGCTTCTCGTCATCGGGCTTTTTATCGAGCGTTTCTACTGCCGCTATCTTTGCCCCCTCGGCGCCGCCCTCGCCATTCCAGGCCGCATCCGGATGTTCGAGTGGCTGAAGCGCTGGCCCGAATGCGGATCGCCCTGCCAGCGCTGCGCGAAGGATTGTCCCGTTCAGGCAATTCATCCGGAGGGGCAAATCAACGTCAACGAATGCATCTACTGCATGCATTGCCAAGAACTCTACCACGACGATCATCGCTGTCCGCACATGATCCAGGTGCGGCTCAAGCGGGAGAAGTTCGAGGCCCTGTCCTCGCCGTCCTCCAGAGGCAAAGGGCCGGCCAAGCCAGTGGTCTCACACAACGGTGCTTCGGTCGGCGACCCGAGGGCCAAGGAGCAGTCCATCACCTAGAGCGAAAGGAGAAGAGCCATGCCTTCGAACGAGAAAAAATCCGGTGTCAGCAGACGCCAATTGCTGGGCAGCACTGCCGCTGTGGCGGCCGCGGGCGCGACGGGAGCCGGCAGCGCACTGATGGTCGGGGCCGGGAGCGTCACGCCGGCGGCCGCGCAGTCCGGCTCCGGCACCCAAGGCTATGAAGTGAGGCCGGGAGAGCTCGACGAGTACTACGTCTTCTTCTCGAGCGGCCAGACTGGCGAGATCCGCGTCGTCGGCGCCCCCTCCATGCGCGAGATGATGCGCATCCCGGTTTTTAACCGCGACAGCGCGACCGGCTGGGGTCAGACCAACGAGAGCATCAAGGTCATGACGGAGGGCCTGCTGCCCGAAACACGGGAGTTCCTGAAGGATCGGGGAGGCATATTCTTCAACGGAGATCTGCATCATCCTCATCCTTCCCAGACCGACGGCACCTACGACGGCCGCTATCTTTATGCGAACGACAAGGCGAACACCCGTGTCTGTCGCATACGGCTCGATGTGATGAAATGCGACAAGATCATCGAGCTGCCAAACCAGCATACGGTGCACGGACTGCGCGTGCAGAAGTACCCAAAGACCGGCTACGTCTTCTGCAATGGCGAAGACCGCGTCCCGGTCCCCAACGACGGCACCACGATGGGTGACCCTGACAGCTATCGCGCGATCTTCACCGCAGTCGACGGTGAGACCATGAAGATCGCGTGGCAGGTGATGGTGGACGGCAATCTCGACAACGTCGATGCCGATTATCAGGGCAAGTACGCGTTTGCGACCTGCTACAACTCGGAGGAAGGTTTCAACCTCCCCGAAATGATGGCAAACGAGCAGGACTGGATCGTCATCTTCAACCTGAAGCGGATCGAGGACGCCGTCGCCGCCGGCGACTACCAGGAGATCAACGGTGTCCCGGTGATCGACGGCCGCAAGGGATCGCCCTACACGCGCTACGTCCCCGTTCCCAACAGCCCGCACGGCATCAACACCGCGCCGGACGGCATCCACGTTGTCGCCAACGGCAAGTTGTCGCCCACCGTCACCGTCTTCGACGTGCGCAGGTTCGATGATCTGTTCGACGACAAGATCGAGCCACGCGACACGGTCGTCGCCGAACCGGAGCTCGGTCTCGGCCCCCTCCACACGGCCTATGACGGCCGCGGGAACGCCTATACGACCCTGTTCATCGACAGCCAGATCTGCAAGTGGAACATCGAGGACGCCAAGCGCGCCTTCGCCGGTGAGCAGGTCGATCCGATCCGACAGAAACTCGATGTGCACTACCAGCCCGGTCACAATCATACCTCGATGGGCCAGACCCGTGAGGCTGATGGCAAATGGCTGATTTCGCTGAACAAGTTCTCAAAGGATCGTTATCTCAACGTCGGCCCCCTCAAGCCGGAGAACGATCAGCTGATCGACATCTCCGGAGATGAGATGGTGCTCGTGCACGACAATCCGACCTTTGCCGAACCGCATGACGCGACCATCGTCCACCGGTCGAAGATCAATCCGCTCCATGTCTGGAACCGCGACGATCCGTTCTTCGCCGACGCCGTGCAGCAGGCGAACGCCGACGGTGTGGATCTGGCCACCGCCGCGGATGTCGTTCGCGACGGCAACAAGGTTCGCGTCTACATGACGTCGGTGGCACCGGCCTTCAGTCTTGAGACGTTCACCGTCCGGCAAGGCGACGAGGTCACCGTTTACGTGACGAACATCGACGATATCGAAGATCTGACGCACGGCTTCTCGATCGTCAACTACGGCATCAACATGGAAGTGGCGCCGCAGGCAACCGCGTCTGTCACGTTCACGGCAAGCAAGCCGGGCGTCTATTGGTACTACTGCTCGTGGTTCTGTCATGCCCTGCACATGGAGATGAAGGGGCGCATGTTCGTTGAACCGCAAGGCGTCTGACGCATGCTGCGCAGCATGAGGTCGATCGGGCTCCTGATGGTGGCGGCGTTCGCCGCCGCCATCATGACTGCGCCCGCATGGGCAAAGGTGATCGAACATCCCGCGGGCGCGGGCAGTCTGCAGGCGGTGATCGACGGGGCATCGCCGGGAGATATCATCCGCCTTGCGACGGGTGTGCACACGGGACCGGTGGAGATCGAGACGCGCGTGACGCTTGAAGGCGCACCAGGAGCGATCCTCAGGGGGGGCGGAAAAGGCAGCGTCATCACCGTCTCTGCGCCGATGGCCTCGGTCCGCGGCCTCGAGATCAGGGGATCGGGCCTGAACCTGTACGACATGGACTCGGGCATCTTCATCGCTCAGACGGCGACAGGTGCACGCGTGGAAAACAATATCCTGATCGGCAACCTCGTCGGGATTTACGTTCACGGGGCGGCGAACTCGCTGATCAAGGGCAACAGGATCGTCGGTCGGCGCGAAGGCCGCACAAGCGAGGCAGGCGACGGCATCTCCGTGTGGAATGCTCCGGGTGCTCGGGTTGTCGAAAATTCCGTCAGCTATGGCAGGGATGGCATCTTTACCAAGACGAGCGAACGCAACGTCTTCAGAAACAACACGCTCCGGAACGTCCGTTTCGGCATTCACTACATGTACACGAACGACAGCGAGGTGAGCGGCAACCTGTCGATCGACAACAACATCGGCTACGCCATCATGTTCTCCCAAGGGTTGCACGTGACGGAGAACATCTCGGAGGGGGACCGGGATCACGGCCTGCTTTTGAACTACGCAAACGGTTCGGTGATCACCGGCAACGTCGTCCGCGGACGCCTTTTGCCGATCGAACGGTGGACGGCTGCGGCGCGGGTTGGCGGAACCCACGGCCTGCCGACCGAGCGCGACGCCGCTTCGGAGAGCCCGTCGCAAGGCACGCGCCTCGGCCCGGAGAAATGCGTCTTTATCTACAATGCGAACGGCAACCGCTTTACCGAGAACTGGTTCGAGGGTTGTGCGATCGGCATCCACTTTACAGCGGGCTCCGAAAGCAACGCGATGTCGGGCAATGCGTTCATTCGCAACCGCAACCAGGTCAAGTATGTCGGGACCCGGTATCTCGACTGGTCACACGATGGCCGGGGCAACTACTGGAGCGACAATCCGGCCTTCGACCTCGACGGCGACGGAATCGCAGACAAGCCGTACCGGCCCAACGGCCTCGTCGACAAGGTGCTGTGGACTGCGCCGCAGGCGAAGATTCTCGTCAACAGCCCAGCCGTCCAAGTGATCCGCTGGGCGCAGGCGCGGTTCCCGGCATTGCTGCCTGGCGGCGTGGTCGACAGCCGCCCGCTGATGGCGCCACCCCTTGATCGGGAGATCGAGCACCGATGAACGATACAGTCCAGGTGACCGGCGTTTCCAAGTCCTACGGCGAACTGCGCGCCGTAACGGACATCACGTGCAATTTCGGCGCAGGCGAAACGGTCGCGCTCGTCGGGCACAACGGTGCTGGCAAGACGACCCTGATCAAGCTTATGCTGGGGCTGATCCGGCCGACTTCCGGCACCATCCGTGTTCTTGGAGAGGACCCGTCGGCCGGACAGTTCGAAGCGCGACGGAGCCTCGGATACCTCCCCGAGAACGTCGCCTTCAACATGGCCCTGACGGGGCGTGAAATCCTGGCGTTCTATGCCCGGCTGAAACGGGTTCCGTTGACGACGACCGACGTCCTTTTGGAGCGCGTCGGGCTCGACACGGCAGCGAACAGGCGCGTCGGCACGTATTCCAAAGGAATGCGGCAACGGCTCGGTCTCGCACAGGCGCTTCTCGGCCGACCGCGGGTGTTGCTTCTGGACGAGCCGACCACAGGCCTCGACCCGGCGCTACGCCGCAGTTTCTACGACATCGTCGACGAACTGAGGACGGATGGCGCCACGGTGCTTCTGTCTTCTCACGCGCTCACCGAGCTGGAAGGCCGGGCCGACCGCGTCGTCATTGTCGACAATGGCGTGAAAATTGCCGACGGCACAATCGAGGACCTTCGCCGGATAGCACGACTGCCCACGCGAATCCGTGTGAAGGTCATAGAAGCGCCCGACCTGGTCGACACGTGGGCACGCGCGGGAGGCTGGCGACGCATCAACGGCCGTTTGATGGAGGTTGAAGCAGGTCCGGAAGAGAAGATCGCGTTGCTGCGAAGCGCAGCGTCACCCGATGCGCCTGTGGCCGATCTGGACGTCATTCCGCCGTCACTCGACGAGCTCTATGCCCATTTCCTCAGCGCTTCGCGGGAGATCTCAGAATGAGAAACCTGATGATCGTCGCCCGCAAGGAGATCCAGGAAGGACTGCGCAATCGCTGGGTGCTTGCCACGACGCTGTTGCTGGCAGCGCTTGCGCTGACGCTCACATTCCTTGGCAGCGCTCCCACCGGCAACGTCGATGTGCCGTCCCTGGAAGTTGTCACCGTCAGCCTCTCCAGCCTGACGATCTTCCTCGTCCCTCTGATCGCGTTGCTGATTTCGCATGACGCGATCGTCGGCGAGATGGAGCGCGGCACGATGCTGCTTCTCCTGAGCTATCCGATCGGACGTTGGCAGGTGATCGGCGGCAAGTTCATCGGCCACGTCGCCATTCTTGCCTTTGCGACGCTGCTCGGCTACGGCGCTGCCGCAGCGGCGCTTTTTGCCACGACCGCCGGCATCGATGACGCGAGTTGGATCGCTTTCGCGTCTATGGTCCTTTCGTCGGTCCTGCTCGGTTCTGTGTTCATAGCTCTGGGCTATCTCGTCAGTGCGCTCGTCCAGGAGCGCGGGACTGCCGGCGGCATCGCCGTCGGCATCTGGCTGCTTTTCGTCCTGCTCTACGACATGGCCTTGCTTGGCCTGCTTGTCGTCGATCAGGGGCGGATCGTCGGAGGCGGCGCCCTGAACGCGCTGCTGCTAGCGAACCCGACGGACGTATACCGCCTGCTCAACCTGACCTCCGGCGATGTGAGCGCGCTGTCGGGGATGGGCAGCGCGGTGCAGCAGGCTGCACTTCCTGCCGGTGCGCTGATCGCCGCTCTGATCGCGTGGACAGCCGTGCCGCTGACCGGCGCTGCCGTCGTCTTTGCAAGGAGGGAGCTGTGAGGCACCGGATGACCGTCATCGCCATTGCAGCAGCCTTGGGCCTGGTCGCGTGCGGTGACGACGGCCCTCAGGAAGCGCCGGGTCCCTTCGCGTTGACGGAAGAAGCCGTCGGCCGCTACTGCGGAATGAACGTGATTGATCACCCGGGACCGAAAGGCCAGATCATCCTCGGCGCCATCCCAGAGCCGATCTGGTTCTCGTCTGCGCGTGATGCCGTGGCCTTCACCATGCTCGCGGAGGAACCAAAGAACGTTGCCGCCATATATGTGTCCGACATGGCAAAGGCGCCAAGCTGGCAGCAGCCCGGCCCGGAGAACTGGATCGAAGCCCGCGCCGCATTCTACGTGATCGGCAGCGCGGTGAAGGGCGGCATGGGAGCGCTCGAGACCGTCCCGTTTTCGACACGGGCGACTGCCGAAGCATTCTCGAATGAAAACGGCGGCCAGGTGGTCGTCTTCGACGAAATCCCGACCGCGTACGTCCTCGGCTCCGCCGGATCGGAACCAGCCGCAACGGACACTGTTGGATCGACGGACTAGAGAGCGGCCATGCAGAAAATCAACCGCCGTCGTTTCATCGCCATTGGCGCAGCTGCCGCGGGTTGCGGTCTTCCGCTTCTCCATGCGTCGTCTGCCCAGTCATCCACTGCGGTGACCTGGCGCGGACAGGCGCTCGGCGCGCAAGCGTCCCTGGTGATCCACCACCATGATCGCAATGCCGCGGCGCGACTGGTGCGGCAGGTGGTCACCGAAGTGGAGCGGCTGGAACGGGTGTTCAGCCTCTACCTTCCGGATTCCGCGCTTTCGAGATTGAACCGGTTTGGTGCGCTTGCCGCACCGCCATCCGACTTGGTCGCTCTGCTGCAGACATGTCGCGAGGTCTGGGAACTGACCAATGGCGCGTTCGATCCCACGGTACAGCCGCTTTGGAGATTGCTGAGCGAGCATTTCGCACGACCCGACGCGGACCCGGCCGGACCGAATCCGGGCCAGATTGCCGACGCACTGGCGCTCGTCGGCTTCGACAAGGTGATCTTCGACCGCAACCGGGTTGCACTCAAGCGTCGTGGCGCTGCGCTGACGCTCAATGGTATCGCACAAGGCTACATAACAGACCGTGCCGTCGATATCCTGCGGCGCGGTGGGATCGAGAACAGCCTGGTCGATATCGGTGAGATCCGTGCACTTGGGCAGCATCCGGCTCGTGGCGCGTGGCGCGTCGGTATCGAGGCCACCGACGATCGCGCGCGACAGCCGGCTTTCCTCGAACTCGTGAACAACGCCGTGGCAACGTCCAGTCCCGACGGGTTCGCCTTCGACCCTGCCGGTTCCTTCAATCACCTCCTGAATCCGCGCAGCGGGGCCAGCGCCAACAACCACCAGAGCGTGACCGTGCTCGCCCCGGAGGCAGTCCTGGCCGACGCCTTCTCGACGGGCTTCAGCTTGATGACGTACGACGCTGTCGCGAGCATCGCGCCAACAATCCCGCGGCTGCAGGTGCATCTGACGAACGAGTCCGGATCGCGCGACTTGCCCTGACCCTGTGGACCAATTGCTGCGTTCGGTTGGTCATCGGCGACAGCACAGATGCAGCCGATCAACCGCGCCGAAACGGGTTCAGGCACGGTCAAGGCGGGATTTCATCCAAGCGGCGCAGCCAGGGGCCGCCGAAGTCCGATCAGCCAGCGATCACGCGCATGCGCCATGCCGAGATCTGCCCGAGGTGTCACTTAACCGGAGCCGTGGTGCCGGCGCTCGCCTGGGTCGTCGATCTGCCTTTGCCAGCTTTCGATCGCATCCTCGAGCGACATCGGCCTGCCGTAGTGGAAACCCTGGCCCATCTGGCATCCCCACGTTCGAAGCAGCAGGCCCTGCTCGGAGGACTGGACGCCTTCCGCCACCACGTTCAGGCCCAGATTGCGCCCGAGCGTTATCATCGACTGAACAATGGCCGTGTTGCTGCCGTTCTGCGCCAGATTGTCCATGAAGGAGTGGTCGATCTTGATCTCGGAGATCGGATATTTCTGCAGATGCATGAGGGACGCATAGCCGGTGCCGAAATCATCGAGCGCGATGCCCATGCCCATACGGCGCAACTCCGCCAGGGCCTCTCCCAGGCTATCCTCCATCTCGTCGAGAAGGACGCGCTCGGTGATCTCGAGCGTGAGCAGTTCTGCCGGGACGTCGGCTTGCTTCAGGGTTCGCAGAAGCCATCGCGTGAAGTCGCCCTGCATGAGAGTGGCCGCAGACAGGTTGACGGCCACTTGCGGGGACGTTCCGGTCCGACTGGCAAAGGTCTGGATGTCTTTCAGGACCAGCGAAAGCATTCGCTCGCCGATGGCCCAGCCCAATTTGGGGTGGTCAAGCGCCTGAAAGATTTCCAGCGGGGGCAAGACACCGCGCTCCGGATGATCGATGCGGAGCAGCGCTTCGCATCCAACGATCCGGCCGTTCGGGAGCATGACCTTGGGCTGGTAGAAGGGGACGATCCATCCCTCTCGCAGCGCTTCGCGCCCCAGTTCGAGCTGGGCAACCTTCTGCTCGGCTACCCGGCGCATTTGCGGCACGAAGGCTTTCACGACGTTCCTCTGTTCGGCCTTCGATTCGTAGAGCGCCATGTCTGCCTTCTTGAGCAGGTCTTCGGCCGTGTCCGTGGCCGCAGCAAGGGCGCAGCCGACGCTCACGTCGCAGGTGCGGGCCTTGGCGCTTCGTCGCAGACTGGCGCTGAGCGACCGCGCAAGTCTGCGCGCCCGTTCCTCGAGCCTGCGAAGATCGCCTGCCTCCGGCACGATGACCGCAAACTCGTCGCCGCCCAGCCGGGCGGCAAGTTCGGAGCTTTGTGTGTGCTTCGACAGATGTCGGGCGAAGAGCCGCAGAACCGCATCGCCGGCCGCGTGACCGAAGCGGTCATTGACCTGCTTGAAGTCGTCGAGATCAAGAAGCAGAAGGCCGACCGGCTGGCGCTTCGCGGGTGCAAGATGGTTCCGCAACGCGCGCTCAAAGCTTCGACGGTTGGCGACGCCCGTGAGCGAGTCCTCGAAAGCGGCGCGACGGAGTTGCTCTTCGGCAAGAAAATGGTCGTGCACATCTTCGAGCGAGCCGTACCAGCGGATGATGTTGCCGTTGGCGTCAAACCGCGGCGCACCACGAACGCGCACCCACCGGTAGCTGCCGTCAACCAGTTGGATGCGGTATCGGAGGTCGGCCGGCTTTCCGGTCTCGAGACGCTCGCGCCAGTAATCCAGTGCCGGATCGACATCATCGGGATGCAGGGCCTTCAGCCAGCCCATCCCGAGCGCCTCATCGGGCGTGATGCCGGTGAACGACGCCCATCGCGAGGAAATCGACTCAAGACGCCCGCGTGCGTCGGCGGTCCAGGGAACTTGCGGATTGAGTTCGACGGTCTGACGGTGGTGCTCCTCGCTCTCCTTGAGGTTCTGCAGCGTGATGCTGCGCTCGATCGCCAGCGAGGCGATGTGGCGTATCCCCTCAAGGCTCTCCAGCTCGTCGGCGGTCGGAGCGCGCACCTCGTCGAAATAGAAACCGAAGGTGGCAAGAACCTTGCCCTGCGAAGAAAGGACGGGGCGCGACCAGCACGCGCGCAAGCTGTGCCGCTCGATCAGGTGTCGCCACTCCTGCCAGAGAGGACTGATGTCGGTGTCGGTCACGATCACGTCGCAGCACTGGTGCGCAGCCGTGCCGCATGAACCGACGCCGGTCCCGATCTTCAGGCCGGCAACATCCGCGAAGAGCTCCGGTGGAAGGCTGGGGGCAATCGCACCGGTGAACCTCCCGGCGTCGGCATCGACGAGCATGATCGAGCACCTGGCACCCGATACGCTATGCTCTCCGTATCGGCAGAGGGTGGCGAGAACCTCTTCTATGGCCGCGCCGCGCGACACCATCTCCAGGATCTGGTGCTCGCGCTTCTCGCAGTTCTCCCGCTCGACGCGTTCATGGATGTCGATCGAGCAACCGATCCAGAGTCCGGCGCTGGCATCGATGATCCGTGCCCGCAGAAGGTGCCAGCGGTACACGCCATCCGAACGGCGTATCCGTGCCGCAAGCTCGTGCTGCTGAAGACCCTTCTCGACAACTTTCGCTATCGCCTGATCGATCGCCGGCCTGTCATCGGGATGGAGAGCCTCGAGCCATCCGTGACCCAGCGATCCGGCGTCGCTCTTTCCGGTATAGTCCCGCCATTCCGCATTGACGTAGAGAACGCGCCCGTTCTTTTCGACAACCCACACGAAGCCGGGCACCGCATCGGTCAGCGCTTCAAGGAGCTGCTCGCGTTGCTGGATCGCTTCACGTGTGGGCGCTTCGAGTTCCAAGGCGGACCTCTTGCAAACAGTCATGTCGCCATCTCGACATGCCCGAGCCATACCCATTCGGTCATAACAAATGGCTAAGGCAATCGAAGGAGATCGATGCATCTGTCGACGGGGCTTCTTCTTGTTGTCGGCGCGACAGGGGGCCAGCTTGCCAACCGACCGGGCAGGCGCTTTCTGTGTTGGAGGCGGAGCATGGAGGCCGATTTCGCCGCAGCGCGGCGGCATCTGCACGCTGCAAGAGACGATCTTTGCGGCGACGATCGCACCAGTGGCAAAGCACGGCACGCACTCGATCTTCTGCTTGAGGCCATCGTCACCGCCGAAAAACCCGTCGCAATGCCGACCAGCAGCCCCAACGTGGTCCCCTTTCCGCCCAGGCGTGTGCCATAGAGACAGCTACGGTGTGCGAACCGGCCAGACCTCTTGCCGTCAAACCGGTTCGTTTCGCTTCCCGTGGTCCGCCGCTTTCCGGCACCCAGCCCTAGGCCCGGGCTTAGGGGTCTGCCTATGGTGTGATCGCGGTAGTTTTCCGATCCGGCAGCATGCGTCGGGTACGGCTTGTTGCACAACCCACGGCCGGAGTCCGGCTGGTCCCCATTCGACAAGAGATCCGTAGCAGCGGAGGCGATCAACAAGGACGCCATGGCCGCTGCGCTGGCGCAGCCCGGGCTCAGCGTAAGAACCGGTCGGCGGGAGAGCGGTTCCCGAACGAACGGCAGTTGGAGGAACCGTGAGGCCGATACGAGCATTGAACACGCGACGGAGGATGAGATGACGAGGTTCGGCCCCGGCGATCACGTCAGCTGCAAGTGCGAAGCCGGCCGCGAAGGCGGCGAGTTTATCGGGGTCTACCAAGCTGATTTCCGCTACAACGGCCCCATCCGCCGCGCTTTGCGCGGCGAGCCGCAATGCGCGATCAAGAGCGACAGGACAGAGCACGTCGCCGCCCACAAGGAAGCCGCTTGACGAGGAGGCGGTGTTGGTTGCGCAGTTCACCACCATCGGCCACTCCAACCGCAGCATGGAGGAGTTCCTTGCCATGCTGCGCGATGCGCAGGTCGATCTGCTGATCGACGTCCGATCATTCCCACGATCGCGCACCAATCCGATTTTCAACATCGACAGCCTGCCGGACCACCTTGCCGAGGTGCAGATCGGCTACCACCATTTCCCCGCATTGGGCGGGCGGCGGTCGAAGCAGGCCGGCGTCGACGAAACCGTCAACGCGATGTGGCGTGTCCGGAGTTTCCACAATTACGCCGACTACGCCCTGGGCCCTGAATTCGCGGTTGCATTCGACGCGCTGCTCGGCATGGCGCGGCACCGGCGCCTGGCGCTGATGTGCTCCGAAGCCGTGTGGTGGCGCTGCCACCGCCGCATCATCACCGACCATCTGCTGCTCAACGAACGCGCCGTGGATCACCTGATGGGTCCTGGCCAAGTCGTTCGGGCCGAACTGACGCCCGGAGCACGGAAAACCGCGCAGGGGAAGGTGGTCTATCCGCCGGTCGACAGCTAGACCCTTTCCACGCGACGTGGAAACCGGTTTGCCGTCCGCAAACGCCTCAGGACGATGAATCGGCGCTAACTCAGGGCCTTCGGGTTGAGCACCTCGCGCGGACCCAGGCTTTCTGTTGCAGGTCGATGTACCGCTGACGCGATGCCCAGCGATGTGAACAGTTCGGCGATCCGGGAAATGCCTTCGGATCGGCGGAGCGCGTCCAGAAACTCCGGATCACCGGCGCGCATTGCTAACCGGGAGACGACGGTACGCAGCCGCTTGAGTTCCTCGCTCTCACCCACGACGGTCACGAGAAGATCGACCCCGCTGCCGTCCGGCGCGTCGAAAGCCACCGCCTGACCCAACCGGGAAATCAGGATCAGAGGCGGACTGGCCCGCTCGACAACCGCGTGGGGCATCGCGAGTCCGCGGCCCAGGCCAGTGCTGCCGAGCCTCTCCCGCTGAAGCAGGCAAAACGCCACATCGCGGACCGATGCACCCGGCCGCAGATGACAAATGCGCGTGGCGACATTCCAAAGAGCCGTCTTGCGGCACCGCGCACGTGCGTCCGTCGCAAGAGCAATCTGGAATGCGACCTGACCGGCTTTCATGGCAAGCTCCGATGACCGCGCGCGAAGGGCGGCGGTTCGTCCGAATTGGTGATCGAGCGGATGTCGAAGCCCGGAAACGCCCTGGGACGTTTCCGGGTCAGCCATGGCGGTTGGTGGCCTCGGTCATGCTGCAGGTGGAGATGCTGTTCATGGCGTCGTCCATCAACGTCCTGCCCGCGTCAGGCAGCAGGTAACGTCGCGTCGCAAGCCTAAGCTGCCCGTTTCCTTCACGCCGACGCTGGCGTGCCTTGCGCCCTACCGTCGCGCTGGATTACGGCCCGCTCCCTTGGCCGCGAGTTCGGCGACTGACGACGTTGTCTGCTGAGGCGCGGCCTTGGCCTGCTTCGGCTTGCGCGCTTCGCGGTTTCCTTTCCGGTTCTTCTTGGCCATCGATAGATGCTTCCCACTGCGAGCCGATCGCGGATACGTGCTTGGCGCTGTGCCATTCCGGCCCTGCGATCGGTCGAATTTTGCGATTCCGCCCGCCATCCAGGCGCCATGGCCGGCGCTTGTGCGCCTGCCATACCCTCGGATCGTTCGGGCGTTGAGATGTCCCTGGTCTGGTTGCGCTCCGTCCGGGGCGAGGAGCAGGCAGCCGGACCAGGGCTAGCGGCGTGAGAGCCGGCTGGCGGTGCAAAAAAGTCCGGCGGGAATAAAAAATTCAGTCATGATGAAAACTTCATTGGCCATCCAGAGAAAAAAGTCAAATCGCTTTCTCGAAATCGGAATGCCTTGAGTTTTCCGCATTTCAGCGCAATAAGAAAAACATGTCGCATCAAGTTCGCAACTCTTTTGCCAAGGCAGACCGGGAAACACATGCTTTGTCCCGGAGCGGTCCTTCGTCGATTTAGGCAAAGCAGCGACGCGACCGTTCCGGGCCTCCCGCACATTTCCGACATTGCTTTGCGATGCGCGCGTCCTCTCATTGGGCGCCGGGAGTTGGAGCCTTGACGCCTCATTTCGCCCCCTTGTTCTGTGGTCATTGCAGCCGCAGCATTCCGCGTGCCGCCGTCCGCTGTCCCTGGTGCTTCCGACCGGTCCATTCGCTCACGCGCGTAGGCCGCGCCACGAACGAGCGCCCGCCGGCGCGCGCCGCCGACGCCGTGAGCGCGCGCCACGAGACTGATGCCGACTGCGGACGGACGGCATGAGTGCCCGAACCGTCGCACGGCGCTCGCTCTGGCCGATTGTCGCGGTGGCGACCAGCATTGCGGTCTATCTGCTTCATCCGCAGGTCCTGGCGCTGCTGCAGGTTCAGGCGGATGCTCGGCCGGTTCGCTTGCTGTCCGGATCGGCAAGCTATTTTGCCGCCGCCTGGCTCGGCGGCCGCCTAATCGGCATCGCGCTCGAGCGGGCGGGGCCCGAGCGTCGCCGCGTGCCCCGACTGCTCCCAGAGCTGATCTCGGCCGCGCTCTTCATCGCGGCGTCGATCGCCACGATCATCCTGGTGCTGGGGCAATCGATGAGCGGAGCGCTCGCCGGCTCAGGGCTTGTGCTGGCCATTCTCGGTTTCGCCATCCGCAACGCGCTGGCCGACGTGCTGTCCGGCATCGCCCTCGGCCTCGAGGCCCCCTACCGGATCGGCGACTGGATCGAGATCGACGGCACGATCCGCGGCCGCGTGGTGGAGATCGGCTGGCGCACGACCCGCCTGCTGACACGCGACAGCACGTACACTATCCTGCCCAACGGCCAGATCGCCCGTCAGCGGCTGACCAACTTCAGCGCGCCGCGGCAGCACTATCGGACCCACGTGTCAATCGCGCTCGACCATGACGTTCCGGTTGGCCACGCCAGGCGCGTGCTCGCGGAGGCGGCAGCCCGGACCTCTGTCATCCTGGCCACACCGGCACCGGACGTTCGCGTAACCTCGTACGATGCCGACGGCATCCGCTATGCCGTGCGCTTCTGGGTGCCCGGATTTGCCGACGACATCGACTGCCGAGACGCGGTTCTCGCCGCCATCGATGCTGCGGTCCGGGACCGGTGCCTGCCGCCGCCGCACGCGCGCATGCGCTTCCACGGTGCGGACGCACCGCACTCGCGCGACCGCACTCCGGCGGCACCGGCTGGCAGGCAGGCCAGCATGGACCTGAAAGGCGATGCGTGAGCGCGGGGTCGAGAACGGGTTGCATCTCGTCTCCGGTGACCTGCTCCCCTGGAATGTCCCCGCATTGAGGTTAGCCTGTTCCCTGATCAAGGAGACAGGCAATGAAGCGATCACGGTTTTCCGATGAACAGATCATCGGCATCTTGAAGGAGCACTAGGGGCATGTCGGCGGCTGATCTGTGCCGTAAGCATGGAATCTCGGACGCAACCTTCTACAAATGGCGCTCCAAGTATGGCGGGATGGACGTGTCCGATGCCAAGCGGCTGAAGACTCTGGAGGAAGAGAACGCGAAGCTGAAGAATTTTCTGGCGGAGTCGGTGTTGGATGTATCGACACTCCGCGAGATGCTTGGAAAAAACTTCTAACGCCCGGCTCAAGGAGGAATGCCGTGGGCTGGGCCATCGAACACAAGGGGTATTCGCAGCGCCGGGCCTGTGGCCTGATGGGCATCGATGCGCGGGACTAACGGTAACGATCAACCGGACCTGACGATGCCGAGCTGAGGCAGCGGCTCAGGCAATTGGCATCAGAACGCCGCCAATTCGGCTATCGACGCCTGCACATCCTGCTCAAGCGGGAGGGCGTCGCGGTCGACTGGAAAAAGCTCTATCGTCTGTACAAGGAGGAGCGGCTGACCGTGCGCAAGCGCGGTGGCCGCGAGCGTGCCATCGGCACATGGGCGCCCATGGCAATCCCCCAAAGTGCCAACCAGCGCTGGAGCCTCGACTTTGCCCATGACACACTCGCCGACGGGCGGCGGTTCCGGATCCTGTGCGTGATCGATGACTTCAGCCGGGAATGCCTGACCACGATCGTCGACAACGCAATCTCAGGCGAGCGCGTAGCAAGGGAACTGGACGCCATCGCCGAACGGAGCGGCTATCCCTGCATGGTGGTCAGCGACAATGGCAGCGAACTGACCTCGAACGCCATCTTGAAATGGTAACAAGACCGGCGGGTCGAATGGCACTACATCGCCCCAGGCCAACCGATGCAGAACGGGTTGGTGGAGAGCTTCATCGGCCGGCTCAGGGACGAATGTCTCAACGAGCACCTGTTTGCCAGCTACCGGCATGCCCGAGACCTGATCTAAGACTGGAGGTTCGGCGACAATCTTACGCGGCCACATTCAAGCCTGTACGGGCTCACACCGCACCAAATTGCAACCCGGTCCAAGCCGGACCACAACATGAACAGAGCCAACCAATCAACGCGGACAATTAGGGGGGCGGGTCAGGATCAACACGCAGCCGCAAGTGGTCCGCCAGAGATTTCAGGAGGTGAGAAACCCTTCACGTCGATTGCTTGTTCGCGTCATCTATCGACAACCCCGCCGTGACGCGCAGGGTCCGGGCGGCTTCGACCGCCTGACTGGCGATTTCATCGAACAAGACCGCCATCTCCATGACAACAGTGGGTCGCTCTCGCGGTCGGTGATTTCGTCGATCTCAGCGAGGAACGAGAGTTGTGCGACGATCCAGTCCCTCCGATGACGCGCCTCCCTCAATCCGTTCCTCACCTGATGGCGGCTTTCGAGAACCGAAAACCGGTCGAGCGCTTCATCCAGTCTCGCCCGACACGCGCAGTCAAGTTGCACGGAGGCCAGAACCCGACGCAGCCGCAAAGCCATGTCGGTGCGCAAGGACGGGTTGGCAGGACCTTTCATGTCACGATCCCGCTGCAATTCACAGACGATCGGAAGGATGCCGCCTCCCCCAGTTTGCCAAGCCACCCATGTTCTTCACAGCGATCGCATGGGTGCTCCCGTGCGGTCGACGGTCATCCACAGGTGACAGCCGGTGAAGCGATCTGCGCGAAATCTTCGGCGTTCGGGCAGACCCCGCGGTGCCATTCCGCGAACCTTCCGCGCGCGACGATGCGCCGGCAGGCACCCCGGTGCGGACATTTCATGCACGTGCGCTCCATGTCCTGGAACCACCCGGGATAGCGTGCGCAGAATTCATCCGGATCGATGTCAAAGGTATGCATCGCCTCCTGGAGCAGGTCTTCGGACGCAAACGGAAGCACCATGGAGCGTTCAAACTCGCGCGGGCTCAAGCCGACCTCGGTCAACACACGTCCGGCCTCCTGGGCGCCGAGTGCGTTGATCTCCCGCAACGTCTGTCTCGTGTGCCGCCAGTTGCGCAAGGAGTTGGCCAAGACGCAGCGTGCCGATGCCATCCGGCCGACCAGGCTCATCATCATCGCTTTCATTGGTCACTCCTCTGGACGGGTGAATGCGTGCCAAGCTTGCGAGAAGGGATTCCCGAATGGGAACTGAAGCTACACCCGTTTGCTCATCGCTCTTTGCTGCAGGACAAACTCCCCGCGAATTGGCACACCGATCGGCGTCGCCCTTGCCTCTTGAAGCGGCACGGCGCGGCGAGCCGGACTGGAATGTCCCTGGCAACGGCCACCTCGAACACCAAGAAGACCAGCCGCAATGAGGGCGGCGAGCATGCCCGGCTCTGGCCGCAATAGAGGCCCGGCGCCTTTGAGGCTGCGTGGGCATCCTTGTCGCAAGAACCCCCGAGATGCGCCGGTCAAACGCGCCACGTTGTGCGAAGACTTGGCTATGCCCCTGGCTTCAGGAACGTCTGAGCACAACCAGCGCAAGCATCGAGGCCGTGCCTATCCCAGCCGTCAGCCAAATGGCCGACGACCCCCACGCCGACAGGGCAGCGCCGAAGATCAATGGCGCGGCCGCCTGGAGGATGCGGGCCGGCGCGTTCAGCCAGCCGAGACGCTGCCCATAGCCAACCGTCCCGAACAGTGCGAGCGGCAGCGTGCCCTTTGCGATGGTGAGGATACCATTGCCCGCTCCATGCAAGATCGCAAAAGCGTAAGAAGCGGCCCCACCGAACGTCACCAGCGCCACGGCCGCAAGCGGATGAGCCGCCGCTGCGAGCCTGGTCGACGCGAGCGGGTGGCAGCGGCGAAGCAGGCTGAATTCCAGCACCCGCGCCGCCACCTGGGCCGGGCCGATCAGCGCGCCCGCGGCGAGGGCTACGGCTGTGCTGGCCCCCGCTGTCTGCAGCAAGCCTGGCAGATGCGCAGCCATCGCGGTTGAGTTGAACCAGGTCGCTGCGAAAACGAACGCAAGCAGCGCCAGCGCCAAACGCGATGGCGGCGGGCCATCGTCTGCCGGGGCGCTTGCCCGGGCCATCGTCCTGGTTGCTCTCGGCAGACAGGCGTTCAACGGCAGCGCAAGGAACAACTGGATAAGCGCCCAGCCGATACAAGCCTCGCGCCAGCCCCATGTTGCGAGCATCAGCCCAGAAAGCGGCCAACCGACGGTGCTAGCAAATCCGGCAATCAGCGTGATGCCGGTGATCGGTCCACGCGCGTCCTTGCCGTAAATCCCCGCCAGTGTGGCAAACCCGGCTTCATAGAGCCCTATGCCCATCCCAAGCCCAATGACCGCCCAGCCTGCGAAAAGGATCGGCGGTGATGGGGCAGCGGCGAGCAGCATGAGGCCGGCGGCAAACACGATGTTCGACAGCATCAACACGCCCCGCCCCCCGGCGCCGTCAATCCTCGCTCCCGCCCAGGGGCCGACCATGGCCGAAACCATCATTGCCATGGAGAATGCGCCGAACACCCAGACCGGCGACAGACCCAGATCTTCGGCCATTGGGACCGCCAAGACCGCCGGAAGGTAGTAGCTCGAGGCCCAACTGACCGTGAGGGACGTTCCGAGTACGGCCACGGTCGGACCGCGCCGCACCGGTGTCAGTCGTGGGATCATGCTCGGTTTTTCCGTTCGGAGGGAAGCGGTGAAGCCGCTGCCGCGGATCAAGCCATCGAGAACAACAGGCCCGAAGCAAGAGCTCTGGTCAACAACACGCGATGTAGAGCGCGAAGGCTGCTGCCGCGCCAAGGTCCCAACGAACATGCTCGGCGTTGCGCAGCCGACGCACAAGCGGCAGGGCCGCGCAGCCGTTCCGAGAACGGCTGGATCACCAAACGGGATCGCGGTCAAGGTTGCGGCCGGGCTCCGGACCAGCATCGCGCATATCCTGGACAACGACCAAGGTCGGCCACCGGTCAGCTACGCGGCGGGGAACGGTGTCGGCGTCAGCGCCGCCCTGCCAGCTCCAGAGGCAGGAACAAAGCCACCGGGATAAGTGCGATCAGTCCTTCGAGGAGCCATTTGACCTGCAAGATCCCGGCTGCCGCCAGGGCGGTTCATGGCGACCGAGGCGTCCTTTCGGCATCGGCGCCATCTGCGCGTGTGCGCGTGCCGGCCAGTTTGCTCATCAGCCAGGCGCGCAACGCGGGGTCGATCCCCACGCAATAGATCAAGTCGGTTTCCGCCATCGCGTCGTCGGAGCGTTCCGCGCGCAAACCGACCTGCAACGCGAGCGGATCGACGAGCGGGAGGTTGTCGAGCCGATGGTCGCGGCCGATCCATGCCAGGGCAACGGCGCAATCGAAGCGTTCCGGCCGAAGCACGTAGGCGGCTGCCAGGAGGTCGAAGGGATGGAATCCGTCGAGCCCGATGTCTTCCCGCCAGAAGTCGAGCCACTCTCGTGCGCCGGATGCGATCCATGGTCCCGTCTCGCCCGCCCGGGCGAGACGATCGAGATCAGCCTCCGTCAGGCTGATCCCGCGCGCCACGTCATAGGGGATCAGCGACATCGGCAGTTGCATGGCGAGCAGGTCGAGGGCCGCCTCGCGGTCCATATCGAAGTTGAGATCGCGGAAGACGGGACCGTGCCCGAACAGGATGCCGTCTCCCTGGCCTTCGGACGGGTGGAAGATGTGACCTGGCCGGCGTCCCATCACCGCAACCACGCGCCGGACGTTCTGCTGCAATCCCGGCCGCCCCTTCAGCGCCGCGGAGACATTCGTCAGCGGCCCGAGCGCGACGATCGTCAGGGGCCCACCCGCAAGAGCCTCGCGCAGTCCCGCCTGCGCCGGGGTCGCGGCGGCGGCAGGCGCGTCTGCACCAGGCAACACAGCGGGAACCCGCGCACCGTCACGGCGCAGCTTGCCGGCCAGCGTGCGAGCGGTCCGGTCGGTGTCCTCCAGGTCGGCATTGCCGAACACGCTCGACATGCCAACGATCCGGATGTTCGGATCGCGGGCAAGCAGCATCAAAGCAAGGCAATCGTCCGGGTCGGTACGGCGGCCGACACCGCATGCCGCATCGGTGTCGATCCACACGCGATCAGCCGCTGCGATATCCGGGCCGTTCTTGATGATCGGCAGCGGCGGCGCGGGCAGCCGGCCCGTGCGCCAGACGGAAACAGGCATGGCCAGGAGAAGGACAGCCAAAGCCGCCAGGACCATTGCGGCCATGCTGATTGCCTTGAGGGTCTTGCCAAGCGGTGCCATCGCAAAATCGAATCCGAGTGCGCCGGACAACGAGCCGGCGATCAGCACATGCGCCGACGCCGCGCCGGCGGCGAAACGCTCGGGGTGAGGAGTGAAGGCCCTGCCCCGCCCGCACGTGCTGGAGCAGCGCGGGCCGCAGGCTCGCGCGACCTGCCCCGCGCCATGCGGCCCTCAGGCCCGCCGATGAACCGGGTCACGTCGTTCCCTCGCTCCCTTGCGTCGTGCCGCTTGCTCGGTCGACCCCACGGGCCCTGGGGTCCGTTCCTCCTAAAGCGCTTCCAGGCGATGTGGAAACCGGTTCGCCGTTCGCAAACGCGTCAAGGCAACAAGCTGGAGCCGATCTGCGATACCAAAACGGATACTCTAGGGCCCGGTCAGCCCGACTGCGAGCGCAAGCAGGCTCGCTCCGGCGAGAACGGCGCGCAGCACATGCGAGCGCTCCCAGCGGTCGCGCATGGCTCGCCAGTCGCCTTCCGCGCGCGATCCGGCGGCGAAGAAGCGCGACGCTGCCGAGGTCGTCGCAACGTCCCTGACCCAGAAGTCGTTGACCGGATGGGTGAAAAGCCAGTAGGCGGCGTGCACCGCGACGAGCAGCGCAAGCGCTGCGGCCGTCCACCAGAAACGGTCGGTTCCGTAGGGAAGCGGCAGGAGCGCGGCCGCCAGCAACACGATGCCGCCCAACTCGCCGACCAGCCCGCCATAGGTGAACCCGGGATAGTAGATCGCCTGCACGGCACCATACGTGTTGCGGTCGAGGCGCATCTTTCCCGGAAGCTCCAGGGCATGCGCGAGCGCGAGCCCGAACGTGACGGCGACGCAAAGCAGCGCGGCGATGGTGATGACCTGGATCATGTCTTGGCTCGGTCCCTCCCCGGTTCCTCCCGGCGCTCGTGATCTTGCGTGCGCCACTGCCGGAAGGATGCGAAACCATCCGGCTGGGCACCGGTCGGTTCCCGAAAGCCCGACGCCCGCCGCGTTCCGGGCGGCACCGAAGGCCGCGGGAACAACGCGTCAGACACGACGCGCCGCTTCGATGGCGGCGACGTCGATCTTCCGCATGTCCATCATTGCCTCGAAGGCCCGCTTCGCCTCGTCGCCACCGGCGGCCATCGCCTCGGTCAGCACGCGCGGCGTGATCTGCCAAGAGATGCCCCATCGGTCCTTGCACCAGCCGCAGGCGCTTTCCTCGCCGCCGTTGCCCACGATGGCGTTCCAGTAGCGGTCGGTCTCCTCCTGGTCGTCGGTGGCGACCTGGAAGGAAAAGGACTCGTTGTGCCGGAACGCCGGACCGCCATTGAGGCCGAGGCAGGGGATGCCGAGGACGGTGAAGTCCACGGTCAGCACGTCGCCGGCCTTGCCGGACGGATAGTCGCCGGGTGCGCGGTGCACCGCATACACCGCGCTGTCGGGAAAGGTGGCGGCGTAAAAACGCGCGGCGGCCTCCGCATCCTTGTCGTACCAGAGGCAGATCGTGTTCTTCGCAGTGGTCATGGCGTTTCCTCTCTCGCATTGATCGTGCCGGGGGCGACGCGACCGGCGCGTCGCGGCCAATGCCGGCACCCGGGTGCGCTGCCGGGCCGGGCACGGCTTCCGCCCCCGGACAGACAGGACTTCAGTCCCACATTCCCGCGGGCGTCTCGCCCTGCAGGAACGGCTCCATGAAGCGCATGAGCATCCCGGGCTGGTTGATCACGGCCGTGTGGGAGGTCGCCGGCAGGATCGCAAGGCGCGACGCGGGCAGCGGTGGGCCCAGATCGCCCATGGCGCCACCGCCGAGAAGACGAAACAGCGCGACCGTGTGTTCGAGGGTCACGACGTCGGCATCTCCGGCAATGAGGAGCACCGGCAGGTCGAGCGCCTCCACCGCCTCCTTCCAGTGCATCGGCTGCTTCTCGAGCGCGATCAGCTTCTCGGCCAGCTCGGCGAAGCCATCGGGATCGGGGGCAAGGTTGCGCCACTCGGTTTCGAGCGGGCTGCCGACGAGCATGTCCGGCGTCATCTGCGGGATGAAGTCGCGGAAGGCGTGCTGCCACCCGCTCTCGTCGAAGGCGACGGAGGCGAGCACGAGCCGGTCGACCCTTTCCGGATGACGAATCGCCAGCTGCAGGGCGGCGGCGGCGCCCATGGAGTAGCCGAACACATCCGCTTGCGGCAGGTCCACAGCCGCCATGAACGCGGCCACATCGTCAGCGAGGTTCGGATAGGTGATCGGCCGACCGGTATCCTCCGTGCGACCGTGACCCTGGAATTCCAGCGCGTAGACGCGGTGCGTCTCGGCCGCCAGGGGGATGATGTCGCCCATGGATTCGATGCTCATATAGGCGCCATGCAGGATGACCAGCGGTTTGCCAGCTCCGGACACCTCGTAATACATCTCCATGCCATTGACCTCGGCGACATGTCCGGTCGGGCCGTCATCGGCTTCGGCGGGTATTGCCATGAGCAGCAGCGCGGCGACGACGGGGCGCGCCATGCGGCGGGCTTTCCGTTTCATAAGACCTCCTGCGACGCCTTGGAGCCTTCGTAGTTCATCATCCAGGGGGTGCCGAACCTGTCGGTGAACATCGCGAAACGCTCTGCCCAGAAGGTTTCACCGGGCGGCATGTCGATGGCAAGGGCTTCCTCGGAGAGCGCCGCCAGGATGCGGTCGAACTCCGCGCGCGAGGCGGGCGCGATCTGCACGCGGAAGCCCTGCGGTCGATCGTACATTTCCGCGGGCGCGTCGGAGCCCATGACGGTGGCGCTGCCGAGCCGAATGCTCATGTTCATCACCAGGTCGTCGCCACCGGGCATGCGGCTGTCGGCGTCGGGCGCATCGGCGTTGCGCACGATGCTCAAGACCTCGCCGCCCAGGACCTCGGCGTAGCGGGTCATGGCCTCTCGACACGTGCCGTCGAAGAAGAGGTAGATGGTGGGCTCCATGACGGTGTCTCCTTGAAACAATTCGCCTCAGCGTGACCGGCTGTCCGGCTGCAGGGGACCGACCGGCCGATACATGTTCGCGAGCGCGCCGGACGATGCAGGCCGGCTGTTGACGAGGGCGAGTTCGCGTGGCGCCACCCGGCCGGAAAAGAAGCGCTTTCCTTCGCCCAGCAGGATCGGAAAGACGAAGAGAAGCACCTCGTCGACCAGGCCCTGCTCGAAGAGCAACGGCGTCAGCGTCGAGCTGCCCCAGACGATGATGTCGCGACCGCCCTGCGCCTTGAGCTCGCGCAGGTGGGCGCCGATGTCCCTGCCCAGCCCCTCGGCCGGTCCCCAGCCGAGGGTCTCGGGCCGGTGCGTCGCGACGTATTTCGTTGCGCGGTTCAGAGCGTCGGCGGTCCGGTCGTTCTCGGCGGTCGGCCAGTAGCTGGCGAAGATGTCGTAGGTGCGTCGCCCGACGAGCAGATCGAAGGTCTCGCCCTGCGCGGCCGCAACGTCCCCGCCCATCGCGGGATCGAAATGCCGCATCGCCCAGCCACCGTGCGCGAAGCCGCCGTCGCGGTCCTCGTCCGGCCCGCCGGGTGCCTGAATCACGCCGTCGAGCGAGATGTTGGCGATGATCCTGATCCGTCTCATGCGGCGGCGCGCTCGTCTTCCACTCGGTTCCGACCGAAGGACGAACGATGCGGCGCGATCCCGACAGCCTTCCTCAGATTTTTTTCGGGCTGTCGCCGGCTTCGCCCGCCAGCCGGTCGAGATGCTGGCGGATGTGCGCCGCCTCGGCCGGCGTTCCGGCCAGCGCAACGGCGCGGCCGAACGCGTCACGCGCCTCTGCCGGGCGACCCAATTGGTCGAGCAGCGCTCCGCGCACGCCGTGAAAGTAGAAATAGCCGTCGAGCGCCTCTGCCAGCGGCGCGACCATGTCGAGCGCGCGCTTCGCCCCGTAGAGCTTCGACACCGCCACCGCCCGGTTGAGCCTCACGACCGGGGACGGCGCGTGACTCTCGAGCGCGGCGTAGAGCCGCTCGATCCCGGCCCAGTCGGTGTCCTGCGGGCGCGCGGCGCGGGCGTGCGAGGCGGCGATGGCCGCCTGGATCTGGTAGCGGCCGGGCCGGCGGTGGCGCAGGGCCTTGTCGAGAAGCGCGAGCGCTTCGCCGATGGCAGCGCGGTTCCAGAGCGTCCGGTCCTGGTCGTCCAGGAGAACCGGCAGACCATCCGCATCGAACCGCGCCCGCTGGCGGGAATGCTGAAGCAGCATCAGCGCCAGAAGACCCATCAGTTCGGCCTCGGCCGGGAACATGCGCAATAGCAGACGGGCAAGGCGGATCGCTTCCGCGCAGAAGGCGGCACGGTCGCCGGCGGGATCGGCGTCGGTGTAGCCCTCGTTGAACACCAGGTAGATCATCGCGGTCACCGCAGCCAGCCGTTCGGCGCGTTCCGCGGGGCCGGGTGACTCGAAGGGCACCCGGGCCCTGGCGATGCTCGCCTTGGCGCGGGTGATCCGCTGCTCCATCGCACGGTCGCCCACGAGAAAGGCGCGCGCGATCTGCCGCACGGTCAGACCGCAGACGATCCGCAGCGCCAGCGCTATCTGCTGGGTGGCGGGCAGGTCGGGATGGCAGCAGATGAACAGAAGCCGCAGGATGTCGTCGCGATAGTCGGCCGCGTCGAGGCGTTCGGCCATGTCCGGCTCCACGTCCCGGCGGTCGGAGATCTCGGCCTCGTGCGGCAGTTCCGTCGTCTTTGCCCGGCGCCGCACCTGGTCGAGCGCGGCGTTGCGCCCGACCATGATGAGCCAGCCGTCGGCATCCCGCGGCGGGCCTTTCTCCGGCCAGGTCCTGAGCGCCCTGAGACAGGCCTCCTGATAAGCCTCCTCGGCCAGATCCAGATCGCGGAAATAGCGCAGCAGGGCCGCCACGGCGCGCGGCCGCGCGGCGACCAGCCGCGCCTCGACCCAGGCCGGGTCAGTCGGGGCGGCCATCGTCCGGCCCCGTTGCGCCCGGATAGTAGAGCATCACTGGCCGCACCTCGTAGGCGCCGCCGGGATTGGCCTGCGCCAGGTCGCGCGCCAAGCCGAGTGCCGTCTCAAGCGACTCGGCCTCGAGCATGTAGAAGCCCAGCAGCTGCTCCTTGGTTTCGGCAAAGGGGCCGTCGAGCACGACATCGTCGCTCTTGCGCAGCGTGGTCGCGGCGCTCGTCGGCATCAGGCGGACGACAGGGCGCAGATGGTCGGCCCACCTGCGGTGCACCTCCTCGAGCTTCTTCATCACCGCGGCGTCCTCTTCGTCGCTCCAGGCCGTGGTGACGGCTTCGTCGTGGTAGCAAAGCAGGGTGTAGAGCATTTCCGGAACTCCGTGGTTCAAGAACGTTTTCGGCGCGCCCCGGCCGACACGAGGCGCGGGTTTTTCTTCGGCGATCGGGTGTCGCGTGCGGCATCGGCCGGTTGCACCGTCAGGCCAACCAACACCCGTGCGCAGCACACCGCAATCCCGCAACCGAGGTCGTGGCAAGTTGAGAGGACACGACATCCCGCGCCGGCCGACTTCGACCCCGAACGCTGCCCCTAGCCGGTCGACAGGGACAGGAGCATCGCCGAGATTCGCCGCCCGCGGACCTTGAGAGACCCGACGTCGACGGGCAGCAAGGGATGGCAGGGTTCAGCCATGCAACGCGTTAGAAATGGCGGCTTTTTGGCAAGCTATATTCAACGGGGGTGGAAGGCTGATGGTGCCCAGGGGCGGAATCGAACCACCGACACTGCGATTTTCAGTCGCATGCTCTACCAACTGAGCTACCTGGGCCCTCGACGGCCTGCGAAGCGGGCCGCGGCGCCGGCGGAGCGATGGGCCGCGCCGGCGAAAGCGCGTGGGTTATAGCACGAGATCGGCCGCTGTCCAGCGCCCCGGCGACGGATTTCTCGCCGCGTCACGTCGCCCTGCGCGAGGCTGCGCGGCGGCGGTCCGCACCGCCGGCAAAGGCCGCGCGGAGGCGGGCCGGCAAGCTGCGGCGCGCGCCGCGAAGATCGAGATACAGCGCCCGAACGGCGGCACGCGACGGCGCCACGGCCGCCCCCAGATGCCACCCCCCTTCCGGCCAGCGGCACGGGGCGGACGCGGGCCAGGCGGACGCGGAACCGATGGCGCAACATTGCAGCAAGCCAACGGTTCAGGTCGACGTTCTTGCGGCACGGCAAGCAGAACGGACAGGCGCCCGCGAGGATCGAGACACCGGGCCCGAACGACGGCACGCGACGGCGCCACGGCCGGCCGGCGGATGCCGCCCCTCCGGCCAGCGGCACGGGCGAACGGGGACCGGCGGTGCGGCGGTGCGTGCGGCGCCGGCAGTGCGACCGTAGGTGCGGTGCCGGCGGCGCGGCGGGCGGCGCGCGGGCAGCGGCCGCCGCCTCAGCCGCCCGACGGGTCGTCGCCCTCCTCGTCTGCCGGCGGTCCCGGCACGACGTAGCGGCCGGCCAGCCAGCGGTTCAGGTCGACGTCCTTGCAGCGCGGCGAGCAGAACGGATAGGTGGCGCGCGCGGAGGGGCGGCCGCATTCGGGACACGGACGCGGCGGACGCAGCGGCGTCACCTTGGGTGCGGTCTTCTCGCTCATCGCGGGCGTCAGCTCCCGGCGCCAGCCAGCCAGTTGAAATGCACCTTGTAGCCGTCGGCGACCAGCAGCGCGACGGTCTCGTGCAGCGGCAGGCCGACGACGTTGGTGTAGGAGCCGACCAGCTTGACGACGAAGGTGCCGGCCAGGCCCTGGATGGCGTAGCCGCCGGCCTTGCCGCGCCACTCGCCGGAGGCGAGATAGCTTTCCAGCTCCTCGCGCGACAGCCGCTTGAAGCGCACCCGCGTCTCGACCAGCTTCTGGCGCAGGCGGCCCGACGGCGTGGCCAGGCACAGGCCCGTGTAGACCCGGTGCGAGCGGCCCGACAAAAGCCGCAGGCAGTTCGACGCCTCGTCGAGCAGCTCGGTCTTGGGCAGGATGCGCCGGCCCACGGCGACCACCGTGTCGGCGGCCAGCACGAAGCAGGCGTCGGCCTCGCCGTCCTTCTTCAGCCGCTCCAGCGCCTTCTCCGCCTTGCCGCGCGCCAGCCGCTTGGCCAGCGAGCGCGGATGCTCGGCCTTGAGCGGCGTCTCGTCGATGTCGGCCGGCATCAGCCGGTCGGGCTCGATGCCGGCCTGCTGCAACAGCTCGATGCGGCGCGGCGATCCCGAGGCCAGCACCAGTTTCTGGAAGACGCTCATCTTCGACCCGTCGGCAGGCCGCCACGCGCCGCGTGGCCGGCCGCTACTTGAAGCGGTAGGTGATGCGGCCCTTGGTCAGGTCGTACGGGGTCATCTCGACCAGCACCTTGTCGCCGGTCAGAACGCGGATGCGGTTCTTGCGCATGCGCCCGGCCGTGTGGGCGATGATCTCGTGCTCGTTCTCGAGCTTGACCCGGAACATGGCGTTGGGCAACAGCTCCGTCACCACGCCGGGAAACTCCAATACCTCTTCCTTCGCCATCCGCTGCCTTCGATTTTTCGGGATTGTTGGCGGCGCCGCCGCAATGCGCGCGGAACCTAGCCGATAACGCCGGCTTTGTGAACAAGCTTATTGGCCCTGCGCCGGCGCGCCGTCGGGCGGGTCCTGCGCGGCGGCGGCGGCGAAGCGGCCGGCGATGCGGGCGGCCAGCCGGTCGCGCACGTCGCGGTAGGCGGCGAGGATCTGCTCGCGCGTGCCGCCGATCGTCGTGGGGTCCATCGTCGGCCAGTATTCCACGTCGACGGCCATGGTGCGCGTCAGCTCGAGCGCGGCGTGGTGTGCCTCCGGCGCCAGCGTGACGATCAGCTCGAAATAGGCGTCCTCGAGATCGTCGAGGCCCTGCGGCTGGCGGTCGCCGAGCGACAGGCCCTCCTCGGCCAGCACCGCGTCGACGAACGGGTCGCGCTCGCCGGCGCGCACGCCGGCCGAGGCGACGAAGACGGTGCGCGGCAAGACCCGCCGGGCCAAGAGCTCGGCCATCGGCGAGCGCACCACGTTCATGCCGCACAGAAACAAGACCGAGCGCGGCAGGCCGCCCTCGCCGGCCCGCGCCGTGCGCTCGCCGGCCGCGCTCACCGCCGGCCCCGCCGCGTCGCCCGCCGCCCGCCGGCCACCGCTAGCCGCGCCAGTGCAGCACGCAGACCAGCGTGAACAGCCGGCGCGCGGTGTCGAAGTCGACGTCGATCTTGCCCTTCAGCCGGTCCTTGAGGGTCTGCGAGCCCTCGTTGTGCAGCCCGCGCCGGCCCATGTCGATCGCCTCGATCTGGCTCGGCGAGGCGGTGCGGATCGCCTCGTAGTAGCTCTCGCAGACCAGGAAGTAGTCCTTGACGATGCGCCGGAAGGGCGTCAGCGACAGGATGTGGGTGACGACCGGCTCGCCGTTCTCGCGGGCAACGGCGAAGACCAGCCGCGATTCGGCGAGCGACAGGCGCAGCCGGTAGGGCCCGCCGGCCTCGTCGCCGACCGGCTGGAAGCAGTTCTCCTCCACCAGGTCGAAGATCGCCACCGCCCGCTCGTGCTCGATGTCCGGCGTGGCGCGGCCGATCGACTCGTCGAGCTCGACGTCGATCAGGCGCGCCTTGTCCCGGGCGGGCGTGGCCATGCAGCGATCCTAGAGGTTGAGGCGGACGGAGACGGAGCGGCCGTGCGCGTCGAGCCCCTCGGCCTCGGCGAGCGCCAGGGCGGCCGGCGCCAGCGCGCGCAGCTGGTCGGGCCCGAGCCGCAGGATCGAGGTGCGCTTGACGAAGTCGAGCACCGACAGGCCGGAGGAGAAGCGCGCCGAGCGCGCCGTCGGCAGCACGTGGTTGGAGCCGCCGACATAGTCGCCGATGACCTCGGGCGTGTGGCGGCCGAGAAACACCGCGCCGGCATTGCGGATGCGGGCGAGAAAACCGTCCGCGTCGTCGATCGCCAGCTCGAGATGCTCCGGCGCGATGCGGTCGACCAGCGGCACCGCCTCGTCGCGCGTGCGCACCACGATCAGCGCGCCGTGGTCGCGCCAGCTCGCCGCGGCGATGGCGTTGCGCGCCAGGCCGGCAAGCTGGCGCTCGACGGCGGCCGCCACCGACGCGGCGAAGGCCGCGTCGTCGGTGATCAGGATCGACTGGGCGGCCGTGTCGTGCTCGGCCTGGGCGAGCAGGTCGGCGGCGATCCAGTCCGGGTCGTTGTCGGCGTCGGCGACCACCAGCACCTCCGAGGGGCCGGCGATCATGTCGATGCCGACCTGGCCGAACACCTGGCGCTTGGCGTTGGCGACATAGGCGTTGCCGGGTCCGACGATCTTGTCGACCGGGCGCACGGTCTCGGTGCCGTAGGCGAGCGCGGCGATCGCCTGGGCGCCGCCGATGCGCCAGATCTCGTCGACGCCGGCGATGTCGGCGGCGACGAGGACCAGCGGGTTGAGCCGGCCGTCGGGCGTCGGCACCACCATGGCGATGCGCTTGACGCCGGCCACGCGCGCCGGCACCGCGTTCATCAGGACGGAGCTCGGATAGCTCGCGGTGCCGCCCGGTACGTAGATGCCGACGGCGGCGATGGCGGTCCAGCGGCCGCCGAGCTCGACGCCGGCGGCATCGGTGTAGCGCTCGTCGCGCGGCATCTGGCGCCGGTGGTGGTCGGCGATGCGCCGGTGGGCGAGGCGCAGCGCCTCCACGGTGGCCGGATCGGCGGCGCCGTAGGCGGCCGCGATCTCGTCGCGGCCGATGCGCAGGCCGGTCGCCGCGACGTCGAAGCGGTCGAGCCGGCGGGTGTAGTCGATCAGCGCCGCGTCGCCTTCCGCGCGCACCCGCGCGATGATGTCGCGCACCGTGTCGTCGACATCGGCGGCCGTCTCGCGCTTGGCGCCGAGCAGGGCTGCGAAGCGGTCCTCGAAATCGGCGTCCCCGGTGGAGAGCGTGACGGCCATCGGCTAGACTCCGTGTCTCGGGCGCGCCGGCGTCTGCCACGCGGCGCCCAGGTCGGCGAGCCGGGCCTCGATGCACTCGACGTCGATCGCCAGTTCGGCGCCGCCGGAGAAGGTCAGCAGAACGGTGCCGGCCGGCGGCGCCTCGCCCGGCCGGAAGGTGACGGCGAGCAGCGACAGCACCGTGTCGGGCCGCGCGCGGTCGATGCCGGCGGTGCGCACGGCGAGCGCCCGGTCGAAGGTCAGCGCGGCACGGCGGCGCTCGTGGCCGCGCGCGAACAGGCGGCGCCTCTTCCCCCAGGCGAAGCGGTTCATCGCCGCGGCGAAGCGCTTCTCGCGCGGGCGGTAGACGAGATCGCCCACCTTCATCACCGCGTCCTGCGCATGCGCCGAGATCACCTTGAGGTCGTCCTCGTCGAGCGCCGCGAGCTTGAGCAGGTCCATCGCTCCGCAAAATCCCGGTTGCCGTTTGCCGCACCGCGGTCGAGGCCCGTGGCCGCCGCCGCGCCCGGGGCGGTCGGGCCGCCCTTCGGGCGATCCCTAGTTAGGCCGTCGTCTTGTGCAGCGCAACCGGACGGGCGCCCGGCTCAGCCCGACTGCCGCTCGATCGCCGCGCCGCAGCGCGACAGCTTCTCCTCGAGCCGCTCGAAGCCGCGGTCGAGATGGTAGACGCGGTTGACCACCGTCTCGCCCTCGGCGGCGAGCCCGGCGATGACCAGCGACACCGAGGCGCGCAGATCGGTCGCCATGACCGGCGCGCCCTTCAGCCGCGGCACGCCCTCGACGACCGCCGTCTGGCCCGTCTGGCTGATGCGCGCGCCGAGCCGCGCCAGCTCCTGCACGTGCATGAAGCGGTTCTCGAAGATCGTCTCGGTGATCCGCGCGGTGCCGCCGGCGCGCGTCATCAGCGCCATGAACTGCGCCTGCAGGTCGGTCGGGAAGCCGGGAAACGGCGCCGTCGACACGTCGACCGGGGCGATGCCGGCGCCGTTGCGGCGCACGCGGATGCCGGAGTTGACCGGCGTGATCTCGGCGCCGGCGCGGCCGATCGCCTCGAGCGCGGCCTCAAGCAGGTCCGGCCGGGCGCCCTCGAGCAGCACGTCGCCGCCGGTCATCGCCACCGCCATGGCATAGGTGCCGGTCTCGATGCGGTCGGGGATGACGCGGTGCACCGCGCCCGACAGCGCCGGCACGCCGGACACCGTGATGGTCGAGGTTCCAGCACCCTCGATGCGCGCGCCCATCGCCGTCAGGCATTCGGCCAGGTTGACGACCTCGGGCTCGCGGGCGGCGTTCTCCAGCACCGTCTCGCCGCGGGCCAGCGCGGCGGCCATCACGAGCACGTGGGTCGCGCCGACCGAGACCTTGGGAAAGACGAAGCGGTTGCCGACCAGCCCCTTGGGCGCGTCGGCCTGCACGTAGCCGCCCTCGATCTCGATGCGCGCGCCGAGCGCGCGCAGCCCATCGATGAACAGGTCGACCGGGCGCGTGCCGATGGCGCAGCCGCCCGGCAGCGACACGCGGGCCTGGCCGAGACGCGCCAAAAGCGGCCCGATCACCCAGAAGCTCGCCCGCATCTTGGAGACCAACTCATAGGGCGCGGTGGTGTCGACGATGTTGCGCGCGGTGAAGTGGACGGTGCGCGAATAGCCCTCGCCCTGGTCCTCGCGCCGGCCGTTGACGGAATAGTCGACGCCGTGATTGCCGAGAATGCGGGTCAGCAGCTCGACGTCGGCCAGGTGCGGCACGTTCTCGAGCGTCAGCGTGTCCTCGGTGAGAAGCGCTGCGATCATCAGCGGCAGCGCCGCGTTCTTGGCGCCCGATATGGGGATGGTGCCCCTGAGCTCGTTTCCGCCGGTGATCCTGATCGAGTCCATCCGCCCGCCTTCCGGGCTGCCGGCCCGGCCTGTTGCGTCAAGCCCCAGCCTGTAGACGAAGGCGCCGGCGCGATCAAGAAATCAGCGGGTGCGACGGCAAGGGCGCGGCCGGTCCGCGCCGGCCGGGCTCAACGCCGCGCGCCGGATTTGCCGGCGGGCGGCTGCGCGGCGTCGGTCGGCTGCGCGGCGTCGGTCGGCTGCGCGGCGTCGGTCGGCTGCGCATCGTCGGCCGGCGCGCCCTCGCCGCTGCGCCGCGCGCGCGCCTGCGCCTTGCGGCGGGCGAGGTTGGCGCGCAGCTCGGCGGCGAGCCGCGCCTTGCGCGCGTCGGCGTTGCCGCCCGCGCCTCCTCCGGCCTTGCCGCCTGCCTGTCCGTCCTTTCCGGCCACCGCTCGCCTCCGTGCTTCGCGCCGCCACCATGCGGCCGCGGCGGCCGCCGGACAAGGGCGACGTCGCGGCAAATGCGCCGCACCTGGAACGCGGCGCGGCGCAGGATCATTCCATCGCGACGGGCGCTTGCGCCGGGCCGGCCGATATGGCAGAAGTCCGCCGCATCTCCGGCGCTGCTGTAGCTCAGTGGTAGAGCACTCCCTTGGTAAGGGAGAGGCCGCGAGTTCAATCCTCGCCAGCAGCACCATTCTCCTTTCCGACAAGACGCATGCGCGGTCCGTCGCCCGCGCTGCGGGCCCGTCGAACCGGCGATTCGCGCCGCGGCGTCAGGCGGCCTGCGGTTCGGCCTGCGCGGCGCGCTCCAGCGCGGCCATGCGGTCGTCGAGCTCGGCCTCGACGCGTTCGGCCGCCGCCGCCTTCACCGGGCCGTAGCCGCGGATCTGCATGGGCAGCGCCAGCGCCTCGGCGAGCCTACTGGCCTCGACGCGGCCGACGAGCGGCAGGGCGCGGCGCACATGTTCGCCGTACCAGGCGATCAGGCGGCGCTCCATGCGCCGCTCGGCGGTGCGGCCGAACGGGTCGAAGGCGGTGCCGCGCAGCCGCTTCAGCCGCGCGAGCGCGGCGAAGGGCAGCCGGATCCACGGCCCGAAGCGGCGCTTCAGCGGCCGGCCGCGGGCGTCGGTGCCGCCGGCCAGGAAGGGCGGCGCCAGATGGTGCACGACGCGGAAATCGCCGGAGAACTCGCGCTGCAGCCGCTCGGCGAACCCGGTCTCCGTGTGCAGCCGGGCGACCTCGTACTCGTCCTTGTAGGCCATCAGCTTGAACAGCGCGCGGGCGACCGCCAGCGTGACCGCCTCGCCGCCGCCGGCGGCCGCCTCGGCCGCGCGCACCCGCTCGACCGCGGCGCGGTAGCGCGCCGCATAGGCGGCGTCCTGGTAGTCCGTCAGGAAGGCCTCGCGGCGGGCGATCGTCTCGGCGAGGCTCTCGCGGCCGGGCCGCGGGCCGTCGAGCCACTCGGCCAGCGCCTCGGGCCGGGCGGCGGCGATGCGGCCGGCGAGCAGCGCGCGCCGGTTCGCCTCGACCGCCACGCCGTTGAGCGCGATCGCCTGGCCGAGCGCTTCCAGCGAGACCGGCACCAGGCCGTTCTGCCAGGCGAAGCCCAGCATGACGATGTTGGCATAGACGGTGTCGCCGAACAGCCGCTCCGACAGCCGGTTGGCGTCGAGCGCGGCGAGCGCGTCCCCGCCGGTCACCGCCGCGATGGCGGCCAGCCGGCGGTCGACCGACAGGCTGGCGTCGCGCCGGCGCACGATGTCGCCGGTCGGCATCTCGGCCAAATTGACCGCCGCGCGCATGCCCGGCCGGTAGCTCGCCGAGGCCTTGGGCGAGGACGACACGACGACGTCGCAGCCGATCAGCGCGTCGGCCGCGCCGGCGTCGATGCGCACCTGGTTGAGCGCCTCCGGCCGCTCGGCGAGCCGCACATAGGAGATGACGGGGCCGAACTTCTGGGCGAAGCCGGTGAAGTCGAGCACCGAGGCGCCGCGCGCCTCCAGATGCGCGGCCATGGTGACGAGCGCGCCGACGGTGACCACGCCGGTGCCGCCGACGCCGGTGATCATCAGATCGTAGGGCCGCTCGAGCGGCGGCAGGTCGGGCTCGGCGAGGCCGGCGCCGAGCCGCTCGAGATCGACGGCGGCGGCGCTGCCCTTGCGGCGCGTCGCGCCCTCCACCGTGACGAAGGACGGGCAGAAGCCGTTCAGGCAGGAGAAGTCCTTGTTGCAGGACGACTGGTTGATGCGCCGCTTGGTGCCGAACGGCGTTTCCAGCGGCTCGACCGACAGGCAGTTCGATTCCACCGAGCAGTCGCCGCAGCCCTCGCAAACCAGGTCGTTGATGACCACGAAGCGCTTCGGGTCCTCCATCTCGCCGCGCTTGCGGCGGCGGCGCTTCTCCGTCGCGCAGGTCTGCTCGTAGATCAGCACGGAGACGCCCGGCACCTCGCGCAGCTCGCGCTGCAGCGCGTCCATCGCGCGGCGGTCGTGGATCGTCGTGCCGGCGGGAAAGTCCGGCGCGGCGAATGTCTCCGGCCGGTCGGAGACCAGCGCGATGCGCTCCACGCCCTCCGCGCGACAGCTGTGCGCGATCGCCGCGACGCTGACCGGGCCGTCGACCGGCTGGCCGCCGGTCATCGCCACCGCGTCGTTGTAGAGGATCTTGTAGGTGATGTTGGTGCCGGCGGCGATCGCCTGGCGGATCGCCATCGAGCCGGAATGGTACCAGGTGCCCTCGCCCAGGTTCTGGAAGACGTGGCCGCGGCCGGTGAAGCGCGAGGAGGCGGCCCAGTTGACCCCCTCGCCGCCCATCTGGATCAGCGAGGTCGTTTCGCGGTCCATCCAGCTCGCCATGAAGTGGCAGCCGATGCCGGCCAGCGCCTGCGAGCCCTCGGGCACCCTGGTCGAGGTGTTGTGCGGGCAGCCGGAGCAGAAATAGGGCGTGCGGGTGGCGCCCTCGACGGCGATCGACACCGGCTCGGCGGCGGCGACGGCCCGCGCCCGCTCGGCGAAGCCGCGGCCGGGGAAAAGCCGCTCGAGCCGGCCGGCGACGATCGGCACGAGCTGGCGCGGCGACAGCTCGCCCGTCCACGGCACCAGGCGCGCGCCGGTCTCGTCGCGCTTGCCGACCATGCGCTCGGGCTTGTCGCCGGGCCAGTCGTAGAAATACTCCTTGAACTGGCTTTCGATGATGCCGCGCTTCTCCTCGACCACCAGCACCTCGCGCTTGCCGCGCACGAAGGCGAGCGCGTCGCGGCGGGCGAGCGGCCAGACCATGCCGACCTTGTAGATGTCGATGCCGAGGGCGCGGCACTCCGCCTCGCCGATGCCGAGCAGGCGCAGCGCCTCCATCAGGTCGCCATGCGCCTTGCCGGTGGTCACGATGCCGAAGCCGGCGTCCCTGACGTCGTAGATGTGGCGGTCGATCGGATTGGCCTCGGCGAAGGCGAAGACGGCATGCTTCTTGGCCTCCATGCGCTCCTCGATCTGCGGTCCCGGCAGATCCGGCCAGCGGTAGTGCAGCCCGTCCGGCGGCGGCGCGAAGGCGGGCGCGGCGAAGACGCGCGGCGCCGGCAGATCGAAGGAGGCGGCCGATTCGACCGTCTCCGACACCGCCTTGAAGCCGACCCA
This sequence comes from Aquibium sp. A9E412, assembly GCF_030398335.1. Lineage (GTDB taxonomy): Bacteria > Pseudomonadota > Alphaproteobacteria > Rhizobiales > Rhizobiaceae > A9E412. Next base: position 75,105 of record NZ_JAOAOP010000009.1, read on the forward strand.
CATGCCGGAAAAGCGCGACAGCGCGTAGCCGTACGCGCCGAAGGCGAGATACTCGGCGACGCTTGCCGGGTTGAGGGTGGGCATGAACCAGGCCATGAAGGCGACGTCGGACTGGTGCGGCATCGACGACGACACGCAGCCATGGTCGTCGCCGGCCACCACCAGCACGCCGCCATGCGGCGAGGAGCCGTAGGCGTTGCCGTGCTTGAGCGCGTCGCCGGCGCGGTCGACGCCCGGCCCCTTGCCGTACCACAGGCCGAAGACGCCATCGACGGTGCGCTGCGGGCTGGTCTCGACCTGCTGCGAGCCGAGCACGGCGGTCGCCGCCAGGTCCTCGTTGACGGCCGGCAGGAAGTCGACGCCGAGGCTCTCGCGCAGCGCGGCGGCGCGCCACAATTCGAGATCGAGCCCGCCGAGCGGCGAGCCGCGGTAGCCGGAGACGAAGCCGGCGGTGTTCAGCCCGGCGGCGCGGTCGCGCCGCGCCTGGTCGAGCACGATGCGGGTCAGCGCCTGGGTGCCGGTCATGAAGACGCGGCCGGCGGTCTGGGTGTAGCGATCCTCGAGCGCATAGCGGGCGAGGTCGCGGATCGGCCGATGCGCGGTCATCGCTCTCTCCCTCGGTCGATGCGGTTTGCCCATGATAACGCCGCAGCCGCGAAAAGGCTTGCCAGAGTGGCGCGCGACAGGCACCTTTCCGAAAGGATCGACCGGGAATTCGCCAAAAGGCGGCAGGATTGACCGAAAACACCCAGAAACCCAGCGCGCCGGCGCTGACCGAGCAGGACCGGCGCCTGCTCGACGCGCTGCAGAAGAACGGTCGTGCCTCCAACCAGGAGCTCGCCGAGATCGCCGGCATGTCGGCCTCGGCGTGCTGGCGGCGGCTGCGCGCGCTCGAGGAGGCCGGCGTCATCGCCGGCTACGGCGCCCGGCTCGACGCGGCCAGCACCGGGCTCGCCTTCCAGGCGATCGTGCACGTGACGCTGACCAGGCACGACCAGAGCCAGGTCGACACCTTCATCGCCGAGGTCAGGCGGCGCGACGAGGTGCTCGACTGCTTCGCCACCACCGGCGAGGCCGACTACCACCTGCGCGTGCTGTGCGCCGACCTCGACGCCTACAACCGCTTTCTCGAGGGGTTCCTGTTCCGGCTGCCCGGCATCGCCACGGTGCGCACCAACCTCGTGCTCAAGGAGATCAAGCACGAGACGGCGATCCCGCTACGAGCCGGTTGACAAACCCGGCGCCGGTTTCCTCTATCGGCCGGATGAGCGAACGACGCATGGCGGTGGGACGATGACGAATGTGGCGCTGACAGGACTGGCGCGCGACCTGGCGCGGCGCGCCGACGAGGGACGCCCGGTGCGCATCGGCCTGATCGGCTGCGGCGAGATGGGCACCGACATCGTCACCCAGGTGGCGCAGATGACCGGCATCGCCGTGGCGGCGATCGCCGACACGCGCGGCGAGCGCGCCCGCGCGGCGATCGCGCTGGCCGGCCGCGACGCCGACAGCGCCGGCAGCGCCGCGACGCCCGGCGCGATGAGCGACCTGATCGCCGCCGGCCGCACCGCCATCGTCGACGACCCGCGGATGATCTGCAGCGGCGACCTCGTCGACGTCGTCATCGACGCCACCGGCAAGCCGGCCGTCGGCGCCGAGCTCGGCCTGGCGGCGATGGAGCACGGCAAGCATCTGGTGATGATGAACGTCGAGGCGGACGTCACCATCGGCGCCTATCTCAAGCGGCGCGCCGCCGAGCTCGGCGTCGTCTACTCGCTCGGCGCCGGCGACGAGCCGTCGTCCTGCATGGAGCTGATCGAGTTCGTCTCGGCGATGGGCCACCGCATCGTCGCCGCCGGCAAGGGCAAGAACAACCCGCTCAACCACCACGCCACGCCGGACGCCTATCGCGCCGAGGCGCAGCGGCGCAACATGAACCCGCGCATGCTGGTCGAGTTCGTCGACGGCTCCAAGACGATGGTCGAGATGGCGGCGATCGCCAACGCCACCGGGCTGGTGCCCGACCGGCCGGGCATGCACGGCCCGGCGGCCGGCCGCGACGAACTGCACAAGGTGCTGTGCCCGGCGGCCGACGGCGGCGTGCTGTCGCAGGCCGGCTGCGTCGACTACACCGTCGGCAAGGGCGTGGCGCCCGGCGTCTTCGTCATCGCCGAGATGGCGCATCCCCGGCTGCGCGAGCGGATGAACGACCTCAAGCTCGGCGAAGGCCCCTACTACACCTTCTTCCGGCCCTACCATCTGACCAGCCTCGAGGTGCCGCTGACCTGCGCCCGCGCGGTGCTCTACGGCAAGGCCGACATGGTGCCGCTCGACACTCCGGTGGCCGAGGTCTGCGCGGTCGCCAAGCGGCCGCTGCAGCCCGGCGAGCGGCTCGACGCGATCGGCGAATACGCCTACCGCTCGTGGATCATGACGGCGCAAGAGGCGCGCGCGGCGCGCGCCATCCCGTGCGGCCTCTTGGAGGGCGGCACGGTCACCGCGCCGATCGCCGAGGGCGCGCTGCTGACGCACGACAACGCCCGGCTGCCGGCCGATTCGCGGCTCGCCGAGCTGCGCGCGCAACAGGATGCGCTGGTCTTCGGGCGGGCGGCATGAGCGACGGCGGCGTCAAACCCGGCGCGACCGGCGGCTGCCAGTGCGGCGCGGTGCGCTACCGCCTCGCGGCCCGACCGCTCGAGGTCTATGTCTGCCACTGCCGCGAGTGCCGCCGCCAGTCGGCGTCGGCCTTCGGCATCTCCGTCATCGTGCAGCCGGGCGACCTCGAGCTGGTGGCGGGCGAGCCGGCGGTCTGGACCCGGCCGGCCACGGTCGGCGGCACGATCGCCTGCAGCTTCTGCCCGCGCTGCGGCTCCCGGCTGTGGCATGGCGATCGGGCGGGCAGCCAGCCGGTCAGCGTCAAGGGCGGCTCGCTCGACGCTCCGCCCGACATCGCCGGCGCGCGGCACATCTGGGTGTCGCGCAAGCTCGCCGGCGTGGTGATCCCGGACGGGGCGGAGACCTGGCCGGAGGAGCCGCCGTCCTAGAGCCGATCCGCTTTCACGGAATCACAGATCGGCTCCAAGTTATTGTCTTGACGCGTTTCCAAGCGAACCGGTTTCGGGATAGCCCGACACGCCGGTTCGACCGCTCAGCCGCGCGCGGCCATCTGCTCGTCGCGCCGGCGCTGCACCTCCGCGCGCTTGGTGACCAGCGAGGCGACGATGACGCCGACCGACACCACCGCGATCAGGATGGTCGACACCGCGTTGATCTCCGGCGTCACGCCGAGCCGCACCTGGCTGTAGATCTTCATCGGCAAGGTCGTGGCGCCGGGGCCCGAGGTGAAGCTGGCGATCACCAGATCGTCGAGCGACAGCGTGAAGGCGAGCATCCAGCCGGCCAGCACGGCCGGCATGATGACCGGCAGGGTGACCTGGAAGAAGGCGCGCACCGGCGTCGCGCCGAGGTCGAGCGCGGCCTCCTCGAGCGAGCGGTCGAAGGTGATGAGGCGCGACTGCACGACCACGGCGACGAAGCACATGGAAAAAGTGATGTGGGCGATCGTCACGGTCATGAAGCCGCGGTCGAGGTTCATCGCCACGAAGAGCAGCAGCAGCGACAGCCCGGTGATGACCTCCGGCATGACGAGCGGCGCGAACACCATGCCGGAAAACAGCACGCGGCCGCGAAAGCGCGTGTAGCGCGTCAGCGCCAGCGCGGCGAGCGTGCCGAGCACGGTCGCCGTGGTGGCCGACAGGAAGGCCACGCGCACCGTCACCCAGGCCGCGTCGAGCAGCCCCTGGTTGGAGAACAGCGCGACGTACCAGCGTGTCGAGAAGCCGGCCCACACGGTGACGAGCTGCGATTCGTTGAACGAATAGATGACCAGCAGCACGATCGGCAGGTAGAGGAAGGCGAAGCCGAAGACGAGCGACACGACGTTGAACCTGCCCCAGTGCCCGGCCATCGCTCAGAGCCCCTTTTCCTGCGCCCGCGCCTGGGCGCGCTGGAACAGCATGATCGGCACGATCAGGATGACCAGCAGGATGACGGCCACCGCCGAGGCGACCGGCCAGTCGCGGTTGGAGAAGAACTCCTGCCACAGCGTCTTGCCGATCATCAGCGTGCGCGAGCCGCCGAGCAGGTCGGGGATGACGAACTCGCCGACGGCGGGAATGAAGACGAGCATCGAGCCGGCGACGACGCCGGGCATCGACAGAGGGAAGGTCACCTTCCAGAAGGCGGTGACGGGCGGGCAGCCGAGGTCCTGCGCGGCCTCGACCAGCGAATGGTCCATCCTCTCCAGCGTCGCGTAGATGGGCAGCACCATGAAGGGCAGGTAGGAGTAGACGATGCCGATATAGATCGCCGTATTGGTGTTGAGGATGATCAGCGGCTCGTCGATCGCGCCGAGGAAGAACAGGAACTGGTTGAGCAGCCCTTCCGGCTTGAGGATGCCGATCCAGGCGTAGACGCGGATCAGGAAGCTCGTCCAGAACGGCAGGATGACCAGCATCAGAAGCACCGGCCGCACGCTTTCGGGCGCCCGCGCCATGCCGTATGCGAGCGGATAGCCGACCAGCAGGGCGAGCACGGTCGAGACCGCCGCGATCCACAGGCTCGACAGATAGGCGTTGACGTAGAGCTGGTCCTGGAAGAGCCACAGATAGTTCTCCACCGTCAGTTCGCCGAGCGCCGCCATCAGGCCCGACAGCCCCTGCTGCAGGTCGAAGACCGGCGTGTAGGGCGGCATCGCCAGGGCGGTGAAGGACAGCGAGATCTTGAAGACGATGACGAACGGGACGAGGAAGAAGACCAGCAGCCACAGATAGGGCACGACGATGACCAGGCGGCTGGCGAGGGCGGCGAGCAGGCGGTTCATCGCGGCCGCCTCAACGCGTCAGCACGACGCCGGCATCGGCCGCGAAGGAGACCCAGGCGCGGTCGTGCCAGGTGAGCGCGTCCTCGACGACGCGCCGGCTGTTGATGGCCGTCGCCTTGACGATGCGGCCGTCGTCGAGACGGATGTGATAGACGGTGACGTCGCCGAGATAGGCGATGTCCCAGACCTCGCCCTCCACCGCGTTGCCGGCCTCGGGCGGCCGCGCGGCGGACACGCGCACCTTCTCCGGCCGGATGGCGAACCACACCGTGTCGCCCGGCCCCGCCGCGCCGCCCTCAGCAGCACGGAGCCGCATGCCGCCGGCCTCGGCGATCACCACGCCGGCATCCGAGCGTTCGGCAACGGTGCCTTCGAACATGTTCACCGTGCCGACGAAGTCGGCGACGAAGCGCGACGACGGCGCCTCGTAGATCTCCGCCGGCGTGGCGACCTGGATGACCTCGCCGCGGTCCATCACCGCGATGCGGTCGGCCATCGTCATCGCCTCCTCCTGGTCGTGCGTGACGACGACGAAGGTGAGGCCGAGCTCCTGCTGCAGGTCCATCAGCTCGAACTGCGTCTCCTCGCGCAGCTTCTTGTCGAGCGCGCCGAGCGGCTCGTCGAGCAGCAGCACCTTGGGCCGCTTGGCGAGCGAGCGGGCGAGCGCGACGCGCTGGCGCTGGCCGCCGGAAAGCTGGTGCGGCTTGCGCCGGGCGAAGGGCTCGAGCTTGACCAGCTTGAGCATCTCGGCGACGCGCTCGGCGATCGCCGCCTTGGGCATGCCGTCCTGGCGCAGCCCGAAGGCGATGTTGGCCTCGACGCTCATATGCGGGAACAGCGCGTAGGACTGGAACATCATGTTGACCGGGCGGCGGTAGGGCGGAATGCCGCGCAGGTCCTCGCCCTCGAGCAGGATACGGCCGGCCGTCGGCTCCTCGAAGCCGGCCAGCATGCGCAGCAGCGTCGACTTGCCGCAGCCCGAGGCGCCGAGCAGCGCGAAGAACTCGCGCTCGTAGATGGTCAGCGAGAGATTGTTGACGGCGGCGAACGCGCCGAACGTCTTGGTGACGCCCTCGAAGGCGATGTAGGGGACGGCGGCCGGATCGGCCCAGGGGGCGAAGCTCCTGCGGATGCTGCCGAGCGACTTCATGGGCGACTCCGGACCGGCCCCGAGCGGCCCCGGTGGGGCCCGCCCCGGCGGCGCGCCGCCGGGGCCGTCGGGGCGAGGCCTCTACTGGCCGGTCACCACCTTGGTCCAGAGCCGCGTGACGAGGCGCTGGCTGCGCGCGTCGTAGGGCATCGTCGTGAACAGGTTGTCGAGCGTCTCCTCGTCGGGATAGACGGCCGGGTCGTCGAGCACCTCGGAGTCGAGATACTGCTGCGAGGCCTTGTTGCCGTTGGCGTAGAAGACGTAGTTCGACGCCTTGGCGATGACCTGCGGGCGCATGATGTAGTCGAGGAAGACGTGCGCCTCCTCCACGTTCTGCGCATCGGCCGGGATCGCCATCTGGTCGAACCACATCTGCGCGCCCTGCTTGGGGATCGAGTAATCGACGACGACGCCCTGATCGGCCTCCGCCGCGCGGTCGCGCGCCTGGAAGATGTCGCCGGACCAGCCGACGGCCACGCAGATGTCGCCGTTGGCGAGCGCGTTGATGTATTCGGAGGAGTGGAACTTGCGGATGTGCGGGCGGATCGACAGCAGCAGCTCCTCCGCCTCGGCGAACTTCTCCGGGTCGCGGCTGTCGGGATCGTGGCCGAGATAGTTGAGCGCGGCGGGGATCATCTCGACCGGCGCGTCGAGCATGTAGACGCCGCATTCGGCGAGCTTGGAGATCATCTCGGGATCGAAGATGACGTCCCAGGAATCGACGCGCTCGATGCCGAGTGCCTGCTTCACCTTCTCGACATTGTAGCCGATGCCGGTGGTGCCCCACATGTAGTTGATCGAGTAGGCGTTGCCGGGATCGTACTTTTGCGTGCGCTCGCGGATCAGCTCCCACATGTTGCCGAGATTCGACAGCTTCGACGTGTCGAGCTTCTGGAACACGCCGGCCTGGATCTGGCGCTGCAGGAAGGTGCCGGAGGGCACCACCACGTCGTAGCCGGTGCCGCCGGCGAGCAGCTTGGTCTCGAGGATCTCGTTGCTGTCGAAGACGTCGTAAACCACCTCGATGCCGGTCTCCTCGGTGAAGGCCTCGAGGATCGATTCATCGATGTAGTCCGACCAGTTGTAGACATTGACCACACGGTCCTGGGCGGCCGCGCCGAAGGCCACGAGAGCGGCGGCGGCGGCCGTGGTGGAAAGCAGGATCGCCTTGCGGATCATGAAGAGCTCCCTTTGGTCTTTAGGTTCCCCAGAACGTGGCCCGGCTTCTTTCCGCCGGGCTCTTGCGGCAAGCCTATTGGCCTTTGCGAAGGCCCACAAGCGTCTATTTGCCGCCGCGCCGCTACAGGTAGGTGGTGCGCTCGAGCGGCGTGATCTCGCCCCAGAAGGCGAGGATCTCGGCCTGCTTCAGGTCGCGGTAGACCTTGGCGAGCAGCGGCCCCAGCGCGCGCTCGACGAAGCGGCCCTTCTCCATCAGCTGCAGCGCGTCGTCCATGTCGTCGGGCAGCGACAGCGCCTCGTCGTCATAGGCGTTGCCCTCGACCGGCGGCGGCGGCACGGCGTCCGCCTCGATGCCCTCGATCATGCCCTGCAGGATCGCCGCCATCACCAGATAGGGATTGGCGTCGGCGCCGGCGATGCGGTGCTCGACGCGGCGGTTCTCCTCCGTCGAGACGGGAATGCGCAGCGCCACCGAGCGGTTGTTCTCCGCCCACACCGCGCGCGTCGGCGCATAGGAGCCCGGCGTGATGCGGCGGAAGCCGTTCCAGGTGTTGATGAACAGCAGCAGCGATTCGGGCATCGTGGCGAGCAGCCCGGCGACCGCCGACTCCAGCTTGCGGCGCCCCTCCGCGCCGCAGAAGATGTTGTCGCCGGCCGCGTCGAGGATCGAGGCGTGCACATGCATGCCGTTGCCGGCATACTCCAGGAACGGCTTGGCCATGAAGGTGGCGGTCAGGCCGTGATGGCGGGCGCAGCCGGTGACGATGCGGCGCAGCAGGATGACGTCGTCGGCGGCGCGCAGCGGGTTGTCGCGGTGCTTGAGGTTGACCTCGAACTGGCCGGGCGCGGCCTCCTTGATGATCGTGTCGATCGGCAGGTTCTGGGCGTCGGCGGCGTCGCGGATCATGTCGAACAGCGCGGCGTGCTCGGCCAGGTCGTCGAGGCCGTACATGCGCAGCCGGTCCGGCCCCGCCGTGGCGCCCACCGGGCCCGGCATGCCGTCGTCCCAGTCGACGTTCGGGTCGAGCAGGTAGAACTCGAGCTCGAAGGCGGCGACGGGGAAGAAGCCCTTCGCGTTGATCTCGGCCACCTTGCGCTTGAGCGCCTGGCGCGGGTCGGCCAGGAAGGGCTCGCCCTCCGGCGTGAAGGTCTGCAACAGCACCTGCGCGGTCTTGCGCTTGGCCCACGGCACGATGGCGGCCGAGCCGCGCGTCGCCCGGCAATAGCCGTCGCGGTCGCCGGTCTCGATGTGCAGCCCGGTCTCGGCCACCTCGCGCCCCCACACGTCGAGCCCGTGCAGCGACATGGGGAAGTTGACGCCCTCCTGGAAGGCCTTCTTCAGGCTGTCGCCGGGCGCCCACTTGCCGCGCAGCACGCCGTTCGGGTCGACGATCAGGAATTCGACGGCCTCGAGATCGGGATGCGCCGCGACGAAGGCGGCGTACTCGTCGGCATGGTCTTGCGAGATGAAGCCGTCGGCGCGGCCTGCCGGCGCCGCGTCGGCGTCCGGCCGGCGCACGTCTTGATCGGCGGCGGGGGCGTCTCCGGCGTGGCCGGGGCCCGGGAGGGTGTCTGGCAAGCGAAGCCCGTGACTGTGGTTGACGGCGCAAGCGTGCGCCGAGCGCGACCGTCTTGTCAACGGCCGGTTCGGCCGCGCGCGCCGCCCCTCAGCCGGTGACGCGGAAGCGCGGCGGCACCTCGGCGTCGGGCGCGTCGCTGACGGCGACCTCCTCGACGGCGGCGCCCGGCGGCCCGTCGTCGAGCCGCTCGAGCATCGCCGCGACCGCGGCGGCCGGTCCCGACAGAAGCGCGACCACCGTGCCGTCGGGCGCGTTGCGCACCCAGCCGGTCACGCCGCGCGCGGTCGCCTCGCGCTGCGTCCAGTCGCGGAAGCCGACGCCCTGCACGCGGCCGCGCACGGTCACCGCAACGGTCTTGCTCTGCATCGCTCTGCCCTCTCGTCCTGTGGCCTTGCCGGGTCGCCCGTGCCGCGGACGCCGCTGTTTCCGGCCGGCCATCTCTGCTAGACAGGTCTCCGGCAGACAGATTGTCGGACGGCGGCCGAAGTCAACGGGCGGATCGCATGAAGGCGGCGTGGTACGAGAAGAACGGCAGGGCGCATGACGTGCTCACGGTCGGCGAGATGGACACGCCGGCGCCGGAGGCGGGCGAGGTGCTGGTGCGCCTGCACACCTCGGGCGTCAACCCGTCCGACGTGAAGTCGCGGCGCGGCCGGCCGCTGGCGGCGCCGCGCATCGTGCCGCACAGCGACGGGGCCGGCGTCATCGAGGCGGTCGGCCAGGGCGTGGCGCGCAGCCGGGTGGGCGAACGCGTGTGGCTGTGGAACGGCCAGTGGAAGCGGCCGTTCGGCACCGCGGCCGAGTTCATCGCGCTGCCCGAGCGCCAGGCGGTGCGGCTGCCCGACGCCACCTCCTTCGACGCGGGCGCCTGTCTCGGCATTCCGGCGCTGACGGCCATGCATGCGGTGCTGCTGCACGAACCGGTGCGCGAACGCACCGTGCTCGTCACCGGCGCCGGCTCGGCGGTCGGCGACTACGCGACGCAGATCGCCAAGGCGCGCGGCGCCCGCGTGCTCGCCACCGCCTCGCCCGCGCGCGCCGAGCTGGCGCGCAAGGCCGGCGCCGACTTCGTCATCGACTACAAGACCAAGGACGTCGCCGAGGTGGCGAGGAGCCTGACGCGCGGCCGCGGCGTCGACGGCATCATCGACATGGACCTGTCGACGACCACCGACCTGATCTCGGCCGGCGTGCTGGCGCCGCACGGCATGCTGGTGGGCTACGGCTCGAACGTGGCCGCCGACGTGCCGGTGTCGTTTCCCGCGCTGCTGTGGGGCAGCCTGACGCTGCGCTTCTTCCTGGTCTACGACCTCGGCCCGGACGAGCGCGCGCGGGCGGTCGACGCGCTGACGGCGCTGCTGCAGGCCGGCACGCTGCGCCACACGATCGGCGCGCGCTTCCGGCTCGACGAGATCGCCGCCGCGCACGAGGCGGTCGAGGGCGGCCGGGTGGTCGGCAACGTCATCCTCGAGATCGCCTGACGTCCCGGCCCCGCGGCGGCTACTGGAAATCGAAGGCGCTCAGGCCGGTGACCATCTCGTCGAGGCCGAGCGGACGGGTGACCGGCGGCTCGGCGCGCGCCAGGCAGCCCGAGCGCTCGCACACCCGGCAGGCCGGGCCGACCGGGGTGGCGGCCGGCGCGGCGCGGCCGGCGACGCCGGGCGGCGTGGCGGGCAGCGCGGCGGCATAGACCACCTCGTCCTTGAAGCCGATGTCGCAGCCGAGCAGCAGCGCTGTGCGCCGCGGCCGCTCGTTGAAGGCGCCCTGCGGCCCCTCGAGGGTGCGCGCGATAGTCAGGAACTCCGCGCCGTCGGGCATCTCCACCGCCTCGACCAGGATCTGGCCGGGCTGGCCGAAGGCGGCGTGCACCGGCAGCTTGGGGCAGGCGCCGCCGAAGCGGCTTTGCGGGAAGCCCTGCGCGCCGGCCTTGCGGAAGCGGTTGCCGGCGTTGTCGACCTCCAGCATGAAGAACGGCACGCCCGCCGCCTCCGGCCGGCACAGCGTGGCGAGCCGGTTGGCGGCATGCTCGAAGGAGACGCGGAAGCGCGACTTCAAGACGTCGATGTCGCAGCGCGCGCGCTGCGCGGCGGTCTGGAAGGCGTGGTAGGGCATCATCAGCGCGTGCGCGGCGTAGCGGCCGAGCTCGAAGCGGGCAAGCCGGCGCGCCTCGTCCGACGACAGCGCCAGCGACCGCACCTCGCCGGCGACCAGCGCGTCGAAGCGGATCAGGCACGCCTCCATGGCGACCTCGCGCAGCTGGTCGGCCGCCGACAGGCGCTCGGAGACGAACAGGCGCTGCGAATGGCGGTCGTAGCGCCGGCGCCAGTTGGGCATGGTGGCGACCGGCAGGGTGCGCACGGCGATGCCGTGCTCGGCCCTGAGCCAGGCCTTGAGCGCGCCGGCGAGGTCGTCGCCCGCGTCGAGCTCGGCGGCGAACGCCTCGGCCGCCTCCTCGATGGCGGGAAAGTGGTTGGGCCGGCGCTCGAACAGCTCGCGCACCTCGTCGATCGGCAGCCGGGCGCCGGCGGCCGTCGTCGCACGGCCCTCGCGGGCCAGCATCTCCGACAGGTCGCTCAGCCGCTCGGCCTGCTCGCGATAGGCGCGATAGAGCTTGATCAGCGCGGCCGCCGCGTTGGGCGCCGCCTCGGCAACCTCGACCAGCTCCTGCTCGCCGGGCAGCTCGCCCGACAGCAGCGGGTCGGAGAACACCTCGCGCATCGCCGCGATCGAGGTGCCGGCCTCGCCCTGCAGGTCCTCCGGGTCGACCTTGTAGACGGAGGCGAGCTTGAGGATGAGCTGCACGGTGAGCGGGCGCTGGTTGCGCTCGATCAGGTTGAGATAGGACGGCGAGATGCCGAGCCCCTCGGCCATCGCCGTCTGGGTCAGGCCGCGCGCGTGGCGGATGCGGCGGATGCGCGGTCCGGCGAAGATCTTCTGGTCGGCCATGGCGTTCCCGGGCGGTGCGGCGGGCGGGTGCCGCAGCGGCTTTTACAAGATTTACTTTTTTACACGCCTCGGCTGTCAAGGACAAGACAGCGTTGCCCGAATTTTGGCAACGAAATCCGATAAATCCTCGTTTTCTCCCGCACTGCAATGTAAAGGATGTCGCATCCGGAGCCGATCAGTCGGGCTCCACGACCTTTACAATCGTACCGCGGAGATCGTTATGACCGATTTTTACAATCTCGTTCCCGGCGCCCCGGAAGGCCGCTACGAGGGCATCGAGCGCCCCTACGGCCCGGACGACGTGAAGCGCCTGCGCGGCTCGGTGCAGATCAAGCACACGCTGGCCGAGCAGGGCGCCAACCGGCTGTGGAAGCTGATCCGCGAGGAGGACTTCGTCAACGCGCTCGGCGCGGTGACCGGCAACCAGGCGATGCAGATGGTGCGCGCCGGGCTGAAGGCGATCTACCTGTCGGGCTGGCAGGTCGCCGCCGACGCCAACACCGCCTCGGCGATGTATCCCGACCAGTCGCTCTATCCGGCCAATGCCGGCCCCGAGCTCGCCCGGCGCATCAACCGCACGCTGCAGCGCGCCGACCAGATCGAGGTGTCGGAGGGCAACGGCCTGTCGGTCGACACCTGGTACGCGCCGATCGTGGCCGACGCGGAGGCCGGCTTCGGCGGGCCGCTCAACGCCTTCGAGATCATGAAGGCCTACATCGAGGCCGGCGCGGCCGGCGTCCACTTCGAGGACCAGCTCGCCTCGGAGAAGAAGTGCGGCCATCTCGGCGGCAAGGTGCTGATCCCGACCGCCGCGCACATCCGCAACCTGACCGCCGCGCGGCTCGCCGCCGACGTGATGGGCGTGCCGAGCCTGATCGTCGCGCGCACCGATGCGGAGGCCGCCAAGCTTCTGACCTCCGACATCGACGAGCGCGACCGGCCCTTCGTCGACTACGACGCCGGGCGCACGGTCGAGGGCTTCTACAACGTGCGCAACGGCCTGGAGCCGTGCATCGCGCGCGCCGTCGCCTACGCCCCCTATTGCGACCTGATCTGGTGCGAGACCTCGAAGCCGGATCTCGAGCAGGCCCGCAAGTTCGCCGAGGGCGTGCACAAGCACCATCCCGGCAAGATGCTGGCCTACAACTGCTCGCCCTCCTTCAACTGGCAGAAGAACCTGGACGAGGCGACGATCGCCAAGTTCCAGCGCGAGCTCGGCGCCATGGGCTACAAGTTCCAGTTCATCACGCTGGCCGGCTTCCACCAGCTCAACTACTCGATGTTCGAGCTGGCGCGCGGCTACAAGGACCGCCAGATGGCCGCCTATTCGGAGCTGCAGCAGGCCGAGTTCGCCGCCGAGGCCGTCGGCTACACGGCGACCAAGCACCAGCGCGAGGTGGGCACCGGCTACTTCGACGCCGTGTCGATGGCGATCACCGGCGGCCAGTCGTCGACCACGGCGATGGGCGAATCCACCGAGACGGCGCAGTTCAAGCCGGCGGCCGAGTAGCGCGCCGGCCCAGCCAAGGAGCATGATGATGGCGACCAAGACCCGCGTTAAGGAGAGGGCCGAGGAGCAGTCGCTCTCCATGAACACCGACCAGCAGGCGGTCATCCGCATGGTGGCCAACGACCTGCACCGCCTCAACCAGTCGGTGATGAAGGCGGTCGACGCCGGCGTCTCGGTCGAGCTCGTGCGCTCGGCCCGCCACCACGGCGGCGACGGCAACTGGGGCGACCTGCTGATTCCCGTCGTGGTCACCAACCGGCCCGTCGGCGGCGAGTAGCCCCGCCCTTCCCTGCCCGCGCGGCGATGCCGTGCCGTGTCGGCCCGCGCGACGCTGTTCGCGCGGGCCTTCTTGCGTCGGCGCCCGCCGCGCCCGTCGCCCCGGTGTACAAAACCGCATCAGACCTTCGCCCCCCTTGACAAGCCGGTCGTGCTGACGAGTATCCGGCACAACCCTTCATTGAATTGCGGCGAGGCGGTTGTAGTTGATGCGGCATTCCCTCCATGCGCAGCCGTCCTTCGCCGGCGCAGCACCCTCCGGCGGCAAGGACGGCGGCTCGTCCCGGCGCATCGGCATGGCGCTGGTCGTCGCCACCCTGCCGGTCAACCGCATCGTCGTCGCACGCATCGTCGAGCGCTCCGGCATCCGCGTGATGGCGGCGACGCCGGGCGACGCCGGCCGGCTGTTCGACGAGATGGGGCCGGGCCTGGTGATCCTCGACGGCGGCGTCGGCGGCCGCGAATGCGACCACCTCGCCGACGCCCTGGCCGACGCCCGGCGCGCCTCGGCCTGGCGGCTGCCGCGCATCGTCTTCCTCGCCGACCAGCCGTGGCGCGAGCCGCCGGCGCACTGGCGCATCGTCGACACGGTGATCGGCAAGCCGGTGACGGTGGAATCGCTGCAGCCGGCCATCGCGCGGCTGGTCGCAGGCTGACCGAAAGGCCGGACCCGCGGCCCGACACGCCCTTTCCTTTGGCCTGTGCGCGGCTATAATCGCCCATCCGCAACGACCCCCTGGTGATTGATGCTCAATCAGAAGAAGGAAGCCCGGCCGGCCGGTCGTGGTGGGCGCACGCGCGTTCCTGCCTTCGTGAAGAGCCTGCGCGGCGTGAAGAGCTGGAAGGAGGCCGGCGCCTGGCTGGAGTGGCGCGGCATCGAGGACATCGAGTGCATCACCCCCGACCAGGCGGGTGTCGCGCGCGGCAAGATGATGCCGTCGAAGAAGTTCACCTCCAACACCTCGCTGGCGCTGCCCTCGGCCGTCTTCATGACCACCATCTCGGGCGGCTATCCCGAGAACGGCGGCGGCTTCGCCTACCCGGAGGACGACGGCGACCTGAAGCTGGTACCGGACCTGTCGACGCTGTCGGTCGTGCCGTGGGAGAGCGATCCCACCGCGCAGGTGATCTGCGACCTGGTGCACCAGGACGGCCGCGTCGTCGAGTTCACCCCGCGCAACGTGCTCAGGCGCGTCATCGACGAATACGCCGCACGCGGGCTGAAGCCGATCGTGGCGCCGGAGATCGAGTTCTACCTGGTCGACAAGAATCCGGACCCGGACTACCCGCTGACGCCGCCCGTCGGCCGCTCGGGCCGGCCGATCGGCGGCGGCCAGGGCTACTCGATCGCCGGCGTCAACGAGTTCGACGAGCTGATCGACGACATCTACCATTTCTGCGAGACGCAGGGGCTGGAGATCGACACGCTGATCCACGAGGAGGGCGCCGGCCAGCTCGAGATCAATCTGCGGCACGGCGATCCGGTCGAGCTCGCCGACCAGGTGTTCCTGTTCAAGCGGACCATCCGCGAGGCCGCCCTCAAGCACGACACCTACGCCACCTTCATGGCCAAGCCGATCCAGGAGCAGCCGGGCTCGGCCATGCACATCCACCAGTCGGTGATCGACGCGAAGACCGGGCAGAACGCCTTCTCCGACGAGGCGGGCGGCGAGACGGACCTGTTCCGCCACTTCCTCGGCGGCATGCAGCGCCACGTGCCCAACGCGCTCATCATGCTGGCGCCCTACGTCAACTCCTACCGCCGGCTGACGCAGGGCGCGTCGGTGCCGGTCAACACGCGCTGGGGCTACGACAACCGCACCACCGCCTTCCGCGTGCCGCGCTCCGACCCCGGCGCGCGACGCGTGGAAAACCGCATCCCCTCGTCCGACGCCAACCCCTACCTGGCGCTCGCCGCCTCGCTCGCCTGCGGGCTGATCGGCATCCTGGAGAAGAGCGAGCCGGACGCGCCGGCCGGCAGCGCGGTCAACCAGGACGAGATCGAGCTGCCGCGCGGCCTGCTCGAGGCGGTCGCCCTGTTCGAGCGCGACGCCGCGCTCGGCGCCATCCTGGGCGAGCCCTTCGTGACCACCTATGCCGCGATCAAGCGGGCCGAGTTCGAGACCTTCATGGAGGTCATCAGCCCGTGGGAGCGCGAGTACCTGCTGTTGAACGTGTGAGGCCGCGACGGCCGGCGGCGGCGCGTGGCGGCAGCCGCCGGCCGGCCCGCCGCCGCCCGGCGCCCCATCCCCCGAACCGCCCCCGCCCGCCCGAGCCTGCCATGCATTACCAGTCCCCCATCTCCCCCGGCGTCTCCTGGTACGAGGCCTCGGTCGGCGCGCGCCCCGAATACGACCCGCTCGACGGCGACACCGCCTGCGACGTGGTGATCGTCGGCGGCGGCTTCACCGGGCTTTCGGCCGCCGCGCATCTGGCCAAGGCGGGCGTCTCGGTGGTGCTCGTCGAGGCGCACCGCTTCGGCGACGGCGCCTCGGGGCGCAACGGCGGCCAGCTCAACACCGGCCAGCGCGCCTGGCCGGAGGAGCTGGAGGCCGAGCTCGGATTTGCCCGCAGCAAGGCGCTGTTCGACCTGGCCGAGGAGGCCAAGGCGCATCTGCTCGACTTCTCCGCCGCGCACGGCATCGAGATCGACTACGTGCCGGGGCACCTGTCGGTGGCGCACAAGCCGCGCCTGCTCGACGACTACCGCGCCCATGTCGACATCGCCGCCGAGCGCTACGGCTATCCGCATCTGGCCTTCATGGACGCGGCCGAAACGGCCGAGCGGCTCGGCTCGGCGCGCTACCACGGCGGCGTGCGCGACACGGGAACCGGGCACATCCACCCGCTCAAGCTGCTGGTCGGCACCGCCCGCGTGGCGGCGCAGGCGGGCGCGCGGCTGTGCGAGCGGACGCCGGCGCGCGCGGTGTCGGCCGAGGGCGGCCGGGTGCGGGTGACGACGCCGCACGGCACGATCACCGCCGCGCGCGGGCTGATCGCCACCAACGCGCATGGCGGCACGCTCGAGCCGGCTTCGGCCGCGCACATCATGCCGATCGGCTCCTTCATCGGCGCCACCGCGCCGCTCGGCGCCGACAGCCCGGTGCTGCCGGGCGGCGAGAGCGTCGACGATTCGCGCTTCGTGGTGCGCTACTTCCGCCGCACGCGGGACGGCCGGCTCCTGTTCGGCGGCCGCGAGGTCTATTCCACGCAGGACCCGCAGGACATGACGGCGGCGATCCGCCGGCAGATCGCCGAGGTCTATCCGGCGCTCGCCGAGGTCGCGCTGACGCATGCCTGGGGCGGCTATGTCGGCATCACCCTGCCGCGAAAGCCCTTCGTGCGCGAGGTGATGCCCAACGTGATCTCGGCCGGCGGCTGGTCCGGCCACGGCGTCATGCTGTCGAACTTCTCCGGCCGGCTCTACGCCGAGGCGGTGGCGGGCAACCGCGACCGGCTGGCCATGCTGGAGGCGCTCGACGTGCCGGCCTTTCCCGGCGGCCGGCGGCTGCGCCCGGCACTGCTCTTCCTGGCGCTCAACTGGTACGCCCTGCGCGACCGCTTCTGACTGCCCGGCGGCCGGCGCACGCGCGGCCGCACCCGGCCCTACAGCGGCCAGAAGAACAGGATCGCCGGCACCGAGACCGCGATGATCAGCACCTCGAGCGGCAGGCCCATGCGCGCGTAGTCGCCGAAGCGGTAGCCGCCCGGCCCCATGATGATGGTGTTGTTCTTGTGGCCGATCGGCGTCAGGAAGGCGCAGGAGGCGGCCACCGCCACACCCATCAGGAAGGGATCGGGCGACACCTCGAGCGAGGTGGCGATGCTGAGCCCGACCGGCGCGGCGATCACCGCCGTGGCGACGTTGTTGAGGAAGTCGGACAGCGTCATGGTGACGACCATCAGGATGGCGAGGATCGCCCATATCGGCAGCGCGCCGGTCTGCGCCACGATGGCGTCGGCGATGAGCTGCGTGCCGCCCGATTCCTCGAGCGCCAGGCCGAGCGGGATCAGCGAGCCGAGCAGCACGATGACCGGCCACTCGACCGATTCGTAGACCTCGCGCGGGCCGACGATGTTGAACAGCGCATAGACGATGACGGCGGCCGCCAGCGCGATGGCGAGCGGCAGCAGGCCAATCACCGCCAGCGCCACGGCGACGGCGAACACGCCGATGGCGAAGGCCGCCTTGCCGCGCTGCAGCACCGCGTGGCTGCGCTCGGCCAGCGGGAAGACGCCGAGCCATTCGGCGGCGTCGGCGACGCGGCTTTGCGGCCCGAGCAGCAGCAGCACGTCGCCCGGCCGGATGGCGAGCTGGCGCACGCGCTCGCGGAAGCGGCGGCCCTGGCGCGACACGCCGAGCAGCGTGACGCCGCGGCGGTAGAGCAGCCGCAGGCCGAGCGCCGTGCGCCCGACGATGCGCGCATTGTCCGGCACGATCGCCTCGACCAGGGTCAGCGATTCGCTGGTCAGGTTGGCGCGCTTGTCGGCGCCCGGCGGCTTCAGGTCGGCGGCGCCGAGAAAGGCCTCGATCGCCTTGGGCGCGCCTTCCAGCACGATGTGGTCGTTCTTGCGGATCTCCTCGCTGGCGGCGAAGCCGGGCAGCCGCTTGCCGCGCCGCACCAGGCCGACCACCGCCACGTCGTGCTCGTCGCCGAGCGGAAACAGCTCCGACAGCGGCTTGCCGATCGACTTCGATCCCTCCTTGGCGACCGCCTCGGCGACATAGTCGGACGTCTCGCCGCCGGCGTCGAGGGCGGCCTGCTGGCCGCGCTCGGGGATGAAGCGCCAGCCGATCGTCGTCACGAAGGCGATGCCGACGATCGCGCAGACCAGGCCGACCGGCGAGAAGTCGAACATCGAGAAGGATTCGCCGAGCGCGCGGTCGCGGAACTGCGCGACGACGATGTTGGGCGGCGTGCCGATCAGCGTGATCATGCCGCCCAGGATGGTGGCGAAGGACAGCGGCATCAGCGAGCGCGACACCGAGCGCTTGGCCTTCTGCGCGGCCTCCATGTCGAGCGTCATCAGCATGACCAGCGCGGCGACGTTGTTGATGACGGCCGACAGCACCGCGCCGACCACCGACATGATGCCGACATGGGCGTAGAGCGAGCGGCCGCTCGACAGCACCACCCCGGCGACCAGCTCGACGGCGCCGGCATTGGTGAGCGCGCGCGAGACGACGAGCACCAGCGCGATGATGATGACCGCCTCGTGGCCGAAGCCGGCGAAGGCCTCCTCGGTCGGCACCACGCCGGCCGCCACGGCGACGATCAGCGCGGCGAAGGCGACGAGGTCGTAGCGGATGCGCCCCCACACGAGGAAGGCGAACAGGACGCCGAGCAGGGAAAACAGGAAGATCTGCTCGTAGGTCATGCGGCAGGGTCCGGCGTGCGGCGCGAAAGCGCGGGATGGCGGGGCGGCGGGAACACGGGCGGGCGGCGCGTCAGATGCAGCGCCCGCCGTCGACCTCGAGGGCGACGCCGGTGATGAACTCCGCCTCGTCGGAGGCGAGCCAGAGCGCCGCATTGGCGATGTCGAGCGGCGTCGACAGGCGGCCGAGCGGCACCGAGGCACGGAACTGGGCGCGCCGCTCCGGCGTGTCCTCGCCGAGGAACAGGCCGAGCATGCCGGTCTCGCCGGCGACCGGGCACAGGCAGTTGACGCGGATCTTCTTGGGCGCCAGCTCGACGGCCATCGACTTGGTGGCGGTGATCGCCCAGCCCTTCGAGGCGTTGTACCAGGTCAGCCCGGGGCGCGGCCGCAGCCCGGCCGTCGAGGCGGTGGTGATGATCGAGCCGCCGCCCTGGCGCTCCATCACCGGCACCACGGCGAGCGCGGTGTGATAGATCGCCTTCATGTTGACGGCTGCGATCAGGTCGAAGGTCGGCTCGTCGACCTCGAGCATGTCGCCGTTAGCATGGGTGAAGCCGGCATTGTTGACCATGATGTCGAGACGGCCGTGCGCGTCGAGCGCGGCCGCCACCATCGCCTCGATCTCGTCCTTCTGGGTGACGTCGGCCTTCACCGCGATCGCCGCCGCGCCGATGTCGCGCGCCACGCGCTCGGCCCCCTTGCCGTTCAGGTCGGCGACGACGACGCGCGCGCCCTCCTCGGCGAAGCGCCGGGCCATGCCCTCGCCGAAGCCCGAGGCCGCGCCCGTGACGACGGCCACCTTGTCCTTGAGACGGTTCATCCGGCCTCCTTGCCGATCTGCGCCCGCGCGGGCCGGTTGCGCCCGTCGCAGCGACGGTGGATGCGTTCGAGGAAATGCAGGCCGGCTCCAACGCGTTCTCCTGGCGCGTTGCCGGATGGCGAGCCGGCGTCCACGTCGCCCGGAAACGCCTTAGCCATGGTTGAAGACGACCGTCTTGGTGGCCGACATGTCGAACAGCGCCTCGAAGCCCTTCTCGCGGCCGTGGCCGGACTTCTTGAAGCCGCCGAAGGGCAGTTCGATGCCGCCGCCCGCGCCGTAGCCGTTGACGAACACCTGGCCGGCGCGCACCCGCTTGGCGACGCGGTGCTGGCGGCCGCCGTCGCGCGTCCACACGCCGGCGACCAGGCCGAACTCGGTGGCGTTGGCAAGCCGCACCGCGTCGGCCTCGTCGTCGAAGGCCATCAGCGACAGGACCGGGCCGAACACCTCCTCCTGGGCGACCGCCGCGGCGGGATCGACGCTGCCGAACAGCACCGGCGCCTGGTAGAAGCCGGCGGCCGGCGCCGCCGCGTCGACGCTGCCGCGCGCCAGAACGGCGACTCCCGCCTCCTCGGCCGCCGCGACATAGCCGGCGACGCGCTCGGCCTGGCGCGCGTTGATCATCGGCCCGAGGTCGAGGTCGGCGTCGTGCGGCCCGGCGACGAGGGCGGCGAAGCGCCCGGCGAGGCCGGCGGCGACCGCCTCGTAGACCGGCCGCTCGACCAGGATGCGGCTGCCGGCCGAGCAGGTCTGGCCGCCGTTCTGGATGATGGCGTTGACGAGCACCGGCAGCGCGGCCTCGAGATCGGCGTCGGCGAAGACGATCTGCGGCGACTTGCCGCCGAGCTCCATGGTGACGCCGCGGTTGTTGACGGCGGCGGCCTGCTGGATCGCCGTGCCGGTGACCGGCGAGCCGGTGAAGGTGACGTAGTCGACAAGCGGATGGCGCGACAGCGCCGCCCCGGCCTCGGCGCCGAAGCCGGTGACCACGTTGAAGACGCCGGCCGGAAAGCCCGCCTCGAGCGCCAGCTCGGCGATGCGGATCGCCGTCAGCGAGGCGTCCTCGGCCGGCTTGACCACCAGCGTGTTGCCCATGGCGAGCGCGGCGCCGGCGACGCGGGCCAGGATCTGCAGCGGATAGTTCCACGGGATGATGCCGGCGACCACGCCGTGCGGCTCGCGCAGGGTGAGCGCGGTGTAGCCGTCGAGGAAGGGGATCGTGTCGCCGTGCACCTTGTCGGCCGCGCCGCCGTAGAACTCGTAGTAGCGCATCGTCGCCGTCACGTCGGCGCGGCCCTGGCGGGCCGGCTTGCCGGTGTCGCGCGATTCCAGCGCGGCGAGCTCGTCGGCGTTGTCCTCGACGAGCCGGAACAGCCGGGTCAGGCAGCGGCCGCGCTCGACCGCCGGCATGCGGCTCCACGGGCCCTCGTCGAAGGCCGTGCGCGCGGCGCGCACCGCGCGGTCGACGTCGGCGTCGCCGGAGGCCGGAATCGAGGCGAACACCGCGCCATCCGACGGCGACACGACGTCGATGCGGCGGCCCGACAGGGCGTCGACCGCCTGGCCGTCGATCACCTGCATGAAGGCGCGGCCCTCGGCCACGGTGCGCGAAAGCGGCGTTCCCATTCGGCTATCGTCTCCGTCTTGCCCCCGCCGGCAAGGCTCCTATCCTTGCCCGCGTGGCTACGAGAAGCGCAGCGCCGCGTTCAGTGTCAAGCGCCGACAGGGCAAAACGCGGCACTGGCCATTCTAAATCGATTAGATTATAGCCGCCCGCAATGCCCATCCGCGGCCCGGAGTTCGCATGACCGCCAAGACGATTCCCGTCGACCCGTTCGACCTGGTGGTGTTCGGCGCCACCGGCGACCTGGCCGAGCGCAAGCTGATCCCGGCGCTCTACCAGCGCCAGCGCGCCGGCCAGTTCTCCGAGCCGACCCGCATCTTCGGCGCCTCGCGCTCGCGGCTCGACGACGAGGCCTACCGCGCCTTCGCGCGCCAGGCGATCGCCGATCACGTGCCGGCCGACCAGGTGGAGGCCGACCAGGTGGAGCGCTTCGTGGCGCGGCTCGGCTACGTGCCGGTCGACGCCAGCGCCGGCACCGGCTTCGACGCGCTGGCCGCGGCGATCGGCGACAGCGCGGCCGTGCGCGCCTTCTATCTGGCGGTGGCGCCCGGCCTCTACGGCGCCATCGCCGAGCGGCTCGCGGCGCACCGGCTGGTCGCGCCGACCTCGCGCATCGTGGTGGAAAAGCCGATCGGCCGCAGCCTGGAATCGGCCTGCGCGCTGAACGATGCCATCGGCCGGGTGTTCGACGAGCACCGCATCTTCCGCATCGACCACTACCTCGGCAAGGAGACGGTGCAGAACCTGATGGCGCTGCGCTTCGCCAATGCGCTGTTCGAGCCGCTGTGGAACTCCGCCCATGTCGACCACGTGCAGATCACGGTCGCCGAGGCGGTCGGGCTCGAGGGCCGCGCCGACTACTACGACACCGCCGGCGCGCTGCGCGACATGGTGCAGAACCACATCCTGCAGCTTCTGTGCCTGGTGGCGATGGAGGCGCCGTCGTCGCTCGACGCCGACGAGCTGCGCGACGAGAAGCTGAAGGTGCTGCGCGCGCTGACGCCGATCGACGGCGGCAACGCCGCGCGGCTGACCGTGCGCGGCCAGTACCGCGCCGGCGCCTCGGCCGGCGGCGCCGTCAAGGGCTACGCCCAGGAGCTCGAGAACGGCGCCAGCGACACCGAGACCTTCGTCGCGCTGAAGGCGGAGATCGCCAACTGGCGCTGGGCCGGCGTGCCGTTCTACCTGCGCACCGGCAAGCGGCTGGCGAGCCGCGTGTCGGAGATCGTCATCCAGTTCAAGCCGATCCCGCACTCGATCTTCGGCGAGGCGGCCGGGCCGGTCTATGCCAACCAGCTCGTCATCCGGCTGCAGCCCGACGAGGGCGTCAAGCAGTGGATCATGATCAAGGACCCGGGGCCCGGCGGCATGCGGCTGCGGCACATGCCGCTCGACATGAGCTTCGCCGACTCCTTCAACGTGCGCAATCCCGACGCCTACGAGCGGCTGGTGATGGACGTGGTGCGCGGCAACCAGACGCTGTTCATGCGCCGCGACGAGGTCGAGGCGGCCTGGCGCTGGATCGACCCCATCCTCGCCGCCTGGGAGGACAACGGCCAGACCGTGCAGGGCTACACCGCCGGCACCTGGGGCCCGTCGGCCTCGATCGCGCTGATCGAGCGCGACGGGCGCACCTGGCACGAGAGCGTCTAGCCGATGGCCGCCGCCCTCGCCTGGCACGAGCACGCCACGCCCGCCGCGCTGGCCGAGGCGCTGGCCGGCGCCGTCGCCCGCACGCTCGACGCGGCGGTCGCCGCGCGCGGCGCCGCGCTGCTCGTGGTGTCGGGCGGCACGACGCCGGTGCGCCTGTTCCAGGCGCTGTCGCGCAAGCCGCTCGCCTGGGAGAAGGTGACGGTGACGCTCGCCGACGAGCGCTGCGTGGCGCCGGATTCGGAGCGCTCGAACGCGCGGCTGGTCGCCCAGCACCTGCTGCAGAACCGCGCCGCGCGCGCCGGCTTCGTGCCGCTGTGCGACGACGGCGCCGAGCCGGCGGCGGCGGCCGCCGCGGCCGACCGCCGGCTGACCGGGCTCGCCTGGCCGGCCGACGTCATGCTGCTGGGCATGGGCACGGACGGCCACACCGCCTCGCTGTTTCCCGGCGCCGAGGGGCTCGAGGCGATGTTCGCCGAGCGCGACGGCGCGGCCGTGTGGCCGGTCGCCGCCCCCGGCGCCGGCGAGCCGCGGCTGACGCTCGCGCCGCGGCTGATCGCCGGCGCGCGCTTCAAGGCGCTGCACATCGAGGGGGCGGACAAGAAGGAGGCGCTGAAGGCGACGCTGGCGCGTGCGGCGCCGCCCTTCCTGCCGGTGCGCCGCGTCCTCGAAATGGCCACCGGCGAGGTCCATATTCACTGGGCACCGCGAAAGGACAGCCGAGCATGACCGCAAGACGCGAGATCGAAGCCGTCACCGAACGCATCCGCCTGCGCTCGAAGGCCGCGCGCGAGGCCTATCTGGCGCGCATCGACGCGGCGGCGGGCGAGACGGTGCACCGCGCGGCGCTGTCGTGCGGCAACCTGGCGCACGGCTTCGCCGCCTGCCAGGCGGCCGACAAGGCGGCGCTGTCGGGCGACCGGGTGCCCAATCTCGGCATCGTGACGGCCTACAACGACATGCTGTCGGCGCATCAGCCGTTCGAGCCGTTCCCGCAGCTCATCAAAAAGGCCGCGCACGAGGCGGGCGGCGTGGCGCAGGTGGCCGGCGGCGTGCCGGCCATGTGCGACGGCGTCACCCAGGGCCAGCCGGGCATGGAGCTGTCGCTGTTCTCGCGCGACGTGATCGCCATGTCGGCGGCGATCGGCCTGTCGCACAACATGTTCGATGCCGCCGTCTTCCTCGGCGTGTGCGACAAGATCGTGCCGGGGCTGGTGATCGCGGCGCTCAGCTTCGGCCACCTGCCGGCCGTCTTCATCCCGGCCGGGCCGATGACCTCGGGCCTGCCGAACGACGAGAAGGCGCGCATCCGCCAGCTCTACGCCGAGGGCAAGGTCGGCCGCGACGCGCTGCTGGAGGCCGAATCGAAGTCCTATCACGGCCCCGGCACCTGCACCTTCTACGGCACGGCGAACTCCAACCAGATGCTGATGGAGATGATGGGCCTGCACACGCCGGGCTCCTCCTTCGTCAACCCGAACACGCCGCTGCGCGACGCGCTGACGCGCGAGGCGGCGCGCCGCGCGCTGGCGATCACCGCGCTCGGCAACGCCTACACGCCGGTCGGCCGGATGATCGACGAGCGCTCGGTGGTCAACGGCATCGTCGGGCTCAACGCCACCGGCGGCTCGACCAACCACACGCTGCACCTGATCGCCATGGCGGCGAGCGCCGGCATCGCCATCACCTGGCAGGACATCGCCGACATCTCCGCCGCGGTGCCGCTGATGGCGCGCGTCTATCCCAACGGGCTGGCCGACGTGAACCACTTCCACGCCGCCGGCGGACTCGGCTTCCTGATCCGCGAACTGTGCGCGGAGGGCTATTTGCACGCCGACGTGCGCACCGTGTGGGGCGAGGGTCTCGAGGCCTACGCCGTCGAGGCGGTGCTGGGGCCGGACGGCACGGTGGAGCGCCGGCCGGCGCCGGAGAAGAGCGGCGACGAGAAGGTGCTGGCGCCGGCCGGCAAGGCGTTTCAGCCGAGCGGCGGCATCCGCGTGCTCGACGGCAATCTCGGCCACGCCATCATCAAGGTCTCGGCGGTCAAGCCGGAGCACCGGGTGGTGGAGGCGCCGGCGGCGATCTTCCACGACCAGGCCGAGCTGCAGGCCGCCTTCAAGGAGGGGCGGCTCGACCGCGACGTCGTCGCGGTGGTGCGTTTCCAGGGACCGCGGGCCAACGGCATGCCCGAGCTGCACCGGCTGACGCCGCCGCTCGGCGTGCTGCAGGACCGCGGCCACAAGGTGGCGCTGGTCACCGACGGGCGCATGTCGGGCGCCTCGGGCAAGGTGCCGGCGGCCATCCACGTCACGCCGGAGGCGCTCGACGGCGGCGCGCTGGCGTTGCTGCGCGACGGCGACACGGTGCGGGTGGACGCGGTCGCCGGCCGGCTCGAGGCGCTGGTCGAGCCGGCCGAATGGGCCGCCCGCACGCCGGCCGTCGCCGACCTGTCGGCGCACCATGCCGGCTTCGGCCGCGAGCTGTTCGCCGGCTTCCGCCAGCTCGCCCGGCGGGCCGACCAGGGCGCCGGCGCGTTCGGCGACGCCGCCTGACCGGCCGACGCCGCGCGCCGGCCTGCGCCATCGGCCCCGCCTCCCCGGTCGCAATCAAGCCAACCGCGCGGCGCGCGCCCGCCTATCCTTGAGGCAGCGCAAAGCGATCGGCACGCCTTCGGTGCAGGGTCGGGCGAATCGTTCGCCCGCCCGCGCGGCGCGGCGAGCCGACGAACCGCCGGTGCCGGCGGCGCCGAACGCAGAGGAGGGAAGCATGTACAAGAAGATCATCGTCCCGGTCGACCTGGCCCACGCGGACAAGCTCGACAAGGCGCTGGCGACGGCGGCGGATCTGGCCAAGCACTACGGCGCGGAGCTGTGCTGCGTCGGCGTCACGGCGGCCGCGCCGAGCGCTGTGGCGCACAATCCGAAGGAGTTCGGCGAGCGCCTCGAGGCCTTCGCCAAGGACTGCGGCGCCCGCCACGGCGTGACGATGACCGCGCGGACGGTCGAGAGCCACGACCCGGCGCGCGACGTCGACGAGGCGCTCGACAAGGCGGTGCATGCCGAGGGCGCCGATCTGGTGGTGATGGCCTCGCACGTGCCGACCTTCGCCGACCACATCTTCGCCTCGCGCGCCGGCTGGCTCGCCTCGCACACCGACACGTCGGTGTTCGTCGTGCGCTGACGGCCGCAGCGCGGCGGCATCGGCCG